>JAAYPR010000051.1 GCA_012519705.1 Campylobacteraceae bacterium
AACCCCCAATCCCCCGACGACGTTCAAGGTGCTGTGCTTCGCACAGGTTTTTACTGCTTTTGTGTAACAAAAGCTTTTAAGACTAAGATGTATCGTTCCTCGCAATGGCGAGTGTGGTAAATTTTGTTAAACGTAAAATTGTGAACTACTACTTCCTAGTCCCATATTTTTCATAATACTCTTTTAAACTCTGCTCTAAACTTGAGGTTAAAATTTCAGGTCTGTTTTCTCTTAGATACTCTATAACTTCACTCATAGTAACGATTGAGGCTGTTTTGATGCTGTATTTATCTATTATTTCTTCAAGGGCGGTTTTGTGTCTGTCGTGGGCGTATTCCATCCTATTAAGTGAGACGATTAGTCCTAAAACTTCTATATCTTTGTTTTCTGAAATCAGCGGAAATGTCTCATCTATAGACTTTCCAGAGGTTGTCACATCTTCTATGATGATGACTTTTTGCTTGCCTGTTAAATTATCGCCTATAAATGCCCCTTTATCGCCGTGGTCTTTTAACTCTTTTCTGTTTGATGAGTACTTTACTTTTTTACCATAAAGCTCATATATCGCCATACTTGTAGCAACTGCTAGGGGAATTCCTTTATATGATGGACCAAAGAGCGTATCAAACTCAAGACCAAAGTTTTCCTTTATTGCTTTTGCGTAAAATTTGGATAGTTCCATTAGCTGAAAGCCGTTATTATAACACCCTGCGTTCATAAAAAACGGCGAAACTCTGCCACTTTTTAGGATAAACTCACCAAATCTTAAAGCCTTGTTTTCTAGCATAAACTCAATAAACTCTTTTTTATACTGCTCCATCACTAAATTCCTCCCTTAAATTCCTTGCATTATATTTTCTATCATTTTGTATTTTAAAACCGGATTTTCATCTTTTGTTATACTTCTTCCAACCACGATGAAGTCACACCCCATTTCTTTAGCAAACTCAGGCGTCGCCACTCTTTTTTGGTCATCTTTTGAGTCGCTTAAGGTTCTAATGCCTGGCGTTATGGTTAAAAACTCACTTCCACAAATTTCATGGATGATTTTAGCCTCATAAACCGAGCAAACTACCCCGTCAAGCCCTGCGGTTTTAGCATTTAGAGCGTATTTTTTCACAGCATCTATTACTTCGCCATCTATTAAAATCTCACTATTCATAGTCTCTTTTGAAGTTGAAGTTAGCTGGGTTACAGCGATACAAAGGGGCGGTTTTTTATCATTAAAATTTGGACTTTCTTTAAAGCCTTCCATTAGCCCCTCTTTTGCTGCTCTCATCATCTCTATCCCACCAGCTGCGTGAACGTTTACGATATCTACATCTTTTTTAGCCAAAGCTTTTAGAGCGTTTTTAACGGTATTTGGAATGTCGTGAAGTTTTAAGTCTAGGAAAATTTGATGATTTAAACTTTTTATCTCATCTATTATCTCAAAACCTTCGCTATAAATCAGTTCCATACCAAGTTTTATAAAAATCGGCTCTTTAAAATTTGCCAAAAACTCCAAAGCCTCTTTTTTGCTTGAAAAGTCAAGTGCTACGATAGTTTTACTCATGAGCCACTCCTATAACTTCTTTAATACCATTAAAGCCATATTTTTGCAGGGCATTTGGCAAATCAGCTATGATTTTAGGACATGCAAACGGATCAACCAAGTTCGCCGTTCCCACCTGAACAGCACTTGCTCCTGCCATCATAAACTCTAGCACGTCATCGGCACTACTTATGCCACCAACTCCGATGATGGGAATTTTAACTTCTTTATAGGTTTTATAGACCATATTTATAGCGATTGGTTTTATCGCTGGACCGCTAAGTCCGCCGGTTTGGTTTGCAAGAAGCGGTTTTTTTCTAGCCAAATCTATTCTCATACCAACCAAGGTATTTATTAACACCAGTCCGTCCGCTCCAGCTCCCTCAACGGCTTTTGCGATTTCTACTATGTCTGTGACATTTGGTGAGAGTTTTACATAGAGTGGTTTTTTAGCCACTTTTTTAGACAAATTTGTGATATTTGCGGCTAGCTCTTTTGTCGTACCAAGTCCGATGCCACCGTGCTTTACGTTTGGACATGAGATATTTAGTTCAAACGCTTTTACCACAGGGTTACCATTTAGTTTTTCTATGACCGTTAGATACTCATCTTCGCACGAACCAGCGATATTTGCGATGACTTCGGTGTCAAACTGAGCTAGCCAAGGAAGTTCGGTTTTGATTATCTCATCAACTCCAGGGTTTTGAAGTCCGATAGCGTTTAACATGCCCGAGGGCGTTTCTGCTATACGTGGTGTTTCGTTTCCAAAACGCGCGTTTAAGGTGGCTGATTTGATAGCGATACCACCTAAAATGTTTAGATCATAAAGTTTTGCAAACTCTCTACCAAAGCCAAAAGTCCCACTAGCTGGGATTATAGGGTTTTTTAAATTTAGTCCAGGAAGTTTTATCATAGCACGACCTTTCCCATCTCAAACACAGGTCCCTCATAGCAGACTCTGTAAGAGTTGCCGTCCTTGTCTTTGCACACGCATCCCATACAGGCACCAAAGCCACACCCCGTTCTCTCTTCAAGTGAGATATAGCCTTTTTTAAAAGCGTTTTGAACTGCCTTTAACATCGGCTTTGGACCGACTGCGTAAGCGAAATCTATGTTAATGTCTTTTTCTTTTATCAAACTTAGCACATTTCCATGAAAGCCGTAACTTCCATCATCGGTTGCGATGAAAGTGCTAACACCTAAATTTCTAAACTCATCTTCTAAAAACACATCGCCCTTGCTTCTAAAGCCAAGCACAGCGACAGTTTCAACGCCTAAATTTGTGTATTGTTTCGCCAGCTCATAAAGTGGCGGAACTCCAACCCCGCCACCTATTAAAAGCACTTGTTTAAGCTCTTTGTGAATTTTAAAACCATTTCCAAGCGGTAAATTTATGGTTATTTTTTCATTTGCTTTATAGTGACTTAGCTCTTTCGTGCCATCACCAAAAATTTTATAGATGATGGTAAAGCTCTCACTTCCAACTTCGCAAACGCTTATCGGTCTTTTTAAATAGAAATTTCTTATCTTCAAATTCACAAACTGACCAGCGTTTAAAAGGTGCGAGTTTTTAGACTTAAGCGTCATTTTATAGACATCATCGGCGATACATTTGTTTTCTAGTATCAAAACATCTTCTTCTATCAAAGTTTGTTTCATAAGCTTCCTTGACATATAAATGACGCTATGTTACCTAAATTTACCTAAATTTATCTACATAAAACATCCAAATAAACAAAATCAAACTAAACGCAAAGCTCATTCCAAATGCAGAAACTCCAGGCTCAAGCCCAAAAATAGTTTGAATGATTTTAGCGATATATGGGTTTAAAAACTGCCCTAGATACAAGGATGTGCTCATCATCCCCATCGCAACTGCCATGTTTGGTTTGCTTACTTTTAGCCCAACAGATGACATCATAAACGGCATCATAAAGCCTTGAGCAAGTCCCACAAATGTAAGCCCTAAAAAGACGTGAACAAAATTTGTAGCTAAATACTGTGATAAAAACCCAAGTGCAAAAAATAGTGCAAATAAAAACTTTGCCTTTTTGCCAAGTTTTTGTAAGATAGTTGAAAAAACAATCCCTACAATGATAACGCAAAGATGCTGATACCCCATCAAAACACCGATATATTTAGGCTCCATTCTCTCAGCCATTACGATAGAAAAATTCGTTGGAAATGAGTAGAAAACTAGCATAGATAAAAACACACCGATTATAAACGGGTGAATTTGCTTGGTTATCTCTACTTTTGAAATCTCCACGTTTGATTTTTTCCTTAGCATTACTCTAGGTAGGAAAAGTAGCACGAAAATAGCTATCACAAGCCCTAGCAAGTAGATATAAAAGCTATAGTTCCATGAAATCGCCGCTAAATACGCCGAAAGCGGTGCCGCGATAAGCCCCATAAAACTTGAAACCGATGATGAGTAGCCAAGAAGTTTAACTTTTTCTTTATCATCGTAAAGATAAGCGATTAGTGCGGTTGAGAGTGGCTGGATAAGCCCAACTCCAAGTCCTAAAACGCCCCTTAAAGCTAAAATCACATAGATATTATCCACAAAAGCAGCCCCAACTCCGCCGATGACATAAAGTGTAAGACCAAGCATAGCTAAATCTTTAGTGTTAAAAAATTTAGCCAAATAGCTAAAGAAAAATGTGCTAAAAATGATGAAAATGCTATGAACTGAGACTATTTGAGAGATTAAAATCGTATCATGACCGCTAAAATGTCTCGCTATCATCCCTAACGCTGGGGCGATAGCCGCTGCTGCCATCACAGTAGTAAGTGAAAGTGAAAGAACCGTTATGGTTGCCATTTTTGAGACGCTGTTACTGCTCATAAGTAGCTCCCATGTCTAGTAAAAAACTTTTTTCCATAATAATCCTTCTATTTTTTATTTATAAAATTATATCTTAATAATAAATTTATTTTTAAATTAAAGTAAAACAAAGTTAAATTTCATCAACTTTTGTGTATAATAAGAGTCCACAAACGCTAGGCTAGCGTAGATTATTTTTAGGAAATCTTATGAGAATTTCAGTTTTACCAGTTGTTTCAGGACTTATCATAGGCGTTATCGCTTCGCTTCTTATGTATCTTGGAAACCCAGGAAATATGGGTTTTTGCGGTGCGTGCTTTCTAAGAGATATAAGCGGTGCGTTAGGGCTTCATAGAGCGGCTATCGTTCAGTATCTAAGACCTGAGATTATAGGGCTTGTGCTTGGTGCTTTTGCTTCAGCACTTTTGTTTAAAGAGTTTCGTCCGCGTGGTGGTTCGTCGCCTTTGATGAGATTTTTCTTAGGTATGTTTGCAACCATTGGGGCGTTAGTGTTTTTAGGTTGTCCGTGGAGGGCGTGGATAAGGCTAGGTAGTGGGGATTTAACCGCTATTGCTGGGCTTTTAGGGCTTTTTACAGGCGTATTTGTAGCTATACAGTTTCTAAAAAGAGGCTATAGCCTTGGAAGAAGTAGAAGCGTGAGCAAATTTGAAGGCTTACTAATGCCTATTTTTATGGCTGTTTTACTTTTCTTTCTTTTAACAAAGTTTAGCTTTGCCGAAAATGGAGCTATTTTCTTCTCGCAAAAAGGTCCAGGAAGTATGCATGCAAGCGTGGCTATATCGCTAGGTGCTGGACTAATCATAGGGGTTTTAATCCAAAGATCAAGATTTTGCACGATAGCTGCCTTTAGAGATACAGTTTTGTTTAGAGATACTCACTTGCTTCAAGGAGTTTTAGCTCTATTTGTTGGGGTTTTAGTTACAAATTTAGTCCTAGGACAGATAAATGTGGGCTTTGTTAATCAACCAGTCGCTCACAATGACGCGGTTTGGAACTTCCTTGGTATGATGTTAAGCGGTATGGCGTTTGCCTTAGCAGGAGGGTGCCCAGGAAGACAGCTAACTCTAAGTAGCGAAGGCGACGCGGACGCTGGGGTGTTTATTTTCGGGATGATAGTTGGGGCTGCTGTTGCTCATAACTTCTCACTTGCTTCAAGTGGAGCAGGGATTGGGGCGTATGGTGCACATGCGACTATTATAGGGCTAATTTTTTGTTTGGTTTTAGGCTTTTGTGCTAGAGTTAAGGAGTAAGAGATGATAAGTGTGGATGCGATAGGACTTTCTTGTCCAGAACCGGTTATTAGGATAAAAAACGCTATTGACACTGGCGAAAAAGAGATAGAGATAAAAGTTAGCGTTGGAGCTGCTGTTGAAAACACTCAAAGAATGGCAAAAAGCCAAGGGTATGCTCTTGTTAGCAAAGAAGAGAGTAACGGCGTCGTAACGCTAAGGTTTGAAAAGCCGTGATCTATCTAGACAATGCCGCTACTACTTACCCAAAGCCAGAGTGTGTGAAAAACGCACTTTTAGACTTTATGCAAAATTGTGGTGCAAATGCTGGCAGAAGCGGTCATGCGATGTCTATAGATAGCGGTAGAGTTGTATTTGAAGCAAGAAAAAGCTTAGCGGATATGCTTGGCATCAAGCATCCAATGAATGTAGCCTTTACTTTAAATGCAACTCACGCTCTAAATTTAGCCATCCAAGGCGTTGTTAAAAAGGGCGATGTCGTGGTGACTTCACCCTTTGAACATAACTCTGTAAAAAGAGTTTTAAACGCTTATGATGGTATAGAAATAAGAGTTTTGAAAACCGATAAATTTGGACATTTGGTTGACGTTAAAGAAAGCTTAAAAGGTGCAAATGTTGTTATCCTAGTTCACGCTAATAACGTCTCAGGCATGATACTTCCAGTAGATGAAATTTTTAAACTCGCTAAAGAAAATGGTGCTACTACCATACTTGACGCTGCTCAAAGTGCTGGGGTTTTGGATATATCTACAAAGTATACTGATATAGTTTGTGCTAGTGGGCATAAGGGGCTTTATGGCATTCAAGGAACTGGATTTATAGCCTTAAGTGATAAATTTGACATCTCAAAGATAAAACCACTTATGCAAGGCGGTACTGGAAGTAAATCTGAGCATGAAATTCATCCAAACTTTATGCCTGATATGCTTGAAGCTGGGACTTTAAACGCTCATGGAATCGCTACTGTAAAAGCTGGGATAGAGTTTATAAATAGTCTAAAAAAAGATGAGATTATAAACCATGAAAGGGAGCTTAGGGAGTTTCTAAGAAGTGAGCTTTTAAAAATGAGTGAGTTTAAAATTTTAGAAGTTCCGCCAAGCTATGAAACGATAGGAAATTTAAGCTTTACTCATGAAAGGCTTAGTCCAAGTGAAATTTCTCTTAAGCTTAATGAAAAGGGCTTTTGTGTTAGAGCCTCACTTCACTGTAACCCAGGCACACATAAGTTTTATGGTACTTCGCCAGATGGGGCAGTTAGGGTAAGTCCGGGGTACTTTACAACCTTAGAAGAGATGGAAAGTTTGGTTTCTGTTTTGAGAGAAATTTAGCAAAGGATTTAAATGGATAGCGGATATATACTTTTTGCTACAACAGCAGCAGCTTTTATGGTTGAGAGTGTTTTAAAAGAGAAAAACATAAAAGTTAAGCTAACACCAACGCCTAGGTTTTTATCAAGTGATTGCGGGATAAGTGCTTACTTTTGGGATGTAGAGCCGAGTTTAGTAAAAGAGCATTTAGAAAAGCTAGATACTTATTTTGAAATCATAGAACACAAAGATGAGAGTTTAGAGAAAAGATAAACTCTCATCTTCTTTAAAATTAAAACTTCTTTTTATTCATTAAAATAACATATTTATAACAAAAAAATCTTTAATTAATACACCCCTTTTTTAAATTCAAATTGATATTAAAACTCACTTTATATTTAGTTTCATTTAAGAGATATTTATGTATAATCTTTGTATAAATTTTGATTGTAGATATCAATATATAAAAGCTATATAAAATAATGAAAATTAAAACGAGTGAATTTAAAATGGAAGATAAAAATAGAACTTTTAACAAATTTATAAACATTGTCTTTGGAGAAGGCAAGAAAACATCCATCCCACGCTATGAAGTTGCAAAAATTCTTTTTTACAACAAACATCTTAGTGTTAATGAAATTCAAGCTCTCTATGAAAAAACGCAAAAAACACCCATTAGCCAAAGCACTATTTATCAAGTTATAAACCTGCTTGAAGAGTGTAGCTTCATAAAAAGTATGGATATAAATGGAGTTATCAAGTATGAGCTTGACGCAGGACTTAGGCATGACCATTTATACTGTACGGAGTGTGGGAAGATAGTTGAGTTTATGGATGAAAAAATTATAGAAATAGAACAAAATATTGCAAAAGAACACGGGTTTAACCTTAGTGGGCATATCTTGCTATTAGAAGGGATTTGTAAAAAATGTCAATCACAATAAAATCAAATATAAAAAACAGAGTTAGGTTAAAATCATCTCTTTTTCAAGATGGAAATTACGGGGTTTTAGAAGAGCTTTTGAGTGATAAGGTAGTGGCTTTGAGAATGAACTCAGCCTGTAACTCGCTCATTATAAACTACGATAGTAGCGTTGTAAGTTTAGATGAAATTTTAGAAGAGATAAACTTACTTTTTCACACTAAAAAAGAGCAAATTTTAGAAAATATCACCTCAAATAAAAGCTGTGATATCTGTAGTAGTTGTCACATCGAAAAATATAACCCAAAAAGCTTTAGGCTTAGACTTTTAGAGTTTGGATTTTTAAGCGTTGTAGCGGTTGTTGTCTTTGTAAAAGAGCATATTTTAGACACCGCTTTTAGTGTGGCTGGGAATATTTTTCTAGGAAGCGTTAGCGTTATAGCAGCACTCCCGCTTCTAAATGACGCTAAAAACGACATCGTAAATAAAAAGTTCACACTTGAAACATTTATGTCATTTTCACTTCTACTAGCCATCTTTGGTGGCGAGATAGGTGCGGCGTTTGAAGTTATCTACATCCTTAGAGCATCAAAACTTTTTGAAGAGTATCTAGCAAATAAATCAAGAACCGAGATAAAAAACCTTATCAAAATGGAGAAGAAAAAACTCTTTGTTTTAAGAGATGAGATTGAAATTGAGATAGATTTAGAAGATGTTGCTAAGGGCGACACGGCTGTTTTTGTAAGCGGGGAGCAAATCCCAGTAGATGGGGTTATCATAAAAGGTGATGCACTAATAAATGAGTCCATTATAAACGGACACAGCCAAGCGATTCATAAGAAAAAAGATGATGAGGTTTTTGCAAACACCATAGTTGAAGAGGGGAGAATTTATGTTAAAGTTTTAGCCGTTGGCGATGAAACTTATATCTCAAGAGTTGTAAATGATGTTGAAAAATATCTTAGTTTAAAATCCCCAAGCGAAGTTATGGCAGACCAGCTTGCTAGAAAAGTTCTAAGACTTGGGACATTTTTAACTATCTCTACGCTTTTACTAACTGGCTCTTTTGCAAATGCTTTTAGTGTTATGATAGTGATGAGTTGCCCGTGTGCTACGATTTTAGCGGCAAGTTCGGCAGTTAGTTCAGCTATAGCAAGTGCAGCTAAGAGTGGTATTTTAATCAAAGGCGGGGAGTATTTAGAAAACGTAAGCAAGGCTGATGTGTTTTGCTTTGACAAAACAGGAACTTTAACGACTACAGAGCCGCAAGTTGTAGGGCATTATACAAATTTAAAAGAAGATGAGTTTTTGCAAGTTTTAGCAAATTTAGAGCACAAAAACACTCATCCGATAGCAAAAGCTATCTTAAAATACTGCGATGATTTGGGTTATACGCCAAAAGATGACGCTCTTGTATGTAACATCATAGGACTTGGTGTTGAGTGCGGTATTGATGGAAACAGCTACTCTTTAGGAAGCAAGAAATTTATCCAAGATTTAGGCGTCAAAGTTCCAGCAAACTCGAAATTTATAAAAGAAAACTCTCATAACACCGTAGTCTATCTAGCTAAAAACTCAAAATTTGCAGGAGCTGTCTCTATCATCCATAAAGTTAGAGATGGTAGTAAAGAGGCTATTTTAGAGCTTAAAAAACGCGGTGTTAAAAAGATAGTTTTACTAACTGGCGATGATGAAAAAGTAGCAAATGAGTTTGCAAAAGAGTTTGAATTTGACGCTGTTTATCCAAACCTTATGCCTGATGAAAAAGCAAAAATCGTTGAAGAGCTTTCAAAAGAGTCGCGTGTCGTGATGATAGGGGACGGCGTAAATGACACCTTAGCTATGAGTAAAGCTGATATAGGGATCTCTTTTGCAAGTGGTGGAAGTAAGGCGGCCGTTCAAGTCTCAAATATAGCTATAACAAACTCAGACCCACTAGACATCGTAAGGCTTTATGATTTAAGCCAGTTTGCTCTAAAAGTGGCTAATCAAAACTACCATATAGGAACATCTACAAATATAATCGGTTCTATTTTAGCGTTCTTTGGTAGGATCACGCCAGCTGGGGCAGGGCTTGTTCATATAGGGCATACATCGCTTATTTTAGGTAACTCAAGTAGGGTAAAAATAGATGATAAAACCTATGAAATAGAAGACATCAAAGAAGAAAAAGCATAAAATATGATAATGAGTTTCAAAAGTTTTTAAGTCAAATTTAAAATTTGCTACGTAATAATCGTTCGCGAAATTATAATGAAAGGATAAATTTAGTGGAAATAACAACCAAAGATGTTTTAAGAGTCATCTCATACTGCTCTTTAATCCATCACATTAACGGCAGGCTTAGAGTAAGAGTTAGCCCGTCTATAAAAAAAGAACTAAATGGCTTTAGTAAAGCTGAGATAGAAAGTTACGGGCATGAAATCAAGTCAGCCATTGAGAACTTTAGCGGTATAAAAAACGTTAAGGTTAATAAAAAAGTCGCCTCTGTTACCATCGAGTATGATAGTGAAATTTTGCCAAAAAGCTTTTGGGATGATTTGCTAAATGGCAAAAACGCAGATGAGGCGGTTGTGAAATTTAATCAACTTATAAAGGAGAGTGCATGAGTTTAGGAAAAGCTGTTTCTTACGAAGAAGAAGGGATAGCGATGTATAGTGACTTTGCATCTAAATTTGAAAACCCAGTTTTTGGTCAAATTTTAGCGATAAAAGGGGCTGGTTTAAACCTACTAAAAAATGCCAAAGATGTGGAGTTTGAAGCTAAAAAAGAGGGCTTTGACTTTTCAAATATAAAAGATGAGAAAGATGCTATCTTCACAGCTCTATCTTACGAGATAAGAGGCGAGAAACTATACAGCGAGTTAGCAGCAAATGAGGAAAATGAGGGTTTAAAAGACCTATATTTTAGAATTTGGGCAACTTCTGTAAATGAATATAAAGAGGCTTTAAAAGGCTCACTAGAGGGAGCAAAGACAGACAAAGAAAGCCACGAAGATGAAAGTAGCGAGAGCAAGCAATCTCAAAACTATAAATATGACAAACATCTAAATCCAAATGATATGGGTTTAAATCAGCTAAAAAGCTTAAAAGATAGTTTTGATAAGTTTAGCAGTGGAACAGCGACGGTTGATGATGTAAATAGCATACTTCAAAACCCAAGTTTTTCGTTTGTTTCGGGGGCGTTAGTAGGTGCTTTAGGCGGTGTTTTTATAAATCAAATTTTAAAAAAGGGAGAGTAAAATTATGCCAATTCCAGTTTTTGTAGCAGGTTTAGCAGTAGGTGCAGGGTTAGTTGTAGCTTATAATAACAAAGATAAAATCAAAGAAAGTATTGTAAGCGGAGTTGAAAAAGGAAAAGATTTAGCAAGTGATGCTAAAGAAAAAGTTTGCAAAAGTAAAAAAGATGAGTGCCCTGAATGTGTAGAGGCAAAAGAGGCTGAGTGTAAAGAAGTAGAGGCTAAAACAGAAGCTAAAACTGAATGCAAAGAAGAAGAGCCAAAAGCAGAAACCAAAGCAGAGCCAGCTAAAGCAGAGCCAAAAAGCACTACCAAAAAGGAAGCTAAATGATGTTTAAAACTTCAACTAGCAGACTGCCAACAGATCACTTTATAAGTGGAGCGTTATTTGGCGGTATGAGTGCGGCGGCTTTTGAGTTTTATGGTAAAGATAACGACACAGCTACAAAAGTAAAAAATATCTCTAAATTTGCACTTCAAGGTGGCATAGCAGCATATCTTTCAATAAGTGCATCAAACAAGTTAGTTCAAAGAGATTATCTAAGAGCTGGTGTTGATATAGCTTTGGGTGCTGGACTTATCATAGCAACTGAGAAAATATTAAAAACTAAAAAAGTAGAAGTAAAAGAGGTAAAATGACAAATCCATACATTAAAAAAGTAGAAGAAAAAAATAGTATTACATTAGATAAAGCGGTGGAGAATAGCACAAACTCTGTTCTTTTTCCAAATTTCAGCTATAGCAACTTTATCCAAGGAGCACTACTTGGAGCGGGTGCTGCCTACATCCTAACAAATGAAAAAGCCCAACAAGCTATATTTAAATCAGTTGTTAGAGTTGGAAAGCTTTTTGAGGCTGGAACTGAGGAGCTAAAAGAGAGATTTGAAGATGCAAAAGCAGAAATTGAAGCCGAAGGCTAATCTAAAAGTAGTTCATAAAAGCAAAAATAGAGTTAGATTTATCCACTCAGGTCTTGATAAAAATAGTGATGTCGGGGCTTTTATAGAAAGAGTTTCAAACATAGATGGTGTTAAAAGCGTTAGAGTGAATAAGGCTATCCAAAGCGTGACGATTATCTATATTTTAGATAGTTATAGCTCTATTTTAGATGAAATTTCAAATTTAGAAGTTCCAAAGTTAAAAAGCGTTGATGAGGTAAGTAAAGCCCCTATTTATAGAGCTGGGGCGGCACTTGCTTTAATGCCTTTTATAGATAACAATAACGCAAATAGCATAATTAGCTTAGTTGCAGCTTATCCGCTTTTAAAAGATGGTTTAAAAGAGCTTCTTAGCAGTGGGCTTACATCTGAAGTTTTAGAAGCTATGGCGGTTGGAATTTCCCTATCAAGAAACGATTATCTAGCAGCAAATAGCACAAACTTGCTTCTAAATATCGGCGAATATATGGAAGAGACTACAACCCATAAAAGCGATGACTTGATAAAAGCTTTAGCAAAACCTGGAGTTGAGAGTGCTTGGGTTGAAGAGAGTGCTAATGGTAAAGTTGAGCTTATAAAAAAACCAACAGATGAGATAAAAGTTGGCGATATCGTTGTAGTAGGAGCTGGTGAGACTATCGCAGTTGATGGGTATATCATAGACGGAAGTGCTAGTGTAAATGAAGCGTCCATGACAGGCGAGGCAACAAGTATCAACAAAAAGCACGGTGATAGAGCGATGAGTGGAACTGTCGTAGAAGATGGTAAGATAAAAATTTGGGCTGAGCAAACAGGTGCTGATACGAGTACTGAAAGGATTAGAAAATATATCCAAAACTCACTCAATGAACGCTCAAACGTAGGCGAAAAGGCAGAAGAGTTAGCTGATAAGCTAGTGCCTATAACTTTGTCTCTAGCTGGACTTGCATATTTTCTAAACAAAGATATGGCAAGCGTGGCTTCTGTTTTACAGGCTGATTACTCATGTGCTTTAAAGCTAGCTACTCCAGTTGCTTTTAAATCAAGCATAGCAAAAGCTGGAAGAGAGGGAATCCTAATAAAAGGTGCAAAATCCTTGGAAGAGTTAGCTAAAGCTGATACTTTTGTTTTTGATAAAACTGGAACGATTACAAAAGGGATTTTAGAAGTTGTAGATGTGATAAGCTTTGATGAGAAGTGGAGCAAAGAAAGCGTGCTAAATTTAGCAGCGAGTGCGGAAGAGCACTATTTCCACCCAATAGCCGAAGCAGTTGTAAGTGCGGCAAAAAACAAAGGCTTTGAACATATGCATCACGGTGAAGTTGAGTTTATCGTAGCTCATGGGCTTAAAACTGAGTTTGATGGTAAAGAAGTGGTTATCGGAAGTAGGCACTTTTTAGAAGATGATGAGAAAATCTCATTTGAGCCTTTTAGAGATGAGATAAAAACTCAAATAGATAGTGGATATACTCTTTTATATATCGGATACGATAAAAAGCTTTTGGGCATCATAACTATGAAAGATGAGATAAGAAGTAGTGCTAAAAAAACCATCTCTAAGCTAAAAAGTTTAGGAGCAAAAGAGATTATCATGTTAACAGGAGATATCGAAGAGAAGGCTAACGAAGTAGCAAACGAGCTTGGCATTGACAAAGTATATGCAAATATGCGTCCAACAGGCAAAGCAGAGGTTATAGATGAGCTTGTAAAAAGCGGTAGAAAAGTTGTGTTTTGTGGGGATGGGATAAATGACGCTCCATCTTTAAGTAAGGCAAATGTTGGTATCAGTATGAAAAGAGGTGCTGATATAGCAAGGGCAGTTTCTGATGTGAGTCTTTTAAGGGATGATATTTACGCGGTTGCTATGGTAAAAGAGTTAGCTAATAAAACTCTAAATTTAGTAGATAGAAACTTTAAAGCAACAGTTGCTATAAACTCAGGAATTTTACTAGGTGCGACGTTAGGCAGACTTAGTCCGATAGCTACAGCGTTTTTACATAACGGTACAACGATAGGGCTTTTACTAAATTCAATGAAAGGTGTTAAAATTCAGCATTAAGAAAGTGTTTTTAATGTATAATGATACCAAATATCATTATATAAGGATTGAAAATGCCATTTTTTATTTTAAACACAGTTTTATTTGCTGCAACAACGGTGATGACATATGATACAGTTACAAGATCAAAAGAGAAATTTGAACGAAGAAAAGCAAGAGAAGAAGCAAGAAAAAACAGAGCAAAAAGAGTTGAAGCAAGAGGGGTTAAAACAGGAAGCAACAAAGAAACAACCAAGCCAAGCTTTAAAAGAAGAGAAGAAAAAACCGCTGCTTGATGATTTTACTAAAAAAGAACTTGCTAAGATAGGAATGACACTTTCTATGGGAACTTTGGTTTTAACATCATTTTCCCTAAAAAGTAAGCTTTCAAAAAACGCTCACATCATCTCAGGAGCGGCTTTGGTTGGCTTTTCATTTTGGCACAACTCACTTTACACAGATAAGAAATAAAACCTTATAGCTCTTTTTGGGCTTTAAGGTTTTTACTTTTTAGAAGTTTTAATTACAGTATAAAATTTATAAACTCATCTGTCTTTTGGCATTTGAAAGCATCAGTTTTATTCTATTTTCTTGATTTACAGAGCTTTCACTAAAGTCATAGTCCACACAGCAGATATTTGCACTCTCGTGTTTTTCTTTTATTTTTCTTATCATTCCACGAGCGATTACGTGATTTGGCAAACACCCAAACGGCTGGGCACAGATGATGTTATCCACGCCTTTTTGTATAAACTCTACCATCTCAGCAGTTAGTAGCCACCCTTCACCCATTTTAACGCCGTGACTTATGTAGCCTTTGGCTGCTTTTCTTACCTTGCTATACGGAGTTGCTGGTTCAAACCCTGCTTTTTTGGTTAAGCGTATCAAAACTTTTTGCATACTTTCTAAAACAAAGGCAAAAACTCTTGATTTATAGTATTTTGCTGATAAAAAGCCGTAAATTTCCTTATCGTAAATGTTGTGATAGATAGAAGTTAAGAAAAAGTCCATAAGCCCTGTATTTAGAACTTCCGCACCTTCGCTGATGAGATACTCATTTAGGTTGTTGTTTCCAAGGGATGAGTATTTCATATAAATTTCACCAACTATACCAACTCTAACTTTTTTTTGCGACCTGTTAAGCTCTATTTTTTGAAAGCTTGAGAGTATAAATTTAATGTTTTTTCTAAATTTATAAATCTCTTTTGAGTTTAGCTTTGGAAGCAGGACGTTTAGGCACTCAAAAGATACTCTTTTAGTCTCGCCCTTTTTTACCTCATAGCTAATGCACTGATTAAAAAGTGTCATAAAAAGGTCTGCGTAAAACACAGCTAAAATCAGCTTTATAAGTACCTTTTTTGAGAGATAAAAAGCGTTTTCATCAAGCTTATTAAAGTTTAGTGAAATTACCGGTACATAACCAAAACCGCTATCATTTAGAGCTTTTCTTAATAAAAATATATAGTTACTCGCCCTACATCCGCCACCCGTTTGAGTCATGATAAGCACAACTTTTTTGGAGTCATACTCGCCACTTTTTAGAGCATTTAAAAACTGTCCTATGACTAAGATGGCAGGGTAGCACATATCGTTATGAACTGCTAGTTGCCCATGTTTTGAGATGTCCTCTTTTTTACCACCTAAAACTTCGGCTTTGTATCCCTCGCCCCTTAAAATTTCAGCCATAAGCTCGAAATGTGGCTCTATCATGGAAGGGATTAGGATAGTGTGAGTCTCTTTCATCTGTGGTTCAAATTTAGCAAACATGGGTTTCCTCTTTTTTAGTTTTTTCGCATTTTGTTATTTCACATTCTTCTTTTTCAGACTCTTGTTTTTCACATTTTTCTTTTCTGGCTTTTAAAATTTCTTGATTTTTCTTCTCTTCGATAGTGGCTTTTAAACTTCTAAGTCTGATTTTCACAGCACCTAAATTTGTTATCTCATCTATTTTTATCTGAGTATAAAGTTTATCATTTTTTCTTAATATATCTCTTACTTCATCGCTAGTTACAGCGTCTAGCCCACACCCAAAGCTAACAAGTTGGACTAAATTTAGGTTTTGATATCTGTTTACAAAATTTGCAGCACTATACATCCTAGCGTGATAAGTCCACTGGTTTAAAACAGTTGTTTTTGGTTTTTCTAGTGGCAGACTATCTTCTGTTAAAACCGCAAAACCTAGACTGACGAGGTATTTATCGATGCCGTGATTTAGGTGTTTATCTATATGATAAGGACGGCATGCTAAGACTATCGCCTCGCTTTTGCTAGAGCTTATGAACTCTAAAATCTTCTCTCCTTCATCAAGGACTTTTTGTTTATAGAGTTTTAGCTCTTTTTTTGCCTTTTTTGCGGCATTTTCAAGCTTGTTTTTTCTAAATTTAAGACCAAGGCTTTCAAGTTCAGGCTTCATTGTCTTTATAAAAAACTTGATATCATCTATCCTAATATGTGGATATGAAAATTTCACATCTTTTAGTCCGCTAATATTCGCTGCTAAAAGCTCTGGATAATACGCCACAACAGGGCAGTTGTAGTGGTTGTCTGAAATTTGCTCATCTATGTTGTAGCTCATACATGGATAGAAAATAATATCAGGCTTTTTTTCTAGTAAATCATAAATATGAGCGTGAGAAATTTTAGCTGGGTAGCAGACGGTGTCAGATGGCACACTTTGGGATGACTTGAAAACTATCTCTTTTTTAGGGTATTTAGAAACTATGAAATTTAGCTCTAGCTCATCAAAGAATTTATACCAAAAAGGAAGTAGTTCGTATGTGTTTAAAACAAACGGCATAGCGATAGTTGGGCGGTTTTTGTGACTATCTATTTTTTTATAACTTCTTAAAAGCTTGTTTTTAAAAGCCACCATATTTGGTAGTTTGTTTTTAGTTTTTTTACCAGCCCCTAGTTCGCATCTATTTCCAGCGACAAGCTTACTGTCTCCAAAGTAGTTTATCGTTAAATGGCAGTGGTTGTTGCAAATTTGGCAGGTTTTAAGCTCTGTTTTATAAGTGAAGTTTTTAAGCTCATTTTGCGATATAAGAGATGAGTTTTTTATAGCGTTATGTTTAGCGTAAAGTGCCGCACCATAAGCCCCCATTAAAGCACTTATATTTAGCCTTATAACTTCACTTCCAAGCTCCATCTCAAACGACCTAAGAACAGCGTCATTTAAAAAAGTTCCCCCTTGAACGACGATATTTTCGCCAAGTTCTTTTGGGTTTGAGACCCTGATAACTTTATAAATAGCGTTTTTTATCACGCTCATAGCAAGTCCAGCACTTATATCTTCTATCTTTGCACCATCTCTTTGGGCTTGTTTAACTGATGAGTTCATAAAAACTGTGCATCTACTTCCTAAATCAGCAGGGTTTTTTGACTTAAGAGCTAAATTTGTAAACTCTATCAAGCCATACCCTAAACTCTCAGCAAAGCTTTGTAGAAACGACCCGCACCCCGAACTGCACGCCTCGTTTAAAACTATGGAATCAATTTGCCCATCTTTGATAGAAAAGCATTTTATATCTTGCCCACCAATGTCGATGATGAAATCAACGTCTTTATTAAAGTGCCTTGCCGCTGTGTAGTGAGCCACGGTTTCAACGATGCCAAAGTCTACTTTAAAAGCTGTTTTTATAAGCTCTTCGCCGTATCCTGTAACGGCACTTGATTTTATGGTGATTTTATCTCCGATAAGAGAGTAAATTTCGGCTAATTTTTCTTCTACTATCTCAACTGGGTTTGCCTTATTTGGTGAGTAAAACTCATATAAAAGCTCGTTATTTTCATTTATAAGAACGATTTTTATGGTAGTTGAGCCACAGTCTATGCCTAAATACGCATCGCCACTATAGCTTTTAATATCGGCTTTTGAAACAGAGTTTTTATCATGCCTTGCTTTAAACTCTAGGTATTCGTTTTCATCTTTAAAAAGTGGTCTGTTTGATTTGTTTTCTTTAACGGGTGGTTCTTTTTCAAGGCGGTTTATAACTTCATCGATGCTACTAAATTTAGGGTTTTCCATAGCATAAAGAGCAGATCCATAAGCTACAAAATATGGTCCTAACTCAGGGAAAATGGCACTATTTTCATTTAAGCCTAAATTTTCTACAAAAGCTTTTCTAAGCCCTTTTAGAAAGTAAAGTGGCCCACCTAAAAACAGCACATTTCCCTTTATCTCTCTACCTTGGGCAAGTCCTGTGACGGTTTGCTCTACCACAGCTTGAAAAATGCTAGCGGCTAGGTCTTCTTTTTTAGCACCTTGGTTTAAAAGTGGTTGAATGTCACTTTTAGCAAAGACACCGCATCTTGAGGCGATGGGATAGAGCTTTGTATGATTTAAACTAAGAGTGTCAAGTTCGTTAAGCTCCACGTCTAAAAGGCTTGCCATCTGGTCTATAAATGAGCCTGTTCCACCAGCACAGCTACCATTCATCCGCTCTTCTAAGCCGCCTGTTAAAAAGATGATTTTAGCATCCTCTCCGCCTAGTTCGATAACAACATCGGTTTTAGGGTATGCTTTTTGAACGCCTATCGTGGTGGCAAAAACTTCTTGAACGAAATTTAGCTCACAGTGGTTCGCAAGCCCAAGCCCAGCTGAACCAGCTACAGCGATGCTAATCTCGTGGTTTTGAAGTTTATCTTTAATAGCGTTTAGTCTATTTAGTGCTGCTAAGCGTGGCTTTGCAAAATGCCTTTCATAGCTTTGTTCTAAAATATTGCAGTTTTCATCAAGCAAAACAGTTTTGATAGTAGTTGAGCCTACGTCAATGCCCAAGTATAGTTTCATTTTACCTCGCAAGTTTTATTATATAATATTGTAATATATATTACAATATTATATAATAAATTCTTTAACTTAGGGTAAAATATAGATAAAATCTATATTATCTATATTTTTTATAAAGAGCGAATCCCCGCCACAAATATCACCAAAATTATAGCTGGAAGTATAAATTTGATGTAGTAATACCACAGTTTTATAAGTGGAGTTTTGAGCCTTCCAGCGTTACTTATCTCATAAACAGCGTCTTCTTTTAGCACCCAGCCGACATAGATACAGCACAAAAACGCAGTTATAACAAAGAAAATATTTGCACTTATAGTGTCGAAAGTGTTAAAAATCTCAGAACTTAAAACAGACGGTATGTTTCCAAAGATAAAGATAGCAAAAAGCGTTATAGTTGTAGCTTTTGTAGTGCTAAGCTTAAATTTCTCTTCCAAAACTTGGATGATGACTTGGTATATTGAAAGCGATGTTGTAAGAGCTGCTACTAAAAGTATGAGGAAAAACACAACCGCTAAAGCGTTACCAAATGGAATGTGTGAAAACGCAACTGGCAAAGTTTTAAAAACAAGGCTTGGACCACTATCAGGCGAAAGCCCTGCTGTAAAAATAGCTGGAAATATCATAAACCCAGCTAAAACAGCTATAACTGTGTTTATAACGCCTGTGATGGTCGCGGTTTGAAGCATGTTTTCATCTTTTGAAAGGTAGCTTGAAAGCGTTATCATAACGCCAAAACCAAGCGATAAAGCAAAGAAAACTTGCCCTAAAACATTTATCATAAGTTTTGCATTTATCTTTGAAAAGTCAACCCCAAGGTAAAACTTAAACCCCTCATCAAAGCCGTCTAAGAACATATTTCCTACAATTACCGTTGCAAAACAGAGAAACAAAAACGGCATTAGAAATTTGATATATTTCTCAATCCCATCAATTATCCCCTTTTTTAGTATATACCAGTTGATTAAAACAAAGATAAATGTGTATAGTCCTATCATAAAAGGGCTATTTTCTATGTGTGTGGTGTAGAAATTCTCAGTATAAGCTTTATCAAGTATCGGCGAGTTTAAGTCGAAATTTCCAGCTAAAACGTTTACGATATATGAAGTCACCCAGCCACCAAGAACCATATAGTATGCTAAAATCCCAAATGAGCCTAAAAGCCCTAAATAGCCAACTATTTTCCAAGATTTGTTGATTTTTGCACCATCTCTTTTATCTACAGCAAAGGCATCAACACTGTTTCTCATCGCTCTTCTTCCGATGACATTTTCAACTAAAATCATAGGAATTCCAAGGCAAATCATCGCTATACAAAACATCAGCACATACGCCCCGCCACCGTTTTCGCCTACTAAGTAAGGAAATCTCCAAGTACAGCCAAAGCCGATAGTTGCTCCCGCTACTGTTAGGATATATGTGAGCTTGTTGCTCCAGAGTTGATTGTTTTCCATAAAATGCCTTTTAAATTTGAGTAATTTACTATTATAGCTTTTGAAATTTTAAATTTACTGAAATTTAAAGAAAAATTTTAAGGATATTTGCTTTTAGTTTGGTGTATGGATGGTAGCGAATCGGCAGGTCTATGAAGTTATGCCTATTTAAAATAGCTCTTTCATGGCTAAAAGTTTTAAAGCTATAAAACCCATGGTATTTCCCCATGCCACTCTCTCCAACCCCGCCAAATGGCAAGTAGTGCGATGAAACCTGCATAACAGTGTCATTTATACAGACTCCTCCACTTGAAATTTGAGATAAAACTCTATCTTGATAAGTTTTGTCGTTACTAAAAATATAAAGTGCCAAAGGTTTAGGTAAATTTGCTACTTTTTGTAACACATCGTCTAAATTTTGATACGTTATGAGTGGCAGAAGTGGTCCAAAAATTTCATCTTGCATAATTTTATCGCTAAATTTAACTCTGTCTAAAATGGTTGGGTAGATTAAGTTCTCACTTTCGTTAAACTCGCCACCGATTACAGCTTTTTCTTTATCGATGAGTGAAACTAAGCGTTCAAACTCAGACTTATTTATAATTTTAGGGTAGTTTTTATAGTCAAATTTAGAAAGCTCATCTCTTAAGTGCGATATAAACTCATCTTTTACGTTTTCATCTACCAACACATAGTCCGGTGCGACGCAGGTTTGCCCAGCGTTTAGGATTTTACCAAAAAGCACCCTTTTTGCAGCTAGTTTTAAATTTACATTTTTGTCTATAAAGCAGGGTGATTTTCCGCCAAGTTCGAGCGTAACAGGGGTTAAATTTAAAGCCGTTTTTTCTAAGATAGTTTTAGCAGAACTTTTCCCACCTGTAAAAAATATATGGTCAAATTTAGTATCAAACAAGTTTTTGTTTTCATCTCTTGAACCTAAAACTACATTTACATGAGAGTTATCAAAAGTTTCATTTATGATTTTAGCTATTAAATTTGCAGAAGCTTTGCTTTTGCTTGAAGGCTTTATCAAAACACAGTTTCCAGCAGCGATAGCACCGATTAGGGAAATAAAAGTTATGTTAAAAGGATAGTTCCACGGGCTTATTATTAGCACCAAACCAAGTGGCTCATAAACTACCTTTGAGTTAGCACTAAAGAGCATTAATGGGGTTTTTACCCGTTTTGGTTTCATCCATGAGTTAAGGTTTTTGATAGCGAAATTTAGCTCACTATAGACAAGTCCAAGCTCACTCATATAGCTTTCAAACTCGCTTTTTCTAAGGTCTTTGTAAAGGGCTTTGTAAATTTCGCTCTCCTGTTTTTTAAGAGTGGATTTTAGCTTTTTTAGAGAGCTTAGCCTAAACTCTAAGCTTTTAGTTTTTCCACTTTTAAAAAACTCTCTCATGTTTTGGTGCATAAATTTGCCTTAAATATCTATCTCTATCCCCACAGGGCAGTGGTCGCTTCCATAAACTTCATTTAAAATAAACGCATCTTTTAGTCTACTTTTTAAGCTTTCGCTTATAAAAAAGTAGTCTATCCTCCAGCCAGCGTTGTTTTTCCTAGCGTTGAAGCGGTAAGTCCACCACGAGTATTTTACAGTTTCTGGGTAGAGGTGTCTAAAAGTATCTATGTAGCCACAAGACAAAAGCTTATCTATCCAAGCTCTTTCAATTTCTAAAAACCCGCTTCTTTGGGAATTTGCTGCTGGGTTTTTTAGGTCAATTTCATTATGAGCGGTATTTACATCCCCGCAAATGATGATGTCTTTTCCAGCATCTTTTAGTGAGTTTATATAGTTTAGAAAGTCATCATAAAACTTCATCTTATAAGCAAGTCTTTCGTCGTCTTTTTGTCCGTTTGGGAAGTAGATGTTAAAAAGCACCACGTTATCAAAACGGTGTTCTAAAACTCTACCTTCATCATCATCGTTAAACATAGACTTTGAACAGAGAGTGTCGATGTTTGAGAGACTCATAACGCCTGAGTAGCCAGCTCTTTTTGCTGAGTTTAGGTTTATCTCTTTAAAAGGCAGGTTATAAATTTCAGACGGGATTTGATCTTCATTTGCTTTTACTTCTTGAAGTCCTAAAAAGTCAGGTTTTATCTCATCTACCCAGTCAAACGCCTCTTTATCCACAGCGGCTCTTATGCCGTTTACATTCCATGAAAATAGTTTCAAATTTTTATCCTTTGTTCTATCTTTAAAATATACTTATTTTAATAAATAAAGCAAAATTTAAAATAAATAATAAATATAAAAGCAAATTTTAGCTAGAATTATACATTAAATTCATTAAGGAATGAGACATGAAATTTAATAAGCTTAGCTTAATGTTCGCTGGAATTTTCGCATTTTCATGCTGTTATTTTCTAGTTTGGGGTATTGAGTTTGTTGGCACAAAAAATGCTGTTATTTTTACGGTAGCTTCTGCTTTTGGGCTTTTTATGGCGTTTAACATCGGTGGTAACGACGTTGCGAACTCATTTGGTACAAGTGTTGGTGCAGGGACTTTAACCCTAACTCAAGCTTTGGTAATAGCGGCTATATTTGAGGTAAGTGGTGCAGTTTTAGCAGGTGCTGAGGTTACAAACACCATAAGAAGCGGAATCGTTGACTTAGACGCTCTCTCTGTTGCTCCGCTTGATTTTATGCTTATAATGATAAGTGCCTTGATGGCGGCATCTATCTGGATATTTTTAGCTACTAAAAAGGGTTGGCCAGTATCTACAACTCACGCAATAGTTGGTGCGATAGTTGGTGCAAGTATTGTGCTTGCTCTACTTATGAATGTCCCAGATGTTTCGGCGTTTTCTTTGGTTAAATGGTCAAAGATAGGTGAAATTGCTGTCTCTTGGGTTTTATCGCCTGTTCTTGGCGGGCTTTGTTCATACTTTTTATATAGAGCTGTTAAAAAGTATATCTTAAACTATAACACCATAGCAGAGCTTAGAATAGAAAAGCTAAAGAAAAAGAAAAAAGAGCTAAAGAAAAAGCATAAAGCCGAGTTTGCGGCGATGTCAGAAGCTGAGCAGATTAAAGTAACTGAGGCGATGAATGTGGATATGTTTACTATGAAAGACCCAAATTTTAGCATAGAAGACCTTGATACTGAGTATTTTAAAGAGATAACTAGACTTGACCAAGAAAGAGAGTCTTTGAAGGCTCATCAAGCCTTAGAGTTAGGAATTCCTCTAATAGCAGCTGTTGGGGTTGGGATAGTTTCAAGTATGTTTATTTTCAAAGGGCTTAACAACCTGGACTTAGGTCTTTCAAGCCTACATAACTTTTTAATCATCCTGATGGTAAGTGCGGCTACTTGGATGGCGATGTTCATCTTCGCTAAAACCTTAAGAAGCTCAGACCTATCTAAATCAACATTTTTAATGTTTTCATGGCTTCAGGTTTTCACAGCTGCTGGGTTTGCGTTCTCTCATGGTTCAAACGACATCGCAAACGCTGTTGGGCCATTTGCCGCGGTAATTGACACTCTATCAACTGGAATGGTAAACAAAGAAGCGGCCATTCCGCCTGTTGTTATGATAGCTTTTGGTATCTCTTTAATCACAGGGCTATGGTTTATGGGTAAAGAGGTTATAAAAACAGTTGGAACGAATTTGACTAAAATTCACCCAGCATCAGGCTTTTGTGCTGAGCTTTCAGCAGCAGCTGTTGTAATGGGTGCATCGATTTCGGGAATTCCTGTTTCATCAACTCATATTTTAGTTGGTGCGGTTTTAGGGATAGGCGTTGTAAACAAAAAAGCAAACTGGGCATTGATGAAACCGATGGGATTAACTTGGGTTATCACTCTACCAGCAGCAGCTTTAATAAGTGGCGTTTGTTTTGTGGTGTTAAGAGCTGTGTTTTAAGGTTTATAAATTTATTTTACTGTAAGGTAGTTTTGCCTTACAGTAAATTTATCTTAAAATTTGCAAAAGAAGAAACTATCAAACTTCCATAGTCGTCATTGCGAGCTTGCGTTAGCAAGCGTGGCAATCCATCAAAGACATTTTAAAGAATTTATAGAATTTCTACTTAAGAAAATTTTATAAAGAAATTCACAAAAGAAGAACCTTTAATTTAACTAAAAATTTTAACTTAAAAATTTAACAAAAAACACCTTAAATTTAATTGCAGTTTTATCCAAATGGATTTTACTTCGCTACGCTGCAGAAGCTTCAGCCTAAAGGACAACGCAGTGACGAGGTTAGTAGATATATTGTTGTAGGAAATTTAGGTCTAGATTACTTCACTGGCGTTTGTAATAACGAATGGAGAGTGACTACTTCGCCTGTTAGTAACCAATAGTTGAAAAGCTTACTGCTTTTCAACTTTATTACTAAGAATAACTGCGATAAACTCTGTTTTAGGGTTTATCAGAAGTGCTATTTGGATGCTCATAGTCAGTGGCACTGCTAAAAATAGCCCCCCAATTCCTAAAATATACCCCCATAAAAGTAAGCTAAACAGAACCACTATAGTTGAAAGTCCAAGCTCTTCGCCTACAATGCGAGGTTCTAAAATAGTTCCTAGAATGGTATTTGGGATTAAATAAACAACTATAACCCAAAATGTAGTCGCAAAATCCGCCACTATAAGAGATAAAATCACAGCTGGAATCGCCGCAACAAAAGAGCCAATCGTTGGGATGTAGTTTAAAATAAACGCAACTATCCCCCAAAGAAGAGCGTAAGGAATTTCTAAATACCAAAGCCCAAGCCCTATAAATGAGCCAGTTAAAATTGAAACTATAGTTTTAACAAGAAGGTATTTTTTAAGATGTCCGATAAAGGTGTTCGTAAAAAGGGTAGCTTTTGGGTATGTTTTGTTTAGATATGCAACTTTATCTTTTAAAATAGCAGTTTCAAAAAGCATAAAAGCAACGAGTATTAGGATAAAAAACCACATTGACAAAACCCCACTTGTTGTTTTTACAAGTGAGCTTGTGGTAGCGATGATTTTGTTTGACTCTATACTAAACATAGATTGGTTTAAGATAATCATATCGCTAAACTCGCTATCTCCAAGCTTTGCTGTCCATGTCTCAAGTAAAGCGTTAAATCTTTTGCTAAGGTCTGGAAGTTGTCCTAAAAAGTCAAACATGGTAGTCACAGTAACGTTTCCGATAAACCCTAAGAAAAATATAAAACAACCAATTACCAAAACAAAAGAGATAGCTTTTGGGATGGCAACTTTTTCAAGTGCTGTTAAGGCAGGAGAGATAACGATGGCTATAAAAGTAGCTAGTGCAAACGGGACTATTATGCTATTTGCTGCTTTTAGTCCTGCAAAAATTACAAAAATAGAGGCTATTAATATTAAAACACTTTGAATTCTCAACTCATATCCTTGATGTTAAAATTTTTTTATTTTATCTAAAAAAATTAAAATTACTATAAAAGTGGGGAAATTAGCCTAAAAATAGAGTTTCTTACTTTATAAAAAATACCTTGATTTTGATACTTTTCAAGGGTAAGCTTTCGGCAGTTTTCTAAGTCTTTGCTAAACTGCTCCTTAAACTCAGAAGCTATTCTTTTGTCATAAAAAACCGTGTTTATCTCGTAGTGGATATCAAAGCTTCTTGAGTCAAAGTTGCAAGTTCCGATGGTGCAAATTTCATCATCATAGCACATAGCTTTTGCGTGGAAAAACCCAGTTTCATAGCGGTAAACTTCGATTCCAGCGATTAAAAGTTCTTCTATAAAAGTATCTGCCACCCAGTAAGGGATGCGTTTATCAGGCACTCCTGTGGTCATGAGCTTTATTTTCACGCCTGAGAGTGCTGCGATTTTAAGTTGCTGTAAAATGCTCGTGTTTGGGATGAAGTAGGGTGACTGGATGAGAATTTCTTTTTTAGCATTTGTTATAAATCTAGTATAGAGGTATTTTAAGGACGGATAAGCACTATCAGGACCACTTGAGCTAAGTTGCATAAGATAGCCATTTTCTAAAATTTTTCTATTTTTAATCAGCTCTTCAAAGATGTCAAAGTTAAACTTACCGCCACTATTTAGCCAGTCTGTAGCAAAAACTGTTAGATAGTAGAGTGCCATATCGCCAACGATTCTAAAGTTTGTATCTCTCCAGCTTTTAAACCGCCTGCCACCTGTGATATACTCAAGTCCTAAGTTCATACCTCCACTGTGAAGAATCCTGCCATCTACGATAGTCATTTTACGGTGGTTTCTGTAGTTTAGTTTTAGAAGTGAAGTTTTGATATTTAAAAAGTAAAAAAACTCAACTCCAGCTTTCTCTAACTCTCTTTTATATCGTCTACTGATAGTAAAAAATGAGCCAACCCCGTCAAAAATGATTTTTATCTTGACTCCCTCTTTTGCTTTTTTGACTAAAGCGTCTTTTATCTTAACTCCAAGAGCGTCTGAACGCCAGATAAAATACTCCATAAAAATGGTCTCTTTTGCTTCCATAATGTCCTTTAAAAGAGCATCAAACGCACTTTTTCCGTCGCTATAAATTTCATAACTTTCATTTAAGCTAGGGAGAGTTTTTTCTGAGTTGTAGAGTAAGCTTACCACCTCTCTTGCATCAGGGCTTAAATTTGTCTTAGATAAAACTTCATCAACTCTTTGTTTAGAGTTGTTTTTTAGTCCGAAGTAGCTAGCGGTGTTGTGCTTGAGTAGGTTTGAGTTTAGGGTTTTAAAAACTGTGTTGTTTTTTGTGTTTTTAAGGTTGTTTAAAAATGTCCTTTGACGCCAGTTAATGCCTAAGAAAAGATAAGCTATTAGCCCAAAAACTGGGAAAATAGTTATAGTAAGTATCCACGAAGCCGTGCTTGTGGGGTTTTTCTTCGACAGCAAAACCGAGAGCAAAGCGATAGACCAGATGAGAAGATAGATATGCTCAACTGAAACTATCCAGAGTAAAATGTTGTTTATATTCATAGAATCCCCAAATTTAAAAGCGTAATTTAGATTTTACTAAATTTGGGTAAATTTAAACTAAGAGAGTGAAATTTCACTCTCTTTTAAGAAATTATTTTACTTCGTATCTCTCGCCTGGTTCCATCTCGATGATTTTCCATGGAAGTCCGTGTTTGTTTAGCTCATCCATAAATGGTTTTGCATCAAACTCTTCCATATTAAACACACCTTTGCCGCTCCAAATTCCCTTAGCCACCATCATAGAGCCAATCATCGCTGGAACGCCTGTTGTGTAGCTTACCGCTTGAGCTCCTGTTTCAGCGTAGCAAACTTCGTGGTCGCAAACGTTGTAGATATAAACTTGTTTTTCTTTTCCATCTTTTAGCCCACGAATCACACAACCGATATTTGTTTTACCTTTTGTTCTTGGCCCTAAAGATGCTGGGTCAGGAAGTAGGGTTTTTAAGAACTGGATTGGCACGATTTTCATCCCATCATGCTCAACTTCGTCGATTCTAAGCATACCTACGTTTTCAAGGCATCTCATATGAGTTAAATAACTCTCGCCAAATGTCATAAAAAAGCGGATTTGCTTTAAGCCTTTGATGTTTTTGCTAAGGCTTTCTAGCTCTTCGTGATAGAGCAGATAGCTATCTTTTACGCCAACTTCAGGATAATCCCATTTAAACATTATCTCCATCGGTTTTGTCTCTATCCACTCGCCGTTGTCCCAGTCAGTTACACGCTCACTAGTTGATTTTTCATTTCTTTTCCAGTAGCGACCATTTGCCGAAACTTCTCTTAGGTTGATTTCAGGGTTAAAATTTGTTGCAAACGGGTAACCGTGGTCACCGGCGTTACAGTCTAGGATGTCGATGTAGTGAATTTCATCGAATAGATACTGCTGTGCGTAAGCACAAAAAACATTCGTAACTCCTGGGTCAAAACCACTTCCTAAAAGTGCCATAGTGTTAGCTTTTTTAAAGTCGCCGTCTTTTTCCCACTGAAGTTTATACTCAAATTTAGCAGTGTCTGGGTGCTCGTAGTTTGCCGTGTCGATGTAAGGAATTCCAGCTTTCACGCACGCATCCATAAGTGTTAAGTCTTGGTATGGAAGTGCCACGTTTAGTAGAAGTTCCGCTCCAGTTTTTTTGATGAGCTCTACAACAGCGTCTGTATCATCAGCGTCAATCGCCGCTGTGTCGATATCTACATTTAAGCGGTCTTTGATAAATTTCGCTATCGCGTCACATTTGCTTTTAGTTCTACTTGCAAGCGTGATTTTAGTAAATACGTCGCTATTCATAGCACATTTTACAGTTGCTACTTGACTAACCCCACCTGCACCGACGATTAAGATATTTGCCATTTTAATCCTTTGTATTGAAATTTCAAGATATTTTAGCAAATTTAGGAAACAAAACAAAGTTTTTAATTTGCTTTGAGTAAAAATAGGAAATTTTAACCATGATAAGAAGAAATTTTACCCTAACACTATACAAACTCTCAAATTTTCATAATATTTTACTTTTTTATATATAATATATTGGCTTATAACAAAGTTGCTAAAATCTTAGCTTAAAATATATTTAGCAGAAAGTTTTTGAAAGGAAATACAGATGGAGAGAAGAAAATTTTTAAAATTTACCACACTCGGACTAGCCTCATCATCTAGCGTTGTCTTTGCTAGTGAAAGTACCGCAAGCTCTATAAGCTCATCGCATGACTTTGGTATGGCAAGTATAATCGACCTTGATTTGTGTGATGGTTGCGTGGCTTACGATACGCCAAAGTGCGTCGCGGCTTGTAAAGATAAAAACAAGGACAAATTCCCACAACCAAAAGAGCCGATGATGGATTACTGGCCACAAAAAAGCCACGAGGACTACTCAAAGCACAAGGACGAAACAAAACGCCTAAGCCCATATAACTACACTTTTGTTGAGAGCGTGAAAGTTGATGGCAAGGATGTTTTTGTCCCACGTCGCTGTATGCACTGTGATCACCCGCCGTGTCAGAAAATTTGCCCATTTGGTGTGATTTCAAAGAGCGAAGAGGGTGGGGTGGTGATTGATGATTATTTCTGTTTTGGTGGTGCAAAGTGTAGAAGTGCCTGTCCGTGGGGGATTCCACAACGTCAAGCTGGAGTTGGGGTCTATCTTAAAGTCGCACCAAAACTAGCAGGTGGTGGCGTGATGTATAAGTGTGATATGTGTGTGGATCTGCTTAAAAAGGGCGAAAAACCAAGCTGTGAGGTAAGCTGTCCTAAGGGAGCAATTAAGTTTGATACTCGTGAAAATATCATGAAGCTAGTGGAGAATGAAACCCGCCACATCTACGGCAAGGACGAAAATGCGGGAACTAGGACGATTTATGTGAGTAGCGTGAGTTTTGAGGATATTGACAAAGCGATTGATGAAAAATACGCGGGTGGCTCAAGAATGGGGCTTCCGCATATAAAAAGAGTTGATAATCCTATGGAAAAATCAGAGAATTTAGCACTTGCAAGTTTGATAGCACCTGTGGCTGGAATTTCAGCTGGGATAATCGCTGCTATAAAGAGCAAAAAAGGAGATAAAAATGAAGATAACTAGGCAAACTTTACAAAATAGAATCGTGCATTGGGGGATAGCGATTAGCACCTTTGCGCTCATCATCACGGGGATTTTTCAGATGCCAGTTGCGGGGCGGTATAATATAAATAAAGTTCCATTTTTAGAGTGGAGTGGGGACTACTATGTGAGCCTAAATTTACACTATATTTTTGCGTTTTTGCTCATATTTTTCTTGTTTTTTCACATTGTAAATCACGCTATAAAGGGCGAGTTTGACATAGTTCCAAGAAAGGGCGATGTTAAAAACAGCTATCTTGTGATAAAAGCGATGATATTTAAAACTCCAGAGCCACCAAGCGATAAATATTTGCCTGAACAACGCCTTGCTTATCTTGCGTTTGCGTTTGCTTTTTTGCTTATCGTTGTAACTGGGATGATAAAAAGCTATAAAAATTTGCTCGGTTTTGATATCTCAAACAGGGCGTATTACTGGGCGGCAACTTTGCACAATCTTGGAATGGTGCTTATAATCTTGCTCATCATCGCTCACCTTGCTGCCTTCATCCCAAAAGAAAATAGGGCATTACTAAGTGCTATGTTTAGCGGAAAAGTTGGTGCAAAATACACACTTCACAGACACTCGCTTTGGAAAGAGGGTGTTAAAAAATCACAAAAAGCATTAGAAAAAGAGGAAATTAATAGCAAAAAAGAAATTTAGAAAATGTGTTAAAACCTAGGAACCAAGGCACTGTAGAACAGTAGATTTTATTTACAATGATTTACATAATTTATTCTTACAGTGCCAAATTTAGCTTTAAAATCGCTGGTATTTTAGCGAATTTAGAGCTATTTATAAACATCTTTTCTATGTGAAATTTTAACAACTAAAATCACAAGTTTATCATCTAAAATTTGAGCTAATATTCTATAATCCCCACTTCTATATCTCCAAAGTCCTAGTAAATTTCCAGCTAATGGCTTTCCATCATCTTTTGGGTTATCTAAACTCTCTATAAATCTTAGCTTTTTGAAAATTTGAATTTGTGCGGTTTTATCAAGCTTAGAAAACTCTTTTTTGGCTCTATCGTTGAGTTCAACTCTCATATATCTAAACCATAAAGAGCTGAAATTTCATCCAAAGAGTAAGTTTTTTTATTTTTACTCTCATTTATGGACTTCATCGCTTCTTTATAGTCATCATAGTCATCAAGTAGGTTTTTAACTGCCTCTTGGAGATAGTAAGACTTTGTTCTTTTTGTCTCGTTAATAAGCTTTTCAAATCTTTTAGCCGACTCTTCGTCTAGCCTAAATGATAGTTGCATTTTAAGTCCTTCTTGTATTTTGTATAATATTTGTAAGACAAGTATAAACAGACTGACATTAAAAGAGGCTGAAAATTTGCATAAATTTTTAAACAATAATTCAGCTTTTTACCTTACTTGAAGCAGTTTTTGGGTAAATTTGTTCCTTTTTATGAAATTTCAAATTTGAAAGGTTTTCAATGGAGCAGCAAATTTTAGAAACACAGTTTGCATTTATGAAAATTATCAAAACTTTTGGTGTTGATAGTGTGAGCTATCTAGTCAAAATGGACTTTTATGCCACGTTTTTGGCTGTTTGTTTAGTGCTATTTTTAGGTTCAGCTATCACGAAAAAAGTTCATTTTTTACAAAAATATAGCATCCCTATCCCCGTTACTGGCGGGCTTGTTGTCGCTATAGTTTTGTTTCTAACTCAGGTTTTATTTGATGTAAAAGTTGGCTTTGAGGAGAGCATTAAAAACCCTTTAATGCTTATGTTTTTTACTTCGGTTGGACTTGGTGCGGACTTTGCAAGTCTTAAAAAAGGCGGCAGGCTTTTAGTACTTTTTGCTATATCGGTTTGTCTATTTTTGTTCGTACAAAACGCAGTCGGCGTTGGTGTGATGACTTTAATGGGCGAAAACCCGCTTCTTGGGCTACTTGCAGGCTCTGTTACGCTAAGCGGTGGACACGGAACCGGAGCAGCGTGGGGAAACATCTTTGCAAATGCACCTTATAACTTCACTCCGGCTATCGAAGTAGCGATGGCTAGTGCGACTTACGGACTAATCGCTGGTGGACTTTTAGGCGGACCTATCGCTCAGCACTTAATCGTAAAGTACAACCTTAAATCAAACGAAGAGGATTTAGAACTCACAACGAGTGATAAAGTTTTTGCCGAGCCACAAAAAGAAAGGCTCATAACATCAGGCTCATTTTTGAGAAGTTTGGGGCTTTTTGCTTTGGCGATGTTTATAGGAACGACTATTTCAGCACTTACAAAAGGCTCTGCTCTGACTCTACCGACTTTTGTTTGGTGTCTTTTTTCGGGGATTATCATAAGAAACTCATTTTCTTACTTTAATATTCATCAAGTTTTTGATAGGGAAGTTGGAGTTATAGGAAACGTAAGTCTTGGACTATTTTTGGCGATGGCGATAATGACTCTAAACTTAGTTGAACTTACAAAACTAGCAGTTCCTTTAATCACACTTCTTGCTGTTCAGACTGTCGTTATGGCTCTGTATGCTAGATATATAACGTTTGCGATTTGTGGGCGTGACTATGATGCAGCGTGTTTGGTGGCGGGGCATTGTGGGTTTGGTATGGGGGCAACTCCAACAGCTGTTGCAAACCTTCAAGCAGTTACTTACAACTTCGGTCCTTCAACGATAGCGTTTATCGTAGTTCCGATAATGGGCGGGTTTATAGTTGACATTGCAAATGCTTTGACAATTCAGTCGTTTCTGTTTTTGCCTATTTTTAGGTGAGTGATATAGCCGCCATTGCGAGGAGCGAAGTGACGAAGCAAGCCAATGAATAAAAGCTTAATAAATTTATAAGTTTTATGCTTGGAAAAATTTTGTATATGATTTTACAAAAACTAACCATTAAATTTGGTTTAAAATTCAATTTAATGGATTGCCACGGCAACAAGTTGCCTCGCAATGACGGGTGGAGAGTGTTTTTTGTAATTTTGGTTTTAGAATTTTCTTTAAAATAATCACTAGATTGCCACGATTTTACTTCGTAAAATCTCGCAATGACGGATAGAGAGTGGATTGTCACGCTTGCTAACGCAAGCTCGCAATAACGGGTAGAGAGTGGTTTTAGTGAATTAATTTTTCTAAATTTTTGTGATAACGAAGTAAAATAATGATAAATGTATCTTAAAACTGCCTAAAAATCAACATCCCCAAATAACATGCTAAAAGAGCAAGTCCGACGCTTAGAAAGATATTTACAAAAGCAAGGGCTAAGTCTCCCTTCATCATCATCTCTAAGTTCTCATAACTAAAAGTTGAAAATGTAGTAAGCCCACCTAAAAAACCTGGTATTAAAAACGAGCGAAGTTCAGGACTGAGCTTTACAGCGACACTCATAAAAACGCCGATTAAAAACCCGCCCAAAACATTTACTATCATAGTTCCATAAGGGAAATTTGAACCAAAAGCTTTAAAAGAGTAAGTAGTTATTAGCACTCTTAAAATCGCTCCTAAAAACCCACCACAACCAACTAAAAAAAGGATTTTCAAACTCACTCCACAGGTTTTAAAATATATCCAAGGCTTTGGACATTAGTTAAATTTATACCATCAAGCTGTTTTTTAAGACGTAAAATCGCTGTATGAATCGCCCCAGTGGTAACACTTTTGCCATCATATGCGTAGTTTTCTATCATCTCATAGGTAACTAAATTTGAAAGATTGTAGCAAAAAAGCCAAAATATTGAGTTTTCTAGTTTTGTAAGGTAAATTTCCTTGCCATCTTTGAAAATTCTCTCTTTATTGAAATTCAGAGTTATAGACGGGGTTAAATTTAGAGTTTTAGTTTTGTTTTTTAGAGCTGCCATTATGACTGTGTTTTGCAAGTCTTCCATTGTAACTGGTTTTTTCATAAATGAAATCGCTCCTTTTTCTATGCTTTTAAAAAGGTTTTTATCACTGTCATAGGAAGTTATGACGATGAAGTTTTGGTCGGGTTTGAGTTTTAAAATTTCGTTCATCATATCAAAACCGTTTAAATTTGGCATTAATATATCAGTAATAACTATATCAACTCTATCTTGCTTGAATTTTTCTAATCCATCAAGCCCGTCAACTGCCGTGATAAAAGACTCACAATGTTTCTTAAGTCCGTTTGAAATAGCCACTCTTGTTAGTTCGTCATCATCAACTAAAAGAACTCTTGTATTTTCTAAAACTTTTAATCTCTCATTCATTTTTGCTCCATATTTTGTTTGATGGTTAGTTTAAAAATAGTTGGGTTTTTAGCTTGAAAAAGCTCGATATCTCCGCCAAGTTTATCTTGTGCGATAACTTTTGAAAGATACAGCCCTATGCCACTACCGTGCTTTTTAGTGCTTTTTTTGTATTTTGTAAAAAGTGTGCTTGGGTTTGAAACCCCATGTCCTGTATCTTTTACATAAATTTCCACAAACTCACCCTCAACTCTCGCTTCTATATAAATTCGCTTTTTTCTCTCTTTGTTTCTTAGTGCATCTTTTGAGTTTTGTAAAAGCACTAGTAAAATTTGCTGTAAAAAGCTCTCATTTGAGACTACTTTTATATTAAATTTATCGATAAAAAGACTTATGCTGTATTTTGCAAAGTCCATTTGAAGAAGTTTTGTTAAATTTACAATAGCAGTGTATAAATCAAACTCGCTTATATCATCTTTAAACTCATAGAAATTTCTAAAGCTCTCAACAGTTTCGTTCATTAACAGGGTTGATTTTATACAAAGGTCTAAATTTTCTAAAAGCTCCTCATCGCTTAAATCGCCACTATTTTTTTGATCTTTTGTGCTACTTAGCAGTAGTAAAGATGAGTTTAAAGGCTGTTTTAGCTGATGAGCGATAGATGCGATAAGCTCTCCTGTCTCGCTCATTTTAAGCTGATGAGAGAGGATAAACTCATACTCTTTTTGTTTTTTTAAGATTTTATTATGTATAAATGTGTGGATATAGTTTGAAAATATTATGAGTAGTAGAAATAAAATCGTTAAAACAGTTCCGTTTTTTACTAAAATTTGTATAGTGCTATCAGTGATGACTTTTTCATCTATGCTAACTCCAACATACCAGTTTACAAGGGGAATTTTAACTACTTCTATAAAGTTATCTTGGTATTTAAATATCCAGCCTTTACTCTCCTCTTTGGAGTTTAAAAAGCTCTGTTTTAAATTTGGATAGTTCTCTTTTTTAATCAAAGATGAGATAATCTCCCCATCTTCATCAAAAAGGTAAGCATTATCAACAAAAGGATGAATTTTAGGGCGAATTTTTTGAAAAAACTCTGATGCGATAATCACCCCGCAAACTGAGCCTTCTGTAACGCTGTTTTCAAAGGTTGAGCAGATGTGGATAGTTCTAGTATTTAAAATATCGTGATGGTTGACTATGGAGATACTGCTTGAGTTGTTTCCGCAGATTGACTTTTGAAACCAGCAGGTTTTCATCACGCTTTCAAGGTTTTCTATTTTTTCAAATTTATTATCAAAGATTAAAAAACCGTTTTCAAAAATGATTTGATAGTGGTCAAAAAACGGACTATCTTTATCTATAATGTTTGACTCTTTTACAAACTCAAAACTCTCTTCTTCGCTGTAAGAGTTGGTAAAAAACTCTAAAAATGAAGCGAAGTTTTCAATGCTTTTTATCCGAGTTGAGAGCCACTCATTTGTGCTAAAGCTTATCTCTTTTGAGATGGAGTTTCTAAAGCTAGAGCCTAAATTTAAGATTTCATTTTTGATTTGAAAATAGCTTAAGATAAAGGAGGAGGTTACCATTATGGTAAACAAAAAAAGGATTGCGTAAATTTTAGCATTTTCAAATTGATAAAACTTAGATAATAAGTTTCTAAATTTAACTCTCAAATTCAGGCTCCTTTGTAAACTTTCTCTACTGCTTTGTTAAATAAAAAATAGTTTACTTAAGAAAACAGTATTTGATGAGCTAGGGAGCAACTCACTCCCTAGCAAAAAATGTGAAGATTTTATCTCACTTGCTTAAAGCTTTTTCTACGCTAAATGGGAAAGCTTGGTATCCGCTACTTCCTGACATATGGATTTTAAGTTCAAATGATGGCTCTGTTGCATTCCATTCAAACTCACTTAGAGTTGGTGTTGGAGCACCAATTCTTGTGCCTGTCGCAAGGTCAAAGTCCATACCAGCTGTAGCTGAGTAAACAAGAACAGAGTCTTTGTCTTCATGATACTCTGTTAGTGAAGTAACAGGGCTATAGTAAGACTTGCCTCTTTGTTTTCCATATTCCCAAATTTGTTCAACCGTCATGTTTTTTTGATCAACTTTATAAATAACACCACGGCTATATTTCATATCTGGAAGTGCAGGTTGTTCAAACCCTCTACTGTCACCGTTGTCAAATACCGCTACAGTAACTACATCTTCATTTGTTTTGCTATCGATTACAAATGCTGTGTGCTGAGTATAAGTCCAGTCAAATCCACCTTCTGGGTTTAGATATCCAGGACATTTTGTATACTCATCTTCACATACGATTTTGTTACCTTCGCTATCAACTGGTTGAAGTAGGTATTGTTTAAACTCATCTTTCCAGCCTTTGTGAGCACCTAAAATCCACTTAACTTTTTTATCTCTACCGATTTTAATAACTGCGTTTTGGTGGCGAGATGAGATAACTATACTATCATCGCTTGGATCGTGATCAACACTATTTACGTGAGCCCAGTTTCTACCAGCTCCACTTCCAACGATATCGCCAAATTTATCACTTGCATCAAGTGCTGCCAAGTCATCATCACTTAGAGTTTGACCAGCTTGAGATGCGTCGATGTTTAGACAAACTGCACCTTGGTCAAGAACTTTTAGAACATTATCTCTATATGGATCTAAAATTTGGAAAAGTTTCCAGTCATCTACAACGTTCCCATCTTTATCTACTTCTATAATCACGTCTCTAACAGTTCTAACGTTTTTACCATCTGGGCGTTTTGTATTAGCTGAAGCTACGCGAAGTAGGTAGTTTCCGTTGTCCATATTGTCCATAGAGTGTGAGAAGTCAATATAGCCTTTTGGAAGAGGGCGGTTAAAAATCTCACGTCCTAAGATGTCATATTTAGCATAGTTTTGTCCATATCCCCAAGTGATAGCCCCATCATCATTTTGCTTAAAGCCCATCATAACACCAGCATTAAACGCAGAGTGTAGGTTGTAAATAGGTGGATAGAACATATACCATCTAACTTCACCTTTTGTATCAAGGATATAGTTGTTTGGCTCAAAATTCCACTCTAGTGCACCACCCATTGGGTTGTTCCAAACTAGCTCAACACCATTTGCACTTTTGCCACCTAAGTTGTTGATAAAGTAAAGTCTGTCTGCAAATTTTTCAGTTGGCTCTTTTGTGATTTCAATACTATCAAAAAATGCACTCTTTTGTCCTCTTAGTCCGCTTCCGTTAGACCAAACAGCAGGTGCGTAAATTTTATAATCTTCTTTGATTACTTCCTCTTGTCCTTTGTAAATTCTAGTATATTCAACCTCAACCGTGTTTTGATAGTCTGCATACATACCAAATACTGGAATTCCACCATGAGTTAAAAGATGCTTATTTGCAACTTTGTATTTGATTTCCTGACCACCTGGCTTTGGAACGATTCTAACAGTAACATCTTTGATATCATAGCCGCCATTTGAGATTATCGCTGTAAGTGGTGCGATACCGTAAGGGTTTGCTTTAACTGCACCCAGTTTTCCTTGAAGAACATAGTCAGTTCTTGGACCGCTTGCTCCACCAATTGCTAGAGCTTGTGTAGCACCTACAGTTAGTAACAAACCAGCAACAACTGCTGAACTTAAAATTTTTTTCATTTTTTCTCCTTTTTGTAAGGTAAGAAAGCTAGCAAATTTAACATTTGCACCTAGGGTTTTGTTCGCCTATACTTGAATTTTACTCCAAGTTCTCACAAAGTTCTAATAATTATATAAAAATATGCTTAAAATTTAAGATAAAAATTTAAATTACAAAGTTAAGATTTTAAAAAGTTAACTAAAAAAGAGATATATAGCATTAGGGGGCAAATTTGCCCCCCCTGCAAGGAAAAATACGTTACAAGCTTTATTACTTACTTAAAGCTTTCTCGATACTAAATGGCCATGCTTGGTAACCCATAGCGTTGGTCATTACGATTTCAACAGCTGGCTCTGTTTCACCCCATCTAAACTCGTTGATGTGTGGGCTTGGAAGACCTGTTGGGTTTCCTGTAGCGATGTCAAACTGCATTCCAGCAACAGCTGAGTAAGCAAATACTGAGTTTTTGTCTGCTTGGTATTCTGTTAGAGATGTAACTGAGCTATACCAGTCAAATCCTCTTTCTTTTCCATACTCCCAAACTTGTTCAACTGTCATATTCTTTTGGTCGATTTTGTAAACAACCGCTCTTGAATACTTCATAGTTGGAAGTGCTGGTTGAGTCATACCTCTACTATCACCGTTGTCAAAAGCACTTACATAGATGATATCGCCTTTGCTTAACTCATCGATTTTAAATGCTGTATGTTGTGTCCATGTAAAGTCGAAGTCTGAGTTTTCACAAACACCTTTTTCGTTACAATTGATTTTGTTTCCTTGGGCGTCAATTGGTTGTAAAAGTTTGCTTTGGAACTCTTCTTTCCAGCCTTCACTTGCACCAAGTATCCAAGTAACTTCTTTGTTTCTACCGATTTTAATGATAGCGTTTTGGTGTCTTGAGCTTAGGATGATACTATCATCTTCTGCGTCGTGATCAACACTGTTTACGTGTGCCCAGTTTCTTCCTGGTCCAGAACCCACGATATCGCCAAACTGATCATTTGTATCCATAGCTGCTAACTCATCTTCACTTAGAGTTTGTCCACCCATTGAAGCGTCGATGTTTAGACATACCGCACCTTGGTCAAGAACTTTTAGAGCTACGTCTCTATATGGATCTAGCATCTCATATAGTCTCCAGTCATCAACAACATTACCATCTTTATCAACTTCAACGATAACGTCTCTTACTGTTCTAACGTTTTTACCGTCATTTCTCTTTAGGTTTGCGTTTGCAACTCTTAGGAAGTAGTTACCGTTTGGACTATCATCCATTGAGTGTGAGTAGTCAACGTAACCTGCTGGTAACTCTCTGTTGAAAATCTCTCTACCCATGATGTCGTATTTAACATATCTTTGTCCATATCCCCAAGTGATAGCACCGTCATCATTTTGCTTAAAGCCCATCATAACACCAGCGTGGAATGCCGAGTCAAGCTTATAGATAGTTGTAGCATCTAAGAACCATCTAATCTCACCTGTTGTATCCACGATGAAGATTTGTGGGTCATAGTTCCACTCTAACGCACCACCCATTGGGTTGTTCCATACAACTTTTGTACCTTTTCCAGTTTTGTTTTGGAAGTTGTTTACAAAGTAAAGTCTGTCTTTGAAGTCATCATCAACTTTTACAACTTCGATTTTGTCAAAGAACACGCCTTTTTGTGAAGCGTGACCTGATGTTGGTCCATAAACTGGTGGTGCATAAAGAGTATAAGTTTCGTTAACTTTTTCTTCAACACCTTTGTATGTTTTTGTATAGCTAACTTCTACTTTGTTTACATAGTCAGGATATAAGCCAAATACTGGAATACCACCATGTGTGCCAAGTTCGCCGTTTGCAACATCGTATTTAATCTCTTGGCCACCTTCTTTTGGCACGATTCTAACAGTCGCGTCTTTTATGCTATATCCACCATTTTTGATAACAGCTGTTAATGGAGCTATATCATATGGGTTCATAACAACTTCACCGATTACACCTTGAACAGCGTAGTCAGTTCTTGGACCACTTGCTCCACCAATCGCTAGAGCTGAAGTAGCACCTACAGTTAGCAACAAACCAGCAACAACTGCTGAACTTAAAATCTTCTTCATTTTTTCTCCTTATGGTAAAATTAACTAAATACCTTAAGCCAAAAACAACTACGAAGTAATTTATCGTAGCTCTCTTTATGGAGACTTTGCTGCTTTTTAGCTTGGAGAGATTATATAAAAGAGTTCTTACGAAGTTCTCACAAATTTATTAAATATATATTAAATTGAAAATAAAAGAAAAAATAAATAAAAAGTTATAATAAATAAATTTAAATTATAAATTTTAAAGTGAGAACGAGGTTATATATATGAGAAATTTAGGGTGCTTTAACAAATTTTTCTTTTAAAGAGATAATTATAGAAGCTATTGGTATAAAATTTTTTTAAAACAAACTATCAGGTGGTTAATCAAAGGAAAAGTATATAGTGTATATTTAAATTGATGAAGTTAAAAAGATAAACTATAGGCTAAAAATACTCTAAAGCAGGACTAGGGAGTAAGTTTACTCCCTAGAGAAAATTTTTGTTTAACAGTTTTTTGTGGAGAATACTCAGTCTGACATTACGTCATTAGCTGTCGAAATTATCCAGCTAACTAACATCGCAACCAGACAAACTAGTGCAACTACATACGCTAAAAGCGTACAAATTGACATATCCATAAATTGGAACTTTGGTATTAGATACCAGCCATTGCTATACAGATCTGTAAAGAACGTTTGGATGCCATTTAACTCTACTCCTGTTGGAACAACTGGAGCGTCATATCCACAATCCCCTGTTGGTTTAAACCAATCAGGCCATTTATCAGCAAGCATAACTTCTATGCCTAAGAAGTAAAAGTGTGGATCTGTTGAACATCCTTGCATACCCATCATAGCAAATGGATCATCGCTGTGAACAGCTTTGTGAATACCGTGTAGTTTTACACTAAATAGTATCCCAATAACTGCACCATAAATCGCTAAAAAATACCCTATAAGTTTTGCAACTATTTCTTTTGGGTTAATCGCTGCAATAACACCGCCGATTACCATTAAAAACATTGAGTATCTAATATACACACACTGTTCGCACGGTAGCATATATAGATAGTTTTGAAAGAAACTATGTGCTAGAATAATTAGTGATAGCATAACTACTGCCATTATTATCCATAACGGTCTTTTGTTTTGCCATCTAGCTATAGTTTCAATTGGCGAACTTTTTAAATCTTGCCATAATTTCATATTTTACAAACCCCTTTTTTTTGCCTGTTTAGAAATTAATCCAATTTTCTTAGTTCTTGGATCATATCAACCATAGCATCAATGCCTTTAATAGCGTTTGTTTTGATTAGGTATTTTCCATCTACAACAAATGCTGGAACTCCTTGAACTTTGCCTATCATATAAGCATCACCTGAGTTATCCATACCCCAAGTAGCTAAAATTTCCCCAACTCTTGCATCGTTAATTTTAGCTTCATAGTCAGCTTTGCTCATACCAATAGCGTCTAATGCTGTTTTTAAGAAAGCATCAACGTTTGCTTGGTTGCTTGCATCAGCTCCCCATCTCTCGCCTTTGTCATGGTATGCAATGTAAAGAGCAAATTTAGCTTTTTTGAAAGCTGAGTCTTCTGAAAGTAGGTTGTCTATACCGTTTTTCTCATCTTCAGCGATAGCTACTGCTAAAACTTGACTTCCATGAACGCCATATACACCTTTTGAAGTTAGGTGAAATGGAACAAATTTCATATCTGGAAGTTTAGCCATAACAGGAACTGTTACTGCTTGGTCAAATTTATAGCAGAATGGACAGTCATAACTAAATGCTTTTATAACTGTGTTTTCAGCATTTGGGACAACTCTTTCTAGCTTAACATACTCTTTTCCCTCTGTTAGAGCATTTGCACTAACACCTATAAATAGAGCCGCAACGGCAACTGATTTTACAACACTTTTAAATAATTTCATGTGTCCTCCTAGTAAAGATTTGACATAATTATATTGAGCTGTTCTTACGAAGTCGTCACAATAAACTTAAATTAGTTTTAAAATAGTAAAATAATATAAAAAGTTAAAATAATAGTATAAAACTGAGTAATTAGTAGCTAAAACTAGGATTTAACCTCCTAGTTTTAGTGGGTAAAATTTGAGCTATAGGTTGTAAATTTAAATTTATAGCTTTTAATCTAGCTTTCTAAGCTCTTTGATTGTGTTAACCATAGAGTCTATGCCAGTTATAGAGTTTGTTTGGATTAGGTATTTTCCATCTACAACAAACGCTGGAACACCTTGAACTTTACCTACCATATAAGCATCGCCAGCTGTATCCATCCCCCAAGTAGAAAGAATCTCTTTAACTTTTTCATCTTTTAGTTTTTCTTCAAACTCAGCTTTACTCATACTCATAGCGTCTAATGCTGTTTTTAAGAAAGCATCAACGTTGGCTTGAACTTTCGCATCAGCTCCCCATCTCTCACCTTTGTCGTGATATGCCCCATATAATGCAAATTTAGCCTTTTTAAAAGTTGAGTTATTTGAAAGCAAGTCCACGCCATTTTTTTCATCTTCAGCTATAGCTACTGCTAAAACTTGGCTTCCATAAGCTCCATAAATGCCTTTTGTGGCTATATGGTAAGGGATAAATTTCATATCTGGAAGCTTTGACATAACAGGGATTGTTACTGCTTGATCAAATTTATAGCAAAATATACAGTCATAGCTAAATACTTTAATAACTGTGTTCTTGGCATTTGGGATAACTCTTTCTAGCTTAACGTAGTCCTTTCCTTCCGTTAGAGCATTTGCACTAACGCCTATAAACAGAGCCGCTGTGGCAACTAATTTTATAATTTTTCTTACTGTTTTCATATTTCCTCCTTTAAAAACATATTTTAATTATACAGAATGGTTGTTGACAAGTAGTTATGATAAAATAAAATTTAGCTTAAAATATGTATTAAATTTTATAATTTAGATTTTTAGAAATAAGTAAAAGAAAAATAGTAAATATAGAAGTAAAAAAGAATTAACCCCTAAATTTAGGGGTTAGTTTATAAGTTAAAGTTTTCCACCCTCAACCACAACGCTTTCTGGGTCTATATCATCACCAAAAACAGGTTTGATTGTTGCGTCATAAGCTTTGTGGAAGAACTGCTCATCTCCAAGTTTAACGATTAGAGCGTTTATCCACTCAAGTAGTTCTTTATTTCCTTTTTTAACAGCTGGGGCGATAACATCGCTGTCGCCTAAAGTCTCAATCCCAACTTTAAACTCAGGATGATTTTTAACCCATGCAAAAAGGAAAGTGTTATCGTGAGCTATCGCATCACCTCTGCCATCAACTGTAGCCGCAAAAGCCTCGCTGTGTTGGTCAAATTTAGTCATCTTAATATCTCTGTGGTTTTTTGTGAAGTAGATATCAGAAGTTGTGCCTTTTCCAACGATTAAAGTTTTGCCCTTTAAATCATCAACGCTTTTTACAGCACCATCTTTACTAGCAACGCCAATGCTTACTTTCATATACGGAAGTGCAAAGTCAACAACTTTTTCTCTCTCTTTTGTTTGAGTAAAGTTTGCTAAGATGATGTCAAGTTTGTCAGCTCTTAAAAAGTCAACCCTGTTAGCTGCTTCAACTAAAACATACTCAACCTTGTTTTCATCGCCAAAAAGTTCTTTTGCTATTCTTTTTGCAAAGTAAACATCATAGCCTTGATTTTTGCCGTTTTCATCGATATATCCAAATGGAGGCTTATCTCCAAAAACGCCTATTTTAACAAAGCCACGCTCTTTTATCTCGCTTAAAGTAGCAGCATTTAAAGCAGTGCCAAGTAGAACTAAACTTAAAAAAAGTTTAACGAATTTTCTCATGTTTTCTCCTTATTAATTGGTTTAATAACAACATTTAGAGTGAAAGTATAGCATTTTAAAATAAATTTTTAAAAAATAGCTTTAGAAAATTTATTGATTTTTTACACATCATCATTCTAAGAAAGCGAAAGGGCGTAGCAATTCACACTACCAGTCGTTGCGAGATTTGAAGCGAAGCGGAAAATCGGGGCAATCTAGTTTTTGAAATTCTGGAGTGAATTTTAAGAAATTTGGTTTTCAAATTTCTCACAACAACATATCTACCGACATCGTCATTGCGAGGAGCGAAGCGACGAAGTAATCCATTTGAATAAATTTTTAGTTAAATTTAATGGTTTTTGTTTATTAAATCCAGAGATAAAATTTTTAAAAATACAAAATTTACTAAATTTATTAAAGTTAATTTTACTGTTTTTTTAAGGGGGCAGGGGCTTCAGAGTTGCGAGGGTCAGCCCCCGCCCCCTTAACAACCCCCACCCCTGACCGACGCACAAAGTTGCTGTGCTTCGCACAGGTTTTTATGTTTTTGCTACGCAAAAAATATTAAAACTATGACTTTAACAGACTTGGTTGTTTTGGCATACATAAATTTATCTGCTCTATAGTGAGAAATAAGCCTACTTCTTAAACTCAAACATATTTAAAAACTTTTTTGCTCTGTCGGTTTGTGGATTTGTAAAGAAAGTCTCAGGCTCAGTGATTTCAACTATTTCGCCTTTATCCATAAAGATTATCCTATCAGCTATCGCCCTTGCAAAGCCCATTTCATGCGTTACGATAAGCATGGTTCTGCCCTCACTAGCCAAATTTAGCATAACGTCTAAAACTTCGCGAACTATTTCAGGGTCAAGTGCGGCTGTAACTTCGTCAAATAGCATGATTTCAGGGTTCATACAAAGGCTTCTTACGATGGCAATTCTTTGCTTTTGCCCGCCACTTAGCTCTTTTGGGTAGGCGTTTTCTTTATCACTAAGACCTACTTTTTCAAGCCAATATCTTGCAGTTTTTATCGCTTCATCTTTAGACTTTTTTTGAACTTTAATAGGCCCTAAAGTTACGTTTTGCATAACGTTTAAATGGTCAAACAGCTCATAACTTTGAAAAACCATCCCAACTTCTTGTCTGATTTTACGCCAGTTGGTGAAATCTTTATCGATTTTTTCACCTAAAATTTCCATCTCGCCACTTTGAATTTGCTCTAGCCCATTTATACAACGCAAAGTTGTGCTTTTTCCACACCCAGATGGTCCTAAAATTACCACAACTTCGCCTTTTGTAACGCTAAAATTTAGATTTTTCAAGGCGTGAGTTTCGCCGTAGTATTTATTAATATCAATTAGCTTTAAAATTTCCATTAGTTCCACCTATTTTCTAAAATTTTTGATAGTTTTGATACAGGATAGCAAATCGCAAAATATAGGAAAAAGATAAACCCATACACTATCAAAGGTGCGTAGCTATTTGTAAGTAAATTTAGTTCTATGATTTGCTGTCCGACTTTCACAACTTCCACAACGCCGATTAAAACAGCGATAGAGGTTGTTTTAATCATCCTACTAAGCAGGTTTATAGACGCTGGCACAAGGCGGCGAGTTGCAAGCGGGATGATGACATAGATATAAATTTGAGCTTTTTTTAGTCCGATACTCTGTGCACTTTCAAACTGGTGCTTAGGTATGCTAACAACAGCAGCTCTAACTAAGTCCATCATCTCAAACACGCCCCAAACGCTAAAAACTATGATAGAGGCATTTATGGCTGAAATATCTACGCCAAAAGTTGTACTCACACCAAAATAAACGATAAAAAGCCAAACAAGTTGTGGCATAACGCGGATTATCTCAAGGCAAGCTTTTAGAAAAAAGTAGATGAGTTTATTTTTAGATGTCATCAAAACACCTAAAACAAGACCTCCTAAAATAGAGATAGCTATAGAAATGAGTGAAATTTTTATCGTCACCCAAAGCCCACCCATAAGGCGGATAAAATTTGTCTCATTTAGCAAAATATCAAACATGATTTAGCCTTTTTTCTACAAATGTTAGCCCCAAAGAGATTGGTAAGATGATGATGAGGTAGGCAACAAAGAGCATAAATAACGCTTCATTTGTCATATAGTAAAGTCCGATGATATCTTTTGCTGCATAAACTAAGTCCGCCACCGCTATAATGCTAACCATGGATGTCTCTTTTATAAGGAAAATTATATTTGCACTAATTGAGGCAAAAGAGACTCTTAAAGCTTGTGGTAAAACAATATATAAAATCACTTGATTTTTAGATAGTCCTATGCTTAGACCTGCTTCGATTTGTTGCTTTTTAACCGCTTCAAAACCAAGTCTAAAGCTCTCAGCCATATAACTTCCGCCTAAAAAGGCAAGTCCTACGATAGCACACTGGTATCCACTCATGGTAATGCCAACTTTTGGAAGTCCGTAGTAGAGGAAGAAAAGCTGAATTAAAAGTGGAGTGTTTCTTGAAAGCTCAATATAAGCATCAAAAATTTTCCTTAAAAACCCTATCTTAAAAAGCTTCGCCCAAGCGATGATAAAACCTATGATAAGCGAGAGAAATATCCCCCAAAACGCTAGTTTTAGAGTTAAAATTCCAGCTTCCACATACATAGGAGTAAATTCTTTTATAAACTCAAAATCCATATCATTCCTGTAATTGTTAGATATCTTGTCATTTTACCTTTATTTTCTTAAATTTAGTCTAGTTTAAACTTTTTCTCTAAAACTCTAAGTGGATATTTTGCTAGTTCTAAACCTCTGCTTCTATGTGAAATTTCTAACTTTGTCTTAGCGTCAAGTTCACCGATGGTTTTATCAAGTCCGTTTGGGATAAACATAAAGTCATAGCCAAAGCCGTTATTTCCACGCTCTTCATTTATGGCATTTCCATACATAAAACCATGAGTTGTGTAGCTTCCAAATTTACTTGCTATGGCGATACATGCGGTATAAAATGCTGGGGTGCTTGATAAATTTAGCCTATTTAGCTCAGAAATTAGCTTTGCTCTATTTGTTTTATCAGTTGCATTTTCGCCGCTATAGCGGGCCGAGTGGATTCCAGGAGCGTTATCTAAGATGGGAAGTGAAATTCCACTATCATCACTTAAAGTTACAAACTCATTTTTTTGTTTTTCACTTAAGGCGTTAAAAACCGCCTCTGCTTTTATAAGGGCGTTTTCTTTAAAACTGCTTCCGTTTTCTACTATCTCAAAAGGCTTTATCACTTCATCTAAAGCGTAAATTTCAAACTCATTTAAAAACTCTTTGATTTCTTTAACTTTATCTTTGTTTCCGGTTGCTAGGAGAATTTTCATTTTTTACCTTATTTCTGTTTTAAAAAGCTAAATTCTATCTAAAATTTTAAATTTATTATCTTAAATGTGTTACTATTTGATTTTTTATTAAGGAAATTAGATGTTAAAAACTATTTTATCACTATCATTTGTTGTTGCTAGCAGGTTTTTTGGACTTTTTATCATACTTCCGGTTTTTGGACTTTATGCCAGCACTATGGAGGGCTCAACTGTAACTTTGGCTGGGATTGCCATTGGGATTTACGCGTTAATGCAGATGATTTTCCAAGTGCCTTTTGGACTGCTCTCTGATAAAATCGGACGTAAAAATATGATGACCGTAGGGCTTGTTATCTTTATAATCGGCTCTTTGATTTGCGGGTTTACGGACAATATCTACTGGATGATTTTTGGTAGATTTTTGCAAGGAAGTGGGGCGGTTGGTTCTGTGGCAATTGCCATGATAAGTGACTTTACAAAAGAAGAGAGTAGAGGCAAAGCGATGGCGATAATGGGCATGATGATAGGTGCAAGCTTTGGGCTTTCTATGGTTTTAAGCCCGCTTTTAAGTGCTAAATATGGGCTTGGAGTACTGTTTCATCTAAGTGCTTTGGTGACTTTGCTTTGTATAGTTTTACTCTATACCGCAGTTCCAAAAGAGGTAGAGATAAAATCTATGCAAGAAAAAGTACCTCTAAAGGAAATTTTAGTAAATAAAGACCTAAACTTAATGAACTTAACAAATTTCTTACAGAAGTTACTTTTAACAATGACTTTCTTTTTAATCCCGATAGTTTTGGTAAAAGAGCTTGGTTTTGCTGAAGAAAAACTTTGGATAGTATATAGTGTAGCTATGGTTTTTGGCTTTGTGTCTATGGGATTTGCTGGATTTGTGGGCGAGAAAAAAGGGCTTTCAAAAGAGATGCTTTTAGTGGGAATCGGCTTTTTTGGGCTGGCTTATGTAAGTTTTGCTCTATTTGGCTCAGTGTGGCTGTTTATCGTAGGAATTATGCTATTTTTTATCGGCTTTAATATGCATGAGCCTATCATGCAAAGCGTTGCTTCTAAATTTGCTAAATCAGACCAAAAAGGTGCGGTTTTAGGCGTGTTTAACGCGGCTGGATATTTTGGCTCATTTTTAGGTGGGCTTTTTGCTGGGATGATGATGGAAAAACTTGGAGTTCACGAGCTTGCTATGATGATAGTAATAGTTTGTTTGATTTGGATGTTTTTACTACTTGGACTAAGTGACCCAGCAAGGTTTAGAAATATTTATCTAGAAAATGTAGAGATAGACTTAGAAAAATTAAGAGAGCTAGAGAGTAGAAAAGGCTTTGTTGAGAGTTACAAAAAAAATGAGACTTTGGTTATAAAATTTGATAAGGATATTTTGAGTGAGAGTGAGATAAGGGCTGGTTTAGGGGTGTAGTATGGGTAAAATTTTAGCAAAAATAAAAGGGTTTTTTTATATGTTGTGGTGCTTTTTTAGCATCGCTATCGTGGTAGTTGTGATGAGTATAGTGCCTAAAAAAAACTATGCCATTCGTAAAATTTGGGCTAGGATTCAAAGACCGCTAATTGGCTATAAACTCACTAAAATCGGTGAGTTCGACCCACAAGCTGATATGATAATGATAAATCATAAAAGCATGTTAGACATCATCATTTTAGAAGAGTTTTGTCCAAAAAACTTAGCTTGGGTTGCGAAAAAAGAGATAGGGGATATGAGGTTTTTTGGTAGGATTTTATCACTTCCAAAGATGATAGAGATAGATAGACAAAACCCTCGCTCAATCGTAAGTTTAGTCAAAGAGAGTAAAAATAGACTAGAAGAGGGTAGAGTCATAGCCATCTTTCCTGAAGGAACTAGGGGAAGAAGTGATAAAATACTTCGTTTTCACGGCGGGGCGAAGGTGTTAGCTGAGAAGTTAAACTTAAAAGTTCAACCAATTGTCTTAAAAGACACACTTCATCATCTTGATGTTAAAAACCTTGAGTTAAGAGGCGGAGAAGTTAAGATGAAGTGTTTAGAGCTTTGTGACTTAAGTGACCCAGAGTGGTATAAAAAAGCTAGAGCTGATATGCAAGAAGCCTACGATAGTATGTAGGCTTAGTCGTTAAAAACTGGACTTTGTGATAGGATATCTTTTTTAGGCTTTTTGGCAAAAAGAGTGAATTTTTTATCTTTTTGTGGCTTTTCTGCTTTTTTGGTTTTTGCTGGTTTTCTAGCTTTTTCTACTTTTTCTTCTGTGGCTTTTGTTTTTTTAGAGTTTTTATCTTTTTTAGCATTTGGATTTTCTCTGTATCCTAGTAGGATTAAAACTTCACGAATAGGATAAATTCCACTAACTCCTGTTATCAGCGGAAAAAGCCCTAAAAAACACCACCAAGTTGGATAAATAAGTCCAAAAACTATTAAAATCGCTATCCCAATCAATATCCTAATAGCTCTATCTATTACAAACATAACACTCTTTCATTTTAAATTTTTTAAAGATTATAGCAAATTTAAGCAAATTTTTAATAGAATACTAAATTTATGTTGAAATTTAATACAAAGGATCACTTTGAGAAAGATAATTCTAGTTTTGTTTGCCTTAGTTTTATTAATGTTCGTCTCTTTAATCTACATAAGTGTAGATTCTGATGGAGTACTAGATAGAAAATTTAGATGCATGGCTGGGCAAGATGGGTTTTGCTATGAGCTTGGAGAGTTTTATTTAAATCAAGATATGAACCAATCTATGAAATATTTTGAAAAAGCGTGTGAACTTAAAAACTCGCTTGCTTGTAATCACCTAGGTTATGTTTATCAAATCGGTGCAAATGGAAAAGTTGACTTAGAAAAATCAAAAGAGTATTATCAAAAAGGGTGCGAAAACGGACTAATTCTTGCTTGTAATAATCTTGGCTTTATCTATGAAACAGAAGATAATAACACTGTGAGTGCGTTAAAATACTACGAAATTTCTTGTGAGAACAACAATACTTTTGCTTGTAATAAAGTAGGCACGTTTTATCAAGCAGGAGTTGGAGCAGATCAGAATTTTACAAAAGCTGGTGCTGCATTTAAAAAAGCTTGTGAAAATGGAGACCTGGTAGCGTGCAATAATTTAGCAGCTTACTATCAAAACGGTTTAGGCGTTGAGAAAAATGAAGCTGTAGCGGCTGAGCTTTACACTATAGCTTGCAATGCTGGAAATTTTACATCATGCAACAACTTAGCATTTTTCCTTCAAAACGGCATAGCGGTTGATCAAAACCTAACTTTAGCTATCCAGCTTTATGATTTAGCCTGTGCAAACAATGAAAGCTTTGCTTGTCTAAATTTAGGCTTTTTAGCTCAAAATGGCGCTGGGTTAGAGCAAAATATAGAGCTGGCTCTGAATTTATATAATAAATCTTGCCAATTAGGAAACGAGACAGGTTGTCAAATGCTAAATAACCTAGTAGCAGCTATCAATCAGGCTCAACAACAGATTGAAAGAGAACAGCAGGCTCAAGAAAAAACAGCTAAACAAGAAGAGCTAAAAGAAAAAACAGAAAATAACGCTACTAAAGAATGAGTGAGTTTAAAACCATCATTTTAGGTGGTGGTGCAAGTGGGCTGTTTTTAGCTGCTAATTTAAAAGACGCGACTATCCTAGAGCAAAACAGCTCCCTTGGTAAAAAAATCATCGCAAGTGGCGGTGGAAAATGCAATATCACAAACGCTAGAATCTCTACTGACAACTATCTTGGGGATTCTAAATTCGTCTTTGAAATTTTATCAAATTTAAACTACAAAGAAGTTTTAGAGTTTTTTAGCCCCCTTAAATTTCATAAAATAAAAAATCACCAATATTTTTGCAAAACAAACTCAAAAGATGTGTTAAATCACCTAGCTAGAAAAGTAAAAAATGCCTATCTAAACACCGAAGTTTTAGACGTTTCAAAGTCTGGCGATAAATTTGAAATCATAACTTCAAAAGGCAAATTTAAAGCTGAGAACTTAGTCGTGGCAACTGGCGGGCTAAGTTGCCCAAGTTTAGGCGTTAGTGATATAGGGTATAAAATCGGAGCTAAATTTGGTCACGAAGTTACCACTCTAAACCCAGCTTTAACGGGTTTTACAGTTCAAAAAGAGGAGTTTTGGTTTAAGGAGTTAAGCGGAGTTAGCCTAAATGCTAGCCTAAAAGCTGGGGAGAGAAGCTTAGATGGCGACCTACTTTTTACTCATAAAGGAATTAGCGGGCCGCTTATATTTAACGCAAGTTTGTTTTGGGAAAAAGGAAGGATGAGTCTAAACTTTTTACCAAACTTTAATCTTGAAAAAATAAAACAGTCTAAAAAACAACTTGCCTCCGAACTTTCACTTCCAAAAAGCTTCATAAAAGCGTTTCTAAACTCACAAAATTTAGAAGATAAGCAGATTTATAAATTTAGTAAAGATGAGTTTGAAATTATAAAAAAACTACAAAACTACGACTTCGCACCAGCTGGAAATTTTGGTTACTCAAGAGCTGAGATAACAAAAGGCGGTGTAAAAACTGAGTTTATAGATAGCAACTGCATGAGCACTATGCAGCCAAATTTATACTTCATCGGCGAAGTGCTAGATGTAAGTGGAATGCTTGGCGGGTATAATATCCACTTTGCATTTGCAAGTGCAAAAGCTGCTTTAAAAAACTTAATTTAACAAACTAACTCTCTTCATTTTCACTATAAAAGAAACTGTTTTTTTAACAATAAATCACCTTAAAATCCCAGCAAATTTTATCTTTTAGAATTTAAATAAAATTTATCAATAAGTAGTAAAATATCAAAAAATTAAATCTATTTCTATGATATTGGAGAGAGCTATGAACATTTTATTTACTTTGGATTCTAACTATATTCACCCCTTTAAAGTTGCGATGAAATCGATGTTTTTAAACAATGCTGGTGAGAGCTTAACTATTTATCTGATGCACTCTTCCATAAAAGATGATGAGTTAGCAGACATTGAGGCTTTTGTTCGCCATCATGGACAGGAGTTTGTTTCCATTAAAGTTAGTGATGAGAGCTTTAGTAACGCCGCCACAACTATGCACTACACAAAAGAGATGTATTACCGTTTGATTTGCCATGAGTTTTTGCCAAATGATATGGAAAAAATTCTCTATATCGACCCGGATACTTTGATAATAAATAGCCTTAAAAGTCTGTATGAGATAGATATTGATGGTTATCTTTTTGTTGGGGCGTATCACGAAACTATGCCAACTAAGGTGTTAAATCAGATTAGATTTCATGAGTATGATTTGACAAATTACTACAACTCAGGAGTGTTGCTTATAAATTTAAACCTAGCAAGACAGAGAATAAACTCAGCTGAAATTTTTAAATTTGTAGAGGAAAATGGGGGTAAACTTATACTTCCAGATCAAGACGTGCTAAACGCTCTTTTTTCAAACGATATTAAGAGCATAGATGAGAAGCTTTATAATTATGACGCTAGATATTTTCATCTTTACCGCTTGAAATTTGACAACGAATGGACGATGAGAGAGGTTATAAAAAGAACTGTGATACTACATTTCTGCGGTGCGAAAAAGCCGTGGAGAGATGACTATAGGGGAAGCTTTAGCTCCTTGTATGCTCACTATGAAAATTTGATGAATAGTACGAAATATTAGTTGCTAAATAAAAAGTGAAAAAATTATTTTTAAAAAATATCTGTATAAATCGCTTCGAACAGCAATCGTGAGGGCTGTTTTCTTGCTGTGAGAAGCGAGTTTATAAGCCTTTTTAGATAAGAAATATCAAAACTATCCATTATAAAAATACCTACCAAGCCCTATTGTAAATATAAAATTTCCATATAGGGCGTGTTCTATCGTGGAAAGCACCACTGAGCCACTTTTAAGGTAGGTTTTCATAAACATTAGCCCACCAAAAAAGCTAAAAATCACAGCGATAAAATTTCCATATAGCAAGTGAACAGCACCGAAAATCAGAGCGTTTATCAGCACAAAACTAAGCTCATTTTTAAAAAGAAATTTATAACGCAGGGTAAAAAAAGCACGAAACAAAATCTCTTGAAAAAATGCTGAAAACAAGGGGTATAAAATCATCACCAAAACCCAAATTTTAAAGTGGGTTTTTGGAAGCATAAATAAAGTTTCACGCGAAAAAACAAGAGTAAAAAGAGTTAGCAAAACAGCAAAAAAGATAAACCTTTTAACTATAAATTTAAGCCCATCTAGATTAAATTTAACAAACAGCTTGTATTTAACTCTAGCTAGATGAAAAAGGGCATAAATTGCACCGCCCCAAAGTAAGATAAACATATAGTTATCCGGAATTACTTTAAATGCCAAAAGTAATGGGGCGATGATAAAAATCAGAGCTAACTCAAAAACTCTTAAAAACTTCACTTAAAATTTACACCATCTTTAAAATTTCTACAACATCGCCTTTTTTATACCCATCAAGTTCAAGAGGAACTACCAAAAGCCCAGCTTGGTTGTTAAGGTTATTGACTATCGCACTTGAGCCTTCTTTTTTGCCTTGCAAATTTACCTTTAAAACCCCGTTTTCATCAACTCTTACGTTACACGCGGCAAACTCTAAAAACGGCGACTTTTTATCATAGTCTTCATCTAAAACTGCTTTGAAGCTATACTCATCCGTGATATTAAAAAAGCTTTTTAGTAGCACTCTTACGTATAAAACGCACATCACCATAGCAGAGTATGGAAACCCAGGAAGAGCGAAGATATATTTCTCATCCGCTTTTGCCACTCTTATATGGCGACCTGGTTTGATGGCGGCTCTGTTGATGATGATTTCTAAGTTTTTGCTTAACGCGTCTTTTACGAAGTCATAATCCCCTACGCTTACACCACCTGTTGTTAGTAAAATGTCACAAAATTTCAAAGCGTTTAAGATAGAGCTTTCCACAACTTCAGGCTTATCTTTAGCAATCGGCAGGATTATCGGCTCGCATCCCATAAGTTCCACCATCGCTGCAAGTGCGACGTGGTTCGAACTTCTAATTTGAGCGGCGTTTTCTAGCGGTTCGCCAAGGTCTTTTATCTCGCTTCCAGTTGCTAAAATCGCCACCTTTGGCTTTACAAAAACGCTTACATGAAACTCGCCAAGCTCGGCTAAAAGAGCGATTTCAGAGTAGCTGATTTTAGTGCCTTTTTTTAGCAAAATCTCGCCTTTTTTATAGCTCTCGCCAACCGCTCTTATAGCGTGACCCTTTTTGACTGGTTTTGTGATTTTTATCTTGTCACCCACGACTTCCACGTTTTCTATCGGCACTAAAGTATCGCTATTTTGAGCCATAAGTGAGCCTGTAAAGGTTTTGATACACTCATCATCTTTTAGCTTGATTTCATTCAAAGTCCCAGCAGGTGTGTCGCCTAGAATTTTATACTCATCTTTGCCAAATTTCACAGCATACCCATCCATCGACGATGTTTCAAACTCAGGGTAGTTTTCTTTTGCCACGATGTCCTCGGCAAGGTAGCGATTTAGAGCATTTGTCAGAGTTACTTTTTCTACTCTATCCCACTTGATAGTGTGTTTTTTTAGAATTTCCAAAGTTTCAGCGTAAGGCATAAATTTCATTTATCATCCTTTAAAAGCCCAGCACCCTCTATAAGAGCCGACCTTTCCTTAGCGTAAATTCTCTTACCATCTTTTAAGTCATATTTCCAAATCGGAGCATTTGCCTTAAAGTCCTCAACATACTCATTTATAAGCCTAAGTGCCACTTTTCTTTGCTTTGAGACAACTGCGGCTAGATAGGAGCTCTCGCCCACAAACACATCGCCAACCGAGTGAGCCATCAAAACCTTTGCACCCTCCGCCCCAGCCCTTTTTACCCACTCATCAAACCACGCTTTTAACATCGGTTCGTGGATGTCAAAACTAAGCCCAGTAACGCTGTCATCATCTCTAATAATGCCTGAAAAAACTATAAAAGCACCAAGGTTTTTATCTTTTATCTCATCGTGCCATCTTGCGTAAATTTCAGCTGTATTTAGTCCGCCTTTGTGAATTTCCATTTTAGAAATTTCGCATTTTGTGTTACAAGTTCCCATCATTAACCCCCACAAACCGGCGGTAGAAGCGAGACTCTATCTCCACTTTTTAAAGCCACGTTTAAATCGCTAATTATCGTGTCATTTAGTGCAACAGCACAAATTTCAAGCCACTCTTTAAGGCTTTCATCTTGATTTAGCAGCTCTTTTATCTCTTGTAAATTTGACGCCCTAACTTCTAAATCAGGCTTTCCAATAGGTCCTAAAAACTCTATCTTTACCATAAATTTCCTTTTTTAAATAAATTTCAAAATATTGTAACAAAAGTTGCTAAACTTATATATAATGTTAAAAATTTATTAAAAGGATAGAAATGAGTGAGATAAAAACCCCAGCTTATGTTTGCGAACTTCCAAAGCTTTTGGCAAATTTGAGTATTTTAAAAGAAGTAGGCGAGAGAAGTGGTGCGAAGGTGCTTTGTGCATTAAAGGGCTTTGCTTTTAGCCTTGGGATGCCCTATGTTGATAGATACCTTGATGGTGCGACTTGTAGCGGTTTGCACGAGGCTAAATTTGCAAAAGAGTTTATAAAAAATGGCGAAATTCACACCTACTCACCAGCTTTTAAAGACGAGGATTTTGATGAGGTTTTGGAAATTTCACACCATGTTGTTTTTAATAGCTTCAACCAATGGGAAAAATTTAGAGAAAAAGCTCTTAAAAAAGGCGTAGAGTGTGGGCTTAGAGTAAATCCGGAAAGCTCATTTTCCCCAGTTGATGCGTATAATCCATGCGGTAGATATAGCAGGCTTGGTATAACAAAAGCAAACTTTAGATCAGATTTGATTGATGGGATTTCAGGACTTCATTTTCACGCACTTTGTGAAGAGAGTAGCGAGAGTTTGGCTAAGGTTTTAGAGAAATTTGAGGCACATTTTGGCGAGTTTATCCCAAAGATGAAATGGGTAAATTTCGGCGGTGGACACCACATCACAAGAAAAGGCTACAATATAGAGCTTTTGATAAAGTTAATCAAAAACTTTAGAGAAAAATACGGCGTAGAAGTTTATTTGGAACCTGGCGAGGCAGTTGGCTGGGAGACTGGGCACTTAGAAACAACGGTTCTTGACATCGTGGAAAATGAGAAAAAAATTGCCATTTTAGACACTTCAGCAGAGGCTCATATGCCAGATACCGTTCTTATGCCTTACCGCCCAGCTGTGAGAGGTGAGAGTGAAAATGGGGCATATAGCTACAGACTTGGTGGAAATACCTGCTTAGCAGGAGACATTATAGGGCTTGAAAGCGGAGACGCGGAGTATAAATTTGACAAGCCTTTAAAAGTGGGCGATAGAGTGATATTTGAAGATCAAATTCACTACACTATAGTTAAAAACACTACCTTTAACGGGGTAAAACTACCTGATTTAGTTTTAGTTGATGAAAATGAAAAAGTGATAAATAAAATAGAACTTGGATACGAAGAGTATAGAAGAAGAAACTAAATTTATAAAGCGTGTAGTAGGTATATGATATGCCGCTATTGTGAGCAACGAAGCGATGAGGTAACTACTTTCTAAGTGTCATTGCGAGACGGACGAAGTCCGGCGTGGCAATCTAGTTCTAAAAATTTAAAAGTTAATTTTAGTAAAATTTAGTTTTTAAAAGTTTGGTTCTTAATCAAATTTTAGTTTAATATCTAGATTGCCACGAAGTCTTACGACTTCTCGCAATGACGATAGAGCGTAAATTTACGCTAAAATTTTCTAGTGCATCAAAAAATATAAAAGAATTCTTAAATTCAAAGAATTTTATATATAACCGCATGGATTTTGAATTAAATTTATACTTAAATTTGTAAAATTTCAAAAATTTAGTCAAAATTCGGCTTAAGTTTCAAATTTAAATTTTATAAAATTTTCCTATTTTTTAACTAAATATAAGATATAAATATTAATATAAAAAATTAAGTTTAAATCTTAAAGAATAGTTATTAATCCCTTAGAACCGTGATATTAAACAATCAAAGAAAAAATAAAAAAAAAATATTCAAAAAAAGCATATTTAATATAATATAAAAATTAAAAACTAGTTTTATTTTTTATCAAATTAAAAGAGAAATTTGTGTAAATTTCAACTTGAAAATATCTCTTATTATATAGAAAGGTTAAACTTTATGATCAACAAAGAAAGTGTAAAAGATGCTAGACAGCTCTACTACTCACTGCTATCAAGGCTTTTTGTTTTTAGCTATAGCGATGAGAGGTTTAGCGGAGTAAAAGAGACTATGTCTGTGATGGCAACTTCACCGCTTGATGAGTTAAGCAAAGATGCACTTGAACATGTTGTAGATAAATTTGACACTTCAAAACTTATAGAGGAGTATGATGATATTTTTCACGCTCCGCCAACTCCAGTTAGAGTTACTATAAGCTACTATAGTGAGGGGTATGAGAGTGGCGAGGCACACGCAAAGGTAAAAAAACTTCTTTCTAAGACAAAACTTAGAAAAGATGATTCTAAGTATGTGGAAAACGAGGATAATTTCGGATTTTTATTTACTCTTATGAGTCAGTTCATAGATGATGAAACACTTTGTACTGAGATTTTCACAGAGTTTATAAACCCATATGTTGATGAGTTTATAGCAAACGTTTACACACATGATAGTAGCGATGTTTACAAAGAGATTGCTATTATTCTTAGAAGCTTCATGGAGTTTGAAAGAGCCTATTACGGAGTGTCAAAACCAGTGGATTCTAAAAATATTCAGGTGTATGGTGGCCTTTCAAGGTCTGAAAGGGCTAGGAGAGAGCTTAATAAGCAAAAAAGAAGTAGAGGGAGTAGAGATGGATTCGAAAAGAAGAAACTTTCTGAAACAGGGAGCGATGGCAGCAGCAGGGGTAGCAGTAGCATCGACTGCTTTGAATGCAGCTGAGCCAAAGAAAGACCTAAAGTCTAACAGCGGTAAAAAAGCAGAAATTTTGTACCAAGAAACACAAACTTGGAAAACATACTATAAAGATGCTGAGTAATCAGTTAAAGAAGTAATTAAGAGAGGAAGGAGTTAAGATGTCGCAAGTTGATATGAAAAAAAGCATGCCAAAAATGGGTCGTAGATCGTTTTTAAAAATGGCAGCTTTATCGGGTGCGGTAACAGGTGGTTCTATGCTAAGTGCAGCACCTGTTACAAGAGAAGCTACAAGCGGGGAACTTAGCAACCCATATCCAGGGTCAAAGCTAGTGAGAACTGTTTGTACAGCCTGTTCAGTTGGTTGTGGAATTATAGCGGAAGTTGACAACGGTGTTTGGGTAAGACAAGAGGTTGCTGAAGAGCATCCATTTAGTTTAGGCGGACACTGCTGTAAGGGTGCTGATATGGCTGATATGGCTAAATCATCAGTTCGTTTAAAATACCCAATGGTAAAAGAGGGTGGAAAGTGGAAGAGAATTACTTACACTGAAGCGCTTGATAGAATAGGTGAGCAACTAAAAAAATATAGAGAAGAAAACCCAGAGCAAGCTATGTTTATAGGCTCCGCTAAAGTATCAAACGAGCAGGCTTACTATATGCGTAAGTTTGCAGCTTTTTATGGAACGAACAACATAGATCACCAAGCTAGAATTTGACATAGTGCAACAGTCGCCGGTGTGGCGAATACATGGGGTTATGGCGCTATGACAAACTCTCTAAATGACTTTGCTTTTTCTAAGTCTATATTAATAATCGGTGCAAACCCAGCAGTAAACCACCCAGTTGGTTTTGGGCATTTCTTAAAAGCTAGAGAAAATGGTGCGATCATGATAACAGTTGATCCAAGATTTACTCATACAGCTGCTAAGTCAGATTATTTCGCACAAATTCGTCCAGGAACGGATATCGCGTTCATGTACGGAATGATGCACTTAATCTTTAAAAATGGCTGGGAAGATAAAGAGTTCATTGAAGGCCGTGTTTATGATATGGAAAGCATCAGAGAAGAAGCTGCTAAGTGGACACCAGAAGTAGTTGAGGATGTTACAAGTGTAAAAGCTGAAACTTTAAAAGAAATCACTGAGGTTTATGCTAAAAATAGACCTGGCATGCTTGTTTGGGCTATGGGTTTAACTCAGCACACTATTGGAACGTCAAATACAAGAATTGGGCCTATTTTACAACTAACTTTAGGAAACATCGGTAAAAATGGTGCTGGATGTAACATTCTAAGAGGACATGATAACGTTCAAGGTGCAAGTGATATGAGCTGTCTAAGTGAGAACTTACCAGGATATTATGCACTAAACGAAGGTAGCTGGAAACACTACGCAAATGTTTGGAAAGTTGATTATGAGTGGTTAGTGTCAAGATTTGTTAGTAAAGATATGATGCATAAAACTGGTTTTACACTTGCTAGATGGTGGGCAGGCTCACTAAATGGCAGAGATGGAAATGATAAAATTCATAACGCTGGAGTTCCTTTAAAAGCTCTAGTTGTTATGGGTAACGGTATCACTTCAACTGCTCAACAAGTAAAAGTTCAAGAAGGACTTGATGCGTTAGAGTTATTAGTTATAACAGACCCGTTTGTAAACGAAGCGGCGATTATAACAAATAAAACTGATAACGTGTTTATTTTACCAGCATCAACTCAGTATGAGAACTCAGGTACTACTGTTGCAACAAATAGGAGTGCTCAGTGGAGATTTAAAGTAATCGATTCTATGTATGAGAGTAAGCCAGATCAATACTTCTTATTTGAGCTCGCAAAGAGAATTGGCTTTTATGATGAGTATACAAGAGCATTAGGCGATGGAAAAGGCAACTTTGAATGGCCAGAAGATGCTACAAGAGAGATAGCAAGCGGGTTAAAGAGCATCGGCTATACAGGAATTTTACCAGAGAGAATTAAAAAACACACTCTTAACTGGGCTAAATTTGATAAGAAAACCCTAATGGGCTTTGATGAGTGTGCAGGCGAGTATTACGGACTTCCGTGGCCATGCTGGACACCAACTCACCCTGGTAGTCCAAACCTATACGATATTAGTAAACCAGTTGCAGAAGGCGGTATGGGCTTTAGAAATAACTTTGGTTTAGAACACAACGGTGTTAGTCAGCTAGCAAGTGATGGCTTTGCACCAAAAGGTTCAGCAATCGATGGTGGATATCCGCAAATCACTAAAGCAAACATTGAAGAAGTTTTAGGAATCACTCTAACAGAGGAAGAAAAAGCTAAAATGGGCGGAAGCTGGTCTACAGATATGAGTAATATCATTGTAGAAAAATGTATGGAAAAAGGTATCGCACCTTACGGAAACGCTAGAGCAAGAGGTAGAGCGTGGAACTTTGTGGATCAAATTCCACTTCATAGAGAGCCACTTCACTCACGTCGCCATGACTTAGCTGAGAAATATCCAAGCTTTGAGGATAAGGCAGATCACTTTAGAGTTGATACTAAGTATAGAAGCGTTCAGCTTGAGAAGAACTATAGCAAAGAGTTCCCTATTAACATGATTACAGCTAGACTTGTAAACATGAACGGTGCTGGACTAGAAAATAGAGCAAGCCACTATTTAGCTAGACTAACTCCTGAAATGTTCTGTGATATACATCCAAAACTAGCAGAACAATATGGCATAGGAAATGGTGATATGATGTGGATACACTCACCTGAAGGAACAAAGATTAAGGTAAAGGCAAGATATACTTACGCAGTAAATGAGGTTTCTATCCACCTTCCATTCCACTTTACAGGAGTAATGCAAGGTGTGGATTTATCAGATAGATATCCAGAGGGAACTAGACCTTATGCAATTGGTGAGAGTGCAAACACAGTAACAAACTACGGGTATGATATCGTTACTCAAATACCTGAAACAAAAGGCGGTTTATGCCGCATAGAAAAAGCTTAATAGGAGGCCGTTATGTCAGAAAATGTAAGAATGAAATTTTTATGCGACTATGATAGATGTATTGACTGTAATGGTTGCACGATTGCATGTGATAGCGGTCACCATCTACCATTAGATGTTAGAAGAAGAAAAGTTTATACTTTTAACGAAGGTAAGCCAGGTGAGGAGTTTTCAGTTTCAATTGCTTGTATGCATTGTACAGATGCACCTTGTGCACAAGTTTGTCCAGTAAACTGCTTCTATGTAAGAGATGATGGAATTGTTCTACATGATAAAGATACATGTATAGCTTGTGGATACTGCTTATATGCGTGTCCATTTGGAGCACCACAATTCCCAAGAGCAGGTGGTGGAAACTTTATGCCAAAAGGCGTAATGGATAAATGTACTATGTGTGCAGGTGGTCCAAGCCAGACACACACAGAAGAAGAGTTTAAAAAATATGGCCAAAACAGGATAGCAGAAGGAAAAGTTCCACTATGTGCTGCGATGTGTTCTACAAAAGCACTAATAGTTGGAGATTCAAAAGCTGTTGATAAAATCTACAATGACAGAGTTGCATTGAGAGGCTACAACACAGGTTCGCTTGGTACTTTAGATGACTACCCTGGAAAAAAGTGGTAGAAATATTTTTTAAACAAAAGTAAATTTCAGTCTGATATGCTATAATAGCAGATTGAAATTTTTTAAAAGGATATAAAAATGAGGAAAATTTTACTTTTTTTAAGTTCTGTGGTTGGACTTTTTGCTCACAATTACAATCAAGACTTTATAAATGAAAGTCAGTATAACAGCAACATTTGGGGTACTGGTAGGGTTGAAAACATCTTAGTTTACAACGATTCTCCTTTTGCTAGACTGTTTGTCGAGTTACAAAGTAGTGGGTTTTTTGCAAACTTAGCACTGTTTGCGATTATTGCAGTTTTAATAGCATTTGTTGGTCACTATTTAATAGTTGGTCCAAAAACTTTTTCACACGATCATGGAAAAGTTTATGCTTTTAATAAGCTAGAAAGACTTACACACGCTATAGCTGCTGTTGCATGGGTTATTTTAATCCCAACAGGGCTTATTATGATGTTTGGTGAAGAATTTGGTGGCGGTGGGTTTGTAACACTTTGTAAAAACCTACACGGCATTGCAACTATAGCATTTGCTATTGTTTTACCATATATGTTCTTTAAATGGGTACTTGGAATGCTTCCAGCAGTTTATGATGGAAGATGGGCACTAATACTTGGTGGATATTTATCAAAGAAAAAACGCCCAATCCCAGCAGGTAAGTTCAACCTAGGTCAAAAAGCGTGGTTCTGGGTTTGTACAGCTGGCGGGTTCTTTATGATAGTAACTGGTGCTGCGATGTATTTCTTAGATGGCACAATTCCAGGTGCAAACGGTGCGGTTTTAGGAATGAGTCAAATTGAGTTCTTAAGACTTTCAGCTATCATTCACAACATCTTGGGTGCGGCTGTTGCGGTGTTTTTACTAGTTCACGTTTATATGGCGGTGTTCTGTATCAAAGGTGCGATTCACGCTATTATCAACGGCTACAAAGAAGAAGAAGAAGTTTATATTTTACACCACTACTGGTATCAAGAACTTCTTAGCAAAGGTAAAATTGAAAGATCTGTATTTGAAAAAGATTACGACAATTTAAAACCTTTAAAAAGATACCCGATAGACGGTAAATAAGTAGATGGAAGCTATCTCGAAAATAGAGATAACTAAGATAAAAAATTATGAAAAAAACTTAGTTATTGATACGCTTGTAAAGGAGATAGTTTTAACTATCTATGTTAATGAACAGAGAGTTGCCATCATGATGGCAACTCCTACTGATATTAAACCCTTAATTATTGGATATCTTATAAGTGAAGATATAGTTTCTAAATTTTCTGATATAGATGAAATTTCACTTGAATCAAAAAATGAATTTGAGATATCTGTCAAAGTAAAATCACAAAATACAAATCTTGCTAGCATTGAAAAGCTAAACACTGAAGGCATTATCATAAGTGGTTGTGGAAGTAGTAAAACCGCAAATATCGACCCAAATTTAGATAAATTTATAAAAAGTGATGTTAGGTTTGGAAGTAGTTTAATTCTTTCTAAAATGGCTACTTTTTATACAGAGTGTGATTTATACGAACAAACTGGCTGTGTTCATACGGCTAAACTATTCATTGATGATGATGAGTTTTATATAGGCGAAGATATCGCTCAGCATAACACTATAGATAAAGTTTTAGGAAAAGCTTTGATGAATGGTGGAAATTTAGAGAGTTCGTTTTTAATGGTAAGTGGAAGACTAAGTTCTGAGATGGTTGCTAAAGCTGTAGTGCATGGCGTTCCAGTTTTAGTTTCTAGAACAGCACCGACTTATCTTGGCGTAGAGATAGCAATAAAATACAATCTTACTCTTTGTGGCTTTGCAAGGGGTAGCAGTATGAATGTCTATAGCGGTGAAAAACGCATAAGATAGTTAAAAATAAAATAGACAACATAGTTAATTTATAATACAAAAGAAGAGCAAAATGGTAAAAGAAGAGATTAAAAAATACACAGAAGAGTCACGTCTTACATGTGCAAACGCTTTTAAAGTAGCTGAGAGCTTGGGTGTTGGCTCGATGCAGGTTGGAAACACAGCTACTGAGATGGGTGTTAAGATAAAAGATTGTGATTTAGGACAGTTTGGTAAATTTATGCAGGAAGAGGCAGCTTCAAGTGTGGCGGCTTATGAAGCTATGAAGCCTTTTTTAGATGAGAGAAACCGCATAAACTGCCACGATGCTAGAAAACTAGAGAGTGAGTTTGGTTTCCCGACCATAAGAGCAACTCTTAAAAATCACAAAATTGATGTTAAGTACTGTAAACTTGGATGCTTTAAAGAGAAGAAAGGCAAGCAGTTTACTTTAAAAACTAAAATTTGGATAGAAAATAGCGAAGGCGAACTTCTATTTGGTAAAGGTAAAACCGAGGTTTTAGACGTTATATCTCAAACTGGAAGCATAAAAGCGGCAAGTGAAGTTTTAGATATGAACTATAAAAAATGCTGGAATCACCTTAAAATTTTAGAAAAAAATTTTGATGATTCTTTGTTTGAAACCAAACCAGGTGGTGGTAAAAGTGCAGGAACTGAGCTAAAACCAAAAGCCTATGAGCTAATGGAAACCTACAAACAACTTGAAAGAGAGATAGAAGAGTTTTCAAACAGACGTTTTAAAGAGCTGTTTTTAAAAAAATAATTAACTTAAATTTGATATAATGTTTCCTAAGCTTTGAGGTTCAAAGAGATAAATTTAAAAGGAAACATTATGAAAATAGATTGCAAAAACTTAGCTTGTCCAGAGCCACTAATTAAAACTAAAAACGCCATTGAAAGTATGAAAATCGGCGATGTTTTAGAGGTGGTTGTAAACGAAATTCCCCCAAGAGAGAACATTAAAAGATTTCTAACTACAAACAATTTTGAGTATGAAATAAGTGAAAACAAAGACGAAACTATCATAAAAACTGTAAAAACAAAAGAGTTAAGCAACACGTCAACTGAAGGCTATACTTGCGAAGTAGTTTTAACCCCAGAAGTAAAAAAGAAAAAAGTTATTTATTTAAACGATGACCAAGCAGGAAGTGGTCCGATAGGAAGAGACTTGCTAAGTAAATTCTTAGGTGCGGTAATGAACCTACCTGAAAAGCCAGTTGCAGTAATCTGTGTAAACAACGCTGTTTTAATGACTACAAACAGAGCTCACGTTAGCTATCAAGCTTTAAAAAACTTAGAAAACGCTGGTGTTAAAATTTACACATGCGGAAGTTGTTTGGAGAGTTATAAGCTGGTTGATAAATTAAGCATTGGCGATATGACGAATGCTTATGAGGTTATGGAACTTTTAACAAATAACGAAGCTATAAAATTATGAGAGATTTTCAACTAACCAAATATGTAAAAGCCGCTGGCTGAGCAGCCAAGATTGACCCGGGTGGTCTTGACAGAAGTCTTGAAGGCTTAGTAGAAAAAAGCAAGTTTTTACTCTCAAGCGTTGATAGCAACGAAGATGCCAGTGTTTATAAGATAAGCGATGAGTTAGCTTTAGTTCAGACACTTGATTTTATCACGCCTGTTGTAAATGACCCTTTTGTTTATGGTGAAATCGCAGCGGCAAACTCACTAAGTGATGTTTTTGCTATGGGTGGGCAAGTGCTTACTGCTTTAAATATAGTCGGATTTGACAGTTGTCACTTTAGCGAAAATATTTTGGCTGAAATTTTACATGGTGGTAAAAGTAAAGTAGTTGAGTGTGGTGGCAAGCTAGTTGGTGGACACAGCATCGAAACGCCTGAGATGTATTATGGCTTAAGCGTTATAGGCACAGTTCATCCAAAGAAGTTTTGGAGTAACAACACAGCTAGGGTTGGAGATATTTTACTTCTTACAAAACCGCTTGGTATGGGGGTTTTAAGCACTGCTATAAAGGGTGATTTTTTAAATTTAGATGAAGTAAAAGAAGCGGCTTTTTATATGAAGATGTTAAATTACTATGCTCTTGATGCTCTAAAAGATATTAGAGTTACAGCTTGTACTGATGTAACGGGTTTTGGGCTTTTAGGGCATGCAAGTGAGATGTTAAATGATAAAATCACACTTAAATTTGATACTAGCAAAGTTCCTATTTTGCAAAGTGCTATAAAATCAGCCGAATTTGGGCTTTTACCAGCTGGGGCGTATAAAAACTTAGAGTTTATAAAGAAATTTACAAACAAGGAGCCTGATATTTTGCTCTGCGACCCACAAACTAGTGGTGGACTCTTAATTGCAGTTGATGAAAAAGACGCTTTAAAAGCACTACAAAATTTAAAAAATGCTGGGTATGAGATGACAGCTATTATTGGCGAAGCAAAGCCAAAAGGCGAGTTTGGCTTGGAAATCTAATATTTAAATTTAGAGTGGTTACTTAAAAGTTATAAAACATGTTTATAATCTAGTAAATTTAACAAAAGGAGAAAATATGACATTTAAAGAGACTTTGAGCTTTAGACATGCTTGTAAAATTTTTGATGAGAACAAAAAAATTAGCGATAGTGATTTTTTAGAGATTATGGAAGCAGCAAGACTTTCACCTTCATCACTTGGACTTCAGCACTGGGAGTTTTGGCTTATAAAAAATAAAGAGTTAAAAGCAAAACTTAGAAAGGCTTGCTGGAACCAAGTTCAGCTAACGAGTTGTTCACATTTGGTTGTTGTGTTTGCTAGGATTAAAGATTTAAAGCCAGGAAGCGAGTATATCCAAGATGAAATTTCAAGAAGAGTTGATAAAACGAGTGAACAACACGCCGCTTATGTTGCTAAGGTTGAGAATTTTATAAAAAGTAACGTTGGAACTAGTGATTTAGAAATTTTTGCATGGTCAAAAGCTCAAACCTTTCTAGCTGTTCAAAATATGATGAGTATGGCAGCAACTTTAGGGATAGATAGTTGTCCGATTGAGGGCTGGGATGATGAAAATGAGGTGCAAGAAATCTTAGGCGTGGATAAAAGCGATAAAAGAGTTGCTGTTATTATGCCATTTGGATATAGAGTAAATGAGCAAAAGTCTAAAAATAGACGAAGTTTAGATGAAATTTTAAAAGTGATAGAGTAGTGACTAGAGTTTTAGCACTACTTTTAATCATCGTTTTGATGGTGATTTTGTATAATTTTGCATAGCAAGGCTATGCAAAATCTTTACTTTTTCTCTTTTTTTAACTACAATTTAAAAATAAAAAGATTTAGTTATGAGAAGAGATTTAGTTTTTTATACCATTAAAAGAGCTTTGTAATGAGGAGAGTGATTTTTCAACCTTTGATAGCTCTATTTATTTTTGCTATTTTTTATACTTCTAGTACTTACTACTTTTCAAATATTATTATTGATTCTTATAAGAAAACTTTAGATTCAAATTTAGAAATCCTACATCACGAACACACGAAAGAGTTCTTTAAAATTAATATTGCGAGTAAAATTAACTATAAAGATAGCGTTTTTGAGATTAATTCTACTTTTCCAAACTCTGTTTTTAGCTTTTTAACTAAATTTGATGTTAATTCTACTGTTGAAATTCTAGATGGGGAGCTGAAAAAGTTTTTTAGAGACTCTAAATTCGCAGATGCTACACTAAAAATAGAAGATGGAGTTTTAAAAAACACTGAGATAAAAATAGCTTCAGTTGAGCAAAAAAGCAAAAATGGAACCTTTAAATTAGATGATTTTAAAATGGAGCTAAGTTTTAAAGATAGACTTGTTTCTAAGTATAGTGTGAGTGTTGGAAAAGCTATGATTTTTACGTATAGTTCAAATTTGGGACTTAGCTTAGAAGACTTAGAGCTAGAAATATCTCTTTTAAAACCAGAAAGTATAGGTAGGTTTTCTGAGTTATCAGACATTAAAGTTAAGGCAAGAGAGCTAAATTTAAGTGCTAAGCTTGATAAAACCTATAGTCTTTCTGCAAAAAACCTTAAATTTCAAAGCTTAATTAGTGATGATAGATGTGGTATAAAAATTCTATCAGCAATGAACGGGATGAGTCTAAAACCTAAAAATAAATTTATAAACCCACTAAATTTAAGCTATGAGATAGAAATAGTTAGTAAAAATAGTAGTTTTCACAAAGAGCTTTTAAAAATAGATGATAAATTTAAGCTTTTAAATTTATCAACGAATAAAATTAGTAAAATAACAGTAGCAAATCTTTTCTTTGAAGATAAGGAAGGTAGAGACCTGAGCCTAAATGCAGACTTAAGTTTAAAAAATAGCCCAAATTTACAATACGCTCTACACTTCATAGACGCAAAAGGAAAGATAAAATTTGAAAAAAGCTATCTAAGTCTCTTTATTTATGACGCTTTAATTAGAGAAGCACTAATTAATAGTGGTCTTTTAGTAGATAAAGGCGAGTATTTTAAGGTAAACTTCCTGTATGATTCAGATACAAGAGATATTTTTATCAATGAAAACATCAGCCTAGGAAGCCTAATTTATGGAGAAAAGTTTGATGGATTTAACAAATTTATAGAATTTCAGTAAAATTTTTATATTTTAAGCATACTTTAAGCAACCCTTGCATATAATTTCATTTCCGTTTCACAAAAAGCTAACAAAGAGCTTATCCAAACGATAATCTTACTGCTTTTTTATAAATATTTAGTCTTTTAACATTACACT
>JAAYPR010000001.1 GCA_012519705.1 Campylobacteraceae bacterium
AATTTATATAACAATTAGTAACACTTAAGCTTTATTTAAAGCATTTTCGTTTGCCGACTCAACCATATCTATAGTGATAACTAAGTCAATAAGCCACCAAATAGACCATGCAAAAAGCAAAACTTTACCTAGTAAAAACCCAGCAGTTAGCTTACCAACCCAAAAAAGTGCGATTTGAGCGGCACCAAGTTTCATATCTCCAACATAAAACCTATGAAGTCCACCACCTACAATAGCCCCAAAAAACAGTAACGCATACGCAACATAGATATTTTTCATCTCTTCTCCTTTGTTTTATAGTCATAAATCATCTCAACTATCATAATAAAAACTGCTAAATTTATCATCACATCAGCGAAGTTAAACACAGCAAACTCAAACCACTTATGCCAAAAGACATAATCCACCACCCCACCGTGCAGAAATCTATCAAGCAAATTTGAACACCCTCCGCCAAAAAGCAGAGCAAAAGGGATGAAGTGCCTATTTAAAAGCTCTTTTTCATATAAAAGATAAGCAAAAAGCCCACCTAAGATTAAAATTTGAAGCATTTTTAAGTGTTTTCCCAAAAATGTAAGCATCGAAAAAGCAACTCCGTCATTATATGTTAAGATGAGTGAGAAAAACTCCCCATCCCACCTAAAGCCGTTTAAAAAAACCTGTTTTATAGCCTGATCTATCAGAAAAACAGCTATAAAAATCACCCAAAACCAGACTTTTTTATGCATTTAAAGCTTTACTAAAGAACTCTTCTACTTCATCCATTCTTTGATTGACTAAGTTTAGGTTTTTTCCCTCAAGTAGAAGTCTTATAAGTTTTTCAGTTCCAGAGTATCTAAAAAGAGTTCTAATGCCTTCTTTGTTTAGGCTTGATTCTAACTCTTTTAAGCCTTCGATGCTTGATAAATCTTTTTTCTCTTTTATCTTTAAATTTCTTAAAATTTGTGGATAAGGTTTGAACTTTTTACTTAGTTCACTTGCACTTTTTCCTTCGCTTAACATACAAGCACTAAATTGTAGAGCACTAGTTATACCATCTCCTGTTTTTGCATAGTCGCTAAAGATGATGTGCCCACTTTGCTCTCCGCCAAAATTTGAGCCTTTTTCTCTCATCATTTCAAGCACGTATTTATCCCCAACGTTACTTCTTAGAAGTGAAATACCGCTTTCTTTTAGCATCTCATCAAGCCCTTGGTTGCTCATAACAGTTGCTACAACTTTATCAGATGAGAGCATTTTTTTCTTTTTTAGATAGGTTGCTAGGATTCCTAGAAGGGCGTCTCCATCTATAACTTTTCCATTTTCATCAACAACTACAACTCTATCAGCGTCCCCATCAAACCCAAACCCAACATCAGCTCTAAGTTTTTTAACCTCTTCAGCTAAATTTTGTGGATACAGAGCTCCGCAGTTTTCGTTAATGTTTTGTCCATTTGGTTTATCGTTTATCACAAAAACTTCAGCTCCAAGCTCCATAAAAACAGTTGGTGCTACTTTGTAGCTTGCTCCGTTTGCCACGTCTAAAACAACTCTTAATTTTCTTAGGTTTTCACCTTTTGGAAATGAGTTTTTTATATGAACTATGTATCTTCCGATAACATCATCAACTCTTTTTGCCGCACCTATCTCCATACAAGTTTTTCTAGCGGCATTTATAAGGTCGTCATTATGCAAAATTTCTTCTATTTTTTTCTCTTCTTCAGCTTCTAATTTAAAGCCTTGGTTGTCAAAAAATTTGATTCCATTATCGTAGTAGGTATTATGTGAAGCACTTATCATGATGCCCGCATCACATCTCATATCTTCTGTTAAAAACGCAATCGCAGGAGTTGGCATAGGTCCTATTTGACGAACATTGTAGCCGATTGATGTTAGCCCAGCAACGATAGCTGTTTCTATCATATAGCCACTTCTTCTAGTATCTTTTCCAACTAAAATTAAATTTGTTTGTGAGTTTTTTCTAAAGTAAATTCCTGCCGCCATTGCGATTCTCATAGCAAGTTCGGCTGTTAGTTCGCTGCCAGCCTTGCCTCTAACTCCATCTGTTCCAAAATATTTCATAAAATTAGCCCTTTTAAAATTTATAAATTTCGCTATATTTTACCAAAATAAAACTACAAATTATCTTACTTATTAATCAAGCCTTAAATTAAGCTTGTATTAAAGATTTTTTTGTATAATTCATCTCTTAATCATATTAAATTTAAAGGTGAAAAAATGGCAAACCATAAATCTGCTGCTAAAAGAGCAAGACAGAGTGTTGTAAGAACACAGAGAAACAGATTTTACAGAACTAGAATTAAAAACATCACTAGAGCAGTTAGAGAAGCTGTAGAGAGTGGTGAAAAAGAAGTAGCACTAGATGCACTAAAAATAGCAAACAAAAGCTTCCATAGCTATGTAAGCAAAGGCGTGCTTAAAAAAGAGACTGCTTCAAGAAAAGTTAGCCGCTTAGCAAAACTTGTAAACTCAATGGACAAAGCTGAATAATTTATGCTAGCTGATAAACTTAAACCATTTGTAGATAGGTATAATGAAATTTCTCATCTACTTACTACCGAAGAAGTTATCAGCGATGTAGCACAGATGACTGAACTTGCTAAAGAGCAAAGCTCTTTAGAAGATATCTACAGAGCATCTACCCAGTATCTAAGCACTCTTGAGCAAATTGAAGAAAACAAAGCTCTACTTGAAGACCCAGAGCTTGGAGAACTTGCTAAAGAAGAGCTAAAAGAGCTAGAAGCAAACAAAGCAGCTCTTCAAGATGAAATCAAAGTCTTACTTATCCCAAAAGATCCAAATGATGATAAAAACGTGTTTTTAGAACTTCGTGCCGGAACGGGCGGAGATGAAGCCGCCCTTTTTGCTGGAGATCTTTTTAACGCTTACATAAGATACGCTGAACTTAGAGGCTATAAAACCGAGATAGTTTCTACTAGCGAGGGAGCTGCTGGGGGGTTTAAAGAGGTAATTTTACTTATAAAAGGAAAAGGTGCTTACTCAAGGCTTAAATTTGAAGGCGGAACTCACAGAGTTCAAAGAGTTCCTGCAACTGAGAGCCAAGGAAGAGTTCACACTTCAGCTATCACAGTTGCTATCATGCCAGAAGTGGAAGATAGCGAGATAGAGATAAAAGATAGTGAAATCAAAATAGATGTTATGAGAAGTTCAGGTCACGGCGGACAGTCTGTAAACACTACCGACTCAGCTGTTCGTATAACTCACTTACCAACTGGAATCGTTGTAACCAACCAAGACGGTAAATCTCAGCACAAAAACAAAGACGCCGCGATGAAAGTTCTAAAAGCAAGACTTTTTGAGATGCAAGAAAATGAGCGTTTGGAAAAAGAAAGAGCTGAGAGAAAAGACCAAGTTGGAACTGGGGATAGAAGTGGAAGAATTAGAACTTACAACTACCCGCAAAATAGAATTTCAGACCACCGTATAAATTTGACTCTTTACAGACTTGATGCGATTATGGAAGCTGGGCTTTTTGATGAGATTATAGACCCGCTTATCGCTCACTACCAAGCTGAAGCTGTTGGATCTGACGAAGAATAAAATAGTAAAATTTAGAATTATTGGATATAATTTACCTTTCCAAAGGAGCTAATTATGAAAAAAGTTGTCATTTGTATAGATGAAACCCCACTAAATAGAGCAGTTTGTGACTATGGCTTTTTAATAGCAAAAAATTTAAACTTAGATGTGACTTTTCTTTATGTTGTAAAAACAGCAGTTCTTTCGCCAAATTTCTTAGGTTTGGCAACAGGAGGGCTTGTTGTAACCCATGAAGATGTTTTACTTGATGATGTAAAACCATCAAAAGATGAGATTGAAAAAGGCGAGGAGCTACTTCAAAAAGCAAAAGAGTTAGCAGACGAGCAAGGCATTAATGCAACCACTCAGCTACAAAGTGGAGACTTGATAGAAATTCTTATAAACTATGAAAACGCTCACACTATCGTTGTTGGCGTTGACGAAGAAAACAATGTAATAAAAGACAATATCATAGCACTAAGCAGAGAGTGTGAGTCAAAACTTTTCTTTATAAATAAGGAGTTTTCAGAGGTTAAATCTTTGCTTGTTGCATTTGACGGGGAGCAAAACTCCGTAAGAACTCTAAATTTCTTAAAAGATAGTAAAGTTTTTGGAAAAGAGCTAGAGTATCACGTAATAAATGTAAACAAAGATATAGAAAAATCTCAAACTATTTTAGAACAAGCAAAAGAGATAATGAAAAATGAAAACGCTAAATTTGTAACCCTTAGCGGAAATGTTTCTGAAGAAATAATCGCATATAGAAGGGCAAATGAGCTTAGTCTTTATGTGATGGGAAGCTTTAGCAAGAGTATTTTTTCAACTCTGTTTTTTGGAAGCACTTCTCAAACTGTGGTTGAGCAGGCGTGGGTACCTGTTTATATAGCGAAATAATTTATAGTATTAAATTTGACAAACTCACTTCAAATTTACAAAAAACTTCTAGGGGAGAAAAAGGTAGAAATCATAGAATTTCTAGCCACCTCTCCCGATAAATACGGCTTTATAAATCTAACTATAGATGAAATTTGCAAAGCCACAAACTCAAGCAAACCAACTGTCATAGACACTTTAGCACTTCTTAGGAAAAAAGGAGTGATGAAGCGTATAAAAAACGGAGTTTATAAACTAACCTTGTAAAAACAGATGTGTTATAAGGATTTTCACCCCTATACCTATAAGAACCAAACCACCTAAAATAAGGGCTTTATCTTTTAGCTTCTCGCCCATCTTTTTACCTAAATAACAAGCCACCACACAAAGTAAAAAGCAAACTATGAAAATAACAAAAATTGCTTTTAAAACACTAAAACCACCAAAAGCAAAAGTAACGCCAACAGCCATAGCATCGATACTTGTGGCTATCGCTCCAAGAACTAGCTCTTTTAAACCTAAGTTTGAAACACACTCATCATCTTCTAAGTTTTTAGCATCTTTTATCATCTTTATGCCCAAAAATGAGAGTATAAAAAACGCTATAAAATGATCAATGCTTGCTATATATGAGTAGAAACTGGCACCTAAAAAATAGCCAAAAACAGGCATCAACCCTTGAAAAAAAGCAAAAATAAAAGAAATTTTGATTATATTTGAAAGTTTTAAATTTAAACATTTTGCACCATTTGCTATACAAAGTGCCACACTATCCATAGAAAGTCCAAAAGCTAGTAAAAAAAGCTCCATTTTTATCCTTTATTTCGAGTAAAAGGGGTTAATTATACCTAAATTTGCTATAATGACAGCTTTTTAAAAGGCTAAATATGTCAAAAACACTACTTGCAAAAATCTCTCTTATTTTGATAGCCATTGGCTGGGGTGGGACGTTTCTGCCTATCCAAATGACGCTAGAGTATATAAATGTACCAAGTTTTTTGTTTTTTAGGTTTTTGTTTGCTGGGGTTTTGATGTGGCTTGTAAGCCTTAAATTTGGGCTTAAATTTGATAAAAACTCTATTAAATTTGGACTAATTTTAGGCGTTTTTATGTTTTTAGACTTTATATTTCAAATTTCTGCTCTTAATTTTACATTTAGTTCAACTGTGGCTTTTATCATCGGGCTAAACGTTGTGATAGTTCCATTTTTAATATTTTTTATATTTAAATTTGAACTAAAATTTAAAGTTATAGTTAGTGCGGTGCTCGCTACAGCGGGGCTTTTTCTACTAAGCGGGACGAAAGGATTAAGCCTTGGGTTTGGCGAGGCTTTGGCTTTAATATCGGCTTTTGCTTACGCACTTCACGTTGTTTACACAGGCAGATTTATAACCAAATCAAACATTTACGCACTTTTAATAACTCAGTTTTTTACAGTTAGTTTTTTAACGCTTTTTTATGCCATATTTTTTGCAAGTCCGAGCGAGAGCTCTCAGAACATTCTTGGCGGATTTGAAATTTGGCTAGATGTTAGATTTATCTATATACTTCTTTTTACCGTTCTTTTTGCAACGATAATTGCTTTTTTCGTGCAAACAAAGGCTCAAATTTACTTAACACCATCACAAACATCTTTAATACTAACGTTAGAGCCTGTTAGTGCTGGGTTTATAGGGTATTTTATAGGAAAAGAGTTTTTGAGTTTAGCTCAAATTTTAGGAGCTGTTTTGATACTAAGTGCTATTTTGATAAGTGAATTAAAAGTAGAAAATAAGCCCTAAATTTAGGGCTTATAGTGGCTATTTAACAGCCTTAACGCTTTTAGCGTCTATTTCAACGTCTCTTGCTGAGTCTCTGTCAACTTCGCCGTAAATTTCAAGATAAGTGCTTTCATCAGCTATTAAGCCGTTCCATTTGTCATCATCTATCTCTACTTCTATTTCATTGCCTTTTTTGTCTGTTACGATATACTCATCATCGTCAAGTTGTTTTTTGATATAGCCTCTAAAGGTTACCATCTGGTCATCTCTAGCACTATTTTTAATCTCAGCTATGCTCATCACATCATTTGACTTTGAACTCACAAATCCACCAGCAAAAAGACTACTTGCCAAAACTATACTAGCTAATGCTACTTTTTTCATATATTCTCCTTTTTTTAAAAATGTTGCAAATCTTACACTTTAAAAAATAACTATTTATGAATGTAAAGTAAAATTAAAACTTAGTTAAAATAGATTGTTAAGGATAGATTAAAATTAATTGGTTAAAATCGAAGTTTTTAAAAGAGATGGTGACCCCTACGAGACTCGAACTCGTGTTACCGCCGTGAAAGGGCGATGTCCTAACCGCTAGACGAAGGGGCCACCGAAAAATATAAGTGAAAAAGAATTATAGTTTAAAAAAGCTTAAAGGTTGCTTAAAGTGAAAATAAAAAGAAAAATTTTACCTATTTTAGTTGGAATTCTGTTTTTTGGATGCTCAACTAAAGAAATCGAACCGCCAAAAGCAGTTCATTTTACTATGTTAAGTCCCTCTCTTAAGATAAGTGATGCTGGATTTGTTCGTTTTAAACCTAACTGGACTGAACTTCAAATTTACAGTAGTGGTGTTAGTTTGTTAGAGGTTAGTATAAAAGATAGAATTTGTTACAATGGTGCTTGCAAAGATGAGCTAGAGTTTAACAAAGAGTTTTTTAAAAGAGCTCAGTATAGGGGCTTTTTTAGTGATATTTTAAAGAAAAAGCCGATTTTTAACGCCCAAAGCCTAGTTAAAACGCCTTGCGGGTTTGATCAGAATCTAACTAACATAACATATCAAGTTTGTAACAATGTTATGAGATATAATGACAGCAAAGAAAAAATAAAGATAATTATAAAGGAACTAAATTGAAAAGAATAGGAGCACACGTTAGTGCAAGTGGAGGTGTGCAAAATGCACCGTTAAATGCTAAAGAAATCGGAGCAGATGCTTTTGCTCTGTTTGTTAAAAACCAACGCCAGTGGAGTGCAAAGCCACTTGAGCAAACAAACATAGATGAATTTAACGAAAACTTAAAACTAGCAAATATCAAAAAAGAGCATATTTTACCACACAATGGATATCTTATAAATTTAGGACATCCCGAAGCGGAAAATAGAGAAAAAAGCATAAACTCATTTATAGATGAGATAGAAAGAGCAAATTTGCTAGGGCTTAAAATGATAAATTTCCACCCTGGTTCACACTTAAGAAAAATCAGCGAAGAAGAGTGTCTCTCTTTAATAAGCGAAAGTATAAACTACATCATCGCTAACACAACTAACATTAAGTTAGTTATAGAAAACACAGCTGGGCAAGGCTCAAATTTAGGTTATAAGCTAGAGCATTTAAGTTACTTAATCGCTAACACAACTAACAAAGATAGAATTGGGGTTTGCATAGATACATGCCATCTTTTTGCTGGCGGATACGACATAAGAACAAAAGAAGCGTATGAAAAAACAATGAGCGAGTTTGATAGGCTTATAGGTTATGAGTATCTAAGTGGGATGCACTTAAACGACTCAAAAAACGAGCTTGGAGTTAGAAAAGATAGGCATGATAGTTTGGGTGAGGGAACTATCGGGCTTGAAGCGTTTAGAAATATAATGCAGGATAAAAATATAGATGAAATTCCGCTTATCCTAGAAACTATAAATCCTGAAATTTGGGCGGAAGAAATCCAAATTTTAAGACAAATGTGTTAGAATTTATCAAAAAAAGGATAAATTTGAAATATTTGTTAGATTTTATAGAAAATGATGCTAAAGAGACCAAAATTTTCACTCTTTTAGAAATTTCAGAAGATGAGGCTTTAATACTCCAGTTTTTAACTAAAAACTACCTTGAAGGTGTAGCTATAAATAGCGTTTACGGGATTTTAACAGCTCTGTTTGGCTCTGAGGAATATGAGTATTTAAATCAGCTTGAGAGCATTAAAAACCTGCAAGATTACGGTTATATCACTAAAAATATAAACATTTTTAAAGAGGAGAAAAAAAGCTCACTTCTTTCACTTCTTCACTCAGAAATTGAGCTAAGCGAGCATTTTTTAGCCATTTTAGAAGAGGGAAGTGTAAGGGATAAATTCCCCCAAATCACCGAGTATAAGGACTATCTAGAGTATCTACAAGACCAGTTTTTGCTAATAGAACTTTATCAAAAAAGAGTCCATAGTAAAATGGATAATAAAATAGCCGATTTAAAAAATATCATTGAACAAAGAGTAAAAATTAGTAAGATTGAAATTTTAGTTGAGAAACTTTTCATAAAACATGCTCTTAATGAAAAGGAAAAAATCATTTTTCTAGCTCTTTTAAAAGAGGAGTACTCAGGCGAGTATGAGAGCAGAAGAGATATAAACTCACTAATTGCTATGATAAGCGTTGATGAAATGGATAAGATAAAAAATAGAGCCTTGCTAGAGGAGGGTTCAAATTTAATAAGTAGTGGGCTAATTGACTATGACGAAGTTTTTGGCACGCTTGGTGGGATAAGTAAGAGTTTTTTTATATGTGAAGATGTGCTTTATGAGATAATTCACCCACAAAAAGTAACTAAAAAAAGTAAAAAAATGGCACTTGAAAGCATAGTAAGAGAGAGTGAAATTTTTGAACTAATTGAGCCAAAAACCGATATAACAGACGTTGTTTTAAACCCTAAAATAAAAGAGATTTTGGAAGCCATTTTAAAGCAACTTGACAAAGATGTCATCGCTAAACTAAACAGCTGGGGAATAAAGAAGAAAAAAAGCATTGATGCTAAGCTTCTATTTTACGGACCTCCAGGAACTGGTAAAACTCTAAGTGCTCACAGTCTTGCAAAAAGCCTTAAAAAAGAGGTTTTAAGCTTTGACTGCTCAAAAATCCTCTCAAAATGGGTTGGAGAGAGTGAGCAAAATGTAAGGAAAATTTTTGATACTTATAGGCAAATTTCATTAGAGACTAAAATAGAGCCTGTTTTACTTCTAAATGAGGCGGATCAATTTCTATCAAGTAGGATGGAGATAACAACTGGTGGAAGTGAGAAGATGCACAACCAGATGCAAAACATTTTCCTAGAACAGCTTGAGAAATTTGATGGGGTCTTGATAGCTACAACGAACTTTTTAGAAAGCCTTGATAAAGCGTTTTCAAGGCGGTTTGACTTTAAAATAGAGTTTAAAAGACCAGATTATAAAGAAAGAGTCATTTTATGGCAAAAAGTCATCCCTGAAAATGCAAATTTTGAAGAGAGTTTTAGCACAGAAAAGCTTGCTGAGTATGATTTAAGCGGTGCTCAAATAGCAGTTGTGTTTAAAAATACAGCCTTAAAAGTCGCAGTTAGAGAAGATGATATCTTTAAAATAAGTGACTTTATAGAAGAGATTAAAAAAGAGCAAATAGCAGCCTTTGATGAGAGTAAAAAGGTCGGGCTTTTATAAATTTAACAGAATGGATTGCCACGGCGATTTCATCGCCTCGCAATGACGGCAGTGTGTGAATTGCCATGTTTGCTACCGTGAATTAGTAATGACTAAATGATAATATTAAATTTAAAAAAGGAGAAAATATGGAAAATTTGATGAAAAATAGATTTTCATGTAGAAATTTTAGTGATGAAAAGATAGATGATGAGGTTATAAATGAAATTTTAGCTCTCACTATGCTAAGTCCTAGCTCACTTGGGCTTGAGCCTTGGAAATTTGTAGTTGTTTCTAAAAAAGATGATTTAAAAAATCTTGGGGAAATTTGTTTTAATCAAAGTCAAGTTTCAAACTGCTCTCACGCTGTTGTCGTGATGGCAAGGACTGATTTACAAAGTAAAGACGAGTTTTTAAAAGAGGTGATTTATAATAAAAATCAAGCAGATACCGCAGATGCGTTTTTTGAGAGGGTTGCTACTAGAACAGACGCTATGAATAAAAAAGAGCTTTTTCAATACGCTAGTTTACAGTGTTATTTAGCGGTTGCAAACTTAGTAAACATAGCTTATGAAAAAGATGTAAAAAGCTGTATAATAGGCGGTTTTGACTCAGAAAAACTAGATAAATTTGTAGGCTTGGGCGATGATATAAAACCTTGTTTAGTAATCGCTCTTGGAAAAAGTGATGAAGCAGCACCAGAAAAAATTAGAATGAGTTTTGATAAAACTGTTATGTGGAAATAGGGGCTAAATTTAGCCCTTAAATTTAAAAATTTAACAACAGGAATAAAATATGCAAAAATGTATAGAAAACTTAGAGAAAAACGGTTTTAGCGTAGTTGTCGTAGAAAATGCTAAAGAAGCACTTGAGTATGCAAAAACTAGGATAGTAGATGGTCTTAGTATAGGATTAGGCGGTTCTACAACAGTCGCTCAAATCGGACTTTTGGAGTATTTGGCAAGTTTAAAAAATATAACTTTATATAACCAGTATGAAAAAGGTATAGATAAAGATGAGAACATAAAACGCCGTAGAATGGGACTTATAAGCGACCTTTACATCACTGGATCAAACGCCATAACAGAAGATGGAGAGCTTGTAAATGTGGATGGTAGCGGAAATAGAGTTGCCGCTCAAATTTTTGGTCCAAAGAGTGTGCTTTTATTTGTAGGACAAAATAAGATAGTTAAAGATTTTGAAGCTGCTAAAAAAAGACTTTGGGACATCGCCATTCCAAAAAATGCAGAGCGTAGCAACAAGGTCGCTACAACTCATAAAAAAGAGAGACATTTTACACCTGAAAACATCTCAAATAAATTTAGTTATATAAATCACGATGACGAGGGAAGAACTACGATAGTTCTTATAAAAGAAGATTTAGGGTTTTAAAAAAAGGGGTGGGTAAAACCACCTTTTCTTTTTTAGACTGAAAGTTTTACTCTTTTATCCCAACGCCTTCTTGATACTCCATAACTTTTAATTTTTTGGTTGATTTGATTTTAGCATCGTCTCTAAAAGCGGCTCTTACTTTATCCATCCCAGTGTAGAACTCTTTCATTAAAACCACAGAGAGATAACTTCCAAACTCAGTTGGTTTAATCTTGCCGTTTTCTTCATAGATGGCTTTTACAAGTTTTAGAAGTAGTAGTTCAACTCTCAAATCTTTTTTAATATTTGCACTATTTTCTCTGTTAAACCCAGCTATGTCAAGCTCGCCATCAAAAAGTTTTGTTAGGAAAACATACTGAAGCGTCTCTTTTCTTCCAAAGTCACAAGTGCCTATAACAGGGCTTTTGCCAGCTTTTATTTTTTCTTCATACTCTTTTAGATTAAAAGCATTTATCATAAGCCTACCATCTAAAAAGCTAAATGCACCACTTCCAATGCCTACATAGTCAGAGTTTGAGCAGACATACTCATCAACTAAAGTTGTTGAGCTGTTTTTTGAAAACGCCCAAGCGTTGTTTTGAGTGCAGTCCTTAAACTCTTCTGTTATGATTTTATAAAACTCAAGCTCTCTATCTTCATCGCTAACGCCCAAAGACTTCGCAATCGCATCTCTTGTAAGCGGGGACTTCATAAGTGGGTAGAAAGTGATTTGTTGAGGTTTTAACTCTTGTGCTATTCTTATATCTGTTAAAAGTTGTTCTTTTGTTTGAAAAGGGAAGTTAAAAATCAAATCTATACTGATATTTGGTAAGATTTTTATAGCGTTTGAGAGTTTTTCTATCAGCTCTTGTTGTGAGCCAAATTTGTTATATCTACCAACTTTTTTTAGAATTTCATCATCAAAGCTTTGAACTCCGATACTTAGCCTGTCAATATACCCTTTAAACATCTCTAAGCTTTCGTTACTTATGTGCTCTGGGTCGCTTTCGCATGAAATTTCTTTTATACTAAATAGCTCTTTTGCTAGTTTTAGAGTCTCTAAAAGTTCAGGCTCATCTATAAGAGTTGTTCCCCCGCCAACATACATGTTAGAAAAATCATACCCAGCCTCTTTTATCTGTCTCATTTCCTGCCTTAAATTTGCAAAATACTCCTTGCAAAGCTTTTCGTCATATTTGTATTTATGAAATGAGCAGTATGGACAAAAGACGTGACAAAACGGGATATGAGCATAGAGCATATAGGTTTTGTTTGGGTTTGGTATTTTTTTGATTTCTGTGTCTATGATGTCGATATTTAAGCTGTTTGATAAAGTTTTTTGCATTTTGGTTTCAGCGTAAGCAACAGCCTTTTTTTGGGCGAAGTTAAGTAACATTTTCTTAAAATCCTCTTATATATAAAAATTAATGATAAAACGTGAGTTTATCATAAAAAAGATTAAGTAAGGATTAAAAACGAGTAGAGAAAAAATTTCTCTACTTTAAAATTTAATTTAAAAACTCTTCTATATTTTTAGCTATCATTTCTACTAGAGTTTTTCTTGCTTCTATGCTTCCCCAAGCGATATGTGGAGTGATGATTAAATTTTGTCTATTTTTGACGTTTAAAAGTGGGTGATTTTCTATCATCGGCTCATTTTCTAGCACATCTAAAACAGCCTTTAAGCTCTTCTCATCTACTGCTTTTGCTAGGGCTTTTTCATTTACTATTCCGCCCCGCCCAAAGTTCATTAAAATCGCACCATTTTTCATCCTGTTTAGTTCGTTTTCGCCGATTAAGTCTTTAGTATTTTCATTAAGTGGGGCGTGGATTGAGATGATATCACACTCTTTTAAAAGTGTGTCTAAGCTGACCTTTTTAAACTCATCTGAGCTATTTCTTCCACTTGTTGAGTAGTAGCTTACTTCACAGCCAAAATTTTCAGCAATAGTTGCAACTTTTTTGCCTATCGTTCCAAGTCCGATGATGCCAAATTTCTTACCAGCTATCTCCATTATAGGTTTGTCTAAATTTGTAAAAATATCACTTTTTACCCATTCGCCACTACTAACATACTCACTATAGTAACTCATGTTGTTAGTTAGCATAAATAGCCCTGCAAACGTTTGCTGAACAACGCTGTTAGTTGAATATCCTGCTACGTTTTTAACTGGGATACCACGCTTTTTAGCAGCTTCAAGATCGATGTTGTTAACCCCAGTTGCACTAACACAAATGAGCTTTAAGTTAGTGTTAGCCATAACTTCTTCTGTTATCAAAACTTTGTTAGTTATAACGATATCAGCATCTTTTAGTCTCTCTATAGTTTTATCAGCCGAAGTCGTTTCATAGCTAACAAACTCGCCGTATTTTTTAAAAATATCTAAATTCGCATCACTTCCTAAAGTAAGAGCATCTAAACATACTATTTTCAAATTTACTCCTTTTTATTTTATCTGATGAGCTACAAACTTAGCAAAATTTCCTAAAATTTCACCACCTCTTCTAAAGCCTAACGCACACCCTTCATATGCAAAAAACACTCCTGCTTGATAAGAGTTGCCATTTTTGTCTTTGTTAAACTCATAATATTCTTGATAAATAGAGTTTTGATGAGCGTAGTCGCCATCTTCCTGAGCTAAAACCTTTCCACTCTCATCTATGATGGAAACATTTGCCCCCTCTCTTCCTAAAAACGGCTTTTTAACCATCTTTTTATTCTTTAGTGGCTCAAATGAGCTTTCTAGTAAAAGCGGGTGATTTGGATACAGATCCCAAAGAATTTTTAAAATTCCCTTACTTTGGAAAAGTAGAGTGTAAGCAGGGTTTAAAATTATCGCTTTTTGGTTTTTGATAATGTTTTTTAGGATTAGGGCAAGTTCGCCTTCATCTATGGCGATTTGCTCCCAAGGGATGAGTTTAAACCAAAACTCATAATTCTCATCATTGTAAAAAATCCCTTCTTCATCATCAAAGCTAACTTCATCTACAAAAGCAAACTCTGTCTCAAACCCAGCGTCTTTTGCAGCATGCTCTAAAGTTCTAGTTGTGACTTCATCCTCCACGCTTCCAGCTATTGAACTAAATAAAATCTTCCAACCGTTATAATACTCATCAAATTTATCAGTATCTTCGTTTAGTGTTACAAGGCGTTTGAAGTTCTCAACCAAAGCTTCATATAGGTTGTTAAACTGAGCTTCTTCATCTAAACCATTTTGTTTTAGTAAAGCCCACTGGATGATAGCCGTCTCAAACAGAGCTGTTGGAGTATCAGCGTTAAACTCGATTAGTTTTATAGGCTTGCCATCAACTCCGCCTGCTAAGTCAAAACGCCCATACAGATGCCAGTGAACATCGTTTTCCCAGCTATCTTTAACGAGTTCTATTAAGTTAAAAGGGATGCCGATTTCATGGAAAAGGTTGTTGTCTATAACGTACTGTGCAGCTTCTACAAACATATCATAGAGCTCATTTACTGCTTCATAGTAAGCTTCCGCTTCATCTTCTGAAATTTCTAAAATTTCATCAGCTAAATAATGGCTCTTATCATCATCTGTATGCCACTTAAAGCCTATATTTTCTAAATACTCATCGCTTAATGGTGTGACTTTTTGTAAATTTGGCATCTTAGCTTCCTACGCTTTTATTAGTTGTAGAGCCAGAGTTAAAAAATCCACTTTTTCCTGTTGATTTTTTAGGGGTTTGAGTAGTTTGTTTTTTAAAGCTATCAACGCTTCTTGAGTAAGTTGATGGGCTTTTATATGCAGTTTGTCTTTTATTTTGATAGGCTTGGTTGTCAAAAAGTTTTCCGCCTATCCAGCTTCCTATCATCGCTCCAGCAGCACTTGCTAGGATAACTTCTCCAAGGCTCATCCCGCCACTTCCCATCTGGGCGTTTTGGTTTGTTAAATTTGAAGTTCCAGCATCTATTTTAGCTGCTTCTTCAGCTACCAAAGCATCCATCTCTTCTTTTGTTAGAACTCTCTCTGTTCCATCAAGCTGTTTTAAAACCACTCTTGTTTCGCTACTAGGATGTTCTTCAAGGATTTTATATCCACCACCAGCAACTTCTTCTATGATGACAAAAGCCCCTTGGGCAACTTCTTGTTGTTGTTCACCACTACACCCAGCAAGGCTTCCTGCTAGTATTATGCTAAAGCCACTGAGTATTCCTAAATTTATCTTTCTCATTCGTTCTCCTCGTTTAAGCTTTCTATATCAATATTTCTGTTTACATAGAGCATTCCTGCTTTTATCTTTATATCATGATGTTCGTAAGCATTCTCTGCTATGAGTTTTTTTATTTCACGCCTCTCTTTTTTCTTTAAATCTAAGCTATCTAAAAACTCTTTTAAATCTAACCAAACAATTTCATCATCATCTTTTGTTTCTTCTTTGCTAGTTTTTACATCAATTGCTTCTGACTCAACTTTATCAGTTTCTGTTTCTTCTATTAAAGGGCGTTCAAGTAGGCTTAAGAAATATTTTAGCTTTTTATCCCTTTCAACATACATCGCTTTTATCTCATCTTTACTAGAGATTAAAATTTCTTCTTTTTGTTTGTAGAGATCTTCTTTTTCTCTAAAAAGTTTATCTTTGTCTTGTTCTAGGGCTGAGTTCTTTAGTTTGAGATACTCTATTTCGCTTTTTAGATATTCTACGAGTTCGTTAGTGTTAGTGTTAGTTTGCCTTCTTTTTTGTGGTTCTTTTTCTTCTTCTAGAAACACATATCTAACACCATTTTCTTCAGCACTTTTCATGGTGTTACGCCTGATTCTATTATAGATAGCCTCTTTTGAAATTCCTAGCTTTGAAGCAGCGTCTGCTACTGTTAACTTTTCCATGATAACTAACCCCATTTCCAAATTTGTTAGTATTATCTCAAATTTAGGCTAAAAATATCATAAAATAGGGGATAAAATAGTAGAAAAACACTAACTAACCGAAGTTAGTTAGTGTGGGTATGGTTAGAGTCTTGACTCATATCTTCTTAGCATATAAAGTCTTTTTAGCATTTTCTTTCTAGCTGAAATTTTTTGTTTTTTACGAATTTCAGTATTAGGTTCAAAATACTTTCTAGCTCTTGATTCAGTAACGATTAGGTTTCTGTCAGTTTGCTTTTTAAACTTTCTGTAAGCTTCATCAAAAGACTCATTTGGATGTACCTTAATTCCTGGCACGATCCTCACCACCTTTCTTTTTGAAATAAGCTTTGATTATACTACAAAAAGATAAAATTTTAACTTAAAATAAACTTATTTTAACTATAATGTAAGAAAAACTATAAAAACAGAGAGGGGGAGAGCGTGAAGCCAAATTTAGAAAACAGAAGAGCAAGAGCACGCTATGAGAAAATTTTAGAAGATGGGTTTAACCTTTTTTTAAAAAATGGTTATAAAAATACCAGCTTAAATGATCTAGTAGCCCAAAGCGGAGGTTCTCTTTCAACTATATATAAATATTTTGAAAATAAAGAGGGACTTTTTAAAGCTATAGCTTTAGATGGGATTGAGAATTTCAAAAAAGATTTAGAGAAAAAGATAAATATAAATGAAAACTTAAGTTTAGAGGAGTTTCTGTTTAAATTTAGTGAAATTTATCTAAGTGTCGTTCTTAGTCCAAAAGCTATTTCTTTTCATAGGCTCATTTTAAGTGAGGGGTTTAATCAAGAAAATAGAAGCATTGGAGAAATGTTTTCAAAAGAGAGTAGTAGTTTTTTACTCACTTATCTTTTAGAGTTTTTAAAAAAAGAGCCAAGAATGGCTAAATTTAACGATGATGAACTTGAGTTTTTTACTATTACTTTTATAAGAACGATAAGAGAGCCATATTTTACCAATATGTTAGTATTTAGTAAGAGCTTAAAGATAAGCCAAGAAGAGAAAACCAATCATATAAATAAAACTATAAAAATGCTTTTAAATGGATTTTTAAGTTAAGATTATCTCTAATTTATTAATATATTTACCAAATGTTAAAATAACTCTGAACACTCTGTATATAGCACTTTAAAGGGATTAAAGCATTTGACAAATTTATTTTTAAAAGATATAATTTCAAGTTATCTTATGTAATATCCATTACACAGATATTAAATAGGCAAAAAAAGTTAATAAAAAAAGGAAACAAGAGATGAGTAAATTTAAACATGCTTTGATATTTGCATCGTGTTTAATTTTGATGACAGGATGTGAGCTCAGCAAAAAAGATGGGCAAGCAGGTGGTGGTCCTATGGGTGGACCTAGTGGTCCAGTTCCAGTCGGGGTCTTTACTGCTAAAGCAGCAGATGAGCCAATAACTCTAAAATACCCTGCAAAAGTAGTTAGCAACCAAGATGTTAACGTTATAGCTAAAGTTCCTGGGATTTTAATGGAGCAGTATTTTAAAGCTGGAGATATGGTAAAAGAGGGCGATGAGCTATTTTTAATAGAGCCTGATAAATATGAGGCAGCTTATGAGATAGCAGTTGCAAACGTAGAGCTTGCAAAAGCAAATTACGAAAAAGCAAGGCTTGATTATAACAGAGCTACAAGACTGAAAAGATCAAACTCAATTAGTGCACAGGAATTTGACGCAGCAACTGCAAACTATAGAGCTACAAACGCAGCTATCGCAAGTGCTGAGGCGAATTTAAAAAATATATCAGTTGACCTAAACTATACAAAAGTAGTAGCACCATTTGATGGAGTGCTTGGTGATCCGTATCAAGACGTTGGCTCTTATGTGGGACCACAAAATCCAAATTTAGTAAGAATTACAAAGCTAGACCCACTATATGCTGAGTTTTCTATAGCTGATGTGGATGCACTAAATATCAGTCAAAAAAGAGCAAACAACGAGTGGGAACAAAAAGATGCTGTTGCTACTCTAAAAGTAGGAAACAAAGAGTATAAAGGAACTACAACTTTTATAGATAAAGTTATAGATAGTAAAACAGGCTCCGTTGATGCAAAAGCTAAATTTAGTAATCAAAATGGAGATTTATTACCGCACTCTTTTGGGATTATTGAAATGAGTGGATTTTATCAAAAAAATGGATTTAAAATTCCTCAAATTGCTATCCAACAAGATCTATCAAATGCTTTCGTATATGTAGTAGCAGAAGGTAAAGCTACTAAAAGTCCGATTAAAATAACTTTCCAAACAAGTGAGTATGCGATTGTATCTGAAGGCTTAAATGATGGTGATCAAATTATAATAGATAATTTCATGAAAATAGGTCCAGGTGTTCCAGTAACAGCAGTAGAGGGTAAATAATGTTTTCTAAATTTTTTATACACAGACCAGTTTTTGCTTCTGTTTTGTCTATCGTTATCGTCATAGCTGGCTTTATCTCTATGATGGTGTTGCCAGTTGAGGAGTATCCACAACTTACACCACCAAGAATTATGGTTATGGCAAACTATAACGGAGCAGATGCAGAGACGATTGCCGCAACCGTTGCAGCACCTTTGGAAGATGCTATTAACGGTGTTGAAGATATGATTTATATGCAGTCAACCTCAAGCTCATCAGGAGAGATGACATTAAGTGTTTATTTTGAGGTTGGAACTGACCCGCAAGAGGCTTTAGTTAACGTAAACAACAGAGTTAGAATAGCTGAAGCGATGCTTCCAGAAGAGGTTAAAAGAATAGGTGTTAACGCTTTTGAAGCATCACCTAACGTTTTACAAGCTCTAAATTTCTTCGACCCAACCGACTCGATGGATGTTATCGAGATGAACAACTATATAAATATAAACGTAGTTGAAGAGTTAAAAAGAGTCCCGGGAGTTGGTAACGTTGTTTTGATTGGAAATAAAGACTACTCTATGAGGGTTTGGGTAAAACCTGAAAAACTTCAGCAGTTTAATATAACTATCCCTGAAGTTATCTCTATGATAAGAGAGCAAAACTCACAGTACGCAGCTGGAAAAATAGGCGAGCAACCAGTTGCTACTGAAAACCCTTATGTTTACATTTTAAAACCAGAAGGACGTCTAAGCTCAGTTGAAGAGTTTGAAAATATCATTTTAAGAAGCGATGATAGAGGAGCAACTCTAAAGTTAAAAGATATTGCTGAGGTTTCTTTAGGGGCTGAAAGGTATGTATTTAACAGCTACTATGAAACTCATCCTTCAGCTTCTGTTATTGTCTTTACTCAAAGTGATGCAAACGCTTTAGAAGTTGCAAGCGGGGTAAATGCAAAGCTTGAAGAGCTTAGCGTAAATTTCCCAGGAGAGTTAACTTACGACATCCCTTATGACTCAACAACTTTCGTTCAAGTAACTATAAAAGAGGTTATAAAAACTTTCGTAGAAGCGATGACTTTAGTTTTAATCGTTATGTATATGTTCCTTGGAAATATGAGAGCGACTGTTATACCGATGCTTGCAGTTCCAGTGTCTATCATCGGAGCTTTTGCAGGTATGCTTATAATGGGCTTTTCTATAAATATGATTACGCTTTTTGCGATGATTTTAGCCATCGGTATCGTTGTGGATGATGCTATTATTGTTATAGAAAACGTTGAGAGAATTTTAGAAGAAGAGCCGCATTTAACAGTAGTAGAAGCTACTGAAAAGGCTATGGATCAAGTTTTTGCACCGGTTGTTTCTATTGTTTTGGTTTTAAGTGCGGTGTTTATCCCAGTTGCTTTTATGGAAGGGTTTGTTGGGATTATCCAAAAGCAGTTTGCTCTAACTATGGTTGTAGCGGTTGCACTCTCAGGTCTTTGTGCTTTAACTCTAACCCCAGCTCTTTGTGCGGTAATGCTTAAAAAAGAGAGAAGCGAGCCTTACTGGTTCGTTAGAAAATTTAATGAGTTTTTTGATCTCAGCACAAATGTTTACTCAGCTGGAGTTGCAAAAACTTTAAGACATGTAATTCCATCTTTAATAGTAGTTGGAATTATGATTTTTGCAACAGCGAGTTTATTTAAAATAGTCCCAACAGGACTTGTTCCAAACGAAGATAAAGGTGGTTTAATCTCCATAAACCAGCTTCCTTCTGCTGCTTCTATTGACAGAACAACAGCTCACGGAATGGAAGTTATGGGTATAGCTTTACAAGATGAGAGTATAAGAACAACAGGGCTTATGGCAGGGTATGACTTACTATCAGGAAGCTTAAGAGAAAACGCTTCTGTTATGTTTATAGACTTAAATCACTGGGACAGTAGAAAAGATCCAAGTCAGTCATCATTTGCTATAGCTGCTAAGCTAAACCAAATGTATGCTGGAAATAGAGACGGGATGACTTTCGTTATGAACCCACCCCCGATTAGTGGGCTTTCTGTAACGGGTGGATTTGAGCTATATGCACAAACTACAACTGGAAAAACTTATCTAGAAATGCAAGAAGATATGAACAAGGTTGTAGCAGAGGCTAACCAAAGACCAGAACTTATGATGGTAAGAACCACTCTTGATACTCATTTCCCGCAGTATGACATCATAATGAATAAAGAAAAGATTAAGATGTATGGCGTAAATATGGCTGAACTTTTCTCAACCATAAACGCTACTATTGGAAGTTACTATGTAAACGACTTTAACTTACTAGGTAAGACTTTTAAAGTAAATATCAGAGCAAATGCTGAGTATAGAGACTCTGAAGAGGTGTTTAGAAGAATTTTTGTAAGAAGCAACACAACAGGCGAGATGATTCCAATAAGCTCACTTGTAACACTAAAAAGAAGTCTTGGACCTGACAACGTGGATAGATTTAACGCTTTCCCAGCAGCTAAAGTTATGGGAGAGCCAGCTCCAGGATATACTTCAGGGGACGCTATTAAGGCTATTTCAGAAGTATTTGACTCCATGTTTGAAGCAGGTGAGTATGTGATAGGCTGGGCAGGAACAGCATATCAAGAAGTAAATGCTGCTGGAACAGGAACTATAGCGTTTATCTTTGGACTTATTTTTGTTTATCTAATCTTGGCGGCTCAGTATGAGAGATGGCTAATGCCGTTAGCTGTTTTAACAGCCGTTCCATTCTCGGTATTTGGAGCACTGCTTGCTACATGGGCAAGAGGGCTTAACAATGACGTTTATTTCCAAATCGGACTTTTGCTTCTAATAGGTCTTGGAGCGAAAAACGCGATTTTAATCGTTGAGTTTGCTATGGAAGCACATGAGAGAGATGGTAAAAGCTTGTTTGATGCAAGTGTTCAGGCTGCGAAGCAGAGATTTAGACCTATCGTTATGACATCTCTTGCGTTTACTCTTGGGGTTTTACCGATGGTGTTTAGTACTGGAGCAGGGTCTGCGTCAAGACACTCATTAGGAACAGGAGTTGTAGGTGGTATGATAGCTGCCTCAACGATAGCAATCTTTTTCATACCGATGTTTTACTATATAATAGAGAGCTTTAACGGCTTTTTAGATAAAATTTTTGGTAAGAAAAAAGTTAGCGTAGCTAGTGGCAAGACTAAGAGTAGTGAAAGCTTTGAGATAGTTGAAGATGATAGCAGAAAGGGAAGCTATGTTAAATAAAACTCTGTTTAATAGAAAAATTTTAAGTGCCGTGGCTCTTGCTTTAGTTGTGACGGGTTGTTCATTTAAGCCCGTTACCCCACTAAAAGATACAAGCTATAAGGCAAGTTACGCTACAACAAATATAAATGATATGTGGTGGAAAGATTTTAAAGATGGCACTTTAAACGAGCTAGTTGATAGTGCTCTTACGCATAACTCAGACCTTGCTCTTGCTTTAAACAATATCGAGATAGCAAGAGTTAGTTTAGGACTAAGCAAGCTTGACTACTTGCCAAATATCGGCTACCAAGCCAGTGCAACAAGAGGAAATAACATTCCAATGGCACCAAACTCACACTCACAAGGTGTGTATGATGTAGGGGCTGTTTTAAACTATGAGCTTGACTTATGGGGCAGGGTTAGAAACTCAGTCGATGCTAAAAAATCAACCTATATGGCGACAAAATACGACTATGATAGTGCAAGACTAACAATTGCAAGCTCAGTAGTGACTACATACTTTAGACTACTTTTCTTAAAAGAGCAAGAAGCTATTTTAAAAGATACAGTTGCAAGTTACGTAGATACTTTGAAATTTAGACAAAACCAAATCAACGCTGGAAGTATAAGCTCTATCGTATTTTACCAAGCACAAGCTCAAGTTGATAGTGCAAAAGCTCAGCTAACAACCGTTCAAAACGAAATTTCAAGTACAAACACAGCACTTGCAATTTTAACAGGTAAAAACTACAATGAAATTTTATATAAAGATATAAAAACAACTAGAGTTTCTCAGCCAGATATGCCAGAAGTACCAAATGGAGTTCCATCAGACCTGCTTCTTCATAGAGCCGACGTGGCTGCAAGTTTGGAAAGACTAAAAGCATCAAATTTCTTAGTTGGGGCTGCTAGAGCGAACTATTTCCCAACTTTTTCACTAACTGGAGTGCTTGGTTATACAAGTGCAGAGTTTGATAGGATTTTTGTAAGTAGGGCAAATGACTGGCATGTAGGTGGCTCGTTAGTTGGACCACTACTTGACTTTGGTAGAACTTCAAAAAGAGTTGAGATAGCAAATTTAGAGCAAAATGCAAGCTTTATAAACTATGATAAAACTCTCAAAAATGCCTTTGGCGAGGTAAGAGACGCTTTAGTTAGCAGAGAAAACGCTATCAAAAACCAAGCAAGTATGGAAAACCTACTTAAATCTCAAAAGAGAGTTTATGACCTTGCAAATGAGAGATACAAAACTGGCTATAGCGACAACCTAGAACTACTTGATGCTCAAAGGGGTTATCTTGCTGCACAGCTTAGCTATGCTAGTTCAAATTTAAACGTTGCAAACAGCGTTGTGGGAGTTTATAAAGCACTTGGTGGCGGGTTTAACCTTGAAGATAACGCCACAAAAGAGGTGTTAGAGAGCAACACTACTATAAACCCAACAACTTCTACAAACCCTTTTAAAGACCTTGATTGGTAAGCTAAAACTCCCTAAATTTAGGGAGTTTTTTGTTTTTAAACCTTTAAAACTATTTAATCCCTGTTCATCTCTCTAAGCAGGGCATAGTCATTTTTTCTAAAAAGTTCTAAGATAGTATCTACGTCACTTTGCTCCATGCCTGAAAGCAGAAGTGCTTCAGAGCCTATTCTAAGGCTACTTTCTGTGCTTTCTGACACAACTAAATTTGCACCTTGTAAAATCATCTTGTCCATAGTTTTTATATCCATTGACTTGGCTAAAATCACTATATTTGGGTAGTAGCTTTTTATATGCGTTATTGCTCTTAGAGCTTTTGCAGAGCTACTTATAGCGATGATGACGACCTGAGCTTGTTCGATTTTGATAGCTTGAAGCATCTTTTCATCTGAAATATCGCCGTAAAAAACGGGCTCTCCAAGTTTTTTTGCATCTTTTACGATGGTCGGATTCGTATCAAAAGCGATGTATTCTATACCGCACTTTTTAAGCATAGAAGCTATAATTTTACCCGTATCAGCAAAGCCAGCTATAACCACCTTTGTTGTATCAATAGATGGTTTTATGAAGCTTATAGGGCTTGAGCGTGAAAGTTTGCTTGAGAGTTTTAAAGCGAAATTGTATAGAAGTGGGGTTATAAGCATACTTATTGATATTAACCCCACGCCGAATGTAAACTCTAAGTCAGTGACGACATTTGCACTTTTAGCTGCTCCTAAAAGCACAAAACCAAACTCCCCACTTTGACTAAGTAGCAAGGACATTTTAAGAGCAGGTCTAACGGCTATTTTAAAAAGCAGTGCCAAACAAAATAGTATCACTATCTTTAAAACAGCGATTATCACTATATTTAAGGTAAAAATTTCAGGGTCCACCATCAAAGCTTTAAAGTCTATGCTCATCCCAACCGCTACAAAAAATATGCTCATCAAAAGTCCACGAAACGGCTCGATGCTTGCTTGAATTTGAAAGCTATATTTTGAACTTGAGAGTAAAACTCCCGTGATAAACGCTCCAAGAGCCATAGAAAGTCCGATTTCATTTGTTATAACAGCTGAAAGCACAACGCAAAGGATGGAGAGAAACAAAAACGCATCTCTATTGTTTTGCTTAGCTGCTTTTTCAAAAGCAAGCGGGGCTAAGTATCTACCAAAAATATATAAAAACCCTAGCATACCTATGGTTATAAGAATTTGCTGATAGATAGGAAAATGACTTGGCAAATGTCCATCATCTGAAAGTAGCGGAACTACGGCAAGAAGCGGAACGATGGCTAAGTCTTGTAAGAGTAGCACGGCAAAGCTAGCTTTTCCATGAGTACTAGCAACTTCGCCTTTTTCCTGCAAAAGTTGCATAACAAGGGCTGTTGAAGAAAGAGAAAATGTAAAACCTAAAAGATACGCCACAGCCGGTCTTTCCATAAAAAAGGTTAGATAAAACCCAATCACAAGCCCAGTTACTAAAACTTGCAAAGTGCCTAGTCCAAAAACTTCTTTTTTCATAGACCAAAGCTTTTTTGGATGCATATCAAGACCGATGATAAATAGAAGTAAAACCACTCCAAACTCGGTAAACTGCCTAACTTTAGCAACTTCACTTGTTAAAAAAGGTCCCGGAGTATAAGGACCTATGATAATCCCAGCGATTAAAAGTCCAAGGATAGAACCAAGCCCAACTGAACGTGAAAGCGTAATAGTAATCGAAGCCACAGCGGCTAACAGCAGAGTGGCAAATAAAAAATAATCCATAGTTCTCTTTTTATTTTTTTGGAATTATAACAAAAAAATAAAATCATTTTACTGAATATAAAGAAATTTTTTATCTAAATTTTAGCGATGTAGAAATTTATAAATAGCTTGGTTTTTGTGGTTTTATGTTGTTTTAGAATATTATTTTTAAACCTAAATTTCTTATTGTAAATTATAAATAAAAAATAGAATTTTCTTTGATATAATACTTTTTTAAAATTAGTATTACTGAGAAAAGGGTCAAAAGGTGCTAGCGAACAAATCATCAAATTTATGGAATTTAAAAGAGCAAAACTACCCACGCTTTAGTTATGAAAAGTGCGAGTTTCAAAGAAAAGTTATCGAAATTTCAAACTCTTGGGGCGTAGAGTATGCGGGTAAGGAAATCATCGAAATCGGCTGTGGAACTGGGAACTATACCTTTCTTTTAGCTGGTCTTGGAGCCAAGGTTTACGCACTTGATTTCTCGCAAAAAATGCTAGATGTGTTAGAAAATGACGCTAAGAAATTTGAGTTATCGCAAAAGATAGTTCCACTTTGTGAGGATTTTTTGAAATTTAAAAGTGACAAGGTTTATGACATCGCCTTTGCTGCTATGACGCCGGCACTTTTTAGTGATGATGCTTTTTTGAAATTTACAAATTTAGCTAAAGTTAGAGTTTGGCTAGGTTGGGCTGGGAAAAGGGAGTCTGGTTTAATGAGCGAAATTTTTAACTCTCACGGACACGCTGTTCACGCTCACAACACTTCAAAAGATTTAAAAGCTTGGCTAGAGAAAAATAAAATCCCATATAAAAACCAAGTTTTAGAAGATGTTTGGGAGCATAAATTTAGCACTGAAGAGGCGGTAAACGACCAAGCATGGCATCTAAAAATGCACAAAATTACACCAAATTTAGAAAAAATAGAGAGCATCGTTAGAAAATTTGCTGATAAAAACGGCGAAGTTTATGAAAAAACAGAAGTTACTTTGGAGGTGATAAAATGGTAAGAGTTTTAGCTTTTTTAGTTTTTATATATAGTTCCGTGTTTGGCGTTAGCGACATACTAGGCAGAGATGTCAAAGTTAGTGGCACGGAAAAACTTGTCTTTATCGGACCTGGTGCACTTAGGCTTGGAGTTTATTTGGGGCTTGAAGATAGGATAGTGGGCGTTGAAGCATGGGAGAAGAAAAACGACTTTAACGCCCCTTACAGCAGTGTCATCAAGGCAAAAAACCTTCACGAAAAGCCAGTTATAGGCGAGGGAGGTCCAGGGAAAATGCCTTCAATGGAAGCTTTGATAGAAAGTGGAGCAGAGCTCATCATCGCTTCTTTTATGAGTAAAGATCAGATGGATTTGATAGAGACAAAAACTAAAATCCCAGTCCTTGGGCTAAGCTATGGTGCTGGATATGGTGGAAATTTAGAAAAAATGGACTCACTTAAAAAGTCTTTGCTTCTTTTAGGCGAAGTTACAGGAGTGGAAGCAAGGGCTAAAGAGTTGGTTTCTTTTATGGACGCTGAAGAGAAAAAGCTAAAGTCTCTAACTTTAGAGCCAAAAACTATCTATGTTGGCGGAGTTAGTTTTAAAGGTTCGTGGGGGATAGGTAGCACGGAAGCCGACTATCTGCCGTTTTACTTGCTTGGGGTAGAAAATGCTTTGGGGGAGAAAAAAAGCGGGCACTTGTTTGTGGATATCGAGAGAATTTTAGAAGTTGATCCTGATGTTATCTTTATCGACTACGGTGGAGAGCGTATCGTAAAAGATGAGATTAAAACAAAAAGTGAGTTTTTCAACAGCCTAAAAGCGTTTAAAAACGACCAAATTCACTGGGTTTTACCGTTTAACTTTTACAACACTAACGTTGAAAACTGCTTTATAGTCGCGTGGAATGCTGCACAGGCTTTAGGAGTAGAGGTTGACTTAGAAGCTAAAAAAGCTGAAATTTATAAAATGTTTTTAGGCGAGTGATGAGTTACGAAGAGTTTCGTAAAAGTAGAGCTAAAAAGATAACTATTTGGGCGGTGGCTTCTTTAGTTTTGCTTCTTGTAAGTGTGGTTTTAGCTCTTTCTAGCGGAAATGGGAAACTAAATTTAGTGATGATTTCACATCTTTTTAGTGACTCAAAAGAGAGTATGATTTTATACTCTATCCGCATTCCTAGAACCTTAGCCGCTCTTTTAGGAGGAGCTCTGCTTGGAGTTTCAGGTTGCGTGATGCAAGGAGTGCTTAGAAACCCACTTGCATCGCCTTATACTGTGGGAGTTGCTCAAGCAGCAGCTTTTGGGGCTAGTTTTGCTATCATCATACTTGGAGCGTTGGAGGGTGGTTCATTTGGGAGCTTGGGCGTTGTGGGTTCAGCCTTTATCTCAAGTGCTATTTGTATGGGGGCGATACTTTTTATCGGAACTAAGCTTAGCGGAAGCGAGCCGTCATCTCTTATCTTAGCGGGCGTTGCTTTGGGAGCGTTATTTAGTGCGATGACTATGATGCTTCAGTTTTTTGCGAGCGACTTAAACGCTGCTGCGGCTCTATTTTGGACGTTTGGCGACTTAGGCAAGGCGACATATCAAAATTTAAGTATTCTTTTTATCTCTTTTGCTATCTCATTTGTTGTTTTGTGGCGAGGGCACTGGAAGATGGACGCTCTAAGTTTCGGCGATGAGGGGGCTAGGGCAAAAGGTGTTGATGTGGGGAAATTTAGAGTTATTATGCTTATAGTTTCAACTTTTGGCTCTGCTGTGGTGGTTTCGTTTTTTGGGATTATCGGTTTTGTTGGGCTTGTAGCACCACATTTGGTTCGGCTTAGTATAGGGCAGAGTTATGGTGTGCTTGTGCCGTTTTCTGCTATTTTTGGGGCGGTGCTTTTGGTACTTGCTGATACGGTTTCTAAATTTATCATCCCGCCTGTGATTATCCCGATAGGAATAGTGACTTCGTTTATGGGAGTGCCGATTTTCATCTACCTTTTAGCAAGGAAGAAAAATGGTTCTTAAAATTTCAAATTTAACCACCAAAATCGGCAAAAGAGAGCTTTTAAAAGATATAAATTTAAGTTTTGAGAGTGGAGAGTTAAACGCTTTAGTTGGTCCAAACGGGGCTGGAAAAAGCACGATTTTAAGAAGCATTTCAAATTTAGCCACCGAAATTTCTGGAAGCGTTGAGCTAGACGGCGAAAATTTACTAAGGTTAAGTAGAGCAGAGATGGCTAAAAAATTAGCTTTTATGACTCAGTTTTATCAAAATATAAATTTGACCGTAAGCGATGTTTTTAGCCTTAGTAGAAGGGTTTTAAGCGATGGAAGCTTAACTAAAATCGACCATGAAAAAATCGCTGAAATGGCAGAGCTTTTAAACTTAAACTCATGGCTTGATATAAGCTTGGCAAATTTAAGTGGTGGGGAGAGACAAAAAGTTTTGATAGCAGCCGCACTTCTTGGAGAGCCTAAAATTTTGCTTTTAGATGAGCCTATTTCACACCTTGACCCTAAAAACCAGCACGAAATGCTTGAGCTTATAAGACGCGTTACAAAAGAGCAAAATATCATAACCATCATAGTTTTGCACGACATTCACCACGCACTTCACTATGCTGATAAAGTCGTTATGCTAAAAAATGGTGAAATTTTAGGAGCAAAACCAAGCCGTGAGATAAGTAGAGATGACTTGCACGCTCTTTTTGATATGGAGCTTTCTATTCATGAGATAAGCGGGCATAAATTTGTTTATTTTGGGCATAAGCATTTATAATTTTTTGACTATTTTTTATAAAATTGAAATATTTTACTACTTTTGTTTATATTTTTTAAAGGAGAAAGGGGGCTTGAATTACGAAGTCGCTCCCCTTTCCCCCTTGAACCCCTAATCCCCCGACGACGTTCAAGGTTGCTGTGCTACGCACAGGTTTAACTGCTTTTGCTGCACAAAAGTTTTTAGGTATGTATACATAAAAAGTTGTAAAGTTTAACCCGAAATTACTCAAATTTAGTATAATTCTCACATTAAATTTAACCAAAGGAAATCTTATGAAAAGAGCTATATCAGGGCTTTTAGCCACGTTTTTATTAAGCAGTTTAAATGCAGTTGATTTAAATATAGATGAGTTAAGGGCTGAATGTTTGGGTTCAAACCCTGTGTCGTGTAATGAACTTGGACTTTTATACGCTGAAGGTAGAGGCATGGAGCAAAACTACACAAAAGCTTTTGAGTTGTTCGAGATAGCTTGTAAAGGTAAATGTGCTATGGGGTGTGGAAATTTAGGTATTTTATATCTAAATGCTTGGGGAGTTGAGCAGGATGACAAAAAAGCTAGCGAGTATCTTCTAAAAGCCTGTAATGGTGGCGACGTGGTAGGGTGCTATCATCTTGGGTTTTTATACAAAGAGGGTGCTGGGGTAGAAAAAGACCTAAACAAATCTAAAAAGTATTTCCAAAAAGCTTGCAATGAAGGCATGAACGAAGCGTGTAAACAGATAGGAATTGAGAGGGGATGTTGCGGGGGAATGTAGGATTTTAAATTTTTAAATGGATATATTTGATAATTAATTTGAGAATTTACAATATGTATAGCTTAAGAATATAATAAAAATTATTATTTGCTATAATAATATATTAAATTTTTCGTTTACAAGACAACTTAGGGTTAGTTTTGGGTGTATAAGTATAAATTTAATAAATAAAAACTTTTTTAGCTCTTCAGTTGTAGTAGCTGTTTTAAAACATAACTTGCTCAAAAAAGCATGTTAAAGTAATAAAAAATGCTAAAAATATGGTAGAATCTTACACAGCATGAATTTATAAAGGAGGTGAGTGTTATGCCTGACTATGGAAGAGCTGTTTTCGAGGCTCAAAATTTATTAGCAGAGAGTGGAGCTGGAAAAAACGGAACTGTAAATCTTGCAACAGTGCTTAGACATCTTGATTTAAGAGCTATATATGGCGATGATATGATAGAAGAAGCTGTGCTTGATCCAACGCAAGAAACTATCTTCGTTAGAAAAGATGACTCGCCTATAACTAGAAAGTATTTTTCTATAGCTCATGAGATAGGTCATTGGGTGCTGCATACAAGAGATAGGGTAAGACCAAGAATAAATTTTAATAATGGCAACAGTTATTCTAAAGAGGAAATAATAGAGGAACAGGAAGCAAATGCTTTCGCAGCAGAGCTTCTTATGCCGTATGATGAGGTTGAGCGATTAGCTATGGCAGGTTATAGTATAGAAGATCTCATGAGATATTTTAATGTTTCTTATGAATTTGCACGATATAGGTATATCTTTGTTGTGGGGAGCTCGTATTGAGTGATGATATGTTGGTAAATGATGCACTTGAAGATCTTGATTTGGAAGGCAGAATAGAATCTAAGAGTAAGTTTAATGTATTTAAATGGTTAAAAAAACATCTATCTTTAGATTTATTTTTTACCTTTTTTTCTAGAGCATTTTTTTCATATTTGCCACTAACTGTTTATTCTGTGATAAATACACCATTTTTTGAGCAGTTTAATGAGGGAGACAAAGATCTTTTCCAAGGGCTTTTTTTAGCTTTAAGTTATGTTTTTATATCTCAACTGAATAGTACAAATAAAAGACAAGAATCATCTTATGAATTTATGCATGCTTTAAGAGTATTTTGTGGAGTAATATGTATAGTTTTCTCTACAACTAATGAATTTGAGTATCGTCCGTGGATGTTTCTTTTCTTTCTTATAGTTTCAATGATAACGTTGTTTTACACTGCAAGAAGGCAAGTTATTGAAAAAAATATTTTAAAAAGCCAATCTTTGTCACATGAAAAAAGAGTAAAAAAAGTTGATTTTCCCGAGCAGTATACATATAAGTCTAAGTTGCTTGATGAGTATTTTAAATTAATAATGAAAAAAAATACAGATACGCCAAATAATAAAGACGAACAATAAAATTTCAACTCAAATTTGAGTTGAAATTTGAAGTATAAATGTACCAAATTTATACAAAATTTGGTACATAAAATTAAATAATTAAATCGGTAAAACCCTAATATTTGGGCTTAAATTCTCTTTTAAAACCGCTTCTATAGCAAAAAGAGTTCCAGTTCCGCTACTTGCACAGCCACTACATGCACCTAAATATCTAATGTAAATATCTATTTTCCCATCATCGCTATCTCTGATATCTACTATGTCCATATCGCCACCATCCATTCTTAGCATTGGGCGGATATTTTCATCTACTAGGCTCTCGACTGCTTTAAATCTGCCTATTGTATTTAACTCTTCAAAGCTCATATCAAGTGTGCCATCGCTCGTTTTTGCATCAGCGATAGCAGAGAGTTTATCGTTTTCCATCTCAGCTCTAGTTTCCTTTAAGATATCTTCTAAATAGTACTCTCTATCTTCGTGTCCGCCAGGTCTTACACAGCTTTTACAAAACCCACCAGCTTTTGTGTACTGGGTGATTTGTTCAACTGTTTTTAAATCATTTAGCTTGATAACTTCTTTTATCGTTCCAAGGCTTACTCTTGCACACTCACAAACGATTATCTCATCTTCAAAGTGCTCCGGATCTACCCCTTTATAGTGAGCGGCAGCAGCCTTTATAACATCATACGCCATAACTGAGCAGTGCATTTTTTGCGGTGGAACAGCTGGGGTTTCTGGGTTATCACGCATAGCGTGCTCAACTTCGATGTTTGTGATTTTTACCGCTTGATCAACAGTTTTTCCGATACAAAGTTCAGCCATAGTATCACTACTTGCGATTGCTGAGCCACAGCCAAAGCTTTTAAATTTAGCATCTATAATTGTGTCAGTTGCTTCATCTACTAACCAGTAAAGCCTTACCGCATCCCCACAACTCTCAGCTCCAAAGTCAGCAACTATAAGTTTAGCACCTCTTTCTTTTGCTTCTTCTTCTGTGATTTCACCCATAAATCTTGGGTTGTTCATTCTATCTTGAACTTTTTGAGAGTAATCTTCCCAAAATGAACCACTTATTAATCCATCTTTTGCCATTTTTTATATCCTTTTTTTTGTTTTTATTATATTTTATAAACCACTTTTATGCCCACTTGGAGCGTATGCAAAACTACTTGAAATTCCTCTTAGTCTAGAAATTGCTTTTTTAAGCACGTCTATTGCGTAGTCGATTTCTTCTTCTGTGTTAAAACGAGAGAGTGATAGTCTAAGAGCGGTATGAGCTAGGTCCGCTTCAGCTCCGATGGCTTCCATTATAGGGTTGCTCTCAAGGTCTTCACTTGCACAGGCTGACCCTGTTGAAGCAGCGATTCCTGCTTTGTTTAGATCCCATAGCATTGCCTCGCCTTCAACACCTTTAACACTTGCTAGAATTGTATTTGGCACTCTGTTTTTTCTATCGCCGATGATTCTAACATCAGGAATTTCTAAAAGAGCGTCTTCAAGCTTATCTCTTAGTCTTCTAACGTGCAGGTTTTCTACATCTATAAATTTATTAGCTAGTTCCAACGCTTCGCCCATACCCACTATATATGGCACATTTAGCGTTCCACTTCTTCTTCCGCCCATATGCTCCCCGCCGTGAAGCAAAGGAGTTAGTTTTTTACTATCTCTTATGTATAGACCGCCAACGCCTTTTGGCCCGTGGAATTTATGAGCTGAAAAGCTTAAGAAGTCAACTCCCATCGCTCTTGCATCTACTTTTATCTTGCCTACTGCTTGAACTGCGTCAGTGTGAAACGGCACTCCTTTTTCATGAGCGATTTCAACTAGTTCTTTCATAGGAAATATCACGCCTGTTTCATTATTTGCCCACATTATACTAACTAGGGCAGTCTCATCTGTGATAGCTGCTTTTAAATCAGCTGGATTTACTAAACCCTCTTCATTTACATCAAGTCTTGTAACTTTTACTCCAAGTCTTTCTAAAAACGAACAGGTATGACTAATGGCAGGGTGCTCAACAGCAGATGTGATGATGTGATTTTTCTCTCCCGTTATAATCTTATCAAAGTAAATCCCTTTTAAAACCCAGTTATTACTCTCAGTCGCACATGATGTCACTACCACGTCATCAGCGTCTGCTGCACCGATACCATCATATAACTGGTCGATTGCTTTTCTAAGAGCAGGCTGTGTTTCTATACCAAACTGGTGAAGTGAGTTTGGGTTTCCATATTTGTCTTTAAAAAATGGAAGCATAGCTTCGTATGCTTCAGGTGCAACCATCGTAGTTGCGTTGTTGTCTAAATAAACTCTTTTCAATTTCTCTTCCTTGTTTTATTTTTGTTATTATACTCTAAAATTATAAATAGGATAGTTTTTATCTTATTTGAAATGATACATTATATTTCTTAAATTTAAGCTTTATAATTAATAAACAGATTAAAACCTTGCATCAACAGACGCATTTATTAGTGAAAAGAACTCTTTTCTAGTTCTTGAGTCACTTATAAAACTACCTCTTAAAGCCGATGTAGTGGTAACAGAGTTGATTTTTTGAACTCCACGCATCTCAACACACATATGTCTTGCCTCAACCACAACTCCAACGCCTTTTGGCTTTATAACTTCTTGAAGGGCCTGAGCGATTTGCTCGGTTAATTGCTCTTGAATTTGAAGTCTTCTTGCAAAAACATCTACCATTCGTGGAATTTTAGAAAGTCCTACAACCTTACCATTTGGGATATAGCCAACATGAACTCTACCGATGATTGGCAGTAAATGATGCTCACAAAGGCTGTAAAACTCGATGTTTTTAACTAAAACCATCTCATTGTTTGAGCTTTCAAACAAGGCGTCATTTAAAACAACTTTTGGGTCTTGAGCATAGCCACTTGTCAAAAACTCAAAAGCTTTATAAACTCTATTGGGTGTTTTTATTAGCCCCTCTCTTGAACTATCTTCGCCTACAATTTCAAGCATAGTTTTTACACACTCTTCAAATTTCTCTTGTTTCATCTTTTTCCTTCAATATTTTCGGACTATTTTACACCAAATTCTCTTTATTCATACTAAAATTTTAAAATTTATACTTAAAATAAGGTAAAATCTGATATATTATAGGTTTGTAAATTTAAAAACTAAAAGGAAAAAGATGAAAGTTAGTTCAAAACTTATCAATCAAGCAAACGCATCGATAGATGCACAAATCGATGCAAAAAGCATAGAGGCTAAAGTAGATGAAATAGCCAAAAAAACTGCAAAACAGGTTAGAATAGACGGTTTTAGACCTGGTAAAGTTCCAGTTGCAGTTGTAAAACAAAGATATGCAAAAGAACTTCTAGATGACGCTAAACAAGATGCTTTAAGAGCTGTTTTAGACAAAGCAATGGATGAACTTAAAAAAGATAAAGAGAGTATTTTAGGTGAGCCAGTATTTACTAAATTTGAAGAAAAAGATGGTTCAATCGACGCTACAATCGAGGTTTCATTTAGACCAGAAGTTGATGTTGCAGGCTATGAAGAAGCAATCGCCGAGTATGCAACTCCAAGAGTTATGAAAAAAGATATCGAAGCAAAAATCGAAGAGTTACTACTTATGATAGCTCCGATTGAAAAAGTAGAAAAAGAAGCTTTAGAAAATGGTGATTTTGCTAAGTTTGACTTTGAAGGCTTTAAAGATGGCGAGGCGTTTGAAGGCGGAAGTGCAAAAGACTATATGCTAGAAATCGGCTCAAACAGATTTATCCCAGGTTTTGAAGAGGGAATGGTTGGGATGAAAGTTGGCGAAGAAAAAGATATAAACCTTAAATTCCCAGAAGAGTATGGTGCTGAGCATTTAGCAGGACAAGAGGTAGTTTTCAAAGTAAAACTAAATGAAATTCACGCTAAAACTCCAACAAAAGAACTAGATGAGGAAGCTCTAAAAAGACTACTTCCAGGCGAAGAAGAAGCAACTCAGGCAAAACTAGAAGAGAGAATCAAAGAACAACTTAGAGAAGATAAATTCCAAGTTCTACTAAACGAAGAGTTAAAACCTAAATTTGTAGAAAACATTTTAGAAAAAATTAACTTTGACCTACCAAAGAGCATAGTTGAACAAGAGATGGATTTACAGTTTAGAAACTCATGGGCAACTTTCACACCTGAAGATATGGAAAAGTTTAGAACTGACAAAGACGCTCTAACAAACAAAAGAGAAGAGTATAGAGCTGAGGCTGAAAAAAGCGTAAAACTAACATTTATCATCGATGAGTTAGCAAAAGTTAGAAACGTAGAAGTAAGCGACCAAGAGTTAGTTCAAGCGATTTATTTTGAAGCTTATCAGTACGGCATCGACCCTAAAAAACACCTTGAAGACTATAAAAATCAAGGAATTTTACCAGCTGTAAAAATGGCTTTAATAGAAGATAAACTTTTCAACGATTTATATAGAAAAAAAGATAAAAAAGAAGACGAAAAAGGCGAGTAATGTCATACTATATACCTTACGTTGTAGAAAAAACTAGCAGAGGTGAGAGAAGTTATGATATCTACTCACGCCTTTTAAAAGATAGGATCATCATGCTAAGTGGCGAGATAAACGACCAAGTGGCAAGTTCTATTGTCTCTCAGCTTCTATTTTTAGAGGCTGAAGACCCTGAAAAAGATATCTATCTTTATATCAACAGCCCAGGCGGAGTTGTAACAAGTGGGCTAAGTATCTATGACACTATGAACTACATAAGACCAGATGTTAGCACGATTTGTATCGGGCAAGCTGCTTCTATGGGGGCGTTTTTACTAAGTTCTGGAGCAAAGGGCAAAAGATTTGCTCTTCCAAACTCAAGGATTATGATTCACCAGCCACTTGGCGGAGCTCAAGGTCAAGCAACTGATATAGAAATTCAAGCAAAAGAAATTCTTAGAATCAAGCAAATTTTAAATGAAATTTTGGCTATTAATACTGGCAAAGAGATAACTGAGCTTGAAAAAGATACCGATAGAGATAATTTTATGAGTGCTAAAGAAGCGGTTGAGTACGGACTTATAGATAAAGTTTTAGATAAAAGTGCGAAATAACAAGAGGCAAAAGTAGATGATTTTAGATGTTTTAACATATCCTGATAAAAGGCTTTATGAAAAGTCAAAGAAAGTTGAAGTTTTTGATGAGAGCTTGCATAAATTTCTAGATGATATGTATGAAACTATGGTTGAGTATAAAGGTATCGGACTTGCTGCCATTCAAGTTGGAAAGCCAATAAGAGCTTTGATAGTAAATTTAGTAAATGAAGAAGGCGTTCAAGACAAGGCTGATTTACTAGAGATAATAAACCCTGAAATTTTAGAAAAAAGTGGTGAAATTTGTTATCAAGAAGGGTGTCTTTCTGTGCCTGAGTTTTTTGAAGATGTTACTAGACCAAGCGATATAGTGGTTAGGTATCAAGATAGAGATGGAAATTTCCACGAGATCGCGGCAAGCGAGCTTTTAGCGGTTTGTATCCAGCATGAAATCGACCACCTAAACGGACATCTTTTTATAGAAAAAATTAGTTATAAAAGTAAAAAAAGATTTAGCAAAGAGTATAAGAAAATTCTAAAAGAACAAAAAGCAGTATGAAATCTTTAAGATGTGCTAGTTTTAGCGATGAACTTAGTGTTGTTAAAATAGAGTCATCTTTTCTGCGTGGACTTCCGAGTTTTCATATCATAGGACTTGCAAACACGACGATAAAAGAGAGTGAAAACCGTATAAAATCCTCTCTTTTATCTCTAAATATCACGCCCCCGCCACAAAAAATAGTTATAAACCTCTCTCCATCAGATGTCCCAAAAAGAGGAAGCCATTTTGACTTAGCGATAGCGATTTTAATAGCTTTACAAAAAGAGAGCTTTGATGAGAGCTTTTTTGTTTTTGGAGAGCTTGGGTTAAGTGGGGAAGTAAAAAGCACAAACTCACTTTTTTCGGTTCTACTTTTTTTAAGTGAGAGAGTTAAATTTGCCAAAGTTTTAGTTCCTAAATCTATCGCTTTAAAAGCGGCAACTATCCCAAATTTCCAAGTTTTTGCTATTTCAAATTTAGAAGAGGGACTAAATTTCTTTAAAGATGAAGAGTTTAGAAAAGCTTGCTTCATAGAGTCATCTCACCCACTTTTTGACAACACCATTGAGATAAATGGCTCTAAATTTGTACCAAATTTAGACTTTCAGCTAGATTTCAAAGATATAAAAGGGCAAATCAGAGCCAAAAGAGCTAGTCTAATCGCGGCCTCTGGCATGCACAATATCTTGTTTGAAGGAAGTCCAGGATGTGGAAAAAGTATGTGTGCAAAAAGGCTAGTTTATATCCTACCACCGCAAAATGAAAAAGAGATAATGCTAAGCACCGCTTATGAGTCACTAAACAACAAAGATGTTGAGTTTAGTTCCATTCGCCCATTTAGAAGCCCGCACCACACATCTACAAGAAGCTCTATTTTTGGGGGTGGCTCTCACACTGCTAGGATTGGTGAAGTTGCTTTGGCAAATGGTGGGGTGCTGTTTTTTGATGAGTTTCCACATTTTGGTAAAAATATTTTAGAAAGCCTAAGAGAGCCTTTGGAAGATAATAAAATCCTAATCTCAAGAGTAAACTCAAAAGTAGAGTATAAAACAAAGTTTTTGTTTGTCGCTGCTCAAAACCCCTGCCCATGCGGAAATCTCTTTAGTAAAAATGTTAGCTGTATCTGCTCAGAAACTGAGATAAAACGCTATAAAAGTACTATCTCATCGGCACTTTTAGATAGAATAGATCTCTATGTTGCGATGGATGAGGTTAGCAAGGATGATAAAAGTACCATTTCTAGCAAAGAGATGAGCGGACAAGTTTTAGAAGTTTTTAAAACTCAAACTCTAAGAGGGCAGAGCGAGTTAAATGGAAAGCTAAGCGATAAAGAGTTAAACGAGTTTTGCATTTTAGATAAAGCTGCCAAAAACACTCTTGATGATGCGATTTTGAAATTTAACCTCTCTCAAAGAGGGATTAATAAAACCCTAAAAGTTGCTAGAACTATAGCTGACTTAGACGCTAAAGAGGTGATTTCTAAAACTCATATAATGGAGAGTCTTAGCTTTAGAATTAGGGAAATTTTATAAATTTTTAATGCAAAAGGAAGCGTGATGAAAAAACTATATTTTGATACAGATAAGCTAGACAGAAGATGTATAGACGAACTTGGGATGAGTGAGTGGCTTTTACAAGAAAACGCTGCCGCAAAAGTAGAGCAAACGATAAGAGAGAAGCTTCCTGTTAGTAGCAAAGTGTTAGTAGTGTGTGGCGGTGGAAACAACGGAGCTGATGGCATCGCGGTAGCTAGGAGAATTTACCCAGACTATAACGTGAGCATTATGTTAGTTAGCGAAAAACTAAATTTAATGGTAAGAGAGCAACTTGACATCGCCAAAAAAGTTGGAGTGAGCCTAGTAAAGAATGAAGTAGAAAATATAAGCGGTTATCACTGCTATGTAGATGCAATATTTGGAAGTGGGCTAAATAAAGAGTTAAGCGGGGAAATAACCGAGATAATAGACGCTCTAAACCATCAAAAAGGACTAAAAATAGCTGTTGATTTTCCAAGTGGGGTTGAAAAATCAGGAGTTATTAGAAGTAGGGCTTTTATAGCTGACACTACAGTTTCGATGGGAGCGATGAATGTGGGGTTGTTTTTAGACCAAGCAAAAGATTTTGTTGGACGCATTGAACTAGCAAATTTAGGCATAACTAACACTAAATTTAGTGAGTTAGAAACGGACTATTTTTTACTTGAAAGTAGCGATATGATGCTTCCATTTAGGTTTATACAAGACTCACATAAAGGCGACTATGGACATCTTTACGTGATAAGTGGAGATATGAAAGGGGCAAGTGAAATTTGTGGTCTTGCTGCTAACGCTATCGGAGCTGGGTTAGTTAGTATCGTTAGTGATGAGAGGGTTGGAAGTGCGATTCTTATGCAAAAACGCTCTTTTCACGACGCGAAATTTGTAGTGGCAGGCTGCGGGCTAGGGAGTAGTTATATAAGTCTTGATAAACTAACTAACAAAACCTGCGTTATAGATGCGGATTTATGCTATGACGCTGGCATTATAAACTTACTTGAAAACAACCCAAACATAGTTATCACACCACATCCAAAAGAGTTTGTAAGCTTACTAAGACTTGCTAACATTGCAGATGTTAGTGTTAGTGAGTTGCAAGATAGACGGTTTGAACTTGCAAAAGAGTGGAGTTTGAAATTTGAAAGCGTTCTTGTGCTAAAAGGAGCTAACACGATAATCGCCCATAAAGGAAAGCTCTACATCTCAAATTTAGGAACAAATGTTTTAGCCAAAGGCGGAAGCGGGGACACTCTAGCTGGGTTTATAGGTGGGCTTTTAGCTCAAGGATATAGCACGCTAGATGCAGCGATAACTGGAGTGTTAGCCCACTCTTTAGCTGGGGTGAAATTTAGTAAAAACTCATATTCGCTAACACCACTTGATATCATAGAATCTGTGAAAAATTTATAAAAACATTACAAATTTTAGGTAAAATTACAAGTTTAAATTTTTAAAAAAGGATAATTATGTTTGAATGGATGGCATCGCCCGAAGCGTGGGTGAGTCTTTTTACACTTATTGGGTTAGAGATAGTTTTAGGGATTGATAATATCATCTTTATAGCGATACTTTGCGGAAAGCTTCCTGAGGAGCAAAGAGATAGAGCTCGTATTATGGGCCTTGCTTTTGCGATGATAACTAGAATCATGCTATTATTTAGCCTGTTCTGGATTATGAAATTAACAGCACCTCTGTTTAGCGTTTTTGGGATGGAAATTTCGGGTAGAGATTTGATTCTCATCATCGGGGGACTTTTCTTAATATGGAAGTCCACAACCGAAATCGGCTCAAATGTTAGAGGTGAAACTCACGAGCAGTTAGTTAGCGATAAACCTGCTAAATTTGGTGTTATTATCGTTCAAATTGCGATTTTAGATATTGTTTTCTCACTAGATAGCGTTATAACGGCAGTTGGTATGGCTAACCACCTTGAGATTATGGTTATAGCTGTTGTTGTTGCTGTTGGGGTGATGATGGTTGCAAGTGGTTCGATAAGTAGATTTGTTGATAATAACCCAACTATTAAAATCTTAGCTCTTTCGTTCTTGATCATCGTTGGTGTGGCGTTAGTAGCTGACGGGCTTGACTTCCACATACCAAAAGGTTATATTTACTTCTCTATGGCGTTCTCGCTTGCTGTTGAGATGATAAATATCAGAATAAGAAATAAGAAAAATGCCCAAAAATGAAGTAATTTATAAATTTATAATACTACTTCTACTTTTTATCTTAGCCATAACTATAACGCTAACAGCCTTAATGTTTGTTAGCGGGAGTTATGGCTTATACGCTCTTCATATCCACAAATTTAGCGGAGTTTTGTTTTTGTTTGTTATGGCTTTGCATATCTTAACAAGGCGAGATAAGCTTAAAAAAATAACTACTGAGTTTATCAAAATCATAACTTCTAAAAATAGAAGAGTTTATATCGACTCTGATGAGATAGCAAGTAAATACTCAAATTTAACTCTTAGCGAAACACTTCAAACTCTAGATATAAAAAAGAGTGATATCAAACCTTTGTTTGAGAAATATGACATTAAATTTCAAGCAGATGAGTTAATAAGTGAAATTGCAACTAAAAATAAAAGAAAAGAGATAAGCCTTTTTGCTCTCTTGTTAGAGGCTAAATTTGAAGCAAATTTAAAAAACAGCACTTCTAAAAATCCTATATAACTTCTATTTAAGTAAAATTTAGTAGAATTCATTTTTGGAAAATCAGAAAATATGTAGCATAATCTGTTTTCTTTGTGACTAAGGCTACCGGAGTTTTTCAAAAATCTCACTTCCTACTCACAAATCATCATCACAAAGGAAATTTCATGGAATCAACCGAGTATAAATTTAGGTTTAGAGACGCCATTTTAGGGGCTCAGTTTTTGTTTGTAGCATTTGGTGCTTTGGTGCTGATGCCCATTTTATGCGGTCTTGATATAAGCGTAGCACTTTTTACAGCAGGGCTTGGAACGCTAATATTCCAGTTTATTTGCCGTGAAAAAGTAGTTCCGATATTTTTAGCAAGTAGTTTTGCTTTCATCGCTCCGATTGCTTTTGCGGTCGATAAATGGGGACTTCCGACAGCTATGGGAGGCGTGTTTTTTGCGGGAGTTGTGTATAGTTTGTTTGGGGTATTTATCAAATTCAAAGGTAGAAGTTTTATAGACAAATACTTACCGCCTATCGTAGTTGGGCCTGTGATTATGACGATAGGCTTGGTTTTAAGCCCATCAGCTGTTTCTATGGCGATGGCAAGCGGTGACTCACTAGCGGCGTATCAAGCACTAAATCCAAACTTTACTCAAAATAGCTCTATGATAGTAGCTGGCATCTCACTTTTAGTAACGTTACTTTCTATAATGTTTGCAAAAGGGATGTTAAAACTCATACCTATTTTATGTGGTGTGGTAGCTGGATATATAGCCTCTTATTTTTACGGTATTATAGACTTTACCCCTGTAAAAGAGGCTTCTTGGTTTGCTGTGCCAAACTTTACAGCACCTAAATTTGAACTAGATGCGATACTTTATATGATACCAGTTGTCATAGCCCCTATAATCGAGCATATCGGAAACGTTATAGCCATAAGCAACGTTACAGGCTATGACTATACAAAAAAACCAGGACTTCATAAAACTATCTTTGGAGACGGTGTTGCGACAAGTGTGGCAGCTCTTCTTGCAGGACCACCGTGCACAACTTACGCAGAAGTTACAGGTGCGGTTAGACTAACAAGAGCTTTTAACCCAGCCATTATGACTTGGGCGGCGATAGTTGCGATAATGTTAGCGTTTATTGGAAAACTTGGAGCATTAATCGCTACCATTCCAGCGTGTGTTTTAGGCGGCATTATGATTTTACTATTTGGGATAATCGCAAGCGTTGGTATGGAAACCTTGATAAAAAACCAAGTCGATATGGATGAACCAAGAAATATGGTGATAATCGCTCTTGTATTAGTTCCAGCACTTGGTGGGATGGTGCTTGACTTTGGGTTTGCGACATTTTCACAAATAGGACTTGGAGCGATAATCGGGGTTATTTTAAACCTAGTTTTACCGCACTCTAAAAAAGAGGAAAATTAAAAGCTTGGGTAGAGTCTTTTTCACATCAGACCTTCACTTTGGACATAGTAATATCATAAAATACTCTCCTTTTTTTAGGAAGTTTAAAAGTGCTGATGAGATGGACGAGGCTCTTGTGAATTTATGGAATGAAACTATAAAGCCTGATGATATAGTTTATAATCTAGGCGATGTTTCATTTCATAGGCGTACTAGCGACATCAAAAAAGTTTTAAGAAGGCTTAATGGGCATCATATCTTAATCCTTGGAAATCACGACGGGCTTATTAGAGATAGCATGGACTCTTTTTTAAAAGAGAAAAAAGATGATGGAAACAGGCTCTTTGATGAGATAGTTTGCTATAAAGAAATTTCTCTTATGGATAGCGGGGAAAAATGCCATAAATTCGTGCTTTTTCACTATCCTATCCTTGAGTGGAGTGGGGCACATGATGGAACTATCCATCTCTACGGACATCTTCACGATGAGCTAGCTAGTATAAAAGGTAGGGCTTTGAATGTTGGCTATGATTTGCATGGAAAGTTTTTAACCATTGATGAGGTAGTTGAGCATGTTGGGGATATAGAGCCACTTGGCATTAGGAAAAACAAGCTTTTAGATAACGGCGACACTGTGGAAACTAGAAAATATACCGTTAAGAATTTGATAAAAGAGATAAATCAAAATAGTTAAAAACCATCTTTTATTTCACCTAAATTTCCACCTTTTATGGCGTAGCTAGGCTCTGAGCTCAATAGCGTGTCGCCTAAAACTTTAGAAGCATTATCTCTTTGGATTATTTTAGTTGGCTCTCTATACTCTTCTCTTTTGTGGTTTGGTCTGCGTGGTTCTTGTGGCTTTTTTAAATTTAAAAGGTCACTATAAGTTCTAACAGGCTCATGGTAATCTCTTGGTATTCTTCTTGGCTTATAGCGTCTAGCTTCTCTATAATCCGACTCAAAATTTCCATTATCCCAGCCATAGTTTATTTCAAAGCTTAAACCGTTGTTATTGACTCTAAAATTTTGCCTATAATACTCTCTAGGATACCTTTCAGGCTCGTAAATATAGTATTTTTTAACTATAACTGATCTTTCTTGCTTGATGGTTTTTAGTTTTGTTTGAGCTATTTCTGTGTTTGGAGTTTCTTGCTTTTTGGTAATCTTTTCTTCAATTTTTGGCTTAGTTATTGTCTCTTGCTGAGTAGTTTCTTTGGGTTTTGGCTCGCTTTTTGATGGAGTATGTATAACTATGAGCTTTTTATCGTTTTCTAAAATTCTAACATCTATTTTATTTCCATTTTTATCTACACAAGTAGCATTTGAGTTGTTTATAGAAATTATTTTAACAGGCTTTTCCTCTCCGCTGTCGTTTGTAGCTAAAATATAACTTCCCACATTAGGCTCGCCTTTGTAAAACCACTCTGCATTTAAACTGGCTAATAATATACATAGCAAAATTACTTTTTTCATATTTTTTCCTTTTAGGAATTATAACAGAGATGGGATAATGATTATCTAGAGAATAAGTTTAAAAAGTAAGAGTTTGGGAATTGAAAAATGGTGCGGATGAGAGGACTTGAACCTCCACGCCGTGAGGCACCAGATCCTAAGTCTGGCGTGTATGCCAATTTCACCACATCCGCGAATCAAAAGTGTAAGTTTATCTAAACTAAGCTTAAATAAACCAAAAATGGTACGCCCAAGAGGATTCGAACCTCTGGCCTACGCCTTAGAAGGGCGTTGCTCTATCCAGCTGAGCTATGGACGCATAAAAAACAAGTTAAATGGTACGTCCGAAAGGACTTGAACCTTCAACCTACAGATCCGAAGTCTGTTGCTCTATCCAATTGAGCTACGAACGCAACAAACATCATTTAAAAAATGGGGTGAGTAATGGGAATTGAACCCACGACCCTCAGGACCACAATCTGATGCTCTAACCAACTGAGCTATACTCACCAAATGGTCGGAGCGAAAGGATTCGAACCTTCGACCCTCTGGTCCCAAACCAGATGCGCTACCAGGCTGCGCTACGCTCCGGAATTCAAAACAGAGTTTTGCAATGCAAGTCTGAATGAAAGATGAATTATACAAGAATTTTTTTATAATGTCAAGGAAATTTTGAATTTAAGCGAAATTTAATAAACTTCGCTTAAATTTTTATGTTTTTGAGTTTTTTAGTCATCCCAGTCATCGCACAGATCTTCCCATCTGTCACACTGTTTTTCCCAAGTTTTACATTTGCTTTTTAAGTTTTTATCACGTTTTTTATAGTCGTCATCGTCGTCATCGTCTATGTCATCGCAAATGTCTTCCCATTTGTCACACTGTCTTTCCCACTCTCTACACTGGCTTTTTGAAGCTCGCTCGCTTTTTTTGCCACTTGATTTCCAGTCATCATCTTTTTTGTAGACTTTGTCTCCTTTGTCTCTTATAATGATTTTTGGCTTGTTGTCCTCTTCGTTTAAGATATCGATTATTTTAGTAAGTTTATCAATCCTGCTATCATCTATCTCTATTTCGATAATTCTAGCGTTTAGGCTAGAAATCATGACTAGTGCTAAAAATCCAAATAAAATTTTTCTCATGTTTACCTCCAAAAAATTTAGACCATAGTATCAAAATAGAGTAAACTATATTACAAATTTGGTTTAGTTGCTGTTTATAGCGTCTAGAATTTCAACTGAGTTAGAGTTATAGTCTTCTGCTAGAGCTTTTTGAAAAACAGGTCCTATTTGTGCGTAGCTTGTATTTCCCATACCAAAAAACATTAGCTCTCCTGTTCTTCTCTCACTTTTGCTAATAACATTTGAATAAATTTGTTTACCATTTTTAAATATTTTTAAGTTTAGAGTATATGCTACGTAAGGTCTTGCATCCACATCAAATCCGTCATAGCTATAAAATCCGTATCCAAAGTTAAAAATCTCAGGCATAACTATCAATGCTCCTGAGTTTAGGACATTTTTATCCGTAGTAAACTCTAAATTTGTCAAGTAGTATTTAAAAAATGTCGTTGTCTCTTCTTTGACGAAATTTCCAACGTCTATTTTTAACTCATCTTTTCCTAAAGCCGTGCTTGATTTTATACTTTCTGTGCCAAGCGAGCTTTTATCCATATAAACATAAGTTTTTTGAAGTGGCTGGGCGGCTGAAATGCTAGTGTTTAGGTTTCTAACCTCCATATTTTTACTATACTCTGCTGTTTTTGAACACCCAGTTAGAAGAAGCATAAAAGCTGAAGCGATAAAGAGAAATTTTTTCATAACTATCCTTTTTTTATAAGTTTTTTCAAATTGTAACACATTTCTTAATAAACGAATATAAAAACTCAAATTTATTACATTTAAAGCAAATTTTAAATAAAATCAGTCATTCTTAACTAAAAAAAGGTTTAAAAAATGTCACATATGTATTTTGAACATCCGTATTTCGGTGCTTTTATTATGCTTGTTTTGGCGTTTGTGATTTTTGCCGCTATAACTGAAGTTTCATCTTTTATAGGCAGTAAACTAGCAAACAAAAACGATGAGAAACTTAAAAGCACCATTTACGAGTCAGGTCCAGAAGCTGTTAAACAGCCAAACAGAATTAATGCTCACTTTTATTTAGTGGCGGTTTTGTTCGTGCTTTTTGACGTGGAAATTGTCTTTATGTTTCCATGGGCTGTAAATTTTAAAGTTTTGGGCTGGTTTGGGTTTGTTGAAATGATACTATTTATCTTGCTTTTAGCAATAGGATTTATCTATGCGTGGCGTAAAGGAGCGTTAAATTGGCACTCAATGAAATAAAAAACTACGATAAAGTAGACTATAGGAAGAAAAACGGACTTCCAGTTGTTCTAACAACTGTTGAAAAGCTAGTCCAGTGGGGTAGAAGCAACTCTCTTTGGGCGGCAAACTACGGACTTGCATGCTGTGCTATAGAGATGATGGCAGTTGGGGCTGGAAGGTTTGACTTTGATAGATTTGGGACTATTTTTAGAGCAAGCGTTAAGCAATCAGAAGTGATGATAATAGCTGGAACTCTAACCAAAAAACACGCTGAGTTTACAAGAAGGCTATATGACTCAATGCCTGAGCCAAAGTGGGTTATCAGCATGGGAAGTTGTGCAAATACTGGCGGTATGTTTAACACCTATTCAACAGTTCAAGGCGTGGATAGGATAATCCCTGTGGATATTTACTTGCCAGGCTGTGCACCAAGACCAGAGACACTTCAATACGCTCTTATGATACTTCAAAAAAAGATCCGCAGTGAAACTCCTATGAGAAAACAAGAACCTAAAAGGCTAGTGTGATGAGAGAATTTAACATAAAAAATTATAAATTCAACGATGGAAGCGATAGATTTGCCATCTCAAAAGAGAGTGAGAAATTTGAAGTAGCGGACTCTATTTTTGAAAGTGATTTAAAAGCATTAGATGGAATAGAAGTTTTAGACTCATATATAGAGTATGACCAACTAGTTGTTAACATAAATAAAGATGATAATTTAAAAGCTCTAAAAGCTCTAAAAGAGGCAGGCTACACGATGCTTAGCGAGCTTAGCGGGGTTGACTTTTTAGACGAAAGAGGCGGAATCGAAGTTTTTTATCAACTACTAAACGTCGAAGGAGCTAGAAGAGCAAGAGTAAAATGCCTAGTAAAAGACAAAGAGTTTGTAGAAAGCGTTACACCACTTTATAAAAGTGCAAACTGGGCTGAGAGAGAGATGTATGATATGCTTGGAGTTTGGATAGCAAACCATCCAAATTTAAAAAGAATTCTTATGCCTGATGACTGGTATGGGCATCCACTACTAAAAAGCTACCCACTTGAAGGTGATGAAAAAGCACAGTGGTATGAGATAGATAAAATTTTTGGACGTGAGTATAGACAAGAGGCTGAAAACAGAGACCCAGCTTATGTAAATGAAAAAGATACATTTAACTTTACAAAACTTTATCACGAGACTGAAAAAGGCGGGAAGCTACCAGACGCACCATATCTTCAAGAGTATCAAGAAGAGGGCGGTGTGCCGTTAGTTAAAAAGGCAAAAAGAGCTGAATTTAAGTTAATAAAGAAGAGAAAATAGCTATGCAAAATTATACAAAACTTAGACCTTATTTTGAAAATATTGAGTTTCAAAAAAAAGACTCAAATATGATACTTAACTTCGGTCCTCAGCACCCTGCCGCTCACGGTCAGCTTAGACTTATGCTTGAACTTGATGGAGAGATGGTTAAAAAAGCAAGCCCGGGAGTTGGATATATGCATAGAGGCGTTGAAAAAATGGCTGAATATAATATGTATAACAAATTTGTTCCAGTAACTGATAGACTTGACTATACAGCCTCAACTGCAAATAACTACGCATTTTGTGGGGCGGTTGAGAAGCTTTGTGGTATCGAAGTTCCTAGGCGTGCACAGATTATTAGAACTATACTTTTAGAGCTTAATAGAATTCAAGCCCACCTACTTTTCATAGGAACGCAGTCCCTAGACGTTGGGGCGATGACAGTTTTCTTATATGCATTTAGAGAAAGAGAGTTTGTGCTTGATGTGATGGAGAGATATTGTGGTGCAAGACTAACTCAAAACTCTATAAAAATAGGCGGTGTTTATCTGGATTTACACGATGGCTTTATAGATGAGATGCTAGATCTTTGCGATAAAATCATAGCTGGGATTAAAGACTATGAAGATCTTTTAGATACAAATAGAATTTGGCTTATGAGGATGCAAGATGTCGGCGTTATCTCAAAAGAGATGGCACTAAGCCACGGCTGTACAGGCGTGATGCTTAGAGCAAGCGGAGTTCAGTATGACATAAGAAAGGCAGAGCCTTACTTAATCTACGACGAGCTTGAGTTTGACGTGCCTTACGCAGTAGAGGGAGACTGCTATGCTAGATATAAATGCTATCTTGAAGAGATGAGACAGAGTGTGAGAATCTTAAGACAGTGTGCAAAACTCTACCATGAAAGTGAACCAAAAATTCTAGCAGACAGTGAGTACGTAAGCCCTTCAAAAGAGCAGATGATGACTCAAAACTACTCTTTAATGCAGCACTTTGTTTTAGTAACACAAGGGTTAAAGCCACCAAAAGGTGAAATTTATTTTCCAACTGAAGTTAACAAAGGCGAGCTTGGATTTTATATCTACTCAACTGGCGAAAACATGCCTTATAGGGTGAAAATTAGAACCCCGAGCTTTTGGCACTGTGCGATATATGAAGAGCTTTTAGTTGGTGGATATATAGCTGACGTCTCAGCCATAATATGTAGTTCAAACATCATCTTAGGCGAGGTGGATAGATGAAAAGATATGATTTAAGACATTTAGAAGATAATTTCCTAGTTAGAATGGGAGAGCTTATAAAAGGTAGCCAGTACGGCGATGTTATGCAGTTTATCTTTGAGATAGGCGATTTTAGCAGTGTGCAAAAAAGTGCTGATTTAGTTGAGGGGTTAAACTCAACTCTTATGAACTCACTTAAATTTAATAGAGCAGACTGGATGATAGTAGTAAAAAAAGGAAGAATATGAAAATACTAAACTTAACACCAAATTTATCGTTTCAAGCACCAGAGTTGGTCACTAAATTTAAAAATGCCGAGTTTTTAACTATCAGTCCTTTAAATAGTGAGTTAGAAAACGAAACTCATATAAAATGCGAAATAGGAAGTATGAGTTACGCACTTGCTCTTATAGTTCAAGGTTTTAGTAAAGACTCTGCTATAGAAGAGCTTGACACTGGGTTTTTAAGCGGTGAGAGCAATGTCGGCGAGGAAGAAATTGAGGATATTTTAGAGTTTTTAGATGGTGCAAATTTAGTCATAGTAGATGAAGAGATTTTAAACCACAACAAAGATAGTTTAAATTTAAAGTTTTTGATAAATGCTATCGCTTCAAATTTTAGTCTCGAAATTGTGAGCTTAAACGGCGATAAAGTAACTCTTAAAAACACTAAATTTAGCGAACTAGAAGAACTTGATAGCTTTGATGGGGCTGTTGTTTTTAAACATACAAAAGATGATAAGTTTGTAGGTGGAAACTACTTTTGTCTAGTTGCAAAGATAAAAGATGGTGACAAAGTTAGAATTAAAGCTCCAAATTTAGACGTGGTAAGAGAGTTTAAACTAGACAAAGAGATGAGAGGAACAGTTGCACTTTTAGGTGTAGATAAAGTTGATAGTTACGCTTATGAAGTTGTAAAAGTTAGCAAGGTTTAAATATGGCTGAAATAATCATAGATGGTAAAGCTTGTGAGTTTAGTGATGGCGAGTACATCCTAAATATCGCTAGAAGAAATGGTATTTATATACCGGCTATTTGTTATCTAAGTGGCTGTTCGCCAACTTTAGCTTGTAGGCTCTGTATGGTTGAAGCTGATGGCAAGGTGGTTTATAGCTGTAACGCTAAGGCAAAAGATGGGATGGAAGTCATCACAAATAGTGATGAAATTTCTCAAAATAGAAAAGCTATAATGCAGACTTACTGTATCAACCATCCGCTTGAGTGTGGGGTTTGCGATAAGAGTGGGGAGTGTGAGCTTCAAAACTTCACTCATTTTGCAGGCGTTGACGAAGTTCCTTACGCTATAAAAGACACTCACGCTCCTGTGCAAAACTGGGGACTTATAAACTATGAGCCAAGTTTGTGTATAGTGTGTGAGAGATGTGTTACAGTTTGTAAAGACAAAATCGGCGATAGTGCTTTAAAAACCGTTCCAAGAGGTGGTGAGCAAGTTCCAAAAGAACTAAAAGACACGATGCCAAAAGATGCTCATTTTGTTTGGAATAGATTTCAAAAGAGCTTGATAGGTTTAGCTAGTGGCGAAGATAAGATGAGTTGTATGGAGTGTGGGGAGTGTGTGGCAGTCTGTCCTGTGGGGGCACTAACGCAAGATCACTTCACCTACTCAGCAAACTCATGGGAGCTAAGAAAAGTTCCTTCGTCAAACCCGCATTCAAGCGATTGTGAGCTTGTTTATTATGAGATAAAAGAGAGCGGCATAACCAATAGAACTCCTAAAATTTACAGAGTTACATCAGACTATAGCTTTGGCGAGTTAAACAAAGCTGCTAGGTTTGGGTTTGATTTCCATAAAGATATGGGAAGCAAGGATGAAGTTAAATTTAAAGAAATCATAGAAGCGTTTGAGAAAAAGCTCATTAGAAACATTAAATTTAATAGCTTTATAACAAACGAAGAAGCTAAGATTTTATCACTTTTAAAAGAGAAGTATAATCTAAATTTGATAAATGACGAAGCCCTTGCTTATCAAAATTTCCTAAAAGAGTATTCTAAATACTCAGGAAAGGGAATTTACACAGCTGATAATGAGACTATTTCAAACTCAAATTTCATAATCACAGCTGGAAGCTTTTTAAGACATGATGCTCCAAATGTAGCGTTTAAGGTAAATAATACTATTAAGATGAATAGAGGTGGGGGAGTATATTTTCATACTTTAAAAGACACGGTAGTTGAAGGCTTTTCTAAAAACTTGATAAGTGTAACTCATAGTCCAAGCATTGATATAGAAATTTTACTTTTTATTCTAAAAACTTTTGCTACGGATTTACCGATTTGGCTAATGGAAAAGATCGCCGATATAGAGTTTTATGAGTTGTTTGGCATAAATGAAGAGGAGTTTACAAAGCTTCATCACGCAAAAGAAAACTTAACTTTGATAATCGGCGAGGATTTTATCGTAAGTAAAAACGCTAAAACTTTAGCAAAACTTTTAGGACTGATTGAAAGATATACTAAATTTAAAGTGATGATAATCCCACCAAGAACCAACTCTTTAGGTGTTGCGATGATTTGCGAGTTAGATGCGGAAGTTAAAACCGGTAAAGTTTTTGGCTATAACGAAAAAGGGGATTTCACCTTTGACGTTTACAAAGGAGATTTAAACGCACCAGCTCTAAATCAGCAAGAAGGAACTTTCCTAAACTTAGATAAAAGAGTTGTTCCTATAAATAGAGCTTTGCCATACCATGGCTATGAATTAAATGATATCGCAAAGGCTTTGGGATTAGAGCTTGAACATACCATTGACTATACGCCTAATTTAGGGGATAAATTTAAGAAAACAAAATTTGATGATTTAACAAACTACTATGATAACGCTGGAGTTAGCCATAGAGGGTATAAACTCAACGATTTTGAAGTAGAGATGAAAGAGCTAGAAGAGCTTGATATAGAGAACTTAAATCCTAAATTTGATGAGTTTATTTACAAGGCAAATCCACACGGACAGTTTAGTAAATTTACAAATAGAGCAAGCCTGCTTCAAACTATCTCTTATCTTTACGCTGGAGTTGATTTTATGCAAAAACACAGCTTAAAAGATGGCGACACTGTTAAGCTAAAAGGCATAAGTTTAAGTGTTAAACTTGACAAAGAGATAGATGGGGCATATATCGGCTACTATGATGATAAGGTCGATATAGACGCTCTATTTGATGGTAGATATTTAGAAGGAGTTAGCTTTGAGTAGTACTGCTTTTTTAATGTTTGAAACAGTGATAAAGGCTCTAGTTATTTTAGCAGTTATTGCTAGTTTAGCTGGGCTTGGAACATATGCTGAGAGAAAAGTTTTAGCTTATATGCAAAGAAGGGTTGGACCATGGATGGTTGGACCAAAGGGCTTAGTTCAAATAGTTGCTGATATGATAAAGCTTTTTACAAAAGAGGACACCGTCCCAGCAGGAGCTAACAAAATAACCTTTATGATAGCACCGATTATCTCGGCAACTGCGGCATTTACAGCTATGGCGACCATACCATTTTTGCCTGAGTTTACAATTTTTGGGCATAAAGTTCATCCGATTTTAAGTGATGTAAGCATCGGGGTACTGTTTTTACTAGCTGTTGGTTCGACTGGGATATTTGGTCTTATCATAGGCGGTCTTTCAAGCTACAACAAATGGGGACTTTTAGGCTCTATGAGAGCTGTTTTGCAGCTGATTAGCTTTGAGATAATAAATGGACTTAGTCTGATACCAATTATCATGATGGTTGGCTCGCTTTCTATTATAGATATAGTAAATGCTCAAATTGGCGGAGTTGGAAGCTGGTTTGTGTGGAAACAGCCGATTTGCTTTATAGCGTTTTTGGTTGCGACTTTTATCGAGTGTAACAGAACGCCATTTTGTCTTACAGAAAACGACCCAGAGCTTTTAGCTGGGGTTACGACAGCGTATAGCGGGATGAGATTTGGTATGTTTTTTATAGCTGAATATGCAAATATGATAACTTACTCAGTTGTTATAGCTTTGATTTTCTTTGGTGGGTTTAATCCGATTTGGTTTATCCCTGGAGGCATCGCTATACTTTTAAAAGCAAGTTTTTTCTTTTTCTTTTTCCTGTGGACAAGGGCGACTTTCCCACACTTAAGACCAGACCAACTTATGGGACTTTGCTGGAAAGTGCTTATGCCACTATGTTTAGCTATGATATTTATAACAGGCGTTGTGCTTTTATAAGGGGTTAAGATGAGTTATGTAGAGTTAGATAAAAGAAAAAAAGTTGTAACAAATAGGGATAAATTTGAACGCTTTCTAAGAAGAACTTTTAGACTAGAGCTTTTTAAAGGGCTTTTTGTAACTTTTAGAGAGATGGTTAAAAAAGATAACTGTCACACTCTTTTGTATCCTCAGGAAAAGCTTGAGCTAAACAACAGATACAGGGGAGTTCACAAGCTTTTAAGAGTGCTAGAAAGCGGAAATGAAAGATGTATCGGATGTGGGCTTTGTGCTCAAATTTGCATAAGTAATTGTATCGATATGGAAACTTCTATAGACGAAAAAGGCAGAAAAGAGGTAGGAAACTACTCTATAAACCTTGGAAGATGTGTTTACTGTGGGATGTGTGCTGATGTCTGTCCAGAACTTGCTATTGTTCACGGTGGGGATTATGAGTTTGCAAGTGAGCAAAGAGCTTATTTTGGATTTAAAGAAGACCTACTTGAGAAAAGCAGAAGCAACAGCGATGCTGAGTTTGAAGGGTATGGTTCACTTCCTAAAAATGCAGATGAGCTGATTAAATTTACTCCAACTGCTTATATAAAAGACGATAAGGAGGAGTTATGATAGAGATAATCGGGTTTTATTTTTTCGCCATAATATCTTTGTTTTTGTTTTGTGTTAGTGTTTTTTCAACAAAGACATTGTATGCGATGAGTGCCTTAGCTGGCGGGATGGTGTTTATATCTGGCTTTTTCTTTTTGCTAGGGGCTGAGTTTTTAGGAGTTATACAAATTCTCGTCTATGTTGGAGCTGTAGTTGTTCTATACTCATTTTCTATGATGTTTTTTGACGCTCAAGTAGAAGTTAGAGAAGGGGATATAAAATCTCAAAAAACTATCTATACGCTCTCACTTCTTTCAGCGTTTTTGATACTTTTTATGGTTTTAGCACCTATTACTTCAAGTAAGCTAGTTCCAGACTATCCTATAGTCAAAGGTGCTGGAAACACAGACTCGCTAGGCATTGTAGTCTTTACAAAATATATAGTTGTTTTTGAACTAGCTGCTTTGATGCTTTTGGCTGGGATGATATGTGCGATTGTATTAGTTCATAAAGATATGAACAAAGAAGGAGACGTTCTATGATAGGCTTAAATCACTATCTTGTGGTATCAGTTTTGATGTTTATGCTAGGTATCATAGGTATTTTAAAAAGAAGAAATTTGATTATGCTTTTTATCTCAACTGAAATTTTATTAAACGCTGCAAACGTTGCTTTGGTGGCGATAGGTGCTTATAGGGGAGATATGGCAGGACAAGTTTTTGCTCTATTTGTAGTGGCGATTGCCGCAACAGAGCTGGCTGTTGGACTTGCGCTACTTGTGAGATGGTATAAAAAAACAGGCTCTATCGAGCTTGATAGTTTAATGAATATGAGAGGTGCTTAATGACAAGTTTTGTTTTAGGAGCTCTTTTTTTACCGCTTTTATCGGCACTTTTAGCTGGGCTTTTTGCATTTAGTAAAAAGTCAGTGACTGTTGGGATAGTTTGTAGTCTGCTCATAGTTATTAGCACGATTTGCTCTTTTGTGCTGTTTGGTGTAGTTAGAAGCGAGGGAAGCATAGTTGTCCACATAAGCGACTTTATTTACGCTGGGTTTTTAAGACTAGATCACTCTTTGATACTTGACCCTGTAAGTATGACTATGGCTTTGGTTGTGGGGATTGTCTCAAGTGTGGTTCATATCTACTCAATCGGCTATATGGAAAAAGACCCTGGGTTTAACCGCTTTTTTAGTTATCTAGGGCTTTTTGTTTTCTCAATGCTAGTTTTAGTTATGAGTGATAACTTTGTAGGACTTTTCATAGGCTGGGAAGGCGTAGGGCTTTGCTCATGGCTTTTAATTGGCTTTTGGTATGATAGAAAAGGGATTAGTTGGTGTGCAAACGAAGCGTTTATAATGAACAGAATCGCCGACTTAGGACTTTTACTAGCGATGTTTTTAATCTACAAAAACGTTGGCTCTTTAAGATATATAGATGTTTTTGCAAGTGTTCCAAATTTAAGTAGTAGTGTAATAACTTGGATAGCACTACTTCTTTTCATCGGTGCTATGGGTAAATCAGCTCAGTTTCCATTCCATACTTGGCTTGCGGATGCGATGGCAGGACCAACTCCTGTTTCAGCGCTAATTCACGCAGCGACTATGGTTACAGCGGGTGTTTATTTAGTTATAAGAGCAAATGCTATATTTATAGAAGCAGCTGGGGTTAGTGAGTTTATAGTTCTTCTTGGGGCTTTTGTGGCTTTGTTTGCTGCAAGTATGGCGGTAGTTCATGATGATTTGAAGAAGATAATCGCTTACTCAACTCTATCTCAACTTGGATATATGTTTGTAGCGGCTGGGCTTGGGGCTTACTGGATAGCTCTGTTTCACTTAGCAACTCATGCGTTTTTTAAATCGCTTCTGTTTTTAGGAGCAGGAAACGTGATGCATGCGATGAATGATGAGCTTAATATCAAAAAAATGGGCGGGCTTTATAACTATATGAAACCAACTGCTATTTTGATGGTTATAGGTTCTTTAGCACTTTGTGGATACTATCCATTTGCAGGGTTTTTCTCAAAAGATAAAATTCTCGAAGCCGCTTTTAGTTCAGGGGATTATATCATCTGGGCAGTTTTACTAATATCAGCGATGTTAACGGCGTTTTATAGCTTTAGACTTATAATGCTTGTATTTTTTGGTAAGAGTAAATTCAGCCACAAACCTCACGAAGCTAAAACATTTATGCTAGTAGCTTTAGTTCCGTTAGCACTTTTGGCTATCGTAGCTGGGTTTTTTGAGAGTGATTTCCATAGATTTATTATAAGAGTGACAGGTGATTTTAAGATGGGTCTGTCAAGTGGAGTTATTTTAAGGCTTGTTATTATAACGTTAGTTTGTGTTATAGCTTCAACTCTGTTTGCGATATTTGCATATAAAAAAGAGATTTTTAAACCAAGTATTGAAGAGAGTAAAATCTACAAGCTTCTTAAAAATCAGTACTATATACCACAATTTTATGAGAGAGTTTTTATAAGAGGATATGAAAAGATAAGTGAAATTTGCTTTAAAGCTGATAAGAAAGTCATTGATAATAGCGTTGATGCTATTGCAAAAGGGCTTGTTAAGCTTGGTTCTAATGCTGATAAAATGCAAAGTGGAAATTTATCTTTAATGCTTAGACTTATGGTTGGAGGCTTTATAGCCTTGCTTGTGTTAGCAGTTATTTTAGGAGGGAAGTGATGGAACTAACGATAGTACTATTTTTTCCGCTACTTGCTGGGCTATTTGGCTTTATGGTTGATGAGAAAAATATTAAATTTTACGGTATTGCGGTTAGCTTTATAGAGCTTTGTTTGGCTCTATTTGTTTGGGTTAGTTTTAATATGGCAAACACGTCTATCATGATGGAGTTTATGCCGTTTCTGCCAAGACTTGGGATTAACTACTTCTTAGGAGTAGATGGGATATCTCTGTTTTTAGTAGTAATTAGTGCATTTATGACATTTATTGCTTTGATTAGCTTAAATGTAACGGATAGATTAAAACACCTTATCATTTCTATTTTGTTTTTAGAGATGACGATGATGGGTGTGTTTTTAAGCTTAGATGCGATTATGTTTTATATTTTTTGGGAGCTTTCGCTTCTGCCGATGCTTTATATCATCGGAGTTTGGGGAAGTGGGGATAGAGTTTACGCAGCGGTTAAGTTCTTTATCTACACATTTTTTGGTTCGATGTTAATGCTAGTTGGGATAATCACTCTAGCTTATCTAAACTACAAAGCAACAGGAATGATTAGTTTTAATATCCTTAACTGGCAAAAACTCTCCCTTGGGTTTGGTGCTCAAATTTGGCTATTTTTAGCATTTGGTATCGCTTTTGCTATAAAAACACCGTTGTTTCCATTTCACACTTGGCTTCCGTATGCTCACGGACAAGCTCCGACAATCGGCTCTGTCTTACTAGCAGCGGTTTTACTAAAAATGGGAACTTATGGTTTTGTGAGATTTTCACTACCAATCTTCCCTGATGCAAGTGTATATATGTCAAGCTTTATCTGTGTGATAGCTGTGATAATGGTAGTTTATACATCATTTATAGCTTTTGCTCAAAAAGATATCAAGCAAGTTATCGCATATAGCTCTATTTCACATATGGGCGTTATAATGCTTGGAATTTTCTCACTTAGCATTGAGGGCTTAAGTGGGGCTGTGTTTTTTATGATAAGTCACGCACTAACAAGTGGCGGGCTATTTATGATGGTAGGGTATCTGCATGATAGAACTCACACAAAAGAGATGGCTAAATTTGGCGGACTTGCAAAAGTTATGCCACTATTTGCATTTATCTTTGCTATTTTAATGTTTGGCGGCATTGGTTTACCGCTAACGAGTGGGTTTGTCGGGGAGTTTTTAAGCCTTTTAGGAGTGTTTAGAGTTTATCCGATTTTTGCTCTACTTGGTGGGTTAAGCATTATAATGGGGGCTATTTATAGCTTAAATTTATACAAAAAAACCTTCTTTGGCGAAGTTACAAACAAAGAAAATGAGAGTTTAAAAGATTTAAACAAAACTGAGCTTTTAGCTATAGTTCCAGTAGCTTTGTTAGTTTTGTATCTAGGAGTGTTTCCAAACACTATCTTAAAAGAGATAAATGACGGCTCTATAAACACAATATCTGCTATGTATAGCAAAGTTCAAGATGAGAGAAGTGTAGAGTTTTTAAAAGAAGCAAATGAAGCAAGGAGTCCAAATGTTTGGTAAGATTGTTTTTGATATAAATGCACTAAATTTACTCTCTATCGCACCGATGACGCTGTTAGTTTGCTTTGGGCTATTTATTCTTTGTGTTGGGATGATAAAAGATGATGTTTCAAACAAATTTTATGTCACGATAACTGCTCTTGCTTTAGTTTTAAACTCGGCTTTAGTTGCTGGATATAGTGGGGCCTTGAGAGGATTTTTTGGGCTTATTTTAATGGATGGGATAACTGTTTTAGCGATGATTCTCATAGCTTTGGTTTCACTTGTTTTTATCCTATTTTTACTAGATGATGAGCAAAAATATGAGTATTACACTCTGTTTTTATTTATGGTGGCAGGGTATCAGTTTATGGTGGCAAGCGATAACTTGATTTTAATCATCGTAGCACTTGAGCTATCAAGCCTGATTTTATATACTTTAATTGCGATGAGAAACACCAAATTTGCAGTTGAAGCAGCTATAAAATACTTTGTTATGGGTGCACTTGCTACTGGGTTTTTAATCTTTGGAGCTGGGCTTTTGTATCTAGCAAGCGGAAGCGTTGAGATATATAAAATAGCTCTTACTTTAAATGAGATAAAAGGCACAAGTTTGCTAAACGCAGCGGCTGTGTTTTTAGTAGTGGCATTTGGGTTTAAAATTTCTCTTGTTCCATTTCATACATGGTTAGCTGATGTTTATGAGGGCTCAACAGCACCACTTGCTGGGTTTATCTCTATAGTTCCAAAGTTAGCAGTTTTTGTAGCGATGCTAAGACTTTTTAGCATTCTTTTAGGGACTGAGTTTTTAGATGCGGCTTTATATATCTTAGTTGTAGTTACTATGACTGTTGCAAACGTTGCGGCTTTGGTTCAAAGAGATGTTAAAAGAATGCTTGCATTTAGCTCTATCTCTCACTCAGGCTTTATTTTAGCGGCGATTTTTATAAACTCAACTTCTGGTACGGTAAGTCTGTTTATCTACTGGGTAATGTTTGCTTTTGCAAATTTAGGTGCTTTTGGAATGCTTTGGGCTTTAGGAGAAAAAAGTAAATGCAAAAGATATGAGTATCCATTTGAGAGATTTAAAGGACTTGCAAAGTCAAATTTAACCCTTGCGTTAGCGATGGGGCTATTTATGTTTAGTTTGGCTGGCATTCCTCCATTTAGCGTGTTTTGGGGAAAGCTAGGAGTCCTATCTTCAGCTATAAGCTCTGGATATGTAGTGCTTGCCGTTGTTATGGCTATAAACTCAGCCATAGCAGTTTATTACTACTTAAAAGTCGTGGTTTATATGTTTTTATATGAGGGCGAAAATGAGCTTGTAGAAGTGAGTTTATCATATAAGTGGATTTTGGGAGTTTGCTTTACACTCTGCTTGCTAGCACCATTTGTGCTTAAGTTTATCTATGGCAGAGTTTATGATATGGTGATATTTAGCGGTTTTTAAGCCTAGTTTCTAGGTGATTTTTTAGCTCACCTAAAGGCAAAGTTAGCTTTTTATCAAACTGGGATTTGTTAAAAGTTCTTTGCCTTTTAGCTAGTTGGATGGTGTGAGTGGTTATTAAGCTCTCTAGCTCACTAAGCGAAACTTTACCATCTAGATACTCTTTGCACTCTTTTAAGCCTATAGAGTTTAGAGATTTTAGGGAGCTGTCGTATTTACTAAAAAGATATCTTGCTTCATCAATCAGTCTATTTTCTATCATCTTTTTTGTTCTAAGTTTTATCCTAGGGTCTAGAGTTTCTTTTGGTGCGTAAATTTCATAAATTTCAAGGTTTTTTATAGTTGGCTCACTTGTGTTTTCTTTTAGGAAAATGCTAGGAACTTCATTTGTAGTTTTATAAATGCTATACCATTTATTTAGTCTATAAGTGTCGTTTTGACTAAATTTGGATGCAAACTCGCTGTCTTTTTTAAGAGCCAACTCATAAATTTCTAAATTTGATAAACTGTGTTCTACGTCATCAATTTTTGGGCTTAAGCCTTTTAGCATCGCTTTTAGGTAAAACCCACTTCCGCCAGTTATAAGAAGTGGAATATCTAAATTTTGGGCGTAAGATTTAGCTCTTTTATACTCATCTATAAAATCCCCAACGCTAAAATGAGCATCAGGATAGACTAAATTTATACCAAAATGTTTAACGCTTTTTAGCTCATCAAGCGTGGGTTTTGCACTTGCTGTATCTATCTCTTTATAGATGGAAAGTGAGTCTAGGCTTAAAATAACAGCGTTAAATTTGGTAGCTAAATGAATGGCTAAATCACTCTTTCCACTAGCTGTTGGGGCGATGATAGCAAGTTCTAAAAACATAGTGAGTTCCTTAAAAGTTCATTTTAAATCTACATTTTAGCTTAAATCTGCTAAAATAATTATTTAAAAATTTTATGTGGGAAAAAGTGGAGAAGGAAAAAGATTTAATGGAAAAATTTAAACAAATTATTTTAGATATCAACGAACTTATAGTTTTTAAGCACTCAGTTTTTGCCTTACCTTTTATATTTGTAGCGATGATTACCGCTTCACAGCTTGAAAATGGCACTATGTGGTTTGGCTGGAGACTACTATTTTTAGGGGTGGTTTGTGCTGTTAGTGCTAGAAGTTTTGCTATGGCGTTTAATAGATTTATGGATGAAGATATCGATAGACCAAACCCAAGATGTGCGGATAGACCAAGTGTTGATGGGCGAATTGGGAAGTTGAATTTAATACTTTTTATAACATTTAACGCTTTAGTTTTTATAGCTACAACTTATTTTATAAACCCTTTAGCTTTTAAACTCTCACTTCCGATACTGATAATTTTAGGTGGATACTCTGTTTTTAAAAGATTTTCAGAGCTTGCTCATTTGGTTTTAGGGCTTTGTTTAGGACTAGCGCCCATTGCTGGAGCGATAGCGATTTTAGGTGAAATCCCACTTTGGTCTGTACTATTATGCTGTGGGGTTATGTTTTGGGTAGCTGGATTTGATATTTTGTATTCACTTCAAGATATAGAGTATGATAGAAGTGCTGGACTTTTTAGCATACCAGCGTGTTATGGAAGTGATGCAGCGATGTTTATCTCAAGGGTATTTCACGCTATAACTGTGCTTTTTTGGTTTTTGTTTTGTTTGGCTGGAAATTTAGGCATTTTTGCATATATCGGGGTGTTTTTATCAGGTCTGATTTTGTGGCAAGAGCACCGTATTGTAAACAAGGACTTTAGCAAGATAGACAAAGCATTTTTTACTCTAAATGGATATTTAGGTTTTATGTTTTTTTGTTTTATATTTATAGATCATCTATTTTAGGAGAGATAAATGGATTTAAACACCATCGTAATTTTAGGGCTTTGTGTTGTACTTTTTATAGTTTTAATTCTGCTTTATATAAAAGATAGTCAGACAAATAAAAAATTTGATAGATACGACCATATCGTAACTGACAATATAAACGAACTTTTTATTATTAAAAAAGAGATAAAGGCTCTAAAAGAGAGTGTTGATAGTATCGATATCATAAATTTAGCTGATACTATAGATGAAATAATAGATGAAAAACTAAAAAAATATAGAGAAAATTAAATATTTATATTAAATTTATTACTCTGTTTTATAATAAGACAAAAATAGGATGAATTATGTTAATAGATGGTCATGGTAGAGTTGTAGACTACCTTAGAGTTTCAGTAACTGAAAGATGTAACTTTAGATGTAAATACTGTATGCCGGATAAGCCTTTTGAGTGGGTTCCGCATGAGAATTTACTAAGCTTTGAAGAGCTTTTTATGTTTATAAAAGTTGCTATTGATGAAGGTGTTAAAAAGATAAGGATAACCGGCGGTGAGCCGCTTATTAGAAAAGATATTGATAAGTTTATAAAAATGATAAGTGACTACGCTCCTGAGATTGATTTAGCGATGACGACAAACGGCTACTTTTTAGAGCATTTTGCAAAGCCTTTAAAAGAGGCTGGACTTAAAAGAATAAATATGTCGCTTGATACTTTGGTTCCTGATAGAGCGTATAAAATCGCAGGAAGAGATGTCTTAGCTAAGGTTTTGATGGGCTATGAAGCAGCACTTGAAGCTGGACTTAAAGTCAAGCTAAACACAGTTGCTCTAAAAGGGATAAATGATGATGAGATTTTAAATCTAATAGAGTTTGCAAAAAGCAAAGACTCAACTATCCGTTTTATCGAGTATATGGAAAACACTCACGCTAAATCTGACCTAAAAGGACTTAAAAAAGAGGAAATTTTAAAGATTGTCTCTAGTAAATACAGAGTCAAAGAACTTGGCAAAGCCCCAAACTCACCTTCAACTATGTATGAGATAGATGGTGGCTATCAGTTTGGTATCATCGACCCTCATAAGCATGACTTTTGTGAGACATGTAATAGAATTCGCCTAACCGCTGAAGGCTATCTAATCCCATGTCTTTATTTTGATGAGGCGATGAGTATAAAAGATGCTGTTAAAAAAGGCGATATCAAAGCAGCAAGCGAGGTTTTAAGAGAAGTTTTAAGAAATAAACCTGAGAAAAATAGATGGGAAAATTCTATGCTAGAAGAGGATATCTCAACTAGAGCATTTTATCAAACTGGTGGATGATGGAGTTAGTTGAGGTTTTTCATAGCATTCAAGGAGAGGGAAAATATGCTGGGAAAAATGCTATTTTCTTCCGCTTTGCAGGGTGCAACTTAAGATGTAAAGGCTTTGGTGTAGAGGTGGTTTCGCCAAAAACTGGTGAAATGCTAACTGGCTGTGATACGATAAGGGCTGTTTATACAGGCCATTTTGAGAGTGAGAAAATCAGCTCATCAAAAGAACTTTTTGATAAAATTCCCACTTTTTGTTTTAAGCCTCTCATTGTTATAACTGGAGGAGAGCCGTTAATCCACCATAAAAACCCTATTTTTTATGAGTTTGTTAGCGGGCTTTTAGAGCAAGGATTTGAGGTTCATTTTGAAACAAATGGAACGATAGAAGTTGATTTTGATAAATTTAGTGCTTATAAAAGCTGTGTTTTTGCCATCTCTGTAAAGCTTTCAAACTCAGGTGAGAGCAGGGAAAAAAGGCTAAATTTCAAAGCTCTAAATTTGATAAAACAAAACGCAAAAGAGAGTTTTTACAAATTTGTGATAAACTCGGATTTAAAAAACGAAATAGATGAAATTTTAATAAACGCTAAAAGCGAAGTTTACTGTATGCCGATGGGGAAAAATCAGGACGAGCTAGCCAAAAACGCAAAAGATGTTTTTAAGTTTTGTATAAAAAACGGCTACAACTACTCAGATAGACTTCATATAAGAGTGTTTAACACAGAAGAAAAAATATAAAGAGTTAAGATGATAATAAGAAAAATGTATAAATTTGAAAACGCCCACATTGTTCGCTCTTGCAGTTCAAGGCGGTGTAAAACTAGCATTCACGGACACTCTTATAGATGTGAAGTGCTTCTTCACTCAAATTTCTTGGATAACGCAGAGATGGTTTATGACTTTGGGCTTATGAAACTAGGCATTAAAACTTTGATAGATAGTTTTGACCATGCAACGACTATCTATAGTGGTGATAGTGAAGAGTATAAAAACGATATAAAAAAACACTCTTTAAGATGGGTGGAAGTGCCTTACAACCCAAGTGCTGAGCAGTTTTGCAGGTTCTTTTTTGTCATGATTGATAGGCTTATAAGTTTGAGCATTATGCAAAATGGCGAGAGGGAAGTTAAACTTCATAGCATCATCGTTCATGAAACTGACACTGGTTATGCACAGTGCTTTAGAGAGGATGCTTATAATCCAAATATGGGCACTATAAACTTAGAAGAGTTTGAATTTAGCGATGAGATTATCAGCGAGTGGGAAGACAAAGAGCTATTCAAAAAACTAATAAATGGCACTAAAATAGAGTTTCCAAAGGAGTGTTAAGATGAGTGAAACATATAGTATGGCGTTAAATTTGCATCTTGTATTTTATGATATTTTTTTAGCTTTGAGCGTTATTTACCTGCTTTTTACCCAGCTTGGTGGCGGGGTTAAGATGGTAAAAAGAGTTAGACTTTTACTACCGCTTTACAGCTCTATCTTAGCGGCTATGATATTTATGGGAGTTTTAGTTCTTTCAATGCTGGATTTTAAAATGACACTTAGTTATTTTGTTATGATAGTTTCGTCTATAGCTATTATTATTTTAATTGCTAAAAACAGCAAAGCTTTAAAAAAAGCCTACTATACAAAAACTCTAGATAGTTATAAAAAGCTCTCTAGAGTGCATTTAGCTTTGATTTTCTTTTTTGTTTTAATTCCTTGGTTAGTTTAAGCAGGCGGCTTTAAATGGTTTTTTTATACTCTAAATTTAGTGGCGATGAGTTTATAGAACTAGATGGTGATGAGTTTAGACATCTAAAAGTAAGGCGGGTAAAGCTAGGCGATAGGGTTGATGTAAGAAATTTAAAAGATGGATATAACTATATCTATGAAATCAAAGAGTTTGATAGAAGAAAAGCTACTTTAGAGCTTGTTTTCAAGCATAGCGTCATAGTGGAAAATGAAAGCAACCTAACTTTAGCGTGGGCTGTGGTTGAGCCAGCTGTTATAGAAAAAACTCTACCTTTATTAAACGAACTTGGAGTTAAAAATCTCTATTTTGTCTATACAGAGTTTTCACAGAAAAATTATAAGCTTGACTTTGAGAGAATGGAGAGAATTTTAATCAACTCATCCCAGCAGTGTGGTAGAAATAGCATCATAAATTTAGAAATTTTTGGTGGCTTTGATGAGTTTGTGGATAAGTTTTCAAATGTCTCTTTGATAAATTTTGGCGGTAAAAGTTTAAATTTAGCAAGTGAAAATGAGCTTTTTTTCATAGGACCAGAGGGTGGCTTTAGCGTGGATGAGGCTTTAAAAGTTAAAACTCATTACGCTTTAAACACTTCAAACATACTTCGCTCAAACACCGCTATCGTAAGTGTTGCAGCTAAATTTATAATATAAATTTGATTTTTAAGAAAATTTAGAGTATAATCCGACCTTATCTAAAAAATTCACAAAAGGAAATCATCATGAAAAAAGATATTCATCCAGAGTATGTTGAGTGCACCGTAACTTGTGCATGTGGTAACACTTTTGAAACAAAATCAAACGCAAAAGAACTAAGAGTTGATATTTGTTCAAACTGCCACCCATTCTTCACAGGAAGTGAAAAAATCGTAGACTCAGCAGGAAGAGTTGAGAAATTTAAGAAAAAATACGGTATGGCATAATTGCTCTACTTTATTCCTACTCCGATAGGAAATTTATCTGACGTATCCTTACATGTTTTAGAAGTTTTAGAAACAGTAGAAGTTCTGTTTTGTGAGGATACCAGAGTTACAAAAAAACTCCTAAACCTACTAACCCAGAGACAAAATTTAAACCTAAAAGAGATAGAGTTTTACTCTCTTCACTCTCATAACGAAAAAGAAATTTTATCAAATTTAGACATTACAATTTTTGAAAAAAATTGTGCTTATATGAGCGATGCTGGGATGCCTGGAATTAGCGACCCAGGAAGTGAACTTGTTAAATTTGCTATAAAAAACAGCATTCCTTATGAAGTAATAAGCGGATCAAATGCTCTTCTTATCGCAGCTGTTGCAAGTGGACTAGTAGAAAAAGAGTTTACATTTTTAGGATTTTTGTCAAATAGTGGCGAAAGTAGGCAGACAGAACTTCAAAATGCCCTAAACTCACCATATCCAGTTATACTTTATGAGTCACCAAAAAGAGTACTTAGTTTGGTAGAGCAAATCTCAAAGCTTGACGGGGAAAGAGAGCTTTTTCTTATAAAAGAGGCAACTAAGAAATTTGAGAACAAATTTAGCGGAACTGCCCAAAATTTATATGAAACTTTGCAAAATGAGAACCTAAATGGCGAGTGGAGCGTGGTAATCTCTGCTAGCAAAACCGCCTCAAATGAGAAAATTCTAGTAGAAGATATTCTAAATTTAGATATCCCACCAAAACAAAAGTCAAAACTCTTAGCCAAACTTACTGGCAAAAACACAAAAGAAATCTACAAGGAGCTGGTGAAATAAGCTTTTTTTTAAGCCTATTTTGCTAATATCTCACCCATGATTATTTACGGAAAACAGTTGCTATTTCACTTAATAGATAGCCACAAAGAAAAGATTAACAAAATTTACTTAGCCAAAGAAGTTGATACTCCTACTTTTAACAAAATTTCAAGAGTTGGTGTAAAGATAGAAAAACTTGACTTTAAAAAAGCTCAAGCTATGGCAAGAGGCGGAAACCATCAGGGCTTTTTAGCAGAAGTAGATGAGTTTGAGTTTGCAAGTTTAGATGAGCTTAAAAAAGGCAGCTTTTTAGCCATTCTTTACGGGCTTAGTGATGTTGGAAATATCGGAGCTATTACAAGAACGGCTTATGCTTTAGGAGTGGACGGACTAATCGTTGTAACCAAGAGTTTAGCGATAGAGGGTATAATTCGCTCTAGTAGTGGCGCGGCGTATGAACTGCCGATTTGTGTTGTGGAAGATGGACTAAGCCTCTTAAACGAACTAAAACAAACTGGCTTTACACTTTACGCAGCAGCAAGCGGTGGAGCAGATGTTAGCAAGGCTAAATTTGCGGAGAAAAAAGCTCTTATCATGGGAAGCGAAGGCGAAGGTATCCCAAATAGAGCGTTAAAAAAGTGCGATGAAAATATCGGAATAAAAATGAAAAGAAGCTTTGATTCACTAAATGTGAGCGTAGCTTTTGGAATAATTTGCGACAGGATGGTAAATGGCTGAAAATACAATACAAAACCCATTAAAAAAATTAGAAGAGTTGGGAATAAGTGAAGTTGCAAAAGCAACCCACATAGAAGCTGAGTATATAAAACATATAATCGATAAAAATTTTGATGCCTTAAAGGGTAGAAATATTAAAGCTTTTATTAAGATTATCGAAAGAGAGTATGATTTAGATCTTGGTTCTTGGGTTGATGAGTATAGGGCTCATACAATGGACAATGTGGAGATGGAAGAAGAGCCTAAATTTAAAAAGATTAGAGAAGAGAGAGTTTATATAAAAAGAGATAGTGCTCTTCCTAAGTATATTTTTATTTTAGTTTTGATAATTGCTACAGGTTGGGCTATTGTAAACTTTAAACTTTATGATATAAGTAAGTTTTTTCAGGATAGCAACAAAACGGCACTTAACTACTCAACTAACTCAACCATGATAGAAGAGGCTGGAGATAAGCTAGAAAAAACAGGCATTGAGATCATTAAGCTAGAACCAAAAGAGGAGTTGAATGCTTTAGAAAGACTTGCTCTAATAGATGAAAACTTAACTGATGAGAACCTAACACTTGAAGATGAAAATTTAACCATAGAAGAAGAAAAAGAAGAAACTCCCGAGATGGTAGTTAGCTCTTCAGATATAAGTATGGTTCCAGGCGATAAAATTTGGGTTGGAATGATAAATTTAGAAACTGGTAAAAAGTCAACTATTACAACAGATAAAGAGTTCAAATTCGAACTTGATAAAGAGCAACTTGTCCTAACAGGGCATGGACTATTTTCTATAAATAGAGGCGGGGAGTTAGAGAAATTTAATGATAAAAACCCGCATAGATTTCATATAAAAGATGGAAAAGTAACTCAAATTTCATACGATGAGTTTTTAAAATTAAACAAAGGTAAGGCGTGGTAAGGGTTTTAGCTCTTTATTTTTTTCTTTTATCTTCTGTTTTTGGAGATACACCAGCCCAGATAGCTAAGAGCTTTGACTCGGCTGGGGCTGGGTATGAAGAGCTTATAGATGAGTTTGGAAATCCAGACTTAGCAAAGATAGATGAGAAGTTAAGAAGCGAAAACTTACTAAGTAGCTTTTCTAAAACAGGAAGAACAAATTTAAGCTTTAACTCAAATGGAAACGGAGCTCTGCTTTTAAAAAGTGTGAGCTTGGTGCTAGAAGAGCTGGGTTTTACTAACTATCAAAACTTAGAGTTTTCAAACTTGACCAACTCTAAATACTCAGTTGTCGTTATCTCAGGCAAAACCCCAACCCCAAAAGAACTCTACCTTGAGTTTAAAAAACACAAAATCCAGATAAAAAATCTAAATAGAAAAGATGAGAGTAGCTACATTTACACTCTTGACATCTCAAAAACTAGTTTTGATACTAGCTCTTACTTTCAAGGTAAACCAACAAAACCATATTTTATAAATGTTATGGGAAAAAGCTCAGTTCAAATTTCAGCCGATAGTTCAGACGTTTGGCATCCTGAGATTAGAATTTACGATAGGAACTTAAAACTTTTGGAGACAAAAAAGGGCGAGGAGAGAGAAACAAGTTTAAACTTAACTCTACCTGCAAACTCAGCTTATATCCAAGTGGGCGATAGGTGGGGCTTAGAAAATATTAAAAATGGACTTAAAATAAACTAAAGAGGTATATTATGTTTGATGAAATTCGCTTTAATAAAATAGAAAGACTTCCAAACTATGTTTTTGCTGAAGTAAATGCGATAAAAATGGAAGCTAGAAGAAATGGTCACGATGTTATAGACTTTTCTATGGGAAACCCAGATGGTAGAACCCCGCAACATATAGTTGATAAACTTTGCGAGAGTGCAAATAGAGACAAAACTCACGGTTACTCTGTTTCGCAAGGGATTTATAAGCTTAGACTTGCTTGTGCGAACTGGTATAAAAGAAAGTATAATGTTGACCTTGACCCAGAGACCGAAGTCATCGCAACGATGGGAAGCAAAGAAGGCTTTGTTCACTTAACAACAGCTATCATAAACCCAGGCGATGTGGCTATCGTCCCAGACCCAGCTTATCCTATCCACACTCAAGCTTTCATTATAGCTGGCGGAAACGTTGCGAAGATGCCTTTAGTGATAAAAGATGACTTTTTCTTAGATGAAGAGCAGTTTTTTATAGATTTAGAAAAAGCTATAAAAGATAGCGTTCCAAAACCAAAATATGTAGTTGTAAACTTCCCCCACAACCCAACAACAGCGGTTGTAAATTTAAGCTTTTATGAGCGTTTAGTTGAGATAGCAAAAAAAGAGAGATTTTATATCATAAGCGATATCGCTTATGCAGAACTTTCTTTTGATGGGTATAAAACACCATCTATCTTTGAAGTAGAGGGTGCAAAAGACGTGGCGGTTGAGTTCTACACTCTTTCAAAAACCTATAACATGGCTGGCTGGAGAGTTGGCTTTATGTGTGGAAACAAAAAACTTGTCGCCGCTTTGAAAAAAATAAAATCATGGTTTGACTATGGTATGTTTACACCTATTCAAGTTGCAGCAACTATCGCGATGGATGAAGATCAAGCTTGTGTTTTAGAAACCATAGAAAAATATCAAAAAAGAAGAGATGTTTTAGTAGAGTCTTTTAACGCTGCTGGCTGGGAGATAAAAGCTCCGGTTGCTTCTATGTTTGCTTGGGCTAGAATTCCTGACTTTGCACTAGAGATGGGAAGCTTAGAGTTTAGTAAAGAGCTTTTAAGAAAGGCAAATGTGGCAGTTAGCCCAGGAGCTGGGTTTGGTCCAGCGGGGAATGAATACGTAAGAATTGCTCTTATAGAAAACGAAAATAGAATTCGCCAAGCAGCAAGAAATATAAAAAATTATTTAAAAGAGAACAGATGAATATAGCAATTTTAGGTGTTGGAACTGTTGGAACTTCAGTTGTAAATATTTTGAAAAAAAACAAAGAGCTGATTCGCTCAAGATCAGGTGTTGAGATAAATCCAGTTGTTGGAGTTGTTAGAGACATAAGCAAAAAAAGAGATTGTGATATCCCTCTGACTGACGATATAGAAAGTGTTATAAACAGAGACGATATAGATGTTTACGTTGAGCTTATGGGTGGGGTTGAGAAACCTTTTAAAGTAGTAAGTGAAATTTTAAAGAAAAAAAAGCCAGTTGTCACGGCAAACAAAGCAATGCTTGCTTATCATAGATACGCTTTGCAAAAGCTTGCTGGCGATACTCCTTTTGGCTATGAAGCAAGCGTGGCAGGAGGCATTCCTATCATAAAAAGCTTAAGAGAAGGGCTTAGTGCAAACAGTGTAGAAAAAATAGTTGGAATTTTAAATGGCACAAGCAACTATATCTTAACTGATATGATGAAAAATGGTTCAAATTTTGCTGATGTGCTTAAAAAAGCTCAAGAGTTAGGCTACGCAGAAGCTGACCCGACATTTGACGTGGATGGATGGGACGCAGCTCATAAGCTTTTAGTTTTAAGCAGTATCGCTTACGGAGTTCACGGAGACCCTGAAGATATCTTAGTTAAAGGGATTAGAAAAGTTGGAAGTGAAGATATTTTCTTCGCAGAAGAGTTTGAGTATGTGATAAAACTTCTAGCTATTTCAAAGATGACTGATGGCAAAGCTGAGCTTAGAGTTCATCCAGCACTAATTAGCAAGGATAATATGCTAGCTAAAGTTGACGGGGTGATGAACGCAGTTACTGTCTATGCTGACGCTCTAAGTGAGAGTATGTATTACGGTCCCGGGGCTGGTGGGGACGCAACAGCAAGTGCTGTTATAGCGGACTTAATAGACATCGCAAAAGGCAACAAAAGCCCAATGCTAGGCTATAACAAAGAGCTTTCAAACATAGAGCTTCTGCCGATTAAGGACATTAGAACAAAATATTATCTAAGAGTTAAAGTTGAGGATAAAAAAGGGGTATTAGCTAAAATAGCAAATGTTATGAGTGAAAACAACATCTCAATAGATAGCTTTTTACAAAAACCAAGACTAAAAGATGAAAAATACTCAACGTTATTTTTTACAACTCACACAAGTTTAGAGGCTGATATTAAAAGAGTTATGGGAATTTTAGAAAAAACTGAGTTTGTGATACAAAGACCATTTATGATAAGGATTGAGAGCTAAGTTGGGACTAAAAGAGTATCTTTTTGGCTTTAAAAGTGAAGATAGAGCGGTAAAATATCTTAAAAACTTAGGCTTTGAGATAGAAAAGAGAAACTTTAGAAGTAAATTTGGAGAAATTGATATAGTTGCTAAAAAAGATGGAGTTTTGCATTTCATCGAAGTTAAGGCAACTAGTGGCGAGTATGAGAGTATCTATAGGATAACACCTAAGAAGATGGAAAAGATTTTAAAAGCTGTGGATTTTTACATTTTAAAACATAAATTTGACGGATTTTATCAAGTAGATGCTCTAACTATAAACAAAAAAGAGTTTAAATTTATAGAAAATATTACCATTTAATAATAGTTATTATTAATTAGTTTATAATTATTTAGGTATAATGAAAAATATTAAAAATTTAAAGGAGAGCTTTATGGCTAAATATATTGAACTTACATCAGCAAACTTTGATGTGGCAAAAGAAGGCGTTGCGTTAGTTGATTTCTGGGCACCATGGTGTGGACCTTGTAGAATGCTATCACCAGTTATCGATGAGCTAGCAGTTGATTTTGACGGAAAAGCAAAAATCTGTAAAGTAAACACAGACGAACAACAAGACCTAGCGGTTGAGTATGGTGTTAGAAGTATCCCAACACTTCTATTTTTCAAAGATGGCGAGTTAAAAGACCAACTTATCGGCGCTCAATCAAAACAAGCTATCGCAGATAAAATCAACTCACTTTTATAATCCAAACGAGGCTGAACCCAGCCTCAACTCTCTATTTTTTTATACATGCATTTGTTAAATTTATCTATAAAAAAATAATAGGAGAAAAAGATGTTAAATTTAGCGATTATCGGGGGTGGCCCAGCTGGACTTGCTGCGGGACTTTACGCAACAAGAGGCGGACTAACAGACGTTGTGATGTTTGAGATGGGTATGCCAGGCGGACAGATTACAGGAAGTTCTGAGATAGAAAACTACCCAGGAGTTGCAACTGTGATGGATGGTATGAGTTTCATGCAGCCATGGCAAGAACAAAGCTTTAGATTTGGGCTAAAACACGAGGCAAAAAGAGTAGAAAAAGTTTCTAAAAACGAAGATGGAAGCTTTACTATTTTACTTGAAAGTGGCGACACTAGAGTTGCAAAAGCAGTAATTATAGGAACTGGTTCAGAGCCAAGAAGAGCTGGAGTTAAAGGCGAGGATGAGTTTTTTGGAAGAGGGGTAAGTACTTGTGCAACTTGCGATGGCTTTTTCTATAAAAACAAAGAAGTTGCTGTTTTAGGTGGTGGCGACACTGCTTTAGAAGAGGCGATTTACCTTGCAAATATCGTTTCAAAAGTTTATTTAATCCACAGAAGAGAGAGCTTTAGAGCAGCACCTGTAACAGTTGAAAAAGCTAAGAAAAACCCAAAAATAGAGTTTGTTTTAAATGCAGTTGTAGATGAAATCATCGGCGATAAATCAGGCGTGACAGCTGTTAGAGTGAAATTTAACGACGGCTCAACAAAAACTTTAGACGTGCCTGGAATCTTTACATTTGTAGGACTAAACGTTAGAAACGAAGTTATAAAAGACGCGGGTAAGTTTATCTGTGACGTAACGGAAGGTGGGCAAATCAAGGTGAATTTAAAAATGGAAACAAGCCTAAAAGGGCTTTTTGCAGCTGGAGACATAAGAGAAGATGCACCAAAACAGGTTGTCTCAGCAGCAGCTGACGGAGCCGTGGCAGCACTAAGTGCTATGGCATATATCGAAAGCCTAAACGACTAAAACTACACAAAAAAGGGTAAATTTCAAATTTACCCTTTTAAATTTCAATACTTTATACTACACTTACTTAAAATTTGCTATACTACTCAAAACTAAATTTAAAGGATAAATATGCTTAAGATAGGAATTTTTGGCTCAAACGGCAGAATGGGAAAGATGATATTAGAGTGCTTAAAAGAGTATGACGGAGCAACGGCTACAGCTATGTTTGACAAAGACAGTCCAGCAACCATTGAAGAGTTTTTTGCTTCTTGTGAGCTCATCATTGACTTCTCATCGCCTGAGGGAACAAAAGGACTTTTAGAGTATGCTAAAAATCATAAAAAACCACTTTGTATCGGCACAACTGGACTTGATGCAGAAACTATGGAGTTGATGAGAGATGTATCAAAAAGAGTTCCGATACTTTATGCGACAAATATGAGCCTAGGAGTTGCTGTTTTAAACAAGCTTGCAAGCTTAGCGGCGGTGGCACTAAGAGACTTTGACGCTGAAATTTTAGAGATGCACCATAGGCATAAAAAAGACTCACCAAGTGGAACAGCTCTAACTTTGGCTGAACATATCGCAGAAGCAAGAGAGCTTGATCTTAAAAAAGTAAGAGTAAGCGGAAGAGATGGGATAATCGGCGAGAGAACTAAAGATGAAATCGCTGTTATGTCTCTAAGGGGCGGGGATGTTGCGGGAATTCACACTGCTGGATTTTACGGCGAGGGCGAATATATAGAGATAAGCCACACAGCAACTTCAAGAGCAACTTTTGCAAACGGAGCCATAAAAGCAGCTATTTGGTTAAGTCAGCAAAGAAAAGGACTTTATGGTATAAACGACTGCTTGGGGATGTAAGTTTTAAGGTATTACCTAAGCGTCATTGCGAGATTTGAAGCGAAGCGGAAAATCGTGGCAATCCAGTTTTTGAGACTATAGAGTTGAATTTAGTAAATTTGGCTCTTAAGTTTTATTTTTTTAGAGGCTCAATGAAACTTAAGCTCCTTTGTTGGAACTTAACTTTAATTGAGCCATAAATTTTATTTCAATTTTAAAAAGCAATAGTATATTTTAGTGTTGTAAATTTATAGTACCAAAATAATTTTAGATTAAATTTATCTACTTTTTCCTAGACTTTTTCTCATCTATCCCACTAATTCCATTTCTTTTATCAAGTTCGTCTAGAATTTGTTGTGGGTGGATGTTGTGAGCATTTAGAGCAACTAGTAGGTGAAAGACTAAATCACTTGCTTCGTAGATGATGTCGTATTTTGGGTCGCCTATGATATGTTCTCCAAACTCTTCAAGTTCAAATTTTGAGTATTTTGTAGATGTAGTGTAGTCTTTACAAGCTAGAGCAAACTCCCCAGCTTCTTCGCAAATTTTTTTAAGCATTGCGTTTTCGCCTTTTGCAAAAAGTCTTGCAACATGTGAGTTTTCAGGAGTTGCGTTAAGTTTTCTATCTTGGATGATATGATAAAGGTTATCTAAGATATCATATTTCACAGCTTTTTTTGGTTCTAAATTTGATGCGATGCTTCCATCAAACTCAACTTTATTAAAAAAGCACGAAGCCGCTCCAGTATGGCAAGCAACTCCGTTTTGCTTAACTTTGTAAATAAGCGTGTCACCGTCGCAGTCAAGTAGAATTTCTTTAATTTCTTGAGTGTGACCGCTCTCTTCGCCTTTTTGCCAAATTTTATTTCTAGATCTTGAAAAGTAGTGAGCAAAGCCAGTTTTTAAACTCTGCTCTAAAGCCTCTTCGTTTGCATATGCAAGCATTAAAACTTCATTTGTGGTGTAATTTTGAGCGATTACTGGGATAAGCCCCTTTGACCAGTCGATTCTACTTTTCAAATTTCATCCTTTTTATTGGTTTATAGCACTTTGTTTTTGTGGGTCTTTTGTGTCAACCCAGATGTTTGGAACTGCCCCGCCAGGTGTTAAGAAAATCTTAGCATCCTTGTTTTCACGAAGTGCTTCGTTGAACTTAGCTTGAGTTTCGATCTGTTTCATTTGTAAAATGTTGTTATCTAAACTTTTTGCTATCTCTTTGTTTGCATACGCCATCGCGTCTGCTTCAACTCTTGTCGCGTCCGCTCTACCTTGAGCTTCTATGATGGTTGCTTGAGCCGTACCTTCTGCAAGTGCTGCTCTTTTTAGTGCTTCTTGGTTTGCTCTTTCAACTTCATATTTTGCTCTCTCAGCCTCTTGTTTAGCTATCTGAACTCTTTCAATTTGCTCTTTAACTCTATCAGGTAGGATTATCTCTCTTAGCTGAACTGCCCTTAAATCAACTGGCATATTTTCGATAGACTCGATTCTTTTTCTGATGTCATCGTCGATTTGCTTAGCGATTCCGTTTCTGTTTGTCGGAATTTCTTCAGCTGTATATCTACCTATAACACTTCTTACAACGTCTTCAACAACTGGGTCGATGATTTTATCTTCCCATGAAAAGCCCCATTTGGCGATAGTTGTAGGAGCTGTTGTTTGGTTTAGGTTGTACTGGATGGTTATATCAACATTTACAGGCAGGTTTCTAGCATCTAAAACTGAAAGTGAGTTTTTTCTGATAATCCCTGTTCCCTCACTTCTAACCCCAGGTGTTACAACACTTGCGTCCTGTTTGTCGGTGTAGTTGATAAGTCTAACTCTTGTATCAACTATAAAAACCTTTTGAATTCCTGGGATAAAAAAGTGAAAACCTGGCTGAAGTGGCTCTACATCATACCTTTTAAATGTAGTTCTAATGCCTACTTGCCCAGAACTAATTGTCACCCATGGTTGAAATAAAACTAACAAAACAACTAACGCAAGACCTGCATATATAAATGGTGTAGATTTACCAAACCCTTTAAACTCTGGCATTTTAAAGTCTATGTTTGGCATATTTGGACCACCACCTCTGTTGTTGTCTCCACCACCTCTTTTTTTATTAAAATAATCATTTAAATCTGCTGGCATTTTTCCCCTTTAATTAACAAAATGTCAAGTATTTCAGATATTTTTCGTCTTCGCCTCTAACAGCTGCGAAGTATGCTTTTTGAAGTTTTTTAGTTATTTCACCCATTTTTCCTGAACCGATGATTCTGTTATCAACGTTTGTTATAGGTGTAACTTCAGCTGCTGTTCCTGTGAAGAACGCTTCATCACTTACGTAAACTTCATCTCTTGTGATTCTTCTTCTTTGAACCTCATAGCCTAAATCTTTGGCTATCTCGATAACTGTGCTTTGAGTGATGCTCTCTAGGCTTGTGTCATTTGGTGGAGTTATGATAACGCCGTCTCTTACGATGAAGAAGCACTCTCCACTACCTTCTGCTACAAATCCGCTCGCATCTAAAAGCAGAGCTTCATCATATCCACAAGTTACTGCTTCGTAGTTTGCCATTTGAGAGTTGAAATAGTTTGCACTAGCTTTTGCTTTTGCCATCATCGCATTTGGTGCTGGTTTTGCCCAAGATGAAATTTTAACTTTAATTCCATTTGCGATAGCATCTTCGCCCATATAAGCACCCCATTGCCAAGCAATTAGAGCAACTTGGACAGGTGCGTGGATGTGTGAAACTCCCATATGCCCATATCCTAGAAATACAAGCGGTCTAAGATAAGCTGTATCTGTGAAGTTGTTTGACTTGATTAGCTCAACTTGAGCGTCCATTAGCTCTTCTAAAGTGTAAGGAACTTTGATTAAACACGCTTTTGCTGACTCAAGAAGTCTTTTTGTGTGTTCTTCTAGTCTAAAAATCGCCATCCCTTTGTCTGTTTTATAAACTCTAACACCTTCAAAAACCGCGTTTCCATAGTGAAGCGAGTGTGATAAAACGTGAACATTAGCATCTTCCCAAGGGATAAGTTTGCCGTCTAACCAAATATTTTTTGCTGGATCTACTTGTGCCATAATTACCTTCTTTATATAAAATTAACTTTTAATGATACCAAAAATATGATTAATATTAGTATAAAGGGGCGAAATTTATATAAATATTAACTTCTGATTTGTATAATCACTCAAATTTTATAAAAAGGAAATTTATGCCTTATATTGATATCAAACTTACAGACCCGCTGCCTTCAAAGGAGGCTCAGGACAAAATAGCAAAAGAGATAACGGAAATTTTTGTTAAAAATTTAAATAAAATTCCTGATAGGGTGGTTATAAATTTTGAAGAAGTTAAGGCAAAGGATTTTTACTTTGCTGGTAAAAGCGTTGAAGATTTAAGAAAAGAAAACTAAAAAAACAAGAAAAATTAAAATAGAAAAGGAAAAAAATGAGTGATTTTTTACAAGAAGACAGAGAGAGAAAAGTAGTTTTAAAAGCAGGGGATAAGGCTCCAAATTTTAGCCTTAAAAACGCTGACGGGGTGGAAATAAGCCTAAGTGACTTTGTAGGTAAAAATGTAGTTTTATACTTTTACCCAAAAGACAATACTCCAGGTTGTACCACCGAGGCGTGTGAGTTTAGTGAAATTTATGATGATTTCATAGAAAATGATACTGTGATAGTTGGAGTAAGTCCAGACTCGGTAAAAAGTCATGTAAACTTTAAAGAAAAATATAGTTTAAAACACATCTTGCTAAGTGATGAAGAGAGAGAAGTAAGCAAACTTTACGGCGTTTATCAAGTTAGAAAAAACTACGGAAGAGAGTATCTAGGCATAGTTAGAACAACTTTTGTTATAGATAAAGAGGGCGTTATTTCTAAAGTTTATAAGAGCGTAAGAGCAAAAGAGCACGCTGCTAAGGTTTTGGCTGATTTAACAAAATAAGTGCATTTTGCACTTATTTTGCTTGAGTTCTAAAAGCTCCTGCTTCCGCTTGAAGTTTAAAGTATGAAATATCCGCTATTTCAAGTAGTTTTTTATAAGTTTCATTGGCTTTTTTAAGTTCGCCATCTTCTTCAAACTTGGTCGCTTCTTTTAAAAGAGTATCCATTTTTATAAACTCTTCTTTGTTTTCTTCTATTTTCTTTAGAAAATCAACTTTTATTTCAGGAAATTTAGAGTAAAGATTTTCTCTTTCTTCCCAAATTTGAGGAATTAGTAGAGCTAAATTTTTAGATATCTCTTTTAGTTCTTCGTTTTGTTTTAGCTCGCTAGCAACAAGTTCTAAGCTGTTTAAAGCTTGCCCTATATGTAAATCTATCTGTTTTAAGTTCATAAAAATTCCCTCCTGACATTGGCAAGAAATTATACTTAACTGTTTGTTAAATGGCAATTAAGTATAATACGAATTTTAAACTAAACTAATGAGGTGTGAATTTTGGTAGTTCAAATTTGCTGTAGTGTTGATAGTCACTATTTTTTAAGAAGGCTTAAAAAAGATTTTCCAGATAAGGAAATAATTGGCTATTTTTACGATCCAAATATCCATCCATATAGTGAGTTTTTGCTTCGTTATGAGGACGTTAAACATAGCTCAAAAGAGCTTGGTATAGAGGTTGTTTTAGGCGAGTATGAGCTAGATGAGTGGTTTAGTTATGTTAAAGGTTTAGAGTGTGAGCCTGAACGTGGAAATAGATGTCAAAAATGCTTTGATTTTAGGATGGAAAGCACCGCAAAATTCGCCAAACAAATAGGCAAAAACTTAATAACCACAACTCTTCTAATGAGTCCTAAAAAGTCTCACGCCCAGCTTGAAGAGTCACTAAGTAAAATTTGCTCCGAGTTTGGACTAGACTACATCGCACCTGATTATAGAAAAGGTGGTGGAAGCAAAGAGCAGTTTGAGCTAGCTAAAAAAGATAACCTTTATCATCAAAACTATTGTGGCTGTATGTTTGCTATGAGCCACAAAGAGAGTCTTAAATTTGAGCTTATGAGTCCTTTGAGCCGTCAAATTTTGCCAAACTCGGCAGAAGATAGGCTAGAGTTTTATAAAGAAATTAGAGAGCTAAAAGAGAGTGGCGTTAAATTTAGGATAGAAAAAGATAGTTTTATAAATTACCGCTTGCTTAATGGAGTAGTTAAATTTGGCGGCAGGGCGGTAAAAAGCCACTTTTTATTTAATTCATATTTTGAGAGAGGTTTTACTAAATTTGGTATAGATGAAAACTGTGATGAGTTTATAAAAAATGATATTAGAATAGTTAAATTTGATAAACTAAACTCACTTTTAAACTCTAAATTTAAAAGCTTTGATGAGTTTTTACAAAATCCTTTAAGCGTAAAAGAAGAGCTAAATTTAAGAAAGCAAATTTGTAAAGAGGGAAGTTTTTCACCCATTATAATAGTCCAAGAAATTCACCCTTCAAAAGTAGAGATAAAAGCGTTATCAAAAATATACACTGATATTAGGGAAATTTTAGTAAGAATTTGATAAAATGATGGGTTATAAACTAAATTTAAGGTTGAATGTATGATAGATGTAGTTGAAATTATGGAAATCCTTCCACATAGATACCCGTTTTTGCTTATAGATAAAGTTACAGGCTTAACTATAAATGAAAACATTGAAGCGATTAAAAATGTTAGTATTGGAGAGCCTGTTTTTATGGGGCACTTCCCAGGACATCCGATTTATCCAGGAGTTATGATTATAGAGGGGATGGCTCAAGCAGGTGGAGTTTTAGCTTTTAAAAGTATGGAAGCGATGAGTGAAAGCGAAGAGCTAAAAGACAAGGTTGTTTACTTTATGAGCATTGATAAAGCTAAGTTTAGAAAACCGATAAAACCAGGCGATACTATTGTTTACAAACTTGAAGTTTTAAAACATCGTGGTAAAATTTGGTCACTTGATGGCAAGGCTTACGTGGACGGCGAAATAGCTGCTGAAGCCGAGCTAAAAGCTATGATAATGGATAAATAGATGTCTATTCATAAAACTGCCATTGTAGAAGATGGTGCAAAACTAGGCGAAAACGTAACGGTTGAAGCTTATGCATTTGTTAGTAAAGATGCAAAAATCGGAGCAAATTCCATCATCAAACAAGGCGCTAGGATAGTTGGCGATACAACCATCGGAGCAAACTCTAAAGTTTATAGTTACGCCATAGTTGGAGAAGTTCCACAAGATATGAGCTTTGAAGAAGGCGAAAAAACAGGGCTTATAATTGGTGATAATGCAACTATTCATGAGTTTTGCACAATTAGCTCTGGCTCACATAAAGGCGATGGTTTTACGAGAGTAGGGAATAACGCTTTTATTATGGCATATTCTCACATCGCTCATGATTGCATCATCGGAAATAATGTTATTTTAGCAAACAACGCAACCTTAGCAGGGCATGTCGAGATGGGAGATTTCTCAGTTATCGGCGGACTTACACCTGTTCATCAGTTTGTAAAAATAGGTGAGAGTTGTATGATAGCGGGGGCTTCAGCTTTAAGCCAAGACATCCCACACTTTTGTTTGGCTGAGGGAAATAGAGCTTATGTAAGAGGGCTGAACTTAATAGGCTTAAGAAGACGGTTTGAAAAAGATGAGGTTGAGGCTATTAACAGAGCTTATAAATTTATCTTTAACCAAGGCGTAAGCATAAAAGAGCAGTCTGAAATCTTGCTAAACGAAACAACAAACGAAAACGTTAAAAAAATGTGTGAGTTTATCATAAATACTAAGCGTGGAATTCCACTTAGTAAAGGTAGAGATTAAAAGTAAAAAGTTAATAAAGGTAGCAAATGAGTAGAGAGTGTAGCTTTTGCAGAGCAAATAGTAATGATAGGAGAATTTTTCCAAATGAGGAAAAAGATGCATTTATTTGTGAGTTTTGTATAGATGCAGCCTATGAAGTGATTCACGGTGGTGAAAAGGAAAGTTCTGAAATAAGCGAAGAAGTTAGAAAAAATATAGAAGAAATCACCCCAAAAAAGCTAAAAGAAGTTCTTGATAGTTATGTTATCGGTCAAGATAGAGCGAAGAAGACTTTTAGTGTTGGAATTTATAACCACTATAAAAGAATTTTTAGACAAGAAAGCGTTGATGATGATACAGAGTTATCTAAATCAAATATCCTACTAATCGGACCAACAGGAAGCGGTAAAACCCTAATGGCTCAAACTTTGGCAAGATACTTGGATGTTCCAATTGCTATTTGTGATGCGACAAGCTTAACAGAGGCTGGGTATGTTGGAGAAGATGTTGAAAACATTATAACAAGGCTTTTACAAGCAGCAGATGGAGATGTGAAAAGAGCAGAGCAAGGCATTGTATTTGTTGATGAGATGGATAAAATCGCTAGAATGAGTGAAAACCGCTCAATCACGAGAGATGTAAGTGGCGAGGGAGTTCAGCAAGCACTTTTAAAGATAATCGAGGGAAGTTTGGTAAATGTCCCGCCAAAAGGTGGCAGAAAACATCCAAATCAAGATTTTATTCAAATAGATACTACAAATATTTTATTTATCTGTGCTGGTGCATTTGATGGGATAAATGGGATAATCCACCAAAGAATGGGGCAAAACGTGTTAGGTTTTGGTCAAGAAAAAAGAACAAAACAAGAAAATGAGAACTTAATTCATATGATTGAACCCGATGATTTAGTTCACTATGGTATAATTCCTGAATTAATCGGCAGACTTCACGTAGTAGCGACTCTAGATGAGCTAGAAGTTAAAGATATGGTTAGGGTATTAACTGAGCCGAAAAATGCTATTTTGAGGCAGTACGAGAAAATTTTTGCCATCGATGGTGCGAATTTGAAATTTGATGATGAGGCACTTTTAGAAGTGGCAAATTTAGCTATTAAGAGAAAAACCGGAGCAAGAGGTTTAAGAAGTATAATGGAAAGCATCATGCTTGACATTATGTTTGATCTGCCTGAGCTTAAAGGTTATGATGTAGTCATCACAAAAGAGGTTGTTGATGGTGATGAGAAGCCGATTTTGGTTAAGCAAGATATACTAAGTGCATAAAGGAAAAAAATGATATTAGACACGATTTTAGGTGTGTTTTCAAGCGATATGGGGATAGACTTAGGAACTGCAAATACGCTTATTTTGGTTAAGGATAAAGGCGTTATTATCAATGAGCCTAGCGTTGTAGCAGTTGAAAATACTAGATATGGAAAACAAAGAATACTAGCTGTTGGGCAAGCTGCTAAAGAGATGGTTGGAAAAACTCCAGGAGAGATTCAGGCTATTAGGCCTATGAAAGATGGCGTTATAGCTGATTTTGATATGACTGAGAGAATGATAAGATATTTTATAGAAAAAACTCATAGAAGAAAGAGTTTTGTAAGCCCTAGAATCATCATCTCAGTTCCTTACGGACTAACTCAGGTTGAGAGAAAAGCTGTTAGAGACAGTGCTTTGATGGCTGGAGCAAGGGAAGTGTTTCTAATAGAAGAGCCAATGGCAGCTGCTATTGGGGCGGGACTTCCTGTCCAGGAACCAAAAGGAAGTTTGGTTGTTGATATCGGAGGCGGGACAACAGAAATTGGAGTTATCTCACTTGGTGGGCTTGTTATAAGTAAGTCTATTAGAACGGCTGGTGATAAATTCAACGCAAATATCGTAAACTACGTAAAAGAAAAGTATAACCTAATCATCGGCGAAAGAACTGGTGAAGAGATAAAAGAAAAAATTGGAACTGCCATTCAACTACCAAAAGAGCTAGTTGTTATCGTAAAAGGTAAAGATCAAATCAAGGGTGGTTTAGCTAGGATAGAACTAACAAGTGAAGATGTTAGGGAGGCTATGAGGGAGTCGCTTAAAGAAATTGCTGATGCTTTAAAAGTAGTACTTGAACAAATGCCGCCTGATTTAGCATCAGATATAGTTGAAAATGGTATTGTTTTAACTGGTGGTGGAGCACTAATAAGAGGGATTGATAAATATTTAAGCGATATAGTAAATCTTCCTGTTTATGTTGCGGATGACCCACTTTTAGCAGTAGCCAAAGGAACAGGAAAAGCTTTAGAAGAGATAAGTATCTTAAGACAACTTTCAAATGAATAAAATTAGATCAATTTTATTTGTTTTAATTCTACTTATTATATCATTAGTTTTTGGCTCCTATATTAGGGGTCAAAATACCCAGTTTTTTGGTGATGTTATAAGCTTTTTTAAAAATGGCAAGGATGAGTTTGTGTATAAATTTAACTCTCATTTTAACCAAGCTAAAGAGATAGAGATGCTTAGAGCCGAAAACCAAGAACTTAGAAAAACCGCCATTTTACTTAGTACTTTTGCTTATGAGTTAAACCAAGTTTTATCAGATATTAATTCAACTAAGTTTGCACCAGATATTGAGCTTACTAGAACGCTCTCTTATGTAAATATTGGAGATTATAGTAAATTTTGGATTGAGTTTAAAGATTTTAATAATAGTAAAATTTACGGAGCCATTTCGCAAGGACACACAGCAGGGATTGTGGTTGATAAAGACTCAAACCCAATGTTAATTTTACAAAATGATCCTCTTTCATCATTTTCAGTTTATATCGGATATGATGAAATTCCTGCGATCTTAACAGGCGATGGGATGAATGTGATAGCTAAGTTTATACCAAAATGGTTAAATCCACAAGTTGGAGATGAAGTTTTTACAAACGGACTTGACAATGTGTTTTTTGCAGGAATTCCTGTGGGCGTGGTTAAGGAGATAGCAGAAGAAGATTTATACAAAAGTGCTATCATAGAGCCATATTTTAAAGAAAATACCCCAACATATTTATATATAGTAACAAAGGAGAGATAATGCCAAGAAGAGATGATTTTAAATCAGTTTTAGTTATAGGAAGTGGTCCTATCGTCATCGGTCAAGCATGTGAGTTTGACTATAGTGGAACTCAGGCTATCAAAACCCTAAAAGAAGAGGGTTATAGAGTTGTGCTTATCAACTCAAACCCAGCTACCATTATGACGGATTTAGGTTTTGCTGATGCTACTTATATAGAGCCAATCACCAAAGAGAGTATTTTAAGGATAATTGAGAAAGAGAAAATTGATGCAATCTTCCCAACTCTAGGTGGTCAAGTTGCACTAAATGCTGGGATGGAAGTTTACGAAAGTGGCGTAGATGTTAAGTTTATCGGCATTAATCCTGAAGCTATAAAAAAGGGCGAAGATAGAGCACTGTTTAAGCAAACTATGCTAGATATCGGAATGGATCTTCCGATTTCAAAATACGCTTATAATATGAACGAAGCGATGGAAGCAGCATCAGAAATCGGCTTCCCGCTAATAATAAGAGCAAGTTATACTCTAGGTGGTGCTGGAAGTGGTGTAGCCTATAACATAGATGAGTTTAAAGAAATCGCAGAGAACGGTCTTAAAATCAGCCCTGCTGGGGAAATTTTAATAGAAGAGAGTCTTCTTGGCTGGAAAGAGATAGAGATGGAAGTTGTCATTGATAAAAATGACAAAGCTATTATCGTATGCTCTATAGAAAACTTTGACCCGATGGGAGTTCACACAGGCGATAGTATCGCTATAGCACCAGCTCAAACTCTAACAAAAGAAGAGCTTGACAGACTTACAAAGGCTAGTTTTGACGTAGTTAGAGCAGTTGGAGTAAGTGGGGGTGGAAGTAACGTTCAGTTTGGACTTCACCCAAAAACTGGCAGAATGGTAATAATAGAGATGAACCCAAGAGTTTCACGCTCTTCAGCCCTAGCAAGTAAAGCAACAGGCTATCCGATAGCAAAAGTTGCAACTCTTATGGCGATAGGCTATACGCTAGATGAGATAGATATAGATATTTGGGGAGCTAAGGCAGATAAAGAGCCAGCTGTTAATTACATCGTAACTAAAATTCCAAAGTTTGCATTTGAGAAATTTAGTGGTTCAAACCCAACACTTGGTACAGCGATGAAAAGCGTTGGCGAGGTTATGAGTATCGGTGGAAACTTTAAAGAAAGCATGCAAAAAGCACTTCTATCAATGGAGAGCGATTTAAAAGGCTTCGATGAGATAGGGGCTGACAAAGAAACTCTTATCTACAAACTAAGACACGCTGATGATAAGAGGATTTTATATATCGCACAAGCTTTTAGAGAGGGCTTTAGTGTTGATGAAGTTTATGATTTAACTAAAATCGAGAAGTTTTTCTTAAATGACATAGCCGAAATTGTAGAGTTTGAGAAAAATATGGATATGGCTATTTTAAATGACAAGGAAGAGTTTAAAAAAGCTAAAGCCATGGGCTTTAGTGACGCTAAAATAGCTGAGATAATAAATGAAAAAGATGGTCTTGAACTAACTGGAAATGATGTTTATTTCCTAAGAAAGAAATTTGACATCTCTCAAATTTACAGCAGAGTTGGTAAAAACAAAAATTATTTATACTCTAAATTCTCTGATGAGCCAAGCCTTGAAGTTGCAAACAAAGATAAGAAAAAAGTTCTCATTATCGGAAGCGGTCCAAACCGTATCGGACAGGGCATTGAGTTTGACTACTGTTGTGTTCACGCAAGTTACGCACTAGCTGATATGGGCATAACTAGCATTATGTATAACTCAAACCCAGAAACCGTCTCAACTGACTATGATACGAGCGATATATTGTATTTTGAGCCGATTACTTTTGAACATTTACGCGAAGTTATCGATAGAGAAAAGCCAGATGGAGTCATCGTTCACTTTGGTGGGCAAACACCGCTTAAATTTGCAAAAAGACTTGGAATTATGGGGGTTGATATCATAGGGACAAGTCCAAAAGTTATAGATATGGCTGAAGATAGAAAGAAATTTAGCAAGTTCATCACTGACCTTGGCATCAAACAGCCTGATAACGGAACCGCAACAAGTATGGAAGAGGCTATCAAAGTTGCAAATGAAATCGGCTATCCAGTTCTAGTTCGCCCAAGCTATGTTTTAGGCGGAAGAGCGATGAGAAAAGTAGCAAATGAGAGCGAACTAAGAGAGTATATAGATACAGCTGTTAGCGTTAGTGATAACTCACCTGTGTTAATAGATAAGTTTTTAGATATGGCAACCGAGCTTGACATTGATGCGATAAGTGACGGGAAAGATGTCTTTATAGGGGCACTTTTAGAGCACGTTGAAGAGGCTGGAATTCACTCAGGCGATAGCGTTAGCATAACTCCACCGCCAAATTTAACCAAAGAGATGGTTGATGAAATTTACCAGCAAACCAAAAAAATAGCTATAAACTTAGGTGTAGTAGGACTTTTAAACATCCAGTTTGCGATATATAAAGATGAAATTTATATCATCGAAGTAAATCCAAGAGCTAGTAGAACGGTGCCATTTATAAGTAAAGCAGTTGGCGTTCCTATGGCAAAAGTGGCAACTAGAGTTATGTGGCAAGGAAACTTAAAAGAAGCACTTGAATACTACGATAGCTATAAAAAAGTAGTGTTTGAAAATGGAATTTACACAGCACCAATTGACGGATATAGTTGTGTGAAAGAGAGCGTTTTCCCGTTTAATAAACTAGTTGGCTCAGACATAGTTCTAGGGCCTGAGATGAAATCAACCGGCGAAGTTATGGGCATAAGCGACAATGTTGAGAGAAGTTTTATAAAAAGTCAAATTTCAGGAAACAACACCCTTCCATCAAGTGGAAAAGTTCTAGTAAGCTTAGCTGATAAAGACAAAGACGAGGGTATTGCTTTGGCTAAGAATTTGGTAGAGCAGGGCTTTACCATCATGGCAACAGCTGGGACAAACAAAACTCTTGCCGAAAATGGCATTGAAAGCGAGTTTGTCTATAAGATAGGCGAGGGCAGACCAAACGTAGCAGATACCTTGCAAAACGGCGATATTAGTTTGGTTGTAAATACAAGCGATAATGTTAAAACATCAGACAGTGCCGCGAAAATCAGAGCTTTAGTTTTAAGGCTAAATGTGCCGTATTTCACAACTGTAAAGGCTGCAAATTTAGCAACCCAGTCAGTTAAATATATAAAAGACAGCTCATATTTAGAAGTTAAAAGCCTTCAAGAGTGGATAAAGGGCTAAGAGTTTAAAATAATTTCACTAAGCCTTGGTTCAAGTTTTGATAAAATTCCGGTAACCAAGGCATTTCCCATCATAAAATATCTCTGTCTGCTAGACATCCCCGAGTTCGTCCAATTTGGTGGAAACATCTGTATAAGCTCGGTTTCTATCTCTGTTAAAATTCTATAATTTTTTATTTTTTTATCATATATTATGTGAGATGACCTATTTGTTGTCCCCTCGCTTGTCAGCATTGTTCTAGCAGGCTTTTCTAAGTCGTCTGGAAATGCAATAGCACCTTCACTATAGAAATATCTACTTCCATCTTTTCTAGTCCGTTCTATTTTTTTAGCACCTTTTAGATACTTCCATTTATCTAGATTTTTGTTTTTAATTATGTAGCTGTCTAAATTTTGGTTATGCTCACTAGATAGGTTTAAAATATCTTGAAGTGTAAATTCTCTCTCTTTTTTTTCTTTAAAGCTTAGCTCATAGCAAACTTCATCTATCATTACACCGTATTCGCTAAAAGCACCTTGTTTATAGTTATCAGATATATCAACTATATCTTTATACTCTGCTAAGCTTTTTTGATTAAAACCAGTGGCTTTTATTTTAAAAACACTGTTAAACAGAGTATTTTGCTCTAAAAACTGAGCATCTTTTTTAAGTTTTTTTGAATAATGAGAAGATTTTTTAAAAGCAAAGATAAAAACTCTTTTTCTTCTTTGAGGCATGGAGTAGCTTCCAGCATTTATAACTCTCCACTCAACGTTATAGCCTAAATCATTAAAAGTTTTAAGCATTATAGCAAAGTCACGTCCACGTCTAGTTGACGGGGACTTTAAAAGGCGATCAACATTTTCAAGCAGAACAAATGGTGGTTTTTTAGCTAAAATTGCATCTTTTATATCCCAAAAAAGCACACCTTTTTTACCTTTGATGCCAGACTCATCTTTTAAGCTTCTTGCGACTGAGTAGTCTTGGCAAGGAAAACCACCAACCAATAAATCATGGTCTGGAATACTTTTTTTATCAACTAAGCTTATGTCTAAATTTGAGCATGAGTCTTTATCAAATCTTTTTATATAGCACTCATAAGCACTCTGTGTTTTTGTGGCTGGCTCAAACTGATTTGCAAATACAAAGCTATATTTTCCATTCTCAATGGCTAAATTTGTTATTTTATCAAACTCTTTTATGTGATTTAGCCCAACCCTAAACCCACCAACCCCAGCAAAAAGTTCAACCGCTCTAATCATCTAAGCTCGCTTACTAAACTTGCCACAAAGTCATTGTTTAACCAAAAACACTGTTTTGTCATAATGTCGCCGTTTGGGAGAGTGTCACCATCTCTTTCTAGATTTCCTTTAATAAAAGGTTTTTGGGTGTTGATAGCTGAATTTATTATATGGTAGGCACTTTTAATTGCGTGCGGTCTTATGTGAATGATTTTTGTATCTGATGATTTTGGGAGATTGTTATAAACTTTATTATTTATCATTTGAAATTCAATTCCATATCTAAATGCTTTTTGATATAGATTCCACTCTTTTTTAACTTTTTTTTCTAATATATCGGTTGGCATATTCCAAAATTTTGCTCCGATAAATTTATAAGTTTCACCTGTTTTTTTAAAGCAAACAAAAAGGAATTTACTCTCTGAAAAAAAGTTATACAAATTTGACTCTTCAAAACTCTCTTTTACAAATTCTTTAATCTTAAAACTTGGAAATGACATGCTTTCTATGATTTTTCCATTTTCTTCTATCCTGATGGCTTTGATTTCAATGCCTGCTTTTTCAAACTCAAGAGCATTATCTGACTTAACGCCAAGCATTTGAAGTGTTAATATGCTATATAAGTGTTTAGCCTTGCTGGTTATTTTAAATTTATCTTTTAGCCAAATTTCATCTTTGCCATAAAATTTAGAAAGCTTATTTATAACCTTTTCTTCAAAGGTTTGATTGTCTAGCTTATATGTTTTAAAAATAGCCTCATTTTCTTCTTTTTTTTCAAAAAAATTATTTATTAAATTTGACATAAATTTAGTTTTAAGCGAAAATGCTCTTGGTTTTGCAGGATTTTTAATATTATTATATTGTTCTTTTGTTTTAGAGCTATCACTACTTTTGGTGCAAGCTCCAAGATACATTGTGTCTCCTTCGCTTAATTTATGAGCTAAGCCATCTTGAATCTTTTGTGAAATTTTATTGTAATCTTCTATGATGATATTTAAATCATTTTTGTTTAAATCTTTCACCAATCTAAATAGTTTTGAAAGCCCTATTTTATAATCAAGTCTTGGAATTTCTCTATCTCTTAGATATAAAATTAGAAGCATTAGCTTTATTTTGTCATAGATATCTGACTCAAAAAACTCTTTTTCTATGTTTTTATCATAAGGAATCATAGATAAAACAAGTCTTTCACCTGCTGCATAACTACCATCTTTTTTAATTTCATAAGGCGTTACTTTTAGCTCAACCCCAGCTTCTTTGAAGTCAGCCTCAGCTTTGTTGTCAGGCTTTTTTAAGAAAAAATACTCTTCTATTAGGTTTCCAAGACCGCCTTTGTTATTTTTGTTGAGTTCTTTTATTTTGTTTTCTAGTTCGTTTTGATTTTTAAAATACCATGCTAAAACATCTCTAAAAGAGTGGTTTATTAGTTTTTGAGAGTATTGTTCTATAGATTTTGGGCAGGTTTTATCATATGGTAAGTTCATCAATCAACTCCTTCTTAAATTCTATCAATCTGTTATTCTAACATAAAGAGCTTAATAAAATTTTTAGATTTGCTATTCTATAAACTCACCACTGTAACCAGTTGTAGCGATAGCCTCTAGTAAAGACTCTTTTGTGACGTTATCCTCAGCCTCAACAACTACTTTTGTGTTTTCAAGCGTAGCTCTTGCTTTTATAACTCCATCTACTTTTAAAACAGCTTTTCTAACCATCGCAGTACAAAGCGGACAGTGCATCCCAGCAACTCTTATCTCATAAACTTTAGCTCCAAATAAAAAGCATGTAAATAGTATCAAAACTATAAATTTACGCATAAACCCACCCCAAAATTTCAGGATAAAATAGTATAAAAACAAAAACTAAAAAAGCTATAAAAAGCATAACAGCACTTTTAAGCTTGGATTTTTTAGTTATCTCACAAGAACTACACTTTTTGATAAATTTAAAATAGACAAAAAGTACAAAAAACAAAAATGAGATAGCACTTAAAACCCATCTATATTTGGTCAGTGGCTCAAACACACTAAGAGCCGCAAATGATGAGCCAAAAAGCAAAAAAACAAGTGCTGGCAAACAGCAACTTGTCGCTAAAATCGCACTAGTAAAAGCACCTATTATAAGCCAAATTCCACCTTTTTTGGTGGAATTTGGACTCTTTTTAGAGTTCGATTGATTTGTACTCATAACTAAAACCCTTCGGGTCGTAGTAGTTTTGAACGTGTCCATCAACCTCAGCATAAGGATAGCCGAAGTTGTTAAGTGGCTTAATTTCAGGTGTTGGCTTTAAGATAAAGTCCCTTCCTGCGTTAAATGCCATCCAACACATTTCCCAGTTGCCAAATAGATAGTCTCTAACTTGAACTATCTTAGCATCGTCATTTGTTAGCTTTTCAGCAAGTCTTACTTTTGTAACATCCGCTGGGTCAACTGGTATCCAGCCATATCCTTTTAGGTAAAACTCAGCTCTACAATGCTGTGAGCCTGTGATAGTAGCTTTACCTTCTTTTCCGCTACCCATCGCACCTGAAAATCTACTCTCACCAAGTCTTATACCAAAAAACTCTCTTGCAGGAATTCCAGCACTTCTACAAAGTGCTACAAAAACAGAGTTTATATCTGTACATTTTCCTACTAGTTTTCCGCTCTCAAGTATCTTTTTAGCATCGCCTACACCACACCCTACAACGCTCTCATCGCGTTCCATTGTGTTTGCTACCCAGTCATAAATCGCTCTTGCCCTCTCTAAGTCGCCCTTTATGCCTTTGGTAATCTCATCAGCCTTTTCTTTTACAGCACCATCAGTTTGGATGGTTTTAGTCGCCTCTAAATACTTTGCAATTTCAGGGCTTAATTTTTCGTTTTCATTAAAATTAACCTTAGAAAAGTCTGTATTTCTCTCAATTGTCGCTACGCTAAATTTAGTTGTGATATTTCTTTCTTCTTTGCTAAATTTCGCATATAGAGTCGGAATGTCAAAATCACTCATATAAATTTCATCGTAGTTGCCACTATTTTCGATTTTGCTGATTAGGCTTTGATACTCACTAGTTAAAGGAAGTGGTAGCCATAGTTTTGCCACATCACCTTTTTCTAAAATTTTATGAGTTAAAGTAACCTCAAAAAACCTATGTTTGATGACAGGGGCTATAGCTTTATCGCCTCCTAAAACTACACTTGGTGCAAGAGTTGCACCACCAGCTAATAAAGCACTGCTTGTTAAAAATTCTCTTCTGTTCATATTAATCCTTTTATGTTAAATAGCCAAACCTTGGCTCTAAAGTTTATTCATTGCTTAACTTTTACTGATTATCTCTGGCCTATCAAAAGCCTTGATTCTAGGCAGTTCGCCTTCAAATTTCTCTATCTCAACTAAAGCACTTGAAACGTTACCTTGAGCAAATTCACTTGTCTCATCGTTTGATATAAGAACATTCACATTTCCATGAACGCAGATGCCATCTTGCATATCAAGCCACGCACCTTCTTGCATTTTTACAACACTTTCTTTTATAAGTTCGGTTACGATAGCACCTGCAAGAATTTCACCTCTATCGTTAAACACTCTTACAATATCGCCGTTTTGGATATTTCTAGCTTTTGCATCTTTTGGGTTTATCCAGATAGGCTCTCTTTCTTTTACCTCTTCCAAATCTCTTAGCCAAGTGTTGTTAAGCTGTGAGTGAAGTCTATATTTTGGGTGTGGGCTTATGATATTTAGTGGATATTTAGACACGTTTCCTAAATACTCTTTTGGTTCAAACCAGGTTGGGATGTCATAGCAGTTTTCATAACCCAAATTTGATAAAGAGTCTAGCTTTATCTGAATTTTTCCCGTCTCTGTTTTGAGAGGGTTTTTAACAGGGTCATCTATAAAATCCCCTAGTTTTATAAACTCTTTTGCTTTTTCGGTTACCTCAAACTCTAAATAGCCCTTTTTCCAAAACTCATCAAATTTTGGTAATTCTATACCATCTTTTGCAGCTTTTTTTACAGAGTCTTCATATAAAAACTTTATCCACTCAGTGCTACTTCTATTTTCAGTAAATGCCTCATACTTATCATTTCCAAATCTTTTTAAAATTTCAGCAAAGATATAGTAGTCATCCCTTGAGTTTGCGTAAGGCTCACTAACTTTTTGAAGGGCGTAAATAAATTTGTTTGTAAAAGAGACTGTTATATCATCTCTTTCTTGCTCTGTTGTAGCAGGCAAAACTATATCAGCCATCTTTGCAGTTGCAGTCCAAAAGCACTCATTGACGATAAAGGTTTCAAATTTTTCCCATGCTTTTATCATCCTATTTGTATCTTGATGATGAACAAAAGGGTTTCCTCCTGCCCAGTAGCAAAGTCTTAAATCTGGATAAGTTATCTTGCCAAATTTAAAAGGTATTTCTTTTCCTGGGTTTTCCAAACACTCAACTATCCTAGAAACTGGAATTTGGATATTTTTTCTCTCTTTCCACTCCCCATCAAATGCACTTATAGCTGACATTTTTTTAATATTTGGTGAAGTGGTTTTTATAGAACTTGGCACTCCTCCATCTGAATATCCATAGCAAAATCCATACCCCCCACCTTTTGTGCCAATTTGTCCTAAAACAGAGGCTAAAGTTATAAACATCCAAACAGCTTGTTCGCCGTTATAGCCTCTTTGGGTTGACCAGCCACTCATAAGCATAGTTTTGTTTTGGCTAAAAGTTTTAGCTAAATTTATGATAGTGTTTTCATCAATGCTTGTTATTTTACTTGCCCAAAGCGGTGTTTTTTCTATTTTATCGTGAGTTTTGCCAAATACATACTCTCTAAACTCATCAAAGCCGTGGGTGTATCTGTCTAAAAACTCTTGATTGTGTAAATTATTTGATAAAAGATAGTGGATTATGCCAAGCATCAAAGCAACGTCAGTATTTGGATTTATGGCGATGTGTTCTGAGTTAAAATAGGTTGCTGTGTTGTTATAAATAGGATCTATGACTATGGTTTTAATCCCCTTTTTCTTTATCTTTTGCATATAGATATAGCTTTTATGGTCGGGCACAAGGCGACTAGCTTGGTTTGTATTAAGCGGATCTCCTCCCCAAAAAACTATAACCTCACTATGGTTTAAAACATGCTCTAAAGATGTCTGTTTAGCACTACTTTCATCCTCGCTTAAACTAGGTGAGATCCCTCTAAGTGCGTGCCTTGAGTAGCTTAGAGTTTTATCTGTAAAACCACCTATTGTATTTAACATCCTCTTTAAAAGGGTTTCTGGGTTATTTACTATGCCAACACAGTGCCAGCCAAAATTTCCACCATAAACAGCGTCTTTTCCATACTCTTTATAAACTCTTTTTAGCTCATTAGCAACTAAATCAAGTGCCTCATCCCAGCTAACCTCAACAAACTCCTCTTTGCCTCTTAGACTTCTATCTGATTTATAGCCGTGCTCTAAAAAGCTTTTTCTTACACATGGATTTTTAATCCTTGTTTTATCGTAGTTTCTTGCTACAATGCCTTGTATCATTGGGTTTGGGTAGAAGTCGCCTTCAAACTCGGTTATGCTTTCAAATCTTTCATTTCTTTGTCTTGCATAAAAAGCTCCAAAATGCGAAGCACTCATTTTTAAATCGTTATCATTTAAAACAGAGTTACTAACCATCTCTAAAGCATTTAAATTTGAAGCAGTAGCCATGCTACCAATAGCAGCACCTTTTAAAAAGTCTCTTCTTTTCATAAAATATCCTTTAGTGTTCTAGCTAAACCTTAGCTCTAAATTTCACTATTTATTCAAGAATTTTGAACAATATAAAATAAAATGATTGTGAATATATCATAATATAGCTTAAATATTACTTTTTATTTAAAATCACCGAATACACACAAACTGAAGCGATGATAATCACCCCATAAACAAGTCTAGTATAGAACGCATCAAAGCCCATTGCGATAATACCGCCTAGAATTATTTCAAAAAATCGCTGAATTAGACAGCAAAAAATAGTAAAACTCAAATTAATTCTTAGTAAGACGTTTAAGCCTGTATGCAAAAGTTTAAAATTTACTTCAATTTATTTTTTAAAAATAGAAAATTTTGTTATAATCCTTCATCTGCTCAAGGAAGAATGATGGGTATAAAATATTTTAAGCTATATAAGATTTACATAGTTTTTGTAGTTTTGTTTTGTTTATATATCTATCCAGATAGTGCCGGTGCTGCCCAAAATAGCAGTAAGCAGATAAGACCTTTTAATATCATATATGGCACAGTGAATGGACCACATCCACTTGAAGCGGTGGCAGATAATGAAAATGCTAAAGAAGCTTGGAAAGGTGTAACACCCACTCGAAATTTCACAGAAGAAGAGAAGTCAGCAATCGAAGTGGGCGTAAATTATTGGGCTGAGCGTATGAGCAAGGCTAGTCCTGGAGTGAGTGCAAATATTTTTGTGGGATATTCAGATAGTCCTGCTGGTACGGCATTTAGCCTTTCTCCTATAAGTGTTGCGGGTGAGGAAATTGCTGATAAGGTTTCTCCTAATGATGCAGTATTTGATGCTTTGCAAGGCGGTAAACCTAGCCCATATCCTGCGGGCTTAGCTGATAATATTGTTATTTTTAATATTCCGTATGATAAAAGACCACAACGAGCTTTACTTGATGTGTTTTCAACAACTAGCATAATGATGCATGAAATGGGTCATGCTTTGGGGATTATGGGTTGGTATGATGTGGATAAAAATGATAAAAAACACGGCAATTTTGCACCAAGTAAATTTACAAAGTGGAATTCTCATCTTTATGATGTATTTGGAAAACAAGCAAAACCTGGAATGAATATCGCCATGGATGCAGAAGAGGGCAATAAAGAGAATGTCTTTCAAATTTATGGCGAAAATATGGCAGACGAATATAAGTATAAATACCCAACATTTCACGGAAACCATGTAGATGCACTCACTGATGGCAAGGGCATGCCTGTTATGGGTGGTTTTAGCAATCATGGACCTGGATTAGATGGATTTAATGCCTTGGGGCATTCTGGCATTATGCAGTCAATTATGTCTTATGGCATGCTTCAAAATATGGCTTTTACTGAGCTTGAGCTTGCAATGTTTCAAGATTTAGGTTATGAGATTGATAGAGAGTTATTTTTTGGAAAAAGCTATTACTATAGTGTAGGTGGCGATACACAAACCAACACTCTTGGCTTTGGAAGTGTTTGGTTTCCTAATACTTCTAGTTTTGGCGTTGGCGTACATATTATGCGAGACAGTCTAAATTTAACTCAAGCAGAAAACATTTATGCCAATGGCTATGCGGGTGCTGGTATGCGTGTAGATGGTATAGGAAATAAGTTAAATTTACCAGCAGGTATAACTGTATCAGCCGATGGGGATATGGGAACTGGGGTTTTAGTTTCATACGGCAGGGATAATACCTTAAACCTTAAAGGAAAAGTGACAGCACTGGGCTCTGATGGTATTGGTGTGATGATTGCTATCTTGGCTCATTCATATTACCCTTATTCTTCGCATATGCTAAAGTGGCAATTCTCAGCGGATAATGTTCAGAGACGACATGAAATATTTCGTTTATATGATGATTTGGATGGTTCTTTGGTGCAAAATCTCAACCTTAGCGGAACACTCTTAGCTTCATCTGATGCAATTCATATAGGAGAAGATGCACATGTAGAAAATATAAATATCTTAAATGGTGCATTTATCCGCGGTGATATTGTTTCAAGATGGAATCCTGCTAGATTTGTTCTGTCTGATCCAGAGTCGGCCTACACAACCAATTTAACCTTTGGGTTAAAAGCTGATAGTGAAGGTAGCGCTATACCAAACACATCTGATGAGAGTTTTAGTATGCGGTATAGAGGTGATATTCTTGGATATGAAAATCTTGATATTTTTCTTGCTGGTGGAGAGCTAAACTATGCAGGGGTTATGCAGGTTAACTCTTTTACTATGAATGATAAAACTCACTTGCTAACGGAATTTAGCGATGATGTCAGTATGATCGAAGCAAAAGAGAGAGTGGACATGTCTCCAAGTTCTGCGATAGGTTTTATACCTCCTGCTTTTACATATGGCTCAAAAAATGCACTCTATAGTGAGCCAGTATTAAAATTTACTGAAAGTGTACCAGCAAATCCCACCTTTTTACCATCAAATTTGCTCATCTCAATAGGTGCATATGATTATCCATGGGAATTATCTTGGGATGATAAAACAAACTCTGTTATGGTTAATACCAATGATGTGGTTTTTAACGATATGAGAGGTGGTAGTGATGCAAGAAATGCACAATTAGCACTTTCCATTTACACGCCCTGGTTTGATGTTTTAAACTCATATATGACTAAACGCTTTGTTAAAAACCCTAGTTTGGAAACAAATGCGGGCGGCATGTGGATAACCTCAACACATGACTATATAAAACATAAAGGAAATAGAAATTATGATGTAAAAGGATCTAGCATTACCTTTGGTTTGGACGGCTCACCTAATGAGCTTTCATATGCCGGACTAGCCATATCGCTGGATTATCCTAAATATGATAGTGATAATGCAGAGGTAGATGGGGACAGCATTGCTGCTATTATTTATGGTGGAGTACTGCTGCCACTAGACATTGAACTAGGTTTTAACAGTGCCTATAGAAAAATGAATTTAACGCAAACTCGCGTAGTTTATCATGACAGATATGACAGTGAGTATAGTCTCAAAACTCTAAGCTTTGGAGTAAATTTAGGAAGACGCTTTGAACTAGGTAGAGAGTTTGGCTTACGTCCTTTTGCAAGCTGGAACTATTTTTACACCAAACATCCAGCTTACTTTGAGAGGGCAGATATTTATGCCTTGCATTATGATGATTTTAGTAGTAAAATTCACAGATTTCAAGCAGGACTTGAGGGAGCTTGGGTCAATGATAGTATGAGTTTTAGTCTAAAAGCTTACTGGTCTGGTCTTAGAGGCGATACAGATAAAACATCAGCTTCATATTTCGTTCTAGACCCTAACTCAAACCGCTTTATAACACCTGTTGAAGAGCTAGATAGAGATAGTTTTGGGCTAGGGATTAATGCAAATTTTAGACTAGCCAAAAACACAGAGCTAAGCTTAGAATACTCTGTGCTTGATGGCAAAAACAACACCTCCCAGCAGGGCATGATGGAGCTTAGATATAGGTTTTAGGATTTTTAAACAATGCTAAGAGGTTTAAATTTAACCCGGCGGTGATTTTCATTTTTTATTTAAAATCACCGAATACACACAAACTGAAGCGATAATTATCACTCCATAAACAAGTCTAGTGTAAAACGCATCAAAGCCCATCGCTACGATGCCGCTTTCCATAATGCCTATGATGATACACCCTATAACAGTGCCATAGATAGAGCCAGTTCCGCCATACACACTAGTTCCGCCGATGAAAATCGCTGCAAAAACTAAAAGCATATATCCATCCCCTTGACTTGGCCACCAGTTTATAAACTCAAGGCTTAAGATAACTCCTGCTAAAGCACTCATAAATCCTGAGTTTATAAATAGTGCAAATTTAGTCATCTTTGGATCAAATCCAAGCATTTTTGCACTTTTTTCATCATCTCCGACAAACAGCACACTCTCTCCAGCTTGAGTTTTAAAAAGCACAATGTAGAGCAAAAACGCTAGCCCTATGGCTAAAATACTCTGCATAGGAATGCCGTAAACTCTCCCTACAAAAAACTCTTTTATAAACCCATTCGCATTTGCTAAACTTAGACTTAATCCACCGCTTAAAACCACACTTAACCCACGCCAGAAAAACTGAGTTCCAATAGTTGCTATAATGGATGGAATTTTTACACTTACGACCAAAAGAGCATTTATAAACCCCGCCACAGCCCCAAAAAGTAGAGCCAAACTAACAGCTAAAAATAGTGAGTTAGTAGCGTTAAATGTGTATGAACAGACAAACCCACCCATCGCCATAATGGACGGGAAACTCATATCAAATTGCCCACCGATGATGAGTGGCAAAAGTCCAAGAGCTAAAATCAAAATAAGCGGGATGGATGAAAGATAGCTAAAATAGATATTTTTACTTAGAAAAACTTCAGGTGAGAAGTAGCAAAAAAGCCCCCAAATTCCAAAAAGCATTAAAGTTAAAGCTAAATTTATCTTCATGATGAAAACCTATAAAGTGATTCTAAATTTGGCAGTTCGCTTTTAAGGGCGGACTTTTGTATAGCACCGTCTTTTAAAAGCATGAACCGTTTCCCTAACTCATAGGCTTTGTTTAAGTTGTGAGTTATCAAAATTACACTAACATTTTCTAGGGATTTTAGATAACTACTTAGTTCGTTTTGCTGAGTTACGCCAAGAGCGGTAGTTGGCTCGTCCATTATGAGAATGTTTGACTTAAAGTAAATCGCCCTTGCTATGGCTAAGCCTTGTCTCTCTCCACCGCTTAAATTTAAAGCATTACTTTTTGCATTTAGCCCAGCACCACTAAATTTAAGATGAGTTTTTAGAATTTCATTTGTGATTTCTATCTCTTTTTTCTTATCTATCAGCCCAAATTTAGTGATGTGACGAGTTGCGAAGATATTTCTATAAAGTTCTTGATTTTTACAAACTGCATTTTCTTGAAAGACAACTTCGATGCCTAAATTTCGCATTTTCTTAAAGCTTATATCTTTTTTTGAAAGCGAGTTTTGATTTAGCTTAAACTCATCAAATTTATCAAACTCATCAAAGCCACAAATACACTTGATAAGGGTGCTTTTGCCAGCACCGTTGTCGCCTAAAAGCACTAGTGTTTCACCCTTAAAAAGTGTAAAATCCACGCCTTTTAAAACCTCGGTTTTGCCAAAGCTTTTAAAGGCGTTTTTTATCTCGATAACCTTATCTAATGCCATCTTTGATTAAAGGCTCTATCATATCAACATTATCTTTTGTTACAAAACCACCGCCAGTGTTGATGTTAAACCCTGAAAAACCGTAGTTTTTAGCCATGTAAATTTGAACTATACTAAAATACCCTTGAAACCAAGGTTGAGCGTCACCTACTAAATCCACATATCCGCTTTTGATACCGCTTAAAGTTGCAGGGGAGAGTGAAAAACCAGCGATTTGAAGCTTATCTTTGTCTAAATTTGCGTTTTTCATGATTTGCTCCATTTGAGCAGTTAGTGAGCCGTGGTCTATGAAAGCAACTTTTGTGTTTGGATTTTTAGCGATGTGAGCACTAAATACGCTTTGACCTAAAGTTGGGTCTTTGTTAATCTCAGGTGAAATTTCTACATAATCCACCTTTAACCCAGCACCCTCTAACACCTCTATCATCGCTTTTGCTCTATCGCCTCTTGTTGGTTGGCTTAAAAGTCCCCAAATCATCACTTGATCGCCAGCTTTTAAATCAAAAAATCTCAAAGCCTCATTTGCCATAGATAGACCTGCTGAGTAGTTGTCACTTCCAGCGTAACCAAAGCCTTTTGATGAGTTTGCCGCCTCTATCTCTTTTAGTGGTGTATCAACTGAAGTTACATAAATGCCATCTTTTATAGCTTTTTCAACTAACGGCTTATAAAGATCGTTTCCAGGATGCCCCATGATGACGATACCATCAGGCTTGGTTGCACTATAAGTTCTAAAGTTTTCAACCATTTTGTTTGGATCCCAGTCTGAAAAATAGACTTTTAACTCAACATCTAAATCCTTTGCCGCTGCTTTTGCACCATTTGAGATAACCGTTCCGTAGTTATCCCCAGCACTTCCGCCTGAATCAAAATAAACAACCATCTTAGCGTTTGCTAAAGAAACCGCGAGTAATGCACTTAAAACTAAACTTTTTAGTTTCATCTTTTCTCCTTTATTTAAAATTTTTAAAACTTTTTAGTTAAATTTAAAGCAAATTTTCAACTCTTTTTATCACATCTTCTGCTAGTGAGTAGCCTGCTGCAACTTGAGTAGTCTTGCCATCTTTCATAAACATCAAGCTAGGCATCCCTCTAACTCCAAGCTTTGAAGCTTTTATAAAGTCGTTATAAAGCTCTTGTCTAGCTCTGGCTGAGTTAAAAATAGCACAAAACTCATCAAAAGATATGTCAAAGCTTTGGCAGATACTCTCATACGCCTGAGGTTTTGTGATATCTCTGTTTTCTTCATAAAAAGCTTTTTGAATCTCGGCAAAAAACTCTAAAGTTTTTAGGCTGTTATCGTTGTTTTCAGCAAACATCTTCCTTGCGATGAAAACAGCCAGGCAAGCAGGGCCGGTATCGTAGTTAAACTCATCTAGCTCAAACAGTGAAAAGCTAAATTTTTGACCTGTTTTTTTACCTATATGAAGCCACTCATCTCTTAAAAAACTTTTAAAAGTTTCATTCCACTCATCACCACCGCCAACTCTAAGTCCCCCTAGAACAATCTCAAATTTTATACCATTTTTCGTGCAAAACTCATGGATAGTTTTTAGCTCACCAAAAAACCCATAACACCACGAACACATCGGATCGCCGATATAAAATAGAGTTTTTTCATCTTGATTGTAGTTATTTTTGCTCTTTACATCATACGCTGGCATTTGGCACAATCCATCTTTACAATTTTGCATATTAATCCCTTTTATTAAGATTTGATATTTTACCTATAAAAGTTCAATAAAAGCTTCTAACCTCGTTCTAACTTGTCCTGTATCTTGCTTAGAGTAGTCCGTCTCTATATGCAAAAACCCAGCCCCAGCGTCCTTGCAAGTCTGCTTTATCGTAGTGCTTTCTATAGCGTAAGTATGACAGGCACTTAGCGTTATATCTATGACGCCGTCAGCTTTAAACTCGCTAATCAGCCTTTTTAGGTTATCGCATCTAGTCTCATTTCGATACATCACAGAACAAGGGATTTTAAGATACCTTTTTGCCAAATTCTCATATAAATCCCCATCTGTCTCTACCATATACTCAAAGTTTTTTCTTCCCACACAGTTTTCAAACCCCACAACGATAGCGTCAAATTTCTCTATCTCTTTGATGATTTTATCAGCCACACCGCCACTTGGGCAACCTGTGATAAGAATGCGTTTTTTGTTTTTATTTTGATTAAATGGACTATTTGCCTTTTCTTTAAACTCACTAAGCATCTCTTCTAAGACTTTAAATTTCTCTTTTTTATCAAAAATAAAGTCGTTTGAAAACAAGATGTCGTGCATCTCTGACCCTGTTATAGGGCTTGGGTCAAGCTTTGCTAAGTCCATTATCTCAAGCATCAGCTCTCTTTCTTTGTTTTGCAAAATAACCGCATCTTTTAGCTTTTCATCAGTAATGGTTGTGTTAAATTTCTTCTCCAGTGCCTCTTTGAAACGGTGCATTTCACTAACCCAAAGTTCCAAGCTTTTTTCATTTGTCATATTTGGAAGCTCCATCACATAGACATCTCTTTGGTTTTTCATAAGCTCATACATCTTTTTCTTACCATCACAGGTTGTCTCACCTACTATCAAATCACTTGCTCTCATATATGGGCAGTTACCATTTACCGAGTAGCCATAACTTGCCTTTATGAGCGGACAGAGGTTTCTTGGAAGCTCTTTTTCAGCCACGCTTATAGGGCTTTCATCATTTGCACATAAAGAGACAGCTATCGCATCAGCTGCTATGATAAGCTCTCTTGGCGAATAGGTACAAAACATACCTACAACTCTTTGACCGTGTTCTTTTAAATTCGCAAGTTCTGCGGCGTTTTTTTGTTTTAGTTCAGCTAAACTCATATTTTCCCCCCCCTTTTTTTTATTGTTTTTTTAATCCCATCAAGCTAGCCCCTATGGCACCTGCATAAATCGCGTTTTTGTGAGTAAAAACCTCTTTACCTAACTCTCTTTTTAAAAGCCCTACAAAAAGTGGAACTTTACTAAGCCCGCCGGTTAGAAAATAGACCTCATTTTCTAACCTTTTTACCAAACTTGCAACTTTTTTAGCTGATGAGTTGATGATAGCAAAGGCGATATGCTCCTTGCTAACGCCATTTGCCATTAAAGAGATGATTTCACTCTCGGCAAAAACTGTGCAAGTTGAGCTTATTTTGATCTCTTTGTTTTCAGTTGCGACTTCGTAAATTTGAGCTAGTTCAAGCCCTAAACGGTTTGCCATAACTTCTATAAACTTACCAGTTCCAGCTGAACATTTATCATTCATGATGAAGTCTTCTGGCGAACCATTTGTTAGCATGATAGCCTTTGTGTCTTGTCCGCCAACATCTATAACTGTGCAGTCTTTTTCAAAAAGATAGTAAGCTCCAACGCCGTGGCAAAGAATTTCCGTTAGAGTTAAGTTTGCGTAATCCACACTAACTCTGCCGTAACCTGTGGCTGTGATATGAAAAGGCATGTAGTTTTTTTCCAGTAGCATTTGGTAAATTTGCTTTGAAGTCTCTACTCCGCTAAAGCCTGTTGGGATGAAAAAAAGCTCGCAAAACTCTTTTAAATTTGCGTCATAAACAGCTACTTTTGTAGAAGTTGAGCCGATATCTATACCGATAAAATACATTGATTTCCTTGAAAATTTTATCTCTAAACCTTAGAGCTAAGTAAGTATTCTAGCAAATTTATGATAAAATAATTATAAAATAGTTTTTAAAGGTGAGTTATTGATATATTTAGTTCAAACAGATACAACAGCTGGGTTTTTAAGCAAGGATTTAAAAGCACTAAACCGAGTAAAAAACAGAGATGAAAGTAAGCCTTGTTTGATAGCAACGGCTAAATTTAGCGAGCTTTTAAGCGTGGCAAGAGTGCCAAAAAAGTATAAAAATCTAGTTAGAAGAGCTAAAAAAACAACTTTTATCTACCCAAATGGTAAGAGTGTAAGAGTTGTCAAAGATGACCCACACGCCGAGTTTTTAAAAACTCACGGGGCGATGTACTCAACATCTGCTAATCTTCACGGGGCTAAATTTGACCTAGAGTATGCAAAAAGTGTGGCTGATGAGGTGGTAGGAAGTGAGTTTTGTGAAAAAGAACCATCTAAAATTTATAAAATTTCAAGAAGTAGAGTTAAAAAAATTAGGGGTTAGTTTCTAAAATGAGCGAGTTTAAAAACGGTGTTGTGATAACTGGTGGAATCGGAAGTGGTAAAAGCACTGTTGTAGAGATGCTTAAAAATAGTGGTTTTAGCGTTATAGATGCTGATTTGATAAGTCATGAAATTTTGGATAGTTTAGCGGGCGAGATTTCAAAACTTTTTGGAAATGAATTTGTAGATGGTGATAAAGTTCTAAGAAAAAAGCTTGGAAACTTAGTTTTTAGCGATAAATCAAAGCTAAAAGAGCTAGAAAACTTACTTCATCCAAAGATAAAAGATGAGATTTTTGCTCAGGCTTTAAAGTTAGAAAAGCTTAATAAAACCTATTTTGTAGATATTCCTTTATTTTATGAAAGTGAGGGTAGATATAACAAGTTTAAAAAAGTGTTAGTCATCTATGCCCCTAAAGAGCTCTGTTTGGAGCGAATAATGAAGCGAAACAAACTAACAAAAGATGAAGCGTTAGTTAGGATAAACTCTCAAACTGACATTGAAACAAAGAAAAGCTTAGCAAATTTTGTGATAGAAAATTTAGGCGATAAACAAGAGTTAGAGATAAAAGTTAGTGAGTTTTTAGAGAGCTTGGGGTAAATTTATTCTCTAACCATCATTGCGAGACGGACAAAGTTCAGCGTGCAATCTAGTTTTTAAATTTTAGAGTTACTTTTTTAGTAAATTTGGCTTTAGTCCACCTTCCACTCGTCATTGCGAACGAAGTTAAACAATCCGGCTCTTAAAATTTTAGAGTTACTTTTTTAGTAAATTTAGTTTTTCTATTTTTTAAATTTAAGGACTAGATTGCCACGATTTTTTCGTTTCACTCAAAATCTCGCAATGACGAGGTTAGTAGATAAAATTTATAAGAGAATTAAGGTTTTTATATAAAAATTCTATAAGCAAAAAAGACCAAACCTACTAAAGTAGTCATTGCGAGGAGCGAAGCGACGTGGCAATCCATCAAATAAAAGCTTTATTAGTTTATAAGGTTTCCATTTAAACAATCTTTATCTACTAAATTCACAAAAAACACCTTTCACTCGTCATTGCGAACGTTAGTGAAGCAATCTAGACCTTAAAATTCTAAAGTCTTGTTCGGTAAATTTGGTTTTTAGGTTTTTGTTTTAAGAAATTTAGTTCTTTTAAATTTGGCTCTTCATCAAATTCTAGTTTGTGGTCTAGATTGCCACGATTTACTTCGTAAATCTCGCAATGACCGCATATAACGGTTGTTTTAAATTTAGTTAGTTTAGTTTAAATTCTAAATTCTATTTTTAACTAAATTCCCCACCACATAACTAGCCAAAAAATTTCCAAAAGTTGCAGTTACTCCCATAAAGCTTCCTAGGTTTTCACATATAGGAAGCTCTTTTGAGTAAACCACATCAAACTCACCTGCAAAACCACTTTTTTTAAGCTCATAACGAAACTTTCTAGCTAACGGGTCGGTGTTTGTTTGCCAGATGTTAGTTAGCTCTATAAGTGCGGGATTTATGCGTTTTGCACCGCCCATTGAGCTAACAAATTTTGGCTTGTTAGTATTGTTAGTTACCACTTTGTTAGCAAGTGCAACTTTTGCAGGGATATCATCTATGGCATCCACTACAAAGTCAAACTCACTAAAATCAAAGCTTTCTATAAACTCACTATCTATTTTTTGATGAATGGCTTTGATGCTTGGAAACCGCTCTTTAAAAACATCAACTTTTCGTTTTCCGATATGTTCGCTTCCGATTTGGCGGTTTTGATTTGAGAGTTCAAAAATGTCGCAGTCTATTGCTGTCAAATTCACAACTCCGCTTCTATAAAGCACCTCTATGCAAGCCCCACCAACTCCACCACATCCACAAACTAGCACTTTTGCATTTTGTAAAACCTCAAAGCCATCATCTCCAAAAAGCCATATTATACGTGAGTATTTCTCTAAAGCCAATTTTTAAGCCTATTCATCTCGGAGTATTCTGTTAAATTTAGCGTAAGTGGCGTCAGGCTAGCGTATCCATCAACCACGGCTTCTAAGTCCGTGTCTTTGTTTTTTTCTTTATCAAAAGTGATATTCATAGCCCCAAGCCAGTAGTACTCTATGCCACGTGGGTTTTTATGAAGTCTTGCATCTGTGAAGTAGTCTTTGCGACCAGCTTCAACGACTTTTATGCCCTTATATTCACTCTTTTTAACATCAGGGATATTTAAGTTTAGAACTTTTCTCTCACCTAAAGGATAGCCTTTTTCAAAAATTTGTTTTACTAGATCAACTGTTACATCGCAAGCAAGCCCGAAGTCTAAGTTATCAAGAGTTTTATAGTACTGCGAAACCGCGAGCGATGGAACTCCGTGAAGAACACCTTCTATCGCCCCGCCACAAGTTCCAGAGTAGGTGATATCTTCGGCTAAATTTGCACCGTGATTTATACCGCTTATTATAAGGTCTGGTTTTTTGTTATAAAAAAGAGTGTGAAGTCCTAAAAATACGCAGTCACTAGGTGTGCCATCATCAAGTTTATAAAAGCTATCAGCTATTTTGATAAGTCTTAAAGGCTTAGTTATCGTGATAGAGTGAGCACAAGCTGACTTTTCCTGACTAGGTGCAACGATGGTAACCCTTGCGATACTTCTTAAAGCATCTGCTAGCTCTAAAAGCCCATTTGCCTCAAAGCCGTCATCGTTTGTGATAAGAATTTCTTTCATTTAACTCCTTTTTTCTTACCATTTTATCATAGTTTGGTTATAATCTGCAAAGAATTTTTATAAAAGTTAGGAAATTTATGAGTAAGAAAATTTTAGTCTCATCACTTGAGCCATCAGCAAATTTGCACTTAAAAGAGGTTTTAAAACATTTAGAAGAGTGCGAGATAAAGGGTATATTTGACCCTAAATTTGGAACTCCTTACATGGCAAGTAGTGAGTTTTCAGCGATGGGGTTTATAAATGTTTTACCCCTTGTTTTTAAAGCTAAAAGAGCTATAAAAGAGATGGTGGAGATGGCTAGGACAAGCGACCACGTGCTTCTTATAGATAGCCCAGCTTTTAACCTACCACTTGCAAAAGCGATAAAAAAAGCTGGAATTAAAACGCCCATAACTTACTACATACTTCCTAAGGTTTGGGCATGGAAAAGTGGGCGGATAAAAGAGCTTGAAAAGTATTGTGATAATCTAGCTTCGATTTTACCGTTTGATGATAGATATTTCAGCCGTTCAACTTACGTGGGAAATCCCTTGCTTGATGAGATAAAGGTAGAAAAAACTAGCTATGAGAAAAACAGGGTTTTGGCGTTTTTACCAGGGTCTAGAAAGTCTGAAATTTCAAGACTTATGCCTGTTTTTAGAGAGTTGCTTCCTAAATTCGATGGATACAAAAAGATTTTAGTAGTTCCGCCAAATTTAAAAGGAAGTGAAATTTACGGCGATACAACAGGTTTTGAGATAGAAAGCTCAACGCCAAAAGTTTTAGCAAAAAGTGAGTTTGCATTTATCTGCTCAGGCACAGCGACTCTTGAGTCAGCCCTTATAGGAACGCCTTTTGTGCTATGTTATAAGGCAAAAGACATTGACATTTTCCTAGCAAAAACCTTTATAGGAAAAAGGATAAAGCACGCTGGGCTTGCAAATTTGATGTTTGACTTTATGGGGGAAGAGCCACTTCATATAGAGCTTATCCAAAATGAAGTGACGAGTGAGAGTTTGTTTGAAGCTTATAAAACTCATGAAGCTATGAAGTTTAAAAACGCAAGAGAGAGACTAAAAGAGTACTTAAAATTTGGAAGTGCTAGCAATGTGGCAAAAATAATTATAAATTAAAAATAACAAAGTATAATAGCCGTTTAAAAAAAGGAAATTTATGAACGTAGAACCTATGACTCTTCACGGATATGAGAAACTCTCAACCGAACTTAAAAACTTAAAGTTAGTTGAGCGACCTCAAGTGGTTGAAGAGATAGACATAGCAAGAAGTCACGGAGACTTAAAAGAAAACGCTGAGTATCACGCAGCAAGGGAAAAGCAGGCTTTTATAGATAGCAGGATAGCTGAACTTAGCGATATGATATCAAGAGCGAAGGTGATAGACCCAAGCACGTATGAGCACGATAGAGTGAAATTTGGCTCAACTGTGACGATAATGGATATCGACACAGAGCTTGAGAAAACTTACTCTATCGTTGGGGCAAGTGAGAGTGATCTTTCAAAAGGATATATAAATATAAATACACCACTTGCAAGACAACTTATAGGCAAGCTAGAGGGGGATATGGTGATGTTAACTTTGCCAAATGGGAATAGTGAGATAGAGATAGTAGAAGTAGTTTATAAAGAACTAAAATTTTAAAGTTTTGTATTCCCCAGCTCGGATAGATTTACACAAATCCTGACAAATTTGTTCGCTCATTACCGATGAGGTAACTCTCTTCACAAATTCGCCACGATTTGCGTAAATATAGACAATCTGTCTTGAATAGTTGTTTTATGCAGAGTGTTTTTTAAATTTCGGCTCTGTTTTTATAACCACTCAAGACAGATTGTAGATAGTAGTTTATAAATTTAAGAATTTACAAACGAGTTACCTTTTCGGTAATGAGTGCCGTAAATTTCTAAATTTATAAACTAATCTCACCGATATGGGGAGTTTTTAAAGGAAATAAAAATGTATAATATTGGCATTGTTGGGCTTGGATATACAGGACTAGAGTTAATCAAACTCATCCTAAACCACCCACAAATGAACTTAACCTACCTAAGTGCTTCAAAAGAAGCAGTTGTTGAAGAAACTTTTCCATCTTTAAGCGGTGTTTTTAACTTTGACATAGAAGTTTTTGATGCTAGCGAAGTGGCTAAAAGATGTGATTTGGTATTTTTAGCACTTCCACATAAAGTTGCTATGGAGTATGCAAAAGAGCTTTTGAAATTTGATATAAAGATAGTTGATTTATCGGCTGATTACCGCCTAAAACTAGAAAATTATGAAGCTTTTTATACCAAGCATTTGGATAAAGAGAGTCTAAAACACGCAGTTTATGGACTTCCAGAGCTTTTTAGAAGAGACATTAAAAAAGCAAGACTTATAGCAAACCCAGGCTGTTATCCAACTTGCTCAATTTTAGCTATTGCTCCGTTTTTGAAATATATAAACTTGGATAACGCTATCTTTATAGATGCAAAAAGCGGACTAAGTGGAGCTGGTAAAGGACTAAAAGAAAGTAGTCACTTTGTAAGTGTAAATGAAAATATGAACGCTTACTCGCCTATCACTCACAGGCACTCTATCGAAGTTAGTGAAAAGCTAACACTGTTAGCAGGAGATACTGCTAAAGTGCTGTTTATACCGCATTTAGTGCCACTAACAAGAGGTATGCTAGTTAGTGCTTTTGTTAGTTTAAAAGAAGAGATTGAGCCTTTGGAAATTTTAAGAGAGTTTTATAAAGATGAAGAGTTTATCAGAGTTAGAGATGAGAGCGTTCATATAAAAAATGTCGCTGGAACTCACTTTATAGATATTTATGCTAAAAGCGATGGGCTAAATTTATGGATAAATGCAAGCATTGACAACCTTCTTCGTGGAGCTAGCTCACAAGCTTTGGCGAATGCAAATTTAATGCTTGGCTTAGATGAGAGCTTAGGGCTTCCAAAATTTGCTCACGGCTTATAAAAACGGTTATAAAATGATAGAGTATGAGTTAAAAGAAAATGCTATTTTTATAAGCGACTCACACGCTAACACTAACAAAGGTGAGTTTTACCAGTTTTTGTTAGTGTTAGAGCAAGAGATGCCTAAATTTAGTCAAATTTTTCTTTTAGGTGATATGTTTGATTTGCTAACAAACACAACTTATACTCAAATTTTTTATAAAAAAGAGATAGAGCTTTTAAACAGGCTATCAAGAACTTATGAAATTTATTATTTTGAGGGAAATCACGATTTTAATTTGAAAGAGATTTTCCCAAATATCACTATTTTCCCACACTCTTTCCAACCCGTAACTTTTAAAACTAAGATAAATAAAAATGTCTCCATATCTCATGGAGACATTTTTTTAAACCCTTTAACTCAAAAAACACTTCTTTTTTTAAGAAACAAAACCTTTCTTAAATTTATGGACTTTTTAGACAAAAAGTTAGATTTTAAAATTTCAAAAGCGATTTTAAACAAACAAAGTAAAAAATCTTTATATAAAGAGTTTGGGGAGTTTAGGGGCTATTTAACAAAAAAGATTAAAAATTACAGCTCTGATTATGTCATAGAAGGACATTACCATCAAGATAGAACTTTTAGATTTGGCAAACAAATTTATATAAACCTAAACTCATACGCAGTAGAGCCAAAAATTTATAGTTCTAAATTTTTTGATGGTAGGCTTATCTTAACTCAAATTTAGTATAATTCATTTAAAAAAGGAAATTTATGATAAAACTATGTGTTTTTGACTTTGACAGCACGCTGATGGACGGTGAAACCATCTCATTTTTCGCTACTTTAGCTGGTGTAGAAGATGAAGTAAGCAAGATAACTGAACAGGCAATGAGTGGAAAGCTTGACTTTTTTGAGAGTTTAAAAGCTAGAGTTAAGCTGCTAAAAGGCGTCCGCTCGGATGAAATTCAAAAAATCGCTACAAATCTACCTTTTATAAACGGAGCTAAAGAAATCATTGCCTACCTAAAAGAAAAAGGGATAAAAGTTATAGTTTTTAGCGGTGGGTTTCATGTGGCGACTGACCATGCAAAGAGCATTTTAGGATATGATGCAAGCTTTGCAAACTATCTTCATGAAAAGGACGGCGTTTTAACAGGTGAAGTTGGCGGGGAGATGATGTTTGGCACTTCAAAAGGGATAGTTTTAAGAGAGTTAAAAAGCTTAATGGGACTTAAAAAAGAAGAAGTTATGTGTGTAGGAGACGGTGCAAACGATATCTCTATGTTTAAAGAAGCAGGAACTAGCATAGCGTTTTGTGCAAAAGAGGCACTTAAAGAACATGCAACTTATGTGATAGATAAAAAAGATTTAAGGGAGATAAAAAACTATGTATAACGGAGATTTTTCGCTTTGGTGTGACTTTGTTGAGAGAGACTTTATAGACGGTGAGTTTAGAAAACTTTTAAAAAGTGAAGCTATAAATGGGGCTACTTCAAACCCAAGTATTTTTAAAAATGCTATTTTAAACTCACCTGCCTATACTAAACAAAAAGAGAAATTTAAACACAAAACCCCAAAAGAGATTTATGAAATTCTTGCAACGACTGACATTAGGCTTGCAGCTGAAGCGATGTTTAAAAACTTCATAGACAAAGATGATGGGTTTATTAGTATCGAGGTTGACCCAAGTTTAAGCGGTGATGCCAAAGAGACCTACAAAGAAGGCAAAAGACTTAATGCAACTATCGGTATGCCAAACGTTATGATAAAAATCCCAGCAACCGAAGCTGGTTTTGAAGCGATGGAGAAGCTAATCGCAAAAGGCATAAATGTAAATGCGACTTTGATTTTCTCGCCAAAGCAGACAAAAGAGTGTTTAAAAGCTTTTGAAAAAGGAACTAAGAAATTCAAAGAGAGGTTTCCAAAGGCAAATTTACCACAAGCGGTGATTAGTATCTTTGTAAGTAGGTTTGATAGACTTCTTGATAGTGAGTTTGAAAAAGTTGGTATTGAGAAGGCTAAATTTGGCATAGTAAATGCTAGCAAATGCTACCACTTAATAGAAGATGCAAAACTAGAAAACGTTAGAGCTCTTTTTGCAAGTACAGGTGTTAAAGGTGATGATTTAGAAAAGGATTATTATATAAAAGAGCTTATGTATAAAAACTCTATAAACACAGCTCCACTTGAGACTATAAAAGAGTTTATCAAGAGTAAAAAGATGGTAAAAGAAGCGGTTTCAAAAGGAGAGGTTGATAAATTTTTCAAAAAAGTTGAAAATGCTGGATTTAATGTAAAAGAAATCTATAGCGCTCTTTTAGAGGATGGACTAAAGCAGTTTGAAGTTGCTTTTGGTGAAATTTTAGATAGTTTAAAATAAGGAGGGGTTATGTCAGAAAATCCACATTTAAAAAAGCTTGATGCTTATCTAAATTTACTTATAAAACATGGTGGAAGCGACCTTCATATAAAGTCCGGCTCAGTCATAAGAGTAAGGATAAATGGAGAGTTGGCAAAGGTTGGAGAGAAGCCATTTCCAAAGGAAGAGGCTTTGAGTTTAGCAAAAGCTATGCTTGGAAGCGACTTTGCAAGATTTGAAGAGCAAAAAAGCATAGACTATAGTTACTCTTTAGATGAGAACTACCGTTTTCGTGTGAATGCTTTTTCTCAGATAGATGGCACTAGTTTTGTTTTTAGAACAATTCCTAGAAAAATTCCAACTATTGACGAGTTAAATCTCCCTGATGTTATCAAACAAATTGCAGATGAGACAATGAGAGGACTTGTGTTAATAACAGGTCCAACGGGAAGTGGAAAAACTACAACTATCGCAAGTATGATAGAGAGGATAAACCAAAGAAGAACAAGCCATATCGTGACTATTGAGGATCCTGTTGAGTTTATTTTTAAAGATGATAAGTGCATTATCAACCAAAGAGCTATTGGCGAAAACTGCCATACTTTTGCCGACTCGCTTCGCTCAGCTCTTAGAGAAGACTCTGATATTATCTTTGTTGGGGAGATGAGAGATCTAGAAACCATTAGAACTGCACTTCACGCAGCAGAGACTGGACACCTTGTTTTGTCAACCCTCCACACGATTGATGCAAAAGAGAGCGTTAGTAGAATTGTTTCTATGTTTGAAAAAGAGGAGCAAGAAAGAATTAGACTAAGTCTAGCTTCTGTTTTAGCAGCTACTATCTCGCAAAGGCTTGCAGCTTCAACAGATGGTGGAAGAAGAGCTGTTGTTGAGGTGCTAATCAAAAATACAAGAATAAAAGATATGATTTTGGAAAATAGACTTCACGAAATTCCAGATGCTATCAAAGAGAGCGGAAAAACATATAGAATGCAGACTTTCGACCAGCACCTTTTAGAACTATATAAAGCAGGAATTGTATCTAGAGATGAAGCTCTTGATAAGAGCAGTATAAGAAGTGACTTAGAAATTCTAATGACCCAGTCTGATATGGAAAGAAGGGGCGATATTAGCGATAGTTTGGCTAGAAATATCACTTTAAAAGATGATTAAAGCTTAAATTTATAAAGTTTTTTGTATAATTTAGCCTATTTTTTATGAAAGGAAAAAGATGTTAGAAGGAATCGTTAGAGAGAGTATCGGTAAAAAGCCAGCTAGAGCTTTAAAAAGAGATGGTTATCTAATCGCAAACATCTATGCGAAGGGAGTAGATAATATCTACGCAGCGTTTAAACTAAATGAGTTTATGAAGTATGTTAGAGACAAGGAAACTCTTGCATTTGACATTAAGCTAGGAAATGATAGCTACAAAGTTGTAGTTGAAGAGTATCAAAAAGATCCTGTTCACAACACTTTAACTCATGTGGATTTAAGAGTTGTTTTAGATGATGTTAAATCAAAATACTATATCCCTGTAAAAACTTACGGAACACCAATTGGTCTTAAAAACAGAGGTGTTTTAATCAACCTAAAAAGAAGACTTAGAGTTGAGTGTTTAGGTAAAGACCTACCAAATAGCTTTGATTTAGACGTAACAGAGCTAGATGTTGGAGACTCAATCCTAGTAAGAGAGGTTAAAGCTCCTGAAAACGTAACTATACTAGATGGTGGCAGCGTAGCTGTAACTGGAGTTTTCAAAGCGTAAAATGATTTTAGTAGTAGGGCTTGGAAATCCAGGCAAAGAGTATGAAAATACTCGCCATAATATTGGATTTATGGTTATTGATAAGCTCTTAGATAGCTCCTTTTCAAATGCAAGTTCTACTAAATTTCAAGGTGAGCTTTATAAAAAAGGCTCCCTTCTTCTTCTAAAACCCACAACTTATATGAACTTAAGCGGGAATTCCGTAAAAGCAGTAAATGATTTTTATAAACCTGAAAGAATCATAGTTATTCACGATGACTTAGACCTGAATTTCAACACGATTAGATTTAAAACAGGCGGAAGTAGTGGCGGACATAACGGGATAAAATCAATCGATAGTCTGATAGGAAATGATTACGAAAGAGTTAGGCTTGGCATTGGAAATCCAAACAAAAACTCAGTTGTAGGACATGTTTTAAGTAGCTTTAGCAAAGATGAAGAGGCTAAACTTGACGCTATTTTAGAGTATGCAAAAAAAGCGGTTCTTGATTTAATCAAAAACGATATAAAAGAGACAAGAAATAAATTTACTACAAAAGAGATAGCATGAAACTCTACTCAAGATATATAAGTTTTGTTTATCTAAAGTATTTTTTTATTCTATTTATTGCATTAGAGTGCTTTTACACAGGCATTGATATTTTGCTAAATTTAAAAGACCTCTCCACAAGTGCGAACTTAGCACTTCTTTATGTGGCACTAACTGCTCTAAGTGCTGTTGCTTATACGCTTCCATTAAGCCTTATCTTTGCTCTTATTTTAGCTCTTTTTAATATGATAAGAAGCAATGAGCTAATAAGCTTCTACGCTCTTGGGATTAGCAAAAACAAACTTGTTAGAATGCCTTTTATAATCTCACTTTTAATAACATGCTTTTATGTTTATCTAAACTCAACTCCGTTTGCATATGCTGCCCAGTATAGGGATAATTTAGAAAGCTTAGATGCTGTTGGCTCTGTAAGTAGGGGAATTTTTTTAAAATATGATGATAAATATGTCTACATTAGAGAGTTAAACGCTCTAGCAAAAGCAGCTAGTGGGATAAAAATCATCCAAACAAATGGCGGCATGGTTGAAAAAATAACTTCCGCTGGAAAAGCTGCTTATGATGATAATAAATGGACGTTTTATAACGAACACTCAACCATTTTGCCTCTAAATTTAGAGCTTGGCGGTGAGGGCTTGAAATTTCAAACAAGTAAAGAGTTTGTTGATTTGCACGGCTTTAGACCAGATGATATAGAAAAAATTTATGAAAGTTCATCTGTTTACTCTATCACAGACGCTTTAAGTGCAATAGAGACTTTTAAAAATCAAGGAGTAAATATAGACGGTATCAAAGCTACTCTTTATAGTTTAGTAGTATCGCCTCTTTTTGCTCCTTTTATGCTACTTATTTTGTTTTATCATCTGCCGATTACTGGGCGGTTTTTTAACCTTGCACTTTTAAGCTTTGGGTTTTTCATCGTAACTATCAGCTTTTGGGGAGTGCTTTTTGTAATGACTCGGTTTTCGCTAACAGGGGTTATAGCCCCAGAAATCGGGATAGTTTTACCTATTGGACTGCTTGGGGCTTACGCATTTTATCTAGTTTTTAAACATCGTTAGATTTTTTTAAGTAAAATACAAGTAAAATAAAAGATTATTATAAAAGGTTTTATATGAAAAATTTGGCACAAAAATACGGCACACCACTTTATATTTATAAATTTGATGAGATAAAGAAAAGATATTTAGAGCTAAAAGAGGCATTTCACGCTAGAAAATCTCTAGTTTGTTACGCTGTTAAGGCAAACTCAAATTTAAGCTTGCTTAAGTTTTTAGCAGATCTTGGAAGCGGGTTTGACTGTGTTAGTTTTAACGAAGTAAGAAGAGCACTCTTAGCTGGGGCTAAAAATTATCAAATCATCTTCTCAGGCGTTGGAAAAAGAGATGATGAGATAGAAGAAGCTTTAAAAGCTGGAATTTTAATGATAAACTTAGAAAGTGAAGCTGAGCTTTTAAGAGTTGAGAAAATCGCTAAAAAACTTAACACAAAAGCAAGAATTAGCATAAGAGTAAACCCAAATATCGACCCAAAAACTCACCCATATATCTCAACAGGACTTGATGAAAACAAATTTGGCGTAAGCATAGAAGTTGCTAAAAAGATGTATATCATGGCTAAAAATAGTGAGTTTTTAGAGCCAATCGGCATCCATTTTCACATAGGAAGCCAGCTTTTAGACATAAGCCCTATTTGCGAGTCTGCAAAAATAGTCTCAAAACTTATGAGTGATTTAAAAGTTTTAAATATTGATATTAAGTTCTTTGACATCGGCGGTGGAATCGGCATAAGATACAAAGATGAAGTTAGACCAAACTTATACGACTACGCTCAAGGAGTTTTGGCAACTTTAAGCGGGCAAGACGTAACTATCGTCATGGAACCAGGCAGATTTCTAGTTGGAGAGAGTGGCTATCTTTTAACAAAAGTTCTTTATGAAAAAGAGAACGAAGGCAAAAGATTTGTTATAGTTGACGCTGCTATGAATGATTTGCTTCGCCCAAGTCTTTACGGAGCGTATCACGAGATAGAAGCTTTAGAAAAAGATGGAAATTTAAGCAGTTGTGATGTTGTTGGACCTATCTGTGAAAGCGGAGACTTTTTAGGTAAAAATGTTATGCTTCCACATTTAGAAAGTGGCGATTTGCTTGTAGTAAAAGGAGCTGGGGCATATGGCTTTACAATGGCAAGCAACTATAACTCAAGACAAAAAGCAGCCGAAGTTGCTATAATAGAAGGCAAAGATAAGCTTATAAGAAAAAGAGAGAGCTTTGAAGATTTAGTTAAAGATGAAGTGGAGTTTTTATGAAAAATATGGATGATCTTAGAGCTGAAATAGACATAGTTGATAACGAGATAATCAGGCTTTTAAATGAAAGGATGGTCTATGTTAAAAAAATAGGCGAGCTAAAAAATGCAAGTGGCGGGCATATTTATAGACCTGAGAGAGAAAAAGCGATTCTTAGTAGGCTAGAGAGCATTAGCGGAAAAGATTTGGATAGAAAGGCGATTGAGGCGATTTATTATGAAATTTTCTCAATTTCAAGAAATTTAGAAAAACCACAAAGCGTAGCATTTTTAGGGCCTTTTGGAAGCTACTCTCATCAAGCTGCAAAGTCAAGATTTGGTGCGATTAGTAACTATATTCCAGTTTCAAACATAGAAGCCGTGTTTAAAGAAGTTAGCAACAAAGAGGCAAAATACGGCGTTGTGCCGATTGAAAACAACACAGAAGGCGGGGTTGGAGTTACATTCGACTGTCTTGGAGCGTATCCAGACATCAAAATAGTAGCTGAAATTTACATCGACATCCACCACTCTTTTGCAAGCATGCACGAGAGTTTAAAAGATATAACTAAAATTTACTCTCACCCGCAAGGATATAACCAATGTCTTAAGTTTTTAGAAGACCACGGACTTAACGAAGTGGAGTTTGTCCCAGCAAAATCAACCGCCCTAGCTGCTAAACTAGCAAGCACTGAGCCAAACTCAGCGGCGATTTGTTCAAGCATAGCAGCAAGCCTTTATAATGTGCCGGTTATGTTTGAAAAGATTGAAGATAACCTTTCAAATAGAACTAGGTTTTTTATAATAAGTGACTTTAAAAACGAAAAAACAGGCGAAGATAAGACATCTTTGTTTATCAAAATCGACCACACACCAGGCTCTTTAGCCGAGCTTTTAAGCATATTTAGAAATGAAGGCATAAATATGACAAAGTTAGAGAGTCGTCCTATAAAGAAAAAAGAGTTTAGAACAAATTTCTTTGTGGATTTAGAAGGTCATATCGACGATAGACGCGTAAGTGATGCGATAAACTTAGCTGTAAAAAAAGGCAACGAAATCACTTGGCTTGGTAGCTATATGAACGGCGAAGAGAAATAAAAAGAATAGAGATAAAAAAAGAGCGATAAATATAAAAAGGACAATAAAATGAAATTTAACCAGCACCTAGAGCTAATCCAAAACTATGAAGCAGGAAAACCAATCGAACTAGTTGTTAGAGAGTTTGGGATAAAACCAAAAGATGTTATAAAACTAGCTAGTAATGAAAACCCGATGGGCACTAGCAAACTAGTATCAAAAGCCCTAAAAAATAGTGCAAACCTAGCTCATCTCTACCCAGATGACTCTATGTTTGAACTAAAAGGAGCATTAGCTAGCAAATACGAAGTAGAGTCTAAAAACATTATAATCGGAGCTGGAAGCGACCAAGTTATAGAGTTTATAATGCACGCTTTAACAAACGAAAAAAGAGGGATTTTAACAGCTGGCACTACTTTTTCAATGTATGAAATTTATGCAAAACATACAAATGCTAAAGTTTTTAAAACAAAGTCAGCAGAGCATAGCTTAAAAGAGATAAAAGAAATTTACGAAGAGAACAAAGATGAAATTTCTATCATCTTCCTATGTCTTCCAAACAACCCGCTAGGTGAGTGTTTGGACGCAAAAGCAGTGTATGAGTTTATAAAAAGTGTTGGCGAAGATGTTTTGGTAGTAATTGACGCTGCTTATAATGAGTTTGCCGCTTATAAAGATAAAAACAAAAAAATAGAACCAAATAAAATCGCCAGTGAGTTTAAAAACGCAATTTATCTTGGAACTTTTTCAAAGCTTTACGGACTTGGCGGACTTAGAGTTGGATACGGCGTGGCAAATAGTAAAATCATCTCAAATTTATCAAAGCTAAGGCCACCGTTTAATATCACAAATTTAAGCTTAAAAGCCGCAATTGAAGTTCTAAAAGACAGAGATTTTAGAGAAAAAACTCTTGAAAACAACGCAAAAGAGATGGAGAGGTTTGAGAAATTTGCTAAGAAAAACGGACTTGAGTTTATCCCAAGCTACACAAACTTTATAACTATTTTCTTTAAAAACAGCAGTGAAATTTGTGCCGAGCTTCTAAAAAAAGGGATAATCTTAAGAGATTTAAAAGGTTATGGGCTAAATGCCATTCGTATAACGATAGGGCTTCCTAGCCAAAACAAAAGAGTTCTTGGGGAACTTAAAAAGTTGTTATAGGATAAGATGTGAATATAAAAGATAAAAGTATAGATGAGTTAAATGTTCTTTGTGAAGATATTAGGGCTAGGATTTTAGAAGTAGTTAGCAAAAACGGCGGACATCTAAGCTCAAATGTTGGTGCAGTTGAACTAATAGTTGCTATGCACTATGTTTTTGATGCAAAGACTGATCCTTTTATCTTTGACGTTAGCCACCAATGCTACACTCACAAACTTCTAACCGGTAGATGGGATGAGTTTGAAACTTTGCGTCAATTTGGTGGACTTAGTGGATATACAAAACCAAGCGAGAGCGAGTCTGACTACTTTGTAGCAGGACATAGCTCAACTTCCATCTCTTTAGCCGTTGGGGCTGCTAAAGCTATAAAGCTAAAAGGCGAAAATAGACTACCAATTGCCCTAATCGGCGATGGCTCAATGAGTGCTGGTATGGCGTATGAAGCACTAAATGAGTTAGGCGATATCAAGCTTCCAGTTGTTATTATCTTAAATGATAATGAGATGAGTATAAGCAAGCCAATAGGAGCACTAAGTAAATATCTAAGTCAAAAGATGGCAGAGCCACTCTATATGAGTGCTAGAAATAGACTAAAAGATTTCATAGCTAGAAACTTCCCAGAGAGTGCCTCATATATGGCAAAGAAATTTGAAGAGAGTTTAAAGCTTATAACTCCGGGACTTTTCTTTGAAGAACTTGGGCTTAAATATATAGGTCCTGTTGATGGACATGATTTAGAAGCCATTATAAGAGCACTAGAAATAGCTAAAAACTTAAACAAACCTGTTGTAGTTCACGCTCAAACCCTAAAAGGCAAAGGCTATGAGATAGCTGAAGGCTGTAAATCAGACTGGCACGGGGTTTCGCCATTTGATTTAGAAAGCGGAAAAGTTTATAAAAAAGGTGGCAGAAAAAACGCTACTAAAATTTACTCAGAAGCTCTTTTAGAGCTAGCAAAAAAGCATGAAAATGTAGTTGGTGTAACAGCTGCGATGCCAACAGGAACCGGGATTGACGCTTTGATAGAAGCATATTCTGATAGATTTTGGGACGTAGCGATTGCAGAACAACACGCAGTAACTTCAATGGCAGCTATGGCAAAGGAAGGGTTTAAGCCATATATCACAATTTATTCTACCTTTATGCAAAGAGCTTATGACCAAGTCATTCATGACTGTGCTATTATGAACTTAGACGTGGTTATCGCTATGGATAGGGCTGGCATAGTAGGCGAGGATGGGGAGACTCATCAGGGAGTTTTTGATATAAGCTATCTAAACGCTATCCCAAATATCTCTATGATAGCTCCAAGAGATGAGGCTAGCTTTAAAGAGATAGTTAATTACTCATACACTCACAAGGGGGTTTTAGCTATCCGTTACCCAAGGGGAGCTTTTATTTTAGATAGTGAGTTTGAAAGCAAAGAGATAAAAGGCTCAGAGCTTTTAGTAGATAACGGCTCAAATATCACTCTTATAGGCTATGGAAACGGGGTTGGAAAAGCATATAGAGTTATGCAAAACTTATCAAATTTAAAGGTAAATTTAGTTGATTTAGTCTTTGCAAAACCACTCGATAAAGAGTTTTTACTAAATTTAGCTAAAACTAGCAAGGTTTGGTATATCTTTAGCGACTCAGCTAAAATGGGTGGAGTCGGCTCAATCCTTAGCTCATTTTTACAAGAAAATGAAATTTACGATGTAAAAGTGAAAAGTTTTGAATACGGCGATGAGTTTATACCTCATGGAGAGACAAGCCAAGTAGAGCAAAGTTTAGGCAGAGATATCCAAACGATCACCACAAAAATACTAAATGATAAATAGTATTAGTTAGTATAAACTTATCTTAAAGATAATTTGATAAAATCTACGAAAATTATTAAGGATTAAGTTATGCACTATATGGAGCTTTTAAAAGAGAGAGGACTAAAAGCAACTCCTCAGAGAATTTCGGTTCTTAAAAACCTGTCAAACCACACCCATCCAACAGTGGATGAGCTTTATGAAGAGATTAAAAAAGAGCACCCATCTATCTCTTTGGCAACTGTTTATAAGAACTTAAGTACATTGGTTGAGTGCGGGCTAGTAGTTGAGATAAATAGACCAAATAAAAAGCCTAAATTTGACATCTTCGACTACCCGCATATGCACGTTATGTGTAAAAATTGTGGCGAAGTTTTTGACTTTCACGAAGAGACGGAGAATTTAAAAGAGTATAAAAAAGAGCTAGAAGTTAAACTAGATAATAAAATTGACGAGATAAATATGGTCGCTGTTGTTGCAACTTGCAAGCAGTGTAGAGACTAAATTTTAAACTTTAAGCACTAATTTGCTACAATATACCCAAAATTTATTGGAGGTGGTTATATGGAAATAGAGCGTAAATTTTTGCTTAAAGATGCTTTCATTTTAAGAACTCTTTGTAACGAAAAAGTTACTATTTATAAATCAAACATTACACAGTTTTACACAGAAATCACCAAAAATAGCGAGATAAGATATAGGAAAAAAGATGATATCTACTATTTAACTACTAAAATTGGCAGTGGAATAGAGCGAGATGAGTTTGAAGTGGTGGTCTCAAAAAATGAATACAACGGCTCCAAACCCAAAAGAGTCTCTTCATTTATAGAAAAAGATAGATATAGTTTTGAGCTTGACGGCGTCACTCACGCTATCGATATCTATAGCGGGGAGTTAGCTGGGCTTTTTATTTTAGAGATTGAGTTTGAAACAAAAGAAGAAGCTCTAAATTTCACCCTAAACCCACTTTTTGAAAATGCAAAAGAAGTAACCGAAGATGAGAGATATAAAAATAAAAACTTATCTCTTTTTGGGAGTCCAAGTTTAGAGTTTGACACTAAAGAAATTTTCAAAAGAGTTGAGAAATCTCCAAATTTAGAACTAAACTTCCCATCATATATAGACGCTTATGATGGATTTAGAGTGCTTTTTTACCAAATTTATCTTAGCATTTTACACCATAAAAAGCAGTATCTAGAGACAAACGACCCGCATAATCTTCACCAATTTAGAGTAGGGCTTAGAAAAACTAGAAGCCTACTTCAAATTTCAAAAAATCTATATAACAAAGAGATTTTAAAAACCATTCTAAAAGGTCTTAAAACCACAGCAAAACAAACTAACGCACAAAGAGATTTTGATGTTTTTATAGAATATTTAGAGAGCGTTGAAGGTTCAGAAGAGGTAGTAAAAAGTCTAAATTTCGTTAGTCAAAATCAAATCAGCGATATAGATAGCTTTCTAAACTCTAAAGAGACTAAAGACTTTTTTATGGACTATGAAGCGTTTCTAAATGACATAAATGGCTTTTATAAAGAGAACTCTTATGAGATGAAAAAGTTTGTAGCTCTTTGTATAAGGAGCGAGATTATAGCTATAGAAAAAGCTCTTTTTAAACTAAATAGTGAGAGCCATAACGATGAGTTTCACGAGGTTAGAATCGACCTTAAAAGACTTAGGTATTTGCTAGAGAGCTTTAGTCATATGTTTGATATCAGTTCTATGGAATCTTTAGTAAAAAGACTTAAATTTATGCAAGAGCTTTTTGGAAACTTACAAGACAGAGATGTTTGGTGTGATATCATCGATATGTATGATAAAGGCTCGGAAAAAGAGTTTTTGCTAAATCAAAAAGAGATAATCTCAATTGAGATGTTTGAGATAAGAGGTGAAATTTTGGATAAAAAAGCTAAATTTATAAAACAGATTAGAAAAATTTCAAAAATATTGAAAGCTTACTATTAAAAAAAGGAAATTCATGGTAAATCAAAACAAAATTATAGAGATGTTTAACCAAATCGCCCCAACTTACGACAGAGCAAATAGACTAATTAGCTTTGGTATCGATATGAGTTGGAGAAAAGAGGCAGTTTCAACTATACTTGCAAAGTTTATAAACAAAGATCTAAGCATCGCCGATGTTGCGTGCGGAACTGGCGATATGATGAAGCTTTGGAGTGATATGTCAAAAGGCTACAATGCAAACTTAACCCGCCTTGTAGGCATCGACCCAAGTAAAGGGATGCTAGATGTTGCAAGAGAAAAACATAAGGATTTTGAGTTTATCTTAGGCAATGCAGGACATACAACACTAGAAGACAAAAGCATGGACGTTGTAAGTATAAGTTACGGCATAAGAAACGTAGTTGAGAGAGTTAAAGGACTTGAAGAGTTTAATAGAGTTTTAAAAGTTGATGGATATTTGGTAGTTTTAGAGTTTGCTAGACCTAAAAAAAGTGGCCTAATAGGTAGAGCAAGAGACTTTTATATCTCCAATATCTTACCAAAAATAGGCGGAATGGTTTCTAAAAACAAAGAAGCTTATGAGTATCTTCCAAACTCGATTGATGGGTTTTTAGATAAAGAGAGTTTTATAAAAGAGTTAAAAAACTCAGGATTTGAAGTAGAGCTTGCAAAAAGTTATAGCTTTGATGTTTCAACTCTATTTGTGGCTAAAAAAGTAAGAGATTTATGATACTAAGCGTTAGCGAGTTAAACGAAAAAGCAAAAGCCCTACTTGAGATAAACTTTGCAAATATCGAAGTTAAGGGCGAAATTTCAAGACTTACTAAAAACCAAAGCTCAGGGCATTGGTATTTCACGCTAAAAGATAGAGGTGGGGCGATAAGTTGTGCTATGTTTCGCTTCAACAACTCAAAGGTTAAATTTGAGGTTGAGGATGGGATGGAAGTTATCATCTCAGGCAAGGTTAGTATCTACTCACCGAGTGGAAGTTACCAGCTAATTGCTTCAAATTTGAGAGTTGAGGGGGTTGGCGACTTAGAACTAGCTTTTAAACAACTTAAGGAAAGACTTGAAAAAGAAGGGCTTTTTGATGGAGAGCGTAAAAAACCACTTCCTGCTTTTCCAAAAAAAGTAGCCATCATCACTAGCGTTACATCAGCCGCTTATCAAGATATGCTAAGAGTTGCAAAAGATAGAAATGATATGTGCTCGCTCTATGTTTACAACGCTTTAATGCAAGGAGATAGTGCGGCAAACTCCATCATAACTGCTCTAAAAAAAGCTGACACTGTAGGCTATGACGCCATCGTCATAGCAAGAGGTGGCGGAAGCAAAGAGGACTTGTGGTGTTTTAACGATGAGAGTTTAGCAAGAGCCATCTTTGAGGCGAAAACGCCCGTAATTTCAGCTATCGGACATGAGATAGATTTTAGTATAAGTGACTTTGTAAGCGACCATAGAAGTCTAACGCCAACTGCTGCGATGGTTGACCTGCTTCCTGAAAAAATAGCTTTTATGCAGTATTTAGATATGAAAGATAGTGAGTTAAGGGGTTTGATGGAGGCTAAATTTAATGCTTTTGAAAACAGGCTAAGCCACTTAAAATTACTTTTTAAAAACGGAGCGATTGGCAAAAAAATAGAGCTAAACTTAGCAAATTTAAACCATCTAAAGCGTATTTTTGAGAGTGAATTAAAGTCTAAATTTGCCAAATTTGAGTCAAATTTAAAGCTAATAGAAGCTGTTCTAAATGAGAAAAATCACTTCTATAAAGTGACAAAAGGTTTAGTTCAAATTTCAAAAGATGGTAGAGTGGTAAGTTTAGAGAGTTTAAAAAGTGGCGATGAGATAAGAGTATCATCACAAAGTGCGAGTAAACAAGCAGTTATAAAATAAATCTAATTCGTCATTGTAAGCGTTAGCATAGCAATCCAGAGGCTTAACGGTTAAATTTATGACGATAAAGATTGAGAGTATAAAATAAAATTAAAACATAAAAGGGGTAAAAATGAATAGAGTTATAAACTTTAGTGCTGGTCCAAGTGGGATTCCACTTCCAGTTTTAGAAGAAGCAAGAGATGAGTTTTTAGACTATAAAGGACAGGGCTGTTCTATCATAGAGATGTCACATAGGGGCAAAACTTTTGAAGGTGTTCTAAACGCGGCAAAAGACAAAGTTAGGGAGCTTTACGGCTTTGGCGATGAGTATGATATCTTGTTTTTACAAGGTGGGGCGAGCCTTCAGTTTGCACAAATTCCTATGAACTTAAGCACTGGCAAGGTTGCTCAGTATATCCACACTGGAAACTGGACTAAAAAAGCTATTGCAGAAGCTAAGATTCTTGGCATTAATTACAAAGTTGTCGCAAGCAGCGAGGATACTAAATTTGATAGAATTCCAGAAATTCCAGAGTTAAATGAAGATGCCGATTATACTTACATCTGCTCAAATAATACAATTTATGGAAGTCAGTATAAAGAGTATCCAAAAAGCAAAGCTCCGCTAGTCGTAGATAGTTCAAGTGATCTTTTTACTAGAAAAGTTGATATCAGTAATGTTGGGTTGTTTTATGGTGGAATTCAAAAAAACGGTGGTCCATCAGGCGTGACTTTGGTTGTGATAAGAAAGGACATGACTGCAAGAACTAATGAAAAAGTGCCAAATATCCTAAGATACAAAACCCAAGTTGATGCAAACTCTATGAGCAACACGCCAAATACATTTGGCATTTATATGCTTGATTTGATGCTAAAATGGGTGATAAATGAAGGCGGACTTGATGAGATGGATAGACGCGCGGCCGCTAAAGGAAACTTGCTTTACAACGCAATCGATGAGATGAGTGATTTTTACAAAGGGCATGTGCAAAAAGACTCAAGATCGCTTATGAACGTTGTCTTTAACATCGCAGACGGAAGTGAGTTAGAGGCTAAATTTGTAGAACTTGCCACAAAAGAGGGAATGATAGGCTTAAAAGGACACAGAGTTTTAGGCGGAATCAGAGCTTCTTTATACAACGCTGTAACGCTAAAAGATGTAGAAACTTTAACTGGGTTTATGAGAGAATTTGCTAAAAAGAATGGGTAAAAAATATATTTTTAGTTGAAGGAGTTTGTATTATAATTGGAGTGCGGAGTTAAATAGTTTCACAATAGTGGTATTTAATAAAAATACGCCCCATGAAAGGAAAAAATGAAATTTAAAAAAATGTTTTTAGTTATTTCGATTAGCTTTTTATCTTTAGTGGCTGCCCCAATAAAGATTGGGATGAGTCCAGATTATCCACCTTTTGGATATTTGGAAGGCGATAAAATGGCTGGATTTGATGTCGAGTTTGCACAAATGCTTTTTAAAGAGCTGGGGTTAGAGTATGTTATCGTACCTACCATGTATCCTGATATTTGTAGTAAAATTTCTAGTGGAGAGTTAGACATTGGAATATCAGCTATGGGTATTGATGAAAATACAGTTGGTTGTGATTATAGTGTTTCATATTATGAAAGTGTAAATATGTATGTAACATCAGCTAGCAGTGGTATAAAATCAAAAGAGGATTTAGCTGGTAAAAAAATAGGGTATTTTTACGATGGAGCCCAGATGTATAGAGAGTTGATAGCTGAAATTCCTATGGCAAGAGGGTATCCTAAAACCAACGTTAGTAGCATGATTCTTTCTTTGTTTGAAAATAGACTGGATGCTATTATAGTAGATAGTACAGGGGTTATACCTTTTGTTAAGGGAAACTATGATTATCTAGATAAGCTAGAAAGATCAGCTTTTGACTTGGCTGTTTCTCTTGGAGTAAATACAAAACTAGTAGTTATACATGAAGAACCTTCACCAGAGGCTCAAACTATTATTAGTTTTCCAAAAAATAGGCTGGGTGAACTTAAAACAGATATAAACCAAGTAATAATAAAATTTAGAGAGAATAATGCTTTTCAGCCATTGTTAGAAAAGTATGATTTAATATTAAATTGATTTGTAAAAACAGCTAATGTTTTGGTGGGAAGTTTATTTCCCGCCAAATTTAACTAACGCTGAACCCCAAGTAAATCCACCACCAAAAGCATCAAGTAAAATCATAGAGCCGTTTTTAAGCCTTCCATCTTCATACGCTTCGTTCATTGCCATTGGGATAGAGGCTGAGCTTGTATTTCCAAACTTATCTACTGTTAGAACGCATTGCTCATCATCTAGTTCTATTCTTTGCTGAACTGCTTTTATGATTCTTAAATTTGCTTGATGAGGGATGAAAAGATCTACATCTTTTCCTGTCAGACTGTTTTTTTCAAGTATATCGATAACATCTTTTGATAGGGTTTGAACTGCTATTTTAAAAACTTCATTTCCTTTCATATGGATAAATTGAAGTTCTTTTTCAAGCATCTCTTTTGTAGCTGGGTTTTTCGAGCCACATCCTGGGGTTATGAGTAAATCGCCTTTGCTTCCATCACTTGCTGTGTGAGTATCTACTATATAGTTTTCATCTTTTGAGGCTGATATTACCGCTGCTCCTGCACCATCGCCGAATAAAACGCAAGTTGTTCTATCTTCCCAGTTTACGATAGAGCTAAGCTTTTCAGCTCCGATTATAAGCACGTTTTTTTTAAGCCCACTCTCAACAAAAGCTTTTGCTATCTCTAAAGCGTAGATGAAGCCAGTGCAAGCCGCACTGATGTCAAAAGAAGTTATATCGCAAACTCCAAGCTTATCTGCTATAGCACAAGCAGTTGAAGGCATACAGAGATAATCAGGTGAGATTGTAGCGCATATTATGCAGTCAATGTCAGACGGCTCTAAATTTGCTCTCTTAATTGCAAGTTTTGCTGCCTCATAGCCTAAATCACTTGTGCTTTCATCAGCCGAAGCGATATGGCGAGTGTTAATTCCAGTTCTTTTGGTTATCCATTCATCGCTTGTTTCTACCATTTTTTCAAGATCAAAGTTAGTTAAAACTCTTTTTGGTGCGTACGCCCCTATTGATATCATTGAAGCTTTTATTGGCATGTTTATCCTTTTATTTGCATGGTTTTAAGAGTATCAACAATACTTGAGTTTATATCAGAGTTTGCAAATTTTAGTGCTTGAAATAGGGCATTTTTGATAGCTTTTGGTGAGCTTTTGCCATGACTTATGATAACGCACTTTTTAACTCCAAGAAGCGGAGCCCCGCCATACTCGTCATAATCAGTTGCTTTTTTAAGGTTTTTAAAACTATTTTTCATTAACATTGCACCAAGCATTGAAAGAGGTGATTTTTTAATCTCACTTTTTAAAATTTTACCTATTGCAGATGCCGCACCCTCCGATGTTTTTAAAACGATATTTCCTACAAAACCATCGCAAGTTACAACATTTACCGAGCCATCAAAAATTTGATTTCCCTCAACGTTTCCCACAAAGCTATCAAGAGCTTTTAGAAGGTTAAAAGCCCCTTTTGTAACTTCATCGCCCTTACTTTCCTCTTCGCCGTTTGAGAGAATTCCAACAGTTGGGTTTGTTATATTCATTATAGTTTTTGCATAAATTTCACCCATCACACCAAACTGAAATAGATGTTCAGCCTTACAGTCAACGTTTGCTCCGACATCTAAAACAAGCGTTTTAAAGCCTTTTGTGTTTGGCATTAGGGTTGCGATAGCTGGTCTTGAAATTCCTTCAAGTCTTCCAATCCTAAGTGTTGCAAGACTCATAGTTGCTCCGCTATGTCCAGCTGAAACCACAGCGTCACATTTTCCTTCTCTTACTAAATCAATAGCTTTATAGATGCTCGACTCTCTTTTTTTAAGTGCATCAGTAGCGTGGTCGCTCATCTCCACTATTTCACTAGCAGGGATGATGGTTACTCGCTCTTTAAAAGCACTCTCTATAAAAGGGTTGATTTTACTTTCATCTCCTACAAGAAAAGCTTCAAATTCCTTCTCTTTAAGAGCTTCCATAACTCCTTTTACGATGGGTTCACAGCCAAAGTCGCCACCCATAGCATCTATAGCTATTTTTATCATTAGTATTCGCCAGTTATTTTGTTAGCTCTGTGAGGTATTTTCCAGCTACCGTCTTTATCTCTTACAGGAACAGGAAGTTTTACTGTGTAGTGAGTTCTTCTTTTTGCTGCACGAGTTTTACTAACTCTTCTCTTTGGAACTGCCATTTTTTTCTCCTTTATAAATTTTTACATTTTTCGCAGTAGTGATAGTCGCTTTTTACGGACTCTATTTCACTATCCACTAATTCTTTTAAATCAATTTTTCCATCAAAAAACTCAACCGCGTCTAAAGTTTCTAAATCACAAACCCCGTCACTTATCATTAAGTCTAGCTCTTCGTTTAGATTTATCTCTAAATCCTCACCGCATCTATCACATATATGAGATGTGCTTCCACTAAGAGTAGCTTTACATTTGATAAGATTTGACATAGCAGATGAGCTTTCCCTTTTTAAAAGCCCGTCAAGTTTGACACTATCAAACTCTAGGCTAAAAGGAAAATCATCAGATTTTATCTTATAAAATTCTATTTTCACTTTTTTTATTAACAAATTTCTCTTTTTGCAAAGAAAAAGTCTATTTCAATAGCTGCATTTTCTAAGCTATCGCTTCCGTGAACTGCGTTTGCATCGATACTCTCTGCAAAATCAGCTCTGATTGTGCCTTTTTCAGCTTCTTTTGGGTTTGTTGCTCCCATAAGTTTTCTGTTTTTAGCAACAGCATCTTCGCCTTCTAAAACCATAACTACAACTGGTCCACTTACCATAAAGTCAACTAAATCGTTGAAAAAAGGTCTTTCACTATGAACTGCATAAAATGCTTTTGCATCGCATCTTGATAGTCTGATTTTTTTCATAGCTGCGATTTTTAGTCCGTTGCTTTCAAATCTATCGATGATTTTACCAACAACGTTTTTCGCAACAGCATCTGGCTTTATAATAGATAAAGTTCTTTGCATGATTTCTCCTAATTAATAAAAATAAAGTTAAAATTGTAAGGTGTGATAATATCTAAATTTAGGTTAAAAATAGTTTAAGCCCAAAAAGTTTGGGCTTAGAACAGAAGGATTATTCAACCGCTGGAACAGTTCCGTCTCTCTCATCAGCTGAAATATCTTCTCTAAATGGTTGTCCATCTACAACATCGCTCCATACGATACAGCCATCTGTTGGACAAGCTGATGCGCAGGCTGGTTCGTCGTTGTGACCAACACACTCTACACATTTATCAGCGTAAACGTAGTAGATATCTTCCCCTGTTGGGTTATCACTATCATCAACTATAGCTTCAACTGGGCACTCATCTATACATGAACCACAACTAATACAGGTGTCTGTAATTAATACTGCCATTTTTTCTCCTTAAAATTTAAATGAGCTGAAATAATAACATAAAACCTTTTAATATTGTTTAAATTTTAAATTTAATGCTTTTTCTTATAAGCTCTCCTGCCGTTTACTTCTGTTAATGTTTAAATTATATAATTTCGCTGTCAATAAAAATTATCAAGGAGACTACATGTTAGTAACAAAAAAAGCACCTGATTTTACAGCTACAGCGGTAATGGGTGATAACACCATAGTTGAAGATTTTAATCTTTATAAAAATTTGGGTAAAAATGGAGCGGTGGTATTTTTCTACCCAAAAGACTTCACTTTCGTATGTCCAACAGAAATTATCGCATTTGATCACAGATATCAAGAGTTTAAAGACAGAGGCATCGAAGTTATCGGCATTAGCACAGATAACGAGTTCTCACACCTTGCATGGAAAAACACTCCAGTAAATCAAGGCGGTATTGGTCAAGTTAAATACCCTCTAGTAGCGGATTTGACAAAGAAAATTTCAAGAGATTTTGATGTTTTACTAGATGATGCGGTTGCTCTAAGAGGAAGCTTTTTGCTAGATAAAGACGGCACTGTTAGACATATGGTTCTAAACGATGACGCACTTGGTAGAAACATCGATGAGATGATAAGAATGGTTGATACTATGCTTTATACAAACGAACACGGCGTTGTATGTCCAGCAGGCTGGAACAAAGGAAGCGAAGGAATGAAAGCAAACCCAGCTGGCGTTGCTGAGTATCTTGGTAAATCAGCCGATAAGTTGTAATTTATTGTTTAAATTTTAAAACTTTAGGGGCAAATTTGCCCCCTTTTTTATTTCCACTTTTTTAAATTTGTTTATTTTTCACTTGAAATTTCTAAAACCAAAACCTTGAGTCAAAGTCTGACAGAGGAAACTGTTTTTTAAACTCATCTTCACTAAACTCAAAGCGGTAGCCGTTTATAAAGCCGAGAAGAATTTTATAGCTTTTGTTTAACTTTTTGAACTTCTCTTCATCTCCGCCAAGGTCTGGGTGGTAGGCTTTAGAAAGTTCTAGATATTTTTTCCTTAAATCCTCTTTTGTAATCCTAGTTATAATGTTAAAAAACTCCACCGCTTCCCTAAACTCATCTAGTGTTATCTCTTTCATAGCTTTTTCCTTATAAGCACTAACTATTTTGATATAATAGCAAAAATAAATTTAACAAGGTTTCTAAAATGAGCAAGATAGAAGAGAATTTAAAACTATTTTTCTTAGGCATTAAAGAAAAAGATGGCAGTAAAGAGCCGTTTCTTTATAAAAACAAAGACTTAACAACTCACGCAACCATCATCGGTATGACTGGAAGCGGAAAAACAGGGCTTGGAATCACGCTTTTAGAAGAAGCTGCGATTGATAATATCCCTTCCATCATCATCGACCCAAAAGGCGATATGACAAATATGCTTTTAGCTTTCCCAGAGATGAAAGAGAGCGATTTTCTACCCTACATAGATGAAAACGAAGCTAAAAACAAAGGCATGAGCGTTAGTGAAATGGCTAGCAAAGAAGCCTCTACTTGGAAGAGTGGCATAGAGAGTGGCTTTCAAAGTTTGGAGAGAGTTAAGTTTTTTAAAGAGAGTGCGGACTTTAGAATTTACACTCCAAAAAGTAGCGTTGGGTTGGGTGTGAGTTTACTAAGTGACTTTGAAGCTCCAGTTGGGCTAAATAGTGAGAGTTTAAATGAGTATATTTTAACCATATCTAGCTCTATTTTATCACTTCTTGGAATTAGCACGGAAGACAACTCATCAAAAGAGAGCGTTTTACTTCAGCACATATTTTTAACAAATTTTAGTAAAAATCAGGGCGTTACCATTGCAAATTTAATCCAGCAAATTTCTAACCCACCATTTGATAAAATAGGTGTTTTTGATATAGAAACTTTCTATTCAAGCAGTGAGAGACTTAAATTTGCTATGAAACTAAACTCGCTTTTTGCGAGCCCATCATTTTCTCAGTGGTGTGAAGGGGAACGACTTGACATCTCTAAAATGCTTTTTAATGAGAGCGGACAAGCAAGGTGTAATATCTTTACTATTTCACACTTAAACGATAGCGAGAGAATGTTTTTTGTCACACTTCTTTTAAACGAGATAATTCGCTGGATGAGAACGACAGAGGGAACTAGCTCGCTTAGAGCCATTTTATATATGGATGAAATTTTTGGCTATTTCCCGCCAACTTCAAACCCGCCATCAAAAGAGCCGATGCTAACACTTTTAAAGCAAGCTCGTGCTTTTGGGGTAGGGTGCGTTCTATCAACCCAAAACCCAGTTGATTTAGACTATAAAGGGCTTTCAAATATGGGAACTTGGTTTATCGGCAGGCTCCAAACCCAGCAAGATAAAGAAAGAGTTATCTCAGGGCTAACAGGAATTAGCGGAAGCGAGTACTCTAAAAGTGAGATTATGGAGTTAATCTCAAATCTTAAAAAAAGAAGCTTTTTAGTTAAAAATATAAACGAAGATGGACTTGAAGTCATCTCAACTCGCTGGGCGTTAAGCTATCTAAAAGGACCTTTAAATGATGCTCAAATTTCAAATTTAATGGCTGATAAAAAAACTGATACAAAACCACTAAATTTAAACCTAGAAAACTCAAAGCCTATCATCTCACCTGAAATAAAAGAGTATTTTAGTTATGGAAGTTCCTTGAATTTAAGACCTTATCTTTTGGGCAGTGCAAAAGTCATCTATAAAGGTAAAGATTTTGAGTATACAAAAGAGCTAAGCTTAAAATATCTACTAGAAAACTCATCTAAAACTTTATGGAGCGAGGCTGAAATTTACCATCCAAATTTTAGTTCAAATTTAGAAGAGGGAAGCAAATTTGAGCCACTTCCAAGCTACATCGCAAGTGCGAAAAACTTAAACAACGAAGCAAAAGAGCTAAAAGAGTATATTTATAGAAATGTAAAGTTAGAGCTTTTTAGTGCTTTAGATATGCTCTCAACTCCAGGCGAGGAAAAAAGTGACTTTATGCTTAGACTACACGATAGATGTAACGAAGTTTTTGAAGCTGAGAGTGCTAAATTCTTAGAAAAACTAGGCAGAGAAAAAGCAAAACTTGAAGATGCTCTAAGCAAAGCTCAAACCACACTTGAGAGAGAAAAGTCCGAAGCCAAAGCAAAAGGGCTTGACGCTGTTATAAATATAGGAAGTGCGATTTTAGGGACATTTTTAGGAAGTAAAAAGCTTACCAAAACAAACGCTACAAAAGTCGCAACTAGTGCTAAAAGTGCTGGAAGAGTGCTAAGCCAGAAAAAAGATGTAGAACTAGCAGAGCAAAAAGTAGCCGACATTGAAGCGAGTTTAGAAAAGTTAATAGAAGATGAAAAAACAAAACTTGAAGAGCTAAAAAGCATTTATAGTATAAAAAATATAGAGATTAAAGTAACTGAAATTCAAGCTAAAAAAGTTGATATTTTTGATGAAAAAGTAGCTATTTTATGGCAAAGTTAGAAGTTACAAATGGCAGGGTAGAGGGGATTGAGAAATATTTTTCCCCTACATCAAAACTAAATGATTTTTTAGTAAATGGTGCGGAGATTAAAGAGCTAAAAACCAGCTTAAAAGAGGTTATAAAAAACTCTGATGAGATAGTTGTGGTTTATAAAAAAGTAGGCTCCAAAAACAGAGCATTAGCTGGCTACAGCTTGACAAAGTGTCAAATTTATGGCGTTAAAACAAAAGATTTAGCTTTTAAAATACTCAAGCTTGGTATGACTATTTTGGCTCTTTTGGTGCTACTTTTATATCCACCCTTTTTAGCGGATATGGGCGAGGGTTTCTTTTACGCAGTAGTGGTGCTTGCTCTGGTTAGCATTGTAGCTCTTTTTATGGATACATTAGTTTACCTAAAAGCAAGAAAGCTTTTGAAAACTAAAGTGGCTGAAATTCAAGGAAAAGTTAGTTAAATTTAGTTAAAATCTAGCTTTAAATTTAAGAAACAGAACTTAAAAAGGTAGTAATTATGAATGAAAATATTTTAGCTTATTTAATAGCGTATCTTATAGGCTCTATCCCATCGGGGCTTATTTTAGCAAAAGCGTTTTATAAAGTAAACTTAAGAGAGGCTGGGAGTGGCAGCATCGGGGCTACAAATGTGCTTAGAGTTATAAAGGAAATCGATCCTAAAAATGCTAAGAAATTTGCCATTTTAACCGTAGTTTTTGATGTTTTAAAAGGGTTTTTACCGATTTTAATAGCTAAGTTTATGGGCTTTGATATAAATGTGCTTTGGATGATGGCGGTTTTAGCTGTTGTGGGGCACTGTTTTAGCGTGTTTTTAAACTTCGAGGGCGGAAAAGGCGTGGCTACAAGTTATGGTGTTTTTACTCTGTTTTTACCGGTAGAAGTTGCCATCTCTTTGGTGGTTTGGTTTTTAGTTGGTAAGTTTATGAAAGTCTCATCTTTAGCATCTTTGATAAGCATAACGGTGTTTTTAATCCTTTCATTTATCATCCACCCAGAAATTCCTGGCATCAACACTCACGCACCGATTATCATCATAGTTTTTATAGTTTTTTATAAGCACATTCCAAACATTAAAAGACTTATTTTAAAAGAGGAAGCTAAAGTTATATGATAACTGTTTTGGTTGAAGAGCTGGAGTTTAGTGCTATCATAGGGCTTCTTGACTTTGAGAGAGTTAAGGAGCAAAAAGTTAGAGTTAGTGCGAAGTTTAGAGCAGAAGAGTTTATAGACTACGCTTTGGTTTGTGAGACTATAAAAGAGGATTTTAAGAAAGAGAAGTTTTTAAAAGTTGAAGATGCTTTGAGTTTCTTTGAAAATAAATTCAAAGAAAAATACAAAAGCCTAAACTGTTTTTATATGAAAATTATAAAACTTGAAATTTTACCTGACGCAAAAGTCGGTGCTAGTATAGAAAAATCATATTAAATTTAAAGAATTTTTAAAATACTTGAATTTAACCTTAAAACAAGGTATAATTCTTAAAAATTTACTTTTAAGGAAAATATAATGAGAATTTTGATAGTAGAAGATGAAATCACTCTTAACAAAACCATAGCAGAAGGACTTCAGGAGTTTGGTTATCAAGCGGATAGTGCAGAGAACTTCAAAGACGCTGAGTATTACATTGGCATTAGAAATTATGACTTAGTTTTGGCTGACTGGATGCTTCCTGATGGGGATGGGGTTGATTTGATAAATATTATCAAACAAAAGTCTCCAAGAACGGCAGTTGTTATAGTTTCAGCAAAAGATGATAAAGAAAGCGAGATTAAAGCATTAAGAGCGGGAGCGAGTGACTATATCAAAAAACCTTTTGATTTTGATGTTTTAATAGCAAGAGTTGAAGCTCATCTTAGATTTGGTGGGACAAATGTTATCCAAATCGGAGATTTAACAATCGACCCAGATGAAGAGAAAATCACTTACAAAGATAAAGAAGTTGAACTAAAAGGAAAGCCGTTTGAGGTTTTAACTCACTTAGCAAGACATAGCGACCAAATCGTTAGTAAAGAACAGCTTCTTGATGCTATCTGGGAAGAGCCAGAACTAGTTACTCCAAATGTTATTGAAGTAGCGATTAACCAAATTAGACAAAAGATGGATAAACCACTAAATATCTCAACCATTGAGACAGTTAGAAGACGCGGATATAGATTTTGCTTTCCCAAAAAAGCTTAAGAACTAAATTTACACTCCAATTAGCATCGGCTTCAACGATGCTAATTCTCGTTTTTTCTACCATGCTTTACCACTACATAAAAATAAGCATTTATGAAACGGTGGTGCATGTTCTAAACAAAGAAGCGATGAACACTTCTAGTAGTGCTGACATAGTAATACTTTATAACAAAGAGCTAGGGCATATACCAGTTAAAGTAGCTGTAGTTGAAAACATAGATGATATTAAAAAACCAAAATACACCAAAAGAGAAGATAGCGTTGGAAGTCACCTTGTTTTAGAGTATCCAAAGGGCGATAAACTTATCGTAGTTAGCACGGACACCTCGTTTTATGATAACTTGATAGAGCAAATTTTAACCAACATTATCATCTTAAACTCAACTATGATATTTCTTATAATTTTTTACGCTCTGTTTTTGTCAAGATCTCTTTTAATCCCTGTAAAAAAGCTCTCTTCTAGACTTTCAAAACTAAATGAGACAGTGCTAGACCACATCGATGAAAGCGGTGTTCCAGAAGAGTTTAAACCACTTGCTAGGGGGATAAATAGGCTTATTGATAGGATTAGAGTTTTTGTTGGTTATCAAAAAGAGCTTTTTATAGGTATCGCTCATGAGTTAAAAACCCCACTTGCTGTTATGAAAACTAAAAATGAAGTCACTCTTTTAAAGCCAAGAGAGAGCGAGAAATATATAGAAGCTTTAAAAAGCAACAACGCTTCCATCGATGCTATGAATAAAATGATAAGCTCAATTTTAGAAATCGGCAGGCAAGAGGGAGCTCAGTTTGAAGAGCCAGTCACAAAAGAGATGATAGAGTACACCGAAGAAATTTGTAAAAACCTAAAAATCATAGCTAAAAATCAAAACGTTGACATCACCACAAGACACAACGCTGAGAAGTTTTATATGAAAATTCAGCCAAATCTGTTTTTGCATATAATCCAAAATTTCATCCAAAATGCTATTAAATTCTCTAAGCCCGGCTCAGCTGTGCTAGTAAGAAGTAGGGTTACCGAAGAGTGTTTTAGGATAGATGTTATGGACGAGGGAAAAGGTATCGATGAGAGTTTGGATCTTTTTGCTCCGTTTAAAAGATACGGGGATGAGGGTGGAGCGGGGCTTGGGCTGTTTTTAGCAAAAGGTGCGGCTGATGCGATGAATGCTAAAATTTCTATAAAAAATAGAGAAGATAAAAATGGTGCTATAGCAACTATTAGATTTCCAATTTCTGGTGAGACCAAAAAGCTAAATAAAGAGGAATTTAAATAATATGTCAAAAAGAGTGGCGGTTATCGACCTTGGTTCAAACTCAGCTAGGATGGTTGTTTTTGAAAGAACTAGTAGGCTTGGGTTTTATACTTTAGGTGAGTATAAGATGAAAGTTAGGCTTGGGGAAGGAGCCTATGAAAAAGGCGGAGTTATCCAAGAAGAAGCGATGCAGAAGTGTTTTAACGCTTTTGTTGAGTTTAAAAAACTTATTGTTAGACATAAAGTTAGAAAAGTTCTAGCCGTTGGAACTTCAGCCCTAAGAGATGCAAAAAACGCAAATGTTTTTATAAATAAGGTTAAAACTTTAGGTATAAACTTAAGAGTTGTTGATGGGGATTTGGAGGCGTATTACGGTGGGTTTTCAGCAGCAAGACTTCTTCCAAAGTTAGACAAAGCTGTAACTCTGGATATAGGTGGGGGCTCGGCTGAGCTTGCTAGGATAGAAAATGGAAGGATTTTAGAAACAGTATCTTTAAATTTAGGAACTGTAAGGCTAAAAGAGCTTTTTTATGATAAAAGCGACTTATCAAAGATGGATAAATTTATAGATGATATAGTTGAAACCATCCCAAAAAGCTTTAAATGTGAGAATTTAATCGCCATCGGCGGAAGCTTAAGGGCTCTGTCAAATGCCATAATGGAGATGAAATCTTATCCGCTAGAAATGGTTCACGCTTTTAGTTATGACTATGAAGAACAAAGAAGAGTTATAGATGAAATTTCTGTTTCCGAGGTGATGGATTTAAATAAATTCCCTATCAAAAAAGAGCGTTATGACACCATTAGAGGCGGGGCGTATATATTTAAAAAAGTAGCGAGTTTCCTAGGTACAAAAAGAGTTATAACAAGCGGAGTTGGGGTTAGAGAGGGAGTATTTTTAACAAATTTAATTGGAAATAACGCTAAATTCCCAGCAAATTTTAACCCAAGTTTGAAAAGTTTACAGGATAGATTTGATGTAGAAAATAGACCAAATTTAACTAAATTTGCAAAAGAACTTTACAGGGTTTTACAGCCATTTCATGGGATTAAAAAAGATTACGAAAAAGAACTAGTCGTTGCTTCAAAACTTCTAAATGTCGGACAAAAGATAGGGTTTTACTCAAAGCATATAAACTCCGGATATATCATCCTAAACGCTCTAAACTACGGCTACACGCACGAAGAAAAAGCTCTCATAGCCGCTATCATCAGACTAAATGGTAAGAAAAATATGGCAAAAGAGTTTGATGAGTTTAGAGTGTTGCTTCCTGATGATGAGGTGGTTATCTGGCTAAGCTTTATCTTAAAACTTGCCTATGTTTTAGATATGACAAACGTTAGCGATGTAAGCTTTAGCTATGCTCATCAGACTTTGCAAATTTATGGGCTAAAAGAAGATAAAATCATAAAAGATGAAGTTAAGAAAATGCCAAAACCAGGCATTTTTGCTATAACATTTAACTAAATTTACAAAGGAAAAATATGCCACTACTTGATAGCTTTACAGTTGATCACACTAAGATGACAGCTCCTGGAGTTAGACTTGCAAAAGTTATGAAAACCCCAAAGGGTGATGATATAAGTGTGTTTGATTTAAGGTTTTGTAAGCCAAATGAAGAGATTATGAGTGAGAGAGGAACGCACACTTTAGAGCATCTATACGCTGGATTTATGAGAGAGCATTTAAATAGCTCTAGCGTGGAAATCATCGACATCTCACCGATGGGCTGTAGAACAGGGTTTTATATGAGCGTTATAGGAACTCCAAATGAAGAAGACGTTATAAAAGCATGGGAAAGCTCAATGAGAGATGTTTTAGCCGTTGAGAGTGAAGATAAAATCCCAGAGCTTAATGTTTATCAATGTGGAACTTATAAAATGCATAGTCTGGACGAAGCTAAAAAAATCGCTTCAAATGTGCTAGAAAAAGGCATCGTTGTTTTGGATAATGAGAGTTTAAAACTTAAAGTTTAAATTTATAAATTCACTTTTGCCGTCATTTCGAGGCGTTGAAAATGCCGTGGCAATCCATACATAAAAGCTTGATAAATTTATAAGATTTACACTTAAGTAAATTTAGTTATAAATTTAAAAAAGAAAAAACTTAACCTTAATAAAAACCTTTATCAAAATGGATTTTACTTCGTGCTTCGCACTCAGATTGCCACGGCTTCGCCTCGCAACTAAAGACTGCCGAGACGCTTTGCTGTAGACGCCACGATTTACTACGCAAATCTCGCAATGACGAGATTAGTAGGTATGTTGTTATAGGAAATTTATAAAACTAATATTTGTTAAAGGCAACTTTAGAATCTTAAGAGCTAGATTGTCATGTTCTCTCGCTTCGCTCCTTACAATGACGAGTAGCGAGTACTTGTTTATTTTTTTGTTTCTAGTAATGACTAATTAAGTCATTCTCTCTCCCAAATTTCCTTATTTCCAAAGCCTAAGGTATTATCTGTAAATTTGGCGTAGTTTATCTCTATCGTCCAAATTTCAGGTTTCATAGCGAGTGCATAAGGGTATCTTTTGAAATAAATCTTTTTTTCACTATCATTTGCTTCTCTCATAGTTCCTAAGATTTGTACTCCTTGAACTTTCCCAACTATTTTTGTATCAAGGGCGATGGTAACGGCGACTCTGTTGTTTTCTTTAAGGACTTTGATATGAGTAGTTTTACTTTCCCCTGCGACAATTAAATTTGAACCCTCTTTGTCATAAGCATAAAATGCATTTGATGGGTAGGGAGCGTTTTCATGGATGACTGAAAGGCTTAAAAGGTGCATTTTGGTTACGAATTTATCCAAATTTTGTGTCATAAAAACCCTTTTTATAAAAATTTACTCAATAATAGCAAAATTTTTGTATAATCTCACTAAAACAATAAGGAAAAAGTTATGGATAACAGAACAGTTTTAAAAGAGATGTTTGTAATGCAGCAACGCCTAAACGACGAGACAAACGGCGTTGGCTGGGAAGATGGAAGAGCTAGAAACGGCAAACTTATAAGCTGGAAAAGATGTATTTACATGGAGTGTGCAGAGCTTATAGATAGCTTTTCGTGGAAGCACTGGAAAGATATAAACGCACTTCCAAGCTATGAAAATATCTCAGTTGAGCTTGCGGATATTTGGCATTTTATAATGAGCCTGATTTTAGAAAAAGAGTATAAAAACAAAAGCATCGATGGCATAGTTGAAGATGTTAGCTCTGTGAGTGGGTTTAGTGAGTTTTGCATGAGTCCATATAAAATGAGCGAATATAATATGTATGAGATAATCAACGACATTGAAATCATCATCCACTCTACAAGCGGGTTTGGGCTTAGGGTGCATGATTTACTTACGAACTACTTTAGACTTTGTTTAAAATGTGAGCTAAACTTAGCTAGTCTTTATGAAATTTACGTTGGCAAAAACGTACTAAATAAATTTAGACAAGAACACGGTTATCAAGAGGGAACTTATATCAAAAAATGGAACGGAACTGAAGACAACGTTGTTTTGAGCGAAATCCTAAATAGCGGTGTTTTGGAGATAGAAGAAATTTATAAAGAGCTTGAAAAAAGATATCCTAAAAACTAAAATCTACTAAAAATTCTACCGTTTATTATCAAAATCAAGCGATATTGACAAAAGAACTCTCTTGTGTTAAAATTACAAGATTTTGATAATGAAAGGATTACTAATGAGACAATACGAGTCATACAAATGCCCAAAATGTGGAACTATAGTTGAGGTTCAAAATGTTGGTGGCGGGAAGCTAAGTTGCTGTGGTGTGGAGATGGAGTGCATTACTGCTGACTTAACTTCTGTAAATTTGATGAAAGCTTTTGCAGGCGAGTCAATGGCTAGAAATAAATATGATTTATACGGTGATTTAGCTATGGAAGCTGGATATCACGCCATCGCAAGACACTTTTATGAAGCAGCAGAGAATGAAAAGTGGCACGCAAGAGCTGAGCTAAAAAAACATCATGAAATCGCTGGTATACCACTAGATAAAATGGACAAAAACCTGCTTGATGCAGCAGATGGCGAGAGATATGAACATGAAGAGATGTATCCAAACTTCGCAGCTATCGCAGAAGAAGAGGGCAAAAAAGACGTTGCAAGACTGTTTAAAGCCATAGGCAAAGTTGAAGTTGAGCACGAAAGAGAGTACCTTGAACTAAAAGAGATGCTTGAAAAAGATGGTTTCTTTGAAAGTGAAGAAGAAGATGTTTGGGTATGTGAAGTTTGTGGTCACGTCCATAGAGGTAAAAGAGCCCCAGGTGCCTGTCCGTTATGTAAAGTAGGGCAAGAGTATTTTAAAAGAGAGTTTTTAGGTTAGTATCTAAACTAAATTTAAAAAACACGCACTAACGTCATTGCGAGACGGACGTAGTCCGGCGTGGCAATCTAGATATTGAATTAAAATTTGATTAAGAGCTAAATTCTTAAACACTAATTTTGCTAAATAAAACTTTAAAATTTCAAAGCTAGATTGCTTCGTCGCTACGTTTCTCAGAGTGGCCGGTGGAAAACAAATTTCTTCGCTAGCGTTTTGCAATGATTAGCGGAGCTACAATCTTATCATTTTGTTTCTTGCATAAATTTATCCAATTTTAATATCCTTTTTTAAGCGTGCTTTAATGCAGATTAAAGTTTTTTGGCTAAAATGGAAGCTTGATTATTTTATAAAAGGTTTATAGTGTATAAAAAATTATTAGATCAAGTTAAGAAAAACAAAAAAGAGTTAAATGATTTATATCTAGATATGAATAACGACTATGTTAAAAGAGCTCTTCAAATTTGCGGATTTAAAGGCTCAAAGTCTGAAAGACTTGCAGTTCTTAGACGCATAGTTGACTTAAAAACCGACCCACTTTTGTTGGAGTTTAAAAAGCGTGGATTTAGCGATGATAAGATTATAAAACTTAGAGATGAGATGTATGATTACGCCGTTTTAATCCATGAGGGAAATCACAGAAGATTGGTTTTAAAGATAAACCAAGAAAAACTTTTAGGTGAGTTTGACACTGCTTTAGTAAATGGGGTTCATAAAATCGGACTTATTTTTAACAAACTTCAAAAAAAGTGGCACCACAGAGTCGTAGATGTGAACAACAAAAAGTTCGCTTCTATGTCTGACCCATATAAATTTATAAAAGACAACAAGCTTTATCAACTAACCCCAAGAGGCGATATTTGCGATAGAACTTACGGCATTGTCGAGTTTGGCGAAAAAGGGGCAACGCTAGTGCCTTATGCTTTAGCTTTTGAAGAAACTTCAAAGCTAGTAGCTGAGTTTGACGCCCTCATAGCAAGCCTTGAGTCGCTTGCAGTTTGCAACGAAGAGAGGCTCTATATTGAGTATTTTAAAAGGCTAAAGATAGCATTTGCTCATGAGAGCAATGATAATATGATAGCAAAATGGCGTGATGCTGAGATGGCGTGGATGAACGTAGAAGCCCCGCTTCAAGTAGGGCATCCGCTTGAGTATTATGAAGATAAATTTACAAACGCAGTTGCTTTGGAGTGGGATATCAGACTTAAAGAAGATATGAGTTTTGATGATAAAGCGTTTAAAAAAGATGTAAGCCAAAGCTTTGACACTATTTATAAAAACATAGGCTCAAACAACCCTATAATGCACTCTATGGTGAACTCAAACATAGATAAAACCCAGCTTTATATCTCTACTCCGATGATTTACTATGGGGCTGAGATGGAGGGGCTTTTTAGTGCTCAAGTTGTGCCAAACGATGAGTTTGTAAGTGCAAACTCAGGTAAGAAAATCTTTGCATTTATAGACCATGTTTATGAGGGTGTAAAAGCAAAACCTAAAATGCAACTAACTTATGAAATTTATGAAGAAGAGTATATAAACTACGGAAGAAACATCCTAGAAAATGATAAAAAAACTTGGCAAGATGTTTATGGCGTAAGTACCATCGGGCATGAGTTTGGGCATCTGTGGTTTATAGATGATGACACAGAGAGTTTGATGAACGACTCTGGTGTGTTTAAATTTATCGAAGAGTATAAAGCCACAAGTGGTGGACTGGTAAATTTCTTCTACAACGAAATAGATGGTCTTAAATTCCCAGTTCTTGATGATTTAGTAAGAAGAAGTGTTGGGTTAATTGCATGGAAAAATGTCGAGCCTGCAAGGGCGTATTACTGCGAAGGGCTTATCCATTTAACTCTTCTTTTTGAAAGTGGGGTTGTTGAGTTTAACGGCGAAAAGATAAAAGTTGAGTTTAATAACTATGAGAAATTTAAAGAACTAACTTTACAAAACTACGAAAAACTAGCTAGAGTTTATAGTGAGAAGTTAGATGCAAGCACATTTTTAGAGAAGTTTTGTGAGCTAGTTGGTGAGTCATACCTACCGCTTGATAAAAAAACAAGAGAGTTTGTAGAGCACTACCACAAACTCTATGAAAAAATCGGAAATAGCGTTTACGAAGAGCCTAAAGAGTGATATTATCTATATCACCGCTCTCGAAGTTATTTTTTATCCTTAGCATCATATCGGTTACTTCGTCATTTATAGGAAGGACGATATGATGCCCCTCTTTAAAACATACAAAGTAATTATCAGCTGATTTTGCGATTTTAAACACAGACTCTAAGTCAAAAATTTCGCTTGCTTTTGGGGTGTCTGAGTTGGAAAAAGTGATTTTTTTATCATCTGTGATGTTGAAGTTCATCTCCATACTAGACTCAGGCATTTGGTTTGCTTTTGTGATTTCTCTTTGGCAGATTTTTTTGTAATACATTGGATAGATGACCAACCACAAAATCGCTAAAACTAGTGAAGTTAAAGAGATAAGTGGCACGGTCTTTAGAAATCCATCCAAAATAAGTCCAACTAAGATAAATTCAAATGGTATCGCATAAAAGCTTAAAGCTTTCTGTTTTTTTGCTTTTTTACTGTGTAAAATCATAAATTTCTTTAAATTTGCAACATCTTTGTTTGTTATGGTAACTTTCATTTCATTTCCTATGGTTAAATTTGGCTTATTTTATCCAAAATATCTGATTTATTTTATTAAATTTGATAAAATGTTAAATTTATAAAGGAAATATATGAGAAAACTTTTTAAAATTAAGGGCTTTTTGCCTTTCATTGTCGTTCTATCTATAAATGCCTCTGTTGATTTAGGGCATAAAATAACCATCCAAAATATCTTAGTTAAAAGCTACTCAGGGGACCTGCTAGTCGCACTTACAGCTACTATAAATTTGCTTATCCTACTTCCTTATGTGATGCTTTTCTCAGTGAGTGGGTTTTTAAATGATAAGTTTTCAAGAACTAGTATTTCTAGAGTTGCGGCTGGTAGTGAGATACTTTTTACATTTTTAATAACCATCGCTTATATTAAAGGGTATTTTATCTTTGCGTTTGCGATGACGCTCTTGCTTGCTATCCAAAGTGCTATTTACTCTCCTGCCAAATACGCTCTTATAAAACAAATCGCTAAAAAAGAAAACCTAGGTCTTGCAAACGGAGTGGTTGAGGCAGCTACGATTGTCTCTATTTTGGCAGCGTCTTTAATCTACTCTATAATCTTTGAAAAATTTGCCGTCATCTCTGATGACCCAGGGGCGATAATGAGCTCTGTTTGGTTTATAGGGGTGATTTTGATGTGTTCATCAACACTTGAAACTATCTTTACTTTTAAGCTTCCTTATTTCAAGCCAGCTGATGAGAGTAGTAAATTTGAAGTGAAAGAGTATTTGAAATTTAACTATCTAAAAAACAATTTAAAGCTTCTGTTTAGAGAGAAAAATATCTGGGTCTGCGTTTTGGGGGTAGCGGTTTTTTGGGCTTTGGCTCAGCTTATCATCGCTGTTTTTCCAGCTCATTATAAGTTTATAAGCGGGGATGATAATGTTATCATCATCCAGCTAATTTTGGCTTCAAGCACGCTTGGTATCGTCAGTGGGTCGTTTTTTGCTGGGTATCTCTCAAGAAAACATATTGAGTTAGGTTTAGCAGCACCGGCTGCTTTTGGGCTCTTTATAACACTTTTACTTTTTGCTTCAGCTAAGAGTGCTTTTGCTGCTTTCGTACTAGCGATTAGCTTTGGGTTTATGGGTGGGGCTTTTATAGTTCCATTAAATGCAAATATCCAGCTTTTTGCCGGCGATAAAAATGCAGGGAAAATCCTAGCTGGAAGTAACTTCATCCAAAATATCTTTATGGTAGCATTTCTGCTTTTAGCGATTTTGTTTGCGTATTTAAACATCGGCACAAAAACTATACTTTATGTTATGAGTTTAAGTGCTTTAATTTGTGCCATTGTAGCGTTTAAGGCTTTGCCAAATTTATCAGCTAGGATGTTTGTAGCACCTATTTTTAGGCTAGTTTATAGAGTTAGAGTCCTAGGTGAAATCCCACAAAATGGCGGTATGCTACTGGTTGGTAATCACATAAGCTGGATAGACTGGGCTTTGATACAACTCGTGGTTCCTAGAAAAGTTAAGTTTGTAATGCATGTGAGCTTTTATGAAAAGTGGAGACTAAAGTGGTTTTTTGATTTTTTTAGTGTGCTAAGAATCGGCAAAGGAACGAATAGAAAAACAATTTTAGAGATAAATGAGGCTTTAAAAAACGGAGAAGTTGTAGCCATCTTTGCTGAGGGTTTTATCTCTCCAAACTCTACAATGAGCCCTTTTAAATCAGGCTATGAGTTAGCTGCTAGGGGAAGTGGTGCAAAGATAGTAGCGTTTCATATAGGAGGTTTTTGGGGTTCTATTTTTTCAAAAGCTCACAAAAGCTTTAAAAAGAAACACTTCTTTAAAAGAAAGACTCTAAATATCGCTTTTAGCGAGCCTTTGGATGAAAACATAGAAGCAAATGAGATAAAAAAAGAGGTGGAAAAATTAGCTTATTATAATTTAGGAGATTATTTGGACTTGCAAAAACCGTTCCAATTTGAGTGGCTTAGAAAATCTAAAAATCCTTTCCATAAGCAAATGGTCGATTTTAGCGGGGCGGAGCTGTCAAATTTCAAAGTGCTAGTTGCTGTGCTACTTTTTATAGATAAACTTAAATTTAGCCAAAAGCATATCGGCATACTTCTTCCATCATCAAACGCTTGTGCTATCACAAATTTAACCATGCTGATAAAAGGCAAGGTTGTGGTGAATTTAAACTACACCCTAAGTTCTCTAAATTTAGCAAACTGCGTTAAAGATGCAGGGCTGAAGCAAATAATAACTTCAAAGAAATTTGTAAAAAAACTTGAAGCTAGAGGGTTTAAATTTAGTGATGAGATAAAAGCTAAGTTTTTTTATCTTGAAGATGAGTTAAAGGTTAGCAAATTTGACAAAATAAAAGCTTTTTTAAAAGCTCTACTAATGCCAAAATTTATGATAGAAAAGCTCTATTTTGCAAAAGTTAAAATAGAAGATGAAGCGACTATAATTTACAGTAGCGGAAGTGAAAGTGCCCCAAAAGGCATAGTTCTAACTCATAAAAATATCATGACAAATTTCAAACAAGTGGAAGATTTACTAGGGCAAGAAAATATAACTACCATTCTTTCAAGCCTGCCAACTTTTCACTCATTTGGCTTAACTTTAACAACTCTTTTCCCGCTCTACGCGAATTTCAAAAGCGTTTATGTAGCTGACCCAACGGACGCTTTAAGTGTGGGTGAGATGGTGGAAAAACACAAAGCTGAAGTTATGTTTGGAACTTCAACATTTTTTAGAATTTACACTAAAAACAGAAAAGCTACAAAAGAGATGTTTGAGAGCATTAAATTCCCAGTGGCAGGCGGGGAGAAACTAAACTTAGCAGTAAAAGAGGAGTTTGAAGCTAAATTTGACAAAACTTTACTTGAAGGATATGGCACAACAGAGACTTCGCCTGTGGTAAGCGTAAACTTACCTACCATAAACTCAAAGAAATTTAGTAAAAATGGAAGTGTGGGAAGAGCATTAAACGGAACCATAGTAAAGATAGTGGATGAGAGCTTAAATGAGTTGGAAGTGGGTGAAAAAGGGCTTATCATCGTGGGGGCTCATCAAGTTATGAAAGGTTATAACAACAGACAAAGCCGTTCTATCTTTGAAAAAGATGGCATAAGATACTATAAAACAGGCGATATCGGCTACTTAGATAGTGAGGGGTTTATTTTCATCACAGATAGAATTTCACGCTTTGCTAAAATAGGTGGTGAGATGGTAAGTTTAAGTATGGTTGAGGGTGCTTTGCATGAGGTTTTGGGCGAGGATAGTAATATCGCTACTACAAATTTAAAAGATGATAAAAAAGGCGAGAAAATCGTGCTTCTGTATGAAGGAGAAAAGTCAAAAGATGAGATAATAGAAGCGATAAAAGAGTCAAGTCTTAGCCCTTTGATGCGTCCAGCTGAAATTTATAGAGTTGATAAAATTCCACTCCTAGGAACTGGAAAAGTTGACTTTAGAGAGCTTAAGAGCTTGGCTTTAAGCTTAAGCCAAATAAATGGATAGTTAAAAACTATCCATTTATAAGCTTATCTCTTCTTTTATCTATGCTAAATATCCCAAAGCCAAGGCAGAGAAGAGCTGGTATCACCCACTCTAAGTCTGCTGAGTAAAGTGGTAAGAAACTAACAAGTTTTGCTAAAACTGGGATAGTAAGCCCAAAGCTTTTATCTAGAGTTGATACTAAGCTTATGGCAAAAACAACGTAAATCACAAGAGAGTAGGTAAATTTATCTTCATTTAGCCTAGCATCCAAAAGAGCTAAAACTATTAGCGAGAGAGCTAAAGGATAAATGATGCCTAAAAACGGCACAGCATAGCTGATGATGGCGGTTAGCCCGACATTTGCTATCAAAGAGCTTATCACCGACCAGATGATAATCCACTGTTTATATTCTATCTTTGTGATAGACGCAAAATACTCACTTATAGCACAAGTAAGCCCGATAGTTGTGGTAAGACAAGCTAAAAACATCGCTATACCAAAGATGATAATTCCATAATTCCCAAACCAAAAATGAGTTGCCAAAGTTAAAATTTCAGCCCCATTATTTGGGTTTTGAACTAAGCTTACAGCACTACTTGCACCGACATATGAAAGCATTGCATAGATACAAAACAGAAGCACGCCAGCAAAAAGTCCAGCTTTTATCGTGCCTTTTACGATGGCGTCTTGGTTTTTTATACCTAGTCTTTTAAATGTTAAAATGATTACAAGTCCAAAACTAAGACTTGCTAACGCGTCCATTGTCTGATATCCTTCCAAAATGGAAGTTGAGATAAGATGAGTCTCATAAACCCCGGAAGCCTCTAAAAAAGGAGCGTCGTGCAAAGGCATGAAAATAGCTGCACCAAACAAAACTAAAATCAAAACAAGAAGAATAGGGGTTAAAATTTGACCCAGAGTTGCGACCATTTTAGTTGGGTTTTGTGACAAAGCCCAGTTGATGATAAAGAAAATTATAGAGTAGATAAAAAGTGCTAAGCTACCCAAATTTTCAGATAAAAATGGCTTTATAGCCAGCTCAAAAGGCATATTTGCCGCTCTTGGTATAGCAAAAATAGGACCTATGATTAAAAGTAGGCTTATGGTAAAAATAAGGGCAAATTTTGGAGAGATTCTACTTGCTAAGTTATGAAGTCCGTTTGACTTTGCCACAGCGGCGATTCCAAGTATGGGGAAAAGAACAGCTGTTAGACAAAAGGCAGTTATCGCCAAAGGAGTGGAACTCCCAGCTAAATACCCTAAAAATACGGGAAATATAAAGTTCCCTGCACCAAAAAACATAGAAAATAAAGTTAAACTTACGACAATTAATTGCTTCAAAGAAATTTCTTTCATAGATAACCTTTTAAAATTTTCTTTGTATGATATATCAAAAACTTTTAATTTTAAATAAAAAATGGGTGGTTAAACCTCTTCTTCTTTTTTATTGCTCTCTTTGGATTTATCTAAATAATTCATATATTTACATATTAGCTCCCCGATTTCAGCAAAGCACTCTATCAGCGAGCCACAAAGCACAGCGTCGTTCATCAAAGAAGTTAAATCGCTCGGGCTAATTTCACCTTTTGTATAGGTGTTTCCATAAGTTATGCTTAGATTTTTAAAGTATAACTCCTCTTTTATAAAAAACTCTGAGTCTATTCCTTCGGTGTTGCTTGATATATCGGCGGTATTTCTAAGAGCGTTGATGATGTGAATGCGTAAATTATCATACTCTTTTTTTAGATAAGGGTTTTGGCTATTTGAAAACTCTTTGAAATTTGAGTGGAAATTTCGAGCATTTTTAAGAGCTTCTGCTAAAAGCAAACAAGCATGCCTTGTATCCATAAATGCTTCAGAGTGTTTCTCATCAGATTTGTTTCCAGCTTTGATTGAGTACTCTATAATGGCACTATATAGAGGTTTGAACTTATTGTCATACTGTTTGTCAAAGTTCATTTTTATCTCATCTCTTGAGTTTTTTAAAATTTCCTCGTCTGAAATCGTGCGGTCTTTGACATATTTATACTCAACATTTATAGCTTTAGATATCATTTTTGACGTTATTTTAAAAAGCCTTCTTAGCTCTTTTGTTAAAACTTCTAATGAGCTCTCAGGATATTCAAGAGCAGTTTCTGAGAAGTAGATATAAGGCTCTGGGGTTTTTTCTCTCATAAAAAGCCTGCTTAAACGGCTTGTTAATTTATCTATAAATGGATAGAAAGCTATAGCCATTAAGAGATTAAAGCAGGTGTGAAAAAGTGATAGTTTTAGAGTGTAGTCATCTGCTCCTATGCCAAGAGAGTTTGAAAGCGTATCTACAAGCTCTAAAAAAGGGTTAAAGACAGCTATTATTATCAAAGCAGTAAAAGCGTTAAAAAAGACATGAGCCACCATGAGTTGTTTGCCTTGATAGTTGGTTCTAAGACTTCCAATCACTGCCATTATCGTGCTTCCAACGTTTGAGCCAATGGCTATGGCTATGGCGTTATCATAAGCTATCTGTCCGGTTGCAAGAGCAGTTAAGGTTAGAGTAAGAGTTGCGTGAGAGCTTTGCATCAAAACAGTTGCGATAATGCCTATAACTGCATAAACTAGTATCCCTTTTAGTCCAGGGATAGCATACTGTGAGAGGTCTATAGCAGTAGCAGATGTAAAAGCACTCTTCATATAATCAATGCCTAAAAAAAGTAGCCCTAAACTAAAAAGCAGATATCCAACTCCTTTTATGCTATTTTTCTTATCAAGAGTTAAAAACACTCCAAAGATAACCATCGGCATTGCGTATTTTGCGATATCCATCTTTAGCCCAAAGATAGAGATTATCCAAGCTCCTGTTGTAGTTCCTAAATTTGCACCTAAGATTATCCCAAGTCCAGAACTTAGAGTTATCATCCCAGCACTTAAAAACGACATCGCTAGAACTGAGACAAGCCCGCTTGATTGCATGATAGCAGTGCTTGTTAGTCCAAAAAAGAAGCTTTTTGCATTGGTTTTGGTAAAGGTTTTTATCATTTTAGGGAAGTTGCTACCACCCATAAGTTTAAAGCTAGTTTCTAAAGTCGTCATAGCGTAGATAAAAAGTGCGATTCCAAAAGATAAAACTAGAAAACTATGACTTTTGAATATAGCGTATCCAAACGCTATCAAAGAGAGATATAAGGTAAACTTTTTAACCATCTTAACCCCTTTTTGTAAATATAAATAGGAAGTAAATTATACTTCCTAAACGATAAGATTAAGGTTAAATTTGGCTAAATTTAGTAAATTTTAGCTATTTTTAAGTTATCTCATCAGCTCTTCTAGTGCGTCTATCCTATCCTGCGTGCTTGGATGAGTTCTAAAAAGCGATGAGAAGTTACTTTGCACCCCGCTTAGAGGGTTTACTATAAACATATGAGCTGAGCTTGGGTCTGCATTTTGTAATCTACTACCCTGTGCGTAATAATCAAGCTTTTGAAGAGCTGAGATCAGCCACTCAGGATGACCTGTAAGTTCCGCTGCACCCCTGTCTGCTGCATACTCTCTACTTCTTGAGATAGACATCTGGATAATGCTTGCCGCAAGCGGGGCGATTACAGCTAAAACTAAAAGAATGATTGGATTTGAGTTGTTGTTTTCTCTATTTCCACCAGC
>JAAYPR010000052.1 GCA_012519705.1 Campylobacteraceae bacterium
ATTTTTCATCCTTGAAATCATAGTTTAAAGCTCCTTTGTTAGAGCTTAACTTTAATTGAGCCTTTATTTAATTTTAGCTGAATTCTAGTTTAAACTATCTATATTTTTAAAGAATTTTATTTAAATTTTTAAATTTATATATTTTACTAATAATTCTTGTTAAATATCCTAGATACCTAGTTTATATGTTACATTTACGTAACTATTCAAGATAATTATTATATATAAAAATATTATAAATAATATAAATTATAAATATACAACATCTGTTTACTTAAATTTAACAAATTTAACAAATTTTTAAGTTATATATAAGTAATAAAAGGAGATAATCTATTCTACTAAATTAATCATTTAGTAAATTTTATTATAGTAAAAGGATTTGTTAAATGCGTAAAAAAATAGTTTCAGCACTAACCTGTGCTCTACTTTTAGCTGGTTGTGGTAGTAAAATAAACGAGGAAGACCCTATTGATGTTTTATATAACTTCATCTTACTTTGCGAAGAAGGAAAGTTAGAAGATGCTGAAAAACTTCTTGCCGAAAATCATAAAATCGTCAATCTTAGAGTATTTAAAAGAGAGATGGATAACCCAAAAGACCTTCTATATATAGACTATGACTATAAAGGAAACGACGATGTTTTAGAACTCACCTTTGAGCATCTAAAAGAGATGAGCAGTCCAACTATAGCAGTAGTTAAAATGAACTCTAACTATAAAAAACAACGCCATCAATTTGAAAAAAATGTAGTTCTTCATATGGAAAATGCAAAATGGAGAATTTATGACTTCAAATTTGGCCCTGTTAGAGTTGATTAATATAATTTAATGTTTGTAAATATTATATTTTAGATTTTATATTATTATACCGATTTATTTAGTACAAAACTTAAGGAAAAAAGTAATGCCGAAATTTTTAAAGGTTTTTTTTAGTATGGGTTCTATGGTAGCCCTAATTATAGTCTTTGCTATTGCTTCTGCTGCCGCGACGATAGTTGAAAGCTTGCAAGGAACTGACGCAGCTGTTGCATACATATATGGAGCTAGATGGTTTCATGCGATAATGCTGCTTTTAGTTATAAATTTAGTTTATAACTTCTTTAAATTTAAGATGTATAGTCCAAAAAAGCTTCCATCTTTTATTTTCCACTTTAGTTTTGTTGTCATCTTTATAGGTGCTGCTATGACTCACTTCCTAGGTAGAGAAGGTTCGATGAGGATAAGAGAAAACTCTCAAACAAACTTAGTTTCTACTAGAGAAATTTACATCCAGCTTATGGGTAAAGATAATAAAGGCAACAGAATTTCAAGTGATTTACAAAAATATATAGCTACAAATGAGAAAAATAGCTTCTCTTTAGAGCTTGATACAGGCGATAAAGAGGCTAAGCTAGAGTATAAAGAGCTTGTTTTAAACGCTGAAGTTGGCTGGGTAAGTGCTAAAAATGGCGAGCCGATTTTAGAGCTACTTTTCTCAGACTCAAAAAACAGAAGAGATGTTTTGTTTAAAGATAAGCACGTTATCCCAATCGGCGATTTGGACATCGCTTTTAACACTGAACCAAAACAACGCCACTTTATAAAAATAGCTGTAAAAGATGATAAGTTTTACATAAGCACAAACCAAAGCATAAAATACTTTGAAATGGCAACAGGCAAAGAAGGCATGCTTCCAAGAAATGAGGAAGTTCTTTTTGATGATAAAACACTATATACAATAGATGGTGTAAATTTCTCACCAACTACAATGCTTGCTTCTGGTGCGTTGGGAGTAAAAGAGGTTCCTATGAGCGTTCAAGGAAGCAACGCTATAGTGGCGGATTTAACATATAACGGCGAAACAAAAGAGGTGTTTGCACTATTTGGGCATTTCCCTAGAAACTTTGAAGTTGGGGGCGAGGAGTTTGGCTTTGGCTGGGCACCTAAGATACTAGAACTTCCATTTACTATCTATCTAAAAGACTTTATAATGGAGAGATACCCTGGTTCAAACTCGCCATCTGGATATAAAAGCCAAGTGACAGTTATAGACGGGGATGAGAAATTTGACTATGAAATTTATATGAATAACGTACTTGATTATGGCGGATATAGATTTTTCCAAAGCTCATATGATCAAGATGAAAAAGGAACGATTTTGTCTGTGAACAAAGACCCGGGTAAAATACCTACTTATATAGGATATATTCTTCTATCTTTAGGTATGTTTTTAAACTTCTTTAACAAAAACTCAAGATTTTTAAAACTTGCTAGACTTATCGATGAGAGTAGTGCTAGAGAGAAAAAACCAAAAGCACCAAAAGAGAACAAAGGTGCTAAAAAAGCGTTAGCATCTATCGCTATAGCTTTTGTTGCTTTGTTTAGTGCGAGTGACTTAAGTGCAAATGAGCTTCCAAACATAGACAAAGCTCACGCTGAAAAACTAAGAACCCTTGTAGTTCAAGGCTTTGATGGAAGAATGGAGCCACTTGATACTATGGCAAAAGACGTTCTTAGAAAAGTGTATAGAAGTGATAATTACGAAGGGTTTAACCACACTCAAACTATACTTTCTATAATGGTAAACCCAGATAAATGGAGAGATAGAGAGTTTGTAAGCGTAAAAGATGATGAGCTTAAAAAACTTCTTGGGATGAGAGAAGACCAAACTCACGCATCATTTGATGACTTTTTTGGCATAGATGAGAATGGTAAGTCATTTTATAAACTAGGTCTTGCGGCGGAAGAGACTCATAGAAAAAACCCTAACTCAAGAAATAGATTTGATAAAGAGTTAGTTAAAGTTGATGAGAGATTTAACATCTACTACGCAACTTTAATGAGATCTATCTTTAAAATCATGCCAAAAGAAAACGACCCAAATAACGCTTGGTACTCAACTTACGGCGTTATGCTTGACTTTAGTGGCGAAGAAGAGAAAAAAGTTAGAATGATACTTCAAAACTATATGGATCAAGTAACCCTTGCTCAAGCAAGTGGAAACTGGGTCGAGGCTGATAAAGCACTAGATTTAATAAAAGCATATCAGAAAAAGGTCGGTGCAGCGGTAGTGCCATCGGATAATAAGCTTAAATTTGAAGTTATGTTTAACGATATGGAAATTTTCAAACGCTTGATGCCTGTGTATTTACTAGCTGGTTTTGCACTTCTTATCTTTGTTTTCTTAAGGATGATGAGTCCAAACCTAAACCTAACCTTTGCGGTTAAAAGCGTTTACCTTGTAAATATACTAGCGTTTTTAATGCACACATTTGGGCTTGGGCTTAGGTGGTATATAGGTGGATATGCTCCTTGGTCTAACACTTATGAGTCTTTGGTCTATATAGCGTGGGCGTTGTCGCTAAGTGGGATAATATTTTCTAGAACATCGGCGATTTCACTCTCGCTTACATCTATAATGGCGGGTATTACGCTATTTGTTGCACATTTAAGTGGAATCGACCCGCAAATTACAACGCTAGTTCCGGTTCTTAACTCATACTGGCTGACAATCCACGTTTCTGTCATCACAGCAAGCTATGGATTCTTTGGTTTAAGTATGCTACTTGGTGGGTTTACCCTGCTTCTGTTTATCTTGAAAAAACCAGGAACGGATGGGGAGCTTTCAAGAAATATCTTAGAAGCAACTAGGATAAATGAGATGAGTGTAATACTTGGACTTTGTCTTCTTACAGTTGGAAACTTCCTTGGTGGAGTTTGGGCGAATGAGAGCTGGGGAAGATACTGGGGTTGGGATAGTAAAGAGACTTGGTCACTGATTACTATCTTAGTTTACACAGTAGTAACTCATATGAGATTTTTAAAAGGTGCAAACTCGCAGTATTGGTACGCAGTAGCTTCTATGTTTGCATTCTGGAGCGTTATGATGACATACTTTGGGGTTAACTTCTACCTTGCAGGACTTCATAGTTATGCAAGTGGGGATCCGATTCCAGTGCCTACTTCGATATGGGTAACTATGGTTGTCATGGTAATCCTAGCGGTGCTTGCATTCTTTAAAAGAAAAGACGCAAAAAGACTCTAATACTAAAAGCCAAATTTAAGCAGTCCAAAAGCTTAAATTTGGCACTCTCTTTTTATGATTTACAAATTTCCAAACCCAAACTTAGCTCCTAAAAATGCTCCAGCCTGCATGGGCGGAAACTTAAGTCCTGAAATGCTAATAAGTGCTTATAAACAGTCTTATTTCCCTTGGTTTTTAGAAAACGAGCCAATACTTTGGTGGACTCCAGACCCAAGATGCGTTATCTTTCCTAATGAGATAAAAGTTAGAAAAAGCACAAAACCATATCTAAAAAAATACGAAGTTAAGTTTAGTTCAAATTTTGAGAGTTTGATAAATTTATGTTTTGAAGTTAGAAAAAAAGAGGGGCTTACTTGGCTAAGTCAAGATATAGTTAAAGCTTACACAGAGTTAGCAAATTTAGGCATCGCTCATAGCGTTGAAGTTTATGATGATGGCGAGCTTGTAGGCGGGCTTTATGGGCTGATTTTTGGTAAGATGTTTTGCGGAGAGAGTATGGTAAGCATAAAAAAGGAGGCTTCAAAAGTAGCTTTGATCTACTTATGCAAAACTTTAGAAAAATATGGGTTTTTAATAGACTCTCAAGTTACAAATGAGCACTTGCTTTTTATGGGGGCAAGGGAGCTAGAAAGAACTGATTTTTTAAAACTTCATAAAACTCTTATAAATGACTCATTAAATTTGGATTTTAAAAACTTAAAACCTATTTATAACTAAATTCTAAGAATAAATTTATATAATACTTCCATTAAATTTAGGAAATCAGATGGATAAAAAAAATAGACTAAGAACAGTTCTTATCGTAGGCTTTACAATTCTTACTTTAACTATGTTTTTAATGGCTGCATTTTACTGGTCAAGTGCTAAAAGAAATTTACCAAAACTAGAAAGTAGCGATAGAAGCAGTGCTATAAGAGGAAGCATTATAAGTAAAGATGGATTTTTAGTAGCAAACTCTCAAAAACTTTATAAAGCTGAGATTGACACTAGAAGCATTGATAGAGATAAACTTGATCTTTTTGTAAAACTCTACACTATATACACTAACGATAGTCCAAAAAGAGTTTTGGATTTAATTAAAAAAACAGAAGGAAGGGTTGTTTTATCCTACAAAATAAGCCCAAAAGTAGCTATGCAGTTAAAAGAGCTTGCTAGGCTTCTTTATCAAAAAAAGGTTTTTATCTCATTTCCTACAAAAGATGGAAGATTTAACCCGCCTATTGGTATGAGCATAATCGAAAGCGGGGAAAACAGAGAGTATATCGCAAAGGATAGCATGAGTCCATTTCTAGGCTATACAAAAAAAGTAGAAGTTGATGGTATAACTAGAGCTCACGGGGTTAAAGGCGTTGAGGAGTTTTATGACTACTATCTGTCTGCTTCTAAAGATAGCATAACAAAAGGTCCTAGAGATATAGCAAATAACATCATTTTAGAAAAAAGCTCTATTAAATCTAAGAAAATAGATGGCTATAACGTTGTTTTAAATATCCCTCTAAATTTCCAAACAAAAATAGAAATTCTACTTAGCCAAAGAGCTAAACAGTATGATGCTGAGGAGATCGTAGTAGGCATACTAGACTCAAAAACTGGTGAAATTTTAACCCTAGCGACATCAAAAAGATATAATCCTGAAAAGATTAGAAAAGAAGACTATAGTGCTATGAACCTAACAGCTACTGAACATGCTTATGAGCCAGGCTCTATCATAAAACCTATTATGTTTTCCATAGCTTATGAAAACGGCTTAGTTAGGCTAGATGAGAAGATAAACACTCATAATGGTAGATATAAATTGGGCTCTAGAACTATAACCGACACAAACCCACAACCAAGCCTTAGTGCGATGGATGTTATAGCAAAGTCATCAAATATCGGAATGATAGAGATAATAAATAGAGTTGATAATATGACTCTTTATGAAGGACTTGTAAATTTCAATCTATCTAAAAAAACAGGGATTGATCTAAACCACGAACAAGTTGGAAATATCCCAAGCTTAAGCTCACTAAAAAACGTCTCAAACAAAGCAACTATAAGCTATGGATATGGTTTACAAACAACTTTTATGCAAATTTTAAGTGCCTTTACTGCATTTAATAATGACGGCATTATAACAACACCAAGAATTGCGATAGGACTAGAAAAAGATGGAAAACTCTACCGTGTAAACGAGCCAACAAGTAGGCAAGTTATCTCTAAAAAAACAGCTGATGATCTAAAACATGTTTTAGTTCAAGCAGTTGAGACTGGAACAGGCAGAAAAGCAAGAACTAAAGGGCTTGAAATCGGTGGCAAAACCGGAACTGCTAGGATAGTAAAAGACGGCGAGTATGTAAGACTCTATAACAGCTCTTTTGTTGGTTTTATCAATGACGAACATAGAAGTTTAACAATGGGGGTTTTAGTAAGAGAGCCTAAAAAAGGAAGCTATTATGCAGCTCAAAACGCCCTACCCGTTTTTAAAGAGATAATTGATATGCTTATTCACGATGGCTATTTAACACCTAAAAAAGAAGAAGACTTTAAAGAAGTAGACCAGCAAATTCTAGATAGTATAGAAGACTAGATTTTATTTAAATTTGAAAATTTAACGCTAATTTTGGTCTCTAAATTCAAAGTGTAATTATAAATACATATTTTTCTTAAAATTTACTTTTTATTTGTGTATAAGGCGTATAATCTTGAGTAATATAAATTACACTTAAGGAGAAAAAAATGAAAGTTTTTGAGGGAAGGTTTTTAGACATTGTTGCAAAAGATTGGTGGGTTATCCTACTAAGGGGTATAGTTGCTGTACTTTTTGGTATAGCTCTATTTTTTGTGCCTGAAGCTGGGGTTCTTACTTTTGTATTTCTTTTTGCCTTTATGGCTCTTTTTGATGGGGCTTTGGGAATTTACATAGGTATAGACTCAAGGAAGGAAGTTAAAAAATGGTGGGTCATACTCTTAGGCGGGATTGCAGGGGTTATCGCTGGAATATTAAGCCTAATTTTCCCTATAAATGCCGCTTTGGTTCTGTTTCTTTTCATATCTGCTTGGATAATAGCAGTTGGAATTTCTCAAATAGTTGCTGCGATAGAGCTAAGAAAAGAGATAGAAAATGAGTGGCTTATAATAATTTCTGGAGCTCTATCTATAATAGCAGGTATAATTTTAATAGCAAACCCGCTCTCTGGAACCTTGGCTCTTGTTTGGTTGTCTGCTGGTTTTGCTGTTGCTTATGGAATCATGCTAATAATAGCTTCTTTTAAGTTTAGAAAAATCAAAAAAGAGCTAGATAAAGAAAGAGATAACGGTCCTGTTGAGGTAAATATACATAAACAAGATTAAAAAAATTAGGGTGTTTGCTTTATAACACCCTAAACTTAAATTTTAAAAAATTTTATCTACTAACCTCGTCATTGCGAGCTGGACGAAGTCCAGCGTGGCAATCCATTTAGATAAAGCTTTAGTTAAATTTATGGTTTTTTGTTTTTAAATTTAGAATTAAAATTTTAGTTAAATTTAATAGTTTTTTCTTTTTGAATCTATAATTAGAATTTATCAAAGTAGAAATCTTATAAATTCTTTAAACTTTTGTTTGATGGATTTTACTTCGCTACGCTCGTAACTGCCGAGACGCATTCGCTGCAGACGCTTCGTCACTTCGCTCCTCGCAATGACGACTCTGATGGATTTAGAGTTCTTTTTACTTGTAGAATTTTTATATTCTATATAAAAACCTTGATTCTATTATAAATTTTATCTACCAACATCGTCATTGCGAACGACAGTGAAGCAATCCATTTGAATAAATTTTAAATAAAACTACTGGTTGATTTTTTATAAAATCATCTACAAAATTTTCTCAAGTAGAAAACTTGTAAATTTATCAAGTTTTTATGTATGGATTGCCACGCTGGACTTCGTCCATCTCGCAATGACGATGGAAGCTGTTTTTTAATGAATTTAGCTTTAAATCACTCTAAAATTTCAAAAACTAGATTGCCACGTTTGCTACGCAAACTCGCAATGACGGTGGAGAGTGGTCACTACAAGAAGCCAAAGACTTCTTATAATGACGATAGAAATTGTTTTTATAAATTTACACAGTAAATTCTATAACAAAACCGCCTACACTAAAGATAAAATAAACTCCACAAACTCATCGCTATCATTTGGGCATTTGCAAACTTCATACCATTTAAAATTATTTTCTTTTGCAACTTCTCTATACTCGATATCAAGCTCATAAATAGTCTCTGAGTTGTCGATACAAAACGAAAGTGGCACAATAAGAGCTTTTTTAGAAACACATAGCGGAAGAGAGAAACTCAAATTTGGTCCAAGCCATTTAACAGGCCCTAAGCGAGACTGATAAGCAAGCTTTACTTCCTTAAAGAAAATGCCCTCTTTTTCTAGCATTTTTGTTAAAATTTCCACATGCTCCTCTTTGTGTTTTTGATATAAATCGCCTTTTTTTATAGTGCTTTCAGGCATAGAGTGAGCTGAAAAGATAAGGCTTGTGTCTGAAATTTCATCTTCACTTAAGCCTTTTATCTTATCTTTGATTAAATTTAACTGCAAGTTGTTATACTTCTCATTTTTATAAAAAACATCTATAACTCTAACTTTTGCACTCATACCTAGGTTTTGATACTCTCTTTTTGCATCATCAACGCTTGATTTTACTGTTGTGATTGAGTGGTGTGGATAGAGCGGTAAGAAAACTATCTCATCATAATTTTTATATTTATGTAGCACATCGCTTGCAAAAGGCGGGGTATATCTCATGATGAAATCAACATCGTAGTCGGTTTTAGCTGAAATTTTATCTACCAAACTTTGAGTGATTTCGACTATGGGAGATTTATCTCCGATTTGTTTGTAGTTACTAGTAGCTGGTTTTACTCTTAAAGTTGTGATTATCTTTGCTACAAAGCTTCTTAGTTTTTCATTTTTTATGCCTAAGATATAGGGGTCATTGAACATATTATCCAAAAAAACTTTAACCTCATCAAGGTTGTTTGGTCCACCCATATTTAGTAAAATCAATGCTTTTTTCATTTTTTTCCTTCTGTTTTCTTTTAAATTTTAAAGCTTTAACGCTTCCCTTGCTTTAACAGCGTCTTCTATACTAGCAATCTCTTCAAACTCCCCTGTTTCACAAACTTTTGCAAAACATCTATGCTGATGCCTGATAGAAAAATCTTCACTATCAACTCTTAAATTTACCCTGCCGTTTTTTGTTATTTTATAGAGGTTAAAATCTACAAAGTCAGCCACATAAACGCCGTTTTTAGCTGAAATTTCCATATATGCTCTCTCTTCTGGATAGAAGCTATTTGAGCAGATATTTACTAAAACTCCATTTTTTGTTTTAAGACTTGAGTGGATGATAGAGGGAGCATCGTCAGAGCACTGAATGCTATTTTTACTATTTTGAACTGTTTTTTTCATATCAAAACTAGAAATTTCTGTTTTTAAAAGATATCTAACTAAATCTATATCTTTTATAAGTAGATCATCCACTAAATTTAAACTCTCACTGTAAGGACAAGCTCTAATTATACTCATAGCATAAATTTGCTCTTCTTTTTCAAACTCTCTAAGAAGTGAAAAAGTAGCTGGGTTAAATCTCTGGCTAAACCCAACAGCAACCTTAACATTGCTTGTAGAAGTTGCATACTTCATCTCTCTAACCTGCTCTAAACTCTCAGTACAAGGCGACTCTACGAAGATATTTTTAACATATCTCATAGATTTTAAGATAATCTCTTTATGAGTTTTTGGAGGAGTTGCTATGATAACAGCGTCTGGTTTTGAAGCAGAAAACATTGAGTCTATGTCGTTAAAAAACTCAAACCTCCCAAACTCCTCAAGGCTACTATCTTTGTCACACACCCCAACAAGTTCAAAATAGTCAGACCTTCTAAGCTCGCTTAGATGTTTTTTACCGTATTTTCCAAGTCCTATTATGGCGATTTTTTTCTTCATTTATAACCTCGGCTTTTGATTAATCTTTTATTATATTATAAAAAAATAAATGCAAGATTTTAACTCCCGTTTTAAAAGCTAAAATTTAACAAATTTAGATAAAATAATACCTATTTTATGAATAGGGAATTTTTATATGGATATTAGAGAAGAATTTTTAAATTTTTTTAAAAGTAAAGGTCATGAGGTGATGCCTAGCTCGCCTTTAGTGCCTGATGATGATACACTACTTTTTACAAACGCTGGAATGGTTCCTTTTAAAGATATTTTCACAGGAAAAGTTCCTCGCCCTACCCCGCCGGTAAGAACGAGTTGCCAAACATGTATAAGAGCTGGTGGAAAACACAACGATCTTGATAACGTAGGTTATACAGCAAGACACCATACATTTTTTGAAATGCTTGGAAACTTTAGCTTTGGCGACTACTTCAAAGAAGAGGCGATTTCTTATGCGTGGGAGTTTATAACAGAAGTCATAGCTCTACCAAAAGAGAAGCTTTATGTAACAGTTCACGAAAAAGATGATGAAGCTTATGAAATTTGGCAAAAACATATAGAAAAAGAGAGAATTTACAAATTTGATGACAAAGATAACTTCTGGGCTATGGGAGATACTGGGCCGTGCGGACCTTGTAGTGAGATTTTCTACGACCAAGGCGAAGAGCATTTTAACTCACCAGAAGATAAGATGGGCGGAGATGGAGATAGGTTTTTAGAAATTTGGAACTTAGTTTTCATGCAGTTTGAAAGAAGTGCGGACGGCACTATGACCCCGCTTCCAAAGCCATCAATTGATACTGGAATGGGGCTAGAGAGAGTCACAGCGATAAAAGAGGGAGTTCTTAGTAACTATGATAGCTCACTTTTTATGCCTATCATAAAAGAAGTGGAAAAACTTGTTGGTAAAAAATATGAGTATAAAACAGGAGCAAGTTATAGAGTTATAAGCGATCATATCCGCTCAGTTACCTTTCTATTAGCACAGGGAACTAGCTTTGATAGAGAGGGTCGTGGGTATGTTCTAAGAAGGATTCTTAGACGTGCAGTTCGTCACGGATACTTGCTTGGCTTAAAAGAGCCGTTTATGTATAAGCTAGTAGATAAAGTCTCTGAACTTATGGGCTCACACTACGCTTATCTAAATGAAAAAAAAGAGTATGTAAAGGAGCTTATTAAGCTTGAAGAAGAGAGATTTTATACAACTATAGAGTCTGGAATAGAGCTGTTTAACGATGAGCTTAAAAATACAAAAGATGTCTTTAGCGGAGAAGTTGCATTTAAACTCTATGACACTTACGGTTTCCCGCTTGATTTAACTGCTGATATGCTTAGAGAGCTTGATTTAAAAGTTGATGAAGAGAAATTTGATGCCTTGATGCAGGAGCAAAAAACCCGCTCTAAAGCTAGCTGGAAAGGAAGCGGAGATAAAGCAAAAGAAAGCGGCGACTTTAAACTTCTAATAGAGAAATTTGGTAAAAATGAGTTTATCGGATATGACAACGTTTCTTCAAGCTCAAAAATTCTAGCTATTTTAGATGATGAGTTTAAACTAGTTGACGAGCTAAAAAGTGGCGAAAATGGCTGGATAATGCTAGATAAGACTCCATTTTATGCACAAAGTGGAGGGCAGTGCTCTGACATAGGATTAATCAATAAAAGCGAAGTTTTAGATACTCAAAAATTCTTTGATTTAAATTTATCAGAGGTAAAAGCAAAAGAGAGTTTTAAAGTAGGCGACATAGTAGAGTGCAAAATAGATAGCTCAAGAGAGATGATAAAGCGTCACCACAGTGCTACTCACCTACTTCACGCAGCCTTAAGAGAGGTTTTAGGCTCTCATATAACTCAAGCTGGAAGTAGCGTTGAGCCTGATAAGTTAAGGTTTGACTTCACTCATCCAAAAGCTCTATCTGGTGAAGAAATTTCAAAAATAGAGAGTTTAGTAAATAGAGAAATTTATCTTGCAAGAGAAGCAAAAACTGAGATTATGGACGTGGAAGAAGCTAAACAAAGTGGCGCTATGGCGTTGTTTGGCGAGAAATATGACGCAAAAGTTAGAGTTCTAAGCTTTGGAGAGTTTAGTAAAGAGCTTTGCGGTGGAACACACGTTAGAAACACAGCTGAAATTGGAGCGTTTATCATCCTAAAAGAAGGCGGTGTGAGTGCTGGGGTTAGAAGAATCGAGGCGATTTGTTCAAACGAAGTTGTTAAGTTTACAAATGAACTAAGACAAGAGCTTGGCTCTATAAATGAAGAGCTTAAATCAAACGACCCACTTCACGCAATACACAAACTAAAAGATGAGATAAAAACTCTAAAACAAGAGCTAAAAAACGCATCTAGTGCCAAAGCGTTAGAAATTTCAAAAATTGGCGATGTTGCGGTAGTGGTAAGTGAGTTTGACGGCGATATAAAAACAAAGATTGACGAAGTTAAAAACTCATATGAAAAAGCAGTTATCCTACTAGCAAATGTTAAAGATGACAAAGTTAGCCTTGCAGCTGGAGTTAAAAACGCTACCATAAAAGCTGGGGATTTGGTTAAGCAAGTTGCAGCCATTGTAGGTGGCGGAGGTGGTGGAAGAGATGACTTTGCCACAGCTGGCGGGAAAGATGCTAGCAAGCTAGAAGAGGCTCTAAGCTTTGCAACCAGCTATATCAAGGAAAAGCTATCTTGAGTTATGAGATAGACAGCTCTTTTGCAAGAGTGGAGCATATTTTACCCCTGCTTCATATAATATCAGCTATTTTTATCATCTCTAGTCAAGTGGTGCTTATCTGCTTGACTAGGTTTTTTACATTTTATGTTGATAAAAACTATGGCGAGCTTTTTAAACAGATAAAAAGAATAGTAGTTGTGATTTTGACTCTTCTACTTTTGTTAGTTCTTACGGGGTTTTTGCTCTCAAATGGGGATGATTTTAAATACTCAGACCCGATGATGCAAAGCGTTATACATACCAAATACGCTATATCTATTTTGATTTTTTGTAATTTTGGATATGTGCTATACCGCTTCTCATTAGCAAAAAAAGCGTGCAAAGATGCAAATTTAGAAGAGATGAAAGAGCATCTAATCATAGCGATAAATTATTTTGTAGTTTTGGATATTTTTATACTTTTAATAAGTGTTTATTTAGGTGTAGTTATGGCGGAGTTTAGATGGTAAATTTAGCTTCAAACTCAGTTACAAGAGCAAAAATTTTAAAAACCGCTGGGATAGAGTTTACTCAAATTCCTTTTGACTATGATGAGAGTTTGGTTAAAAAAACAAACCCTCTAACTTACGCTTATGAGATAGTTAGTTTAAAACACAAGCAGTTTAAAGCCGTTCATAAAGAGCTTTCAAATTTACTTTTTGCTGATAGCTCTGTTGTGGTAAATGGTGAAATTTTTGGCAAAGCAAAAGATGACGATGAAGCTTACAAAATGCTTTTAGCTCAAAGTGGAGCTAAATCAAGCGTTGTAACGGCGATGATTTTTGAGACGGATAAATTTCTACTTTCAAATTTAAGCATAACAACTTATGAGTTTAGCGAATTTGAGACAAAAGATTTGGAAAATTACATTAAAAACAAAGAGTATGTTGGCAAAGCTGGAGCGATGATGATAGAAGGGTTTAATAAAAAATATATCAAAAGCCAAATTGGAAACACTAGCACGGCTATGGGGTTAAATTTGGAAGTTTTAAAGGGTTATTTATGTTTATTAGGATGATTTTTAGTTTTTTTATTATGTGCGTTTTTGCAGCTGGCGGGATATTTATGCACTTTTATACTGAAGTTAAGTATGATATGGATGCGATTATCAACTACTATCCACGCCTTACAACTCAAATTTACGATAGAAACGGCGACTTAATAGCTAATGTTTTTGATGAAGAAAACAGAGTTTATGTTAGATATGAAGATATCCCAGGGCGTGTAATAGAGGCTTTAGTTGCCATAGAAGATACAAACTTCTTTGAGCATGAGGGGATAAACGTTGAGGCAATTATCAGAGCTTTGATAAAAGATATCCAAGCTGGTGGATTTGTGCAAGGTGCATCAACCCTAACCCAGCAGCTTATAAAAAACATAGTTCTAACAAGTGAGAAAAAGATAGATAGAAAGATAAAAGAGGTAATCCTAGCTCTAAAGCTTGAAAACGAGCTTACAAAAGAGGAAATACTGGAACGATACCTAAATGAAGTCTATTTTGGACATGGATATTACGGTATAAGAACTGCGTCACTTGGCTACTTTAGAAAAGAGCTTGATGAGCTAACCCTAAAAGAGATGGCTATATTAGTTGGACTTCCAAAAGCTCCAAGTAGTTATGACCCAACAAGACATATGGATTTATCACTATCTCGTGCAAACAGAGTAGTTGAGAGGATGTATGAGATAGGCTGGCTTGGAAAAACTGAGTATGAACTAGCTCTAAGAGAAGAGCCAACTGTATATGATGATAGCTTAACTCAAAACAAAGCTCCTTATGTAGTGGATGAGGTTGTTAAAGAGGCTTCAAGGTTTCTACCAGAGTTTAAAACAAGTGGGTATAAAATTTATACAAGTGTGGATTTATCAGTTCAAAACATGGCACAAGAGGCTCTTATTTGGGGGCATAATGAAATTTTAAAAAGAAACAAAGATGCAAACGCTTCAAACCTAAACGGAGCTATAACTGTCACAAATCCTATAACTGGAGATATTTTAGCTATGGTTGGGGGAGTTAACTATCAGGAGAGCAACTTTAACCGTGCAACTCAGAGCACCAGACAGACAGGATCTAGCTTTAAGCCTTTTATATTCCAGCTTGGTCTTGACTCAGGGCTTTCACCTGCAAGTGAAATTCCAGATATCCCAAGAACTTTTGATGATGGGACAACTGTTTGGACGCCTAAAAACTACTCAAACAACTATGATGGCTATATCTCTATGAGAACAGCATTAGAGAAATCAAGAAACCTAGCAACTGTAAATTTAATGTACTCTTTAGGTATGAAAAATGTCGTTGATGAACTTAGAAGTATAGGGTTTAGAAATATGCCTTATGCTCTATCAGTCTCACTTGGAAGTTATGGAATTTCCCCGCTTGAGTACTCAAGGTTTTACTCCATCTTCCCAGGTGGTGGGGTTGCTACAACACCTAAGTTTATAGTTAGAGCTGAGAGCTTTGCTGGGGCAAAAACTCTATTTGAAGCTGAAAAAGTAGAAGCTACAAAGCCAGAACAAGCTTATCTTATGGTTGATATGATGAAAGGTGTTGTGGCAAAAGGAACTGGTAGAAGTGCTAGAGTTGATGGTATCGAAGTAGCTGGAAAAACTGGAACTTCAAACAACAACATTGATGCTTGGTTTTGTGGATATACGCCTGAACTTTTAGTTATGGTCTGGTATGGAAATGATGACTATACTCCGATGAGAAACGTTGAAGTTGGGGGAAGAAGCTCAGCTCCTGTGTTTAAGAAATTTATGGATGATTATTTAGTAGCTTTCCCTGAGACAAAAAGAGTATTTGACGTCCCAGAGGGAGTTTATCACCGCATTTTTAGAGGACAAGAAGAGCTATATACTAAAACCTCACCTCTTCCATACCAAGAGACTCTTCCAAGAGATTTAAGATATGACGAGGGAACTGGTGGTTCGCTTCTTTTCTAAAAGGAATTTGAGCCATAAATTTGAGCCAAATTTATATAAATATCAATACTTTGTAGTGATTTAAAAATAACTCTTTAGTTTTGGTTTATTAGAAATAAAAGAGATAGAAATAATAAATAAATTTAGAAGAAATTATTAGAAGAATTTGAGCCAAATTTATGGCTCAAATTTTATATTTTTTTGTAAGGTGCTTGACCTACTTCATAAAAGTCATTTCCTTCACAGTCAATCGCAACTATCGCTGGGAAATCTACAACTTCAATTTTTGCTAACGCTTCAGGTCCAAGTTCAGGATAAGCTAAAACTTCATAACTTTTAATGCTCTGACTTATCAACGCCCCAGTTCCGCCGATTGCCACCATATAAACAGCACAGTTTTTCTTCATACTCTCAACAACTTCTTTACTTCTATAGCCTTTACCTATCATGCCACTAACGCCGATATCAAGCATAGTTGGAGTGTATTTATCCATCCTGCCACTTGTTGTTGGCCCAGCTGAGCCGATAGCATATCCTGGAAGTGCTGGAGCTGGCCCTACATAGTAAATCACTTGGTTTTTAAACTCCATCGGAAGCTCTTCGCCTCTTGCCAAAGTTTCAGTTAAAGCTTTATGAGCTGCGTCTCTTGCGGTTATTAAAGTTCCAGTTATTAGCACGTTATCCCCTGCTTTTAGGGACTTTACAACATCTTTATCAAAAGGTGCGGTTATTCTTTTAACTTCTGACATCTTATCTCCTTACAGTTCTAAGTCAGCATGTCTTGCTGCGTGACAGTTTATGTTTATAGCCACAGGAAGACCAGCTATGTGGGTTGGATACCACTCGATATTTACTTTTACAGCAGTTGTTGTTCCGCCAAGTCCTTGAGGTCCAACTCCTGTTTTATTAGCTAGTTCTAAAAACTCCTCTTCAAGTTTTGCATATCTTGGGTCGCTATTTTTGCTATCCACATCTCTAGCGGCTGCGTATTTGGCTAGTAGAGCGGCTTGCTCCATAGTTCCGCCAATTCCAACACCTATAACTAAAGGAGGACAGGCATTTGGTCCAGCAAGCTTTACAGCTTCTAAAAACAGCTCTTTTACGCCCTCTAGCCCATCAGCTGGAACTAGCATTTTTAAAATACTTTTATTTTCACTTCCAAAACCTTTTGGAGCAAGTCTTATTTTAAATGTGTCGCCTTTTACTATCCTAGTGTGAATGATAGCAGGGGTATTATCACCTGTGTTTTTTCTATCAAATACTGGATCATTTACAACTGATTTTCTAAGATAACTCTCAGTATATCCTTTTGCAACACCCTCATTTATAGCATCCTCAATGTATCCGCCTTCAATTCTTACATCTTGACCGATTTCTAAAAACACAACAGCCATTCCAGTATCTTGGCAAATTGCAATGCCAGAGTTTTTTGAAATTTCAGCATTTTTTAGGATTGTGTCAAGAATGCTTTTACCAAGCGGTGACTCTTCACTCTCTTTTGCATCTTCAAAAGCTTTTTTTAAATCAGGTGCTACTACACAACACGCCTCTTTGCAAAGCTTCGCAACCCCTTCTACGATGTCGTTATATTTAACTACTTTCATCTTTTTCCTTTCTCTATCTAAAAAGTTGTGGTAAAACTACCACAACTTTTTAATCTTAAAGATAGCCATACATTTTAGCTAAAACATATCCAACAGCACACGCTGTAAATACACCTATTAATCCTGGGATAATAAAGCTGTGGTTTATAACGTATTTTCCAATCCTTGTTGTTCCACTTCTATCGAACTGGATAGCAGCTAAGTCGCTTGGGTAAGTTGGAAGGATATAGTAACCATAGTTAGCCGCAGCAAACGCGATAACGATACCTGGGTCAACTCCTATACTTAAAGCTAATGGAACAAATGTAGCAACTGATGCTGCTTGAGAGTTTAGGAATTTACTAATTAAAATACCAATGATAACATATGCCCAAGGAACTGCTCTTAGCCACTCACCTAGAGTTGCTGTTAGAAGATCCATATGAGCTTTAAACATAGTATCAGCCATCCATGAAATTCCATAAATCGCAACTAATGCAACCATACCGCTGTGGAAAATCTCATTTTTAGCAATCTTTGATGATTTGATTCCTGAAACTATCATTATAATAGCTGCCGCAAAAAGCATAAAGATTTGAATAGTCGGAGTCATTCCAAGTGGTTTCATATCGCCTTTTGCATTAGGCCATGCAGGGCGAAGTTCATCGAAGTAACCAACAATCGCAACAATTGCAATCGCCGCTAGGAATATCCACATACAAACCCAGTTAATTTTTGGAAGTTTTTTATCTAGAACAGTAGCAGTTTCGCCGTAAACATATTTTTTAAACTCAGGATCTTTGATTTTTTCTTGGAACTCTTCGTCTTTATCAAGGTCTTTTCCTCTAAACATAGACCAAAATCCTATTGCCAACACACCTATTAAAGTAGCTGGGATAGTAAGTTTTAGTAAGTCAACATAACTATTAAACCCTTCTATTACTACACCGTGGTTTAAAATAATAGTAACCATAGAAACACCAGCAACTGAAACAGGGCTTGCTATAATAGCTAGCTGTGATGAAACTGTCGTAGCCGCCATCGGTCTTTCAGGTCTAACGCCATTTTTGATAGCGATGTCATAGATAATTGGAAGCAGAGTATAAACAGTATGTCCTGTTCCGCAAAGTATAGTAAGAAGCCAACCGATAACTGGAGCTAAGATACAGATATATTTTGGGTTATTTCTCAAAATTCTCTCTGAGATTTGAAGCATAACGTCAAGTCCACCACTTGCTTGCAAGGTCGCACTTGCGACAACAACCGCTAAAATAGTAAGAATAACATCGGTAGCTGGTTTTCCTGGTTGTAAGTTAAATCCAAAAATTAGGATTATAAGACCAATACCCCCTAAAATACCAAGTGCCATACCACCTTTTTTAGCACCATAAAACAAACACCAAAGCACTATAATCAGTTGTATTAAAAACTGAGTGCTCTCACTAAGTCCAGTTAAAAGACTCATACCTTCTCCTTTTATCATAAAGATTATAGGTGTTATCTTACTCTTTTTTATGTTAAAAATAAATAAAATTTTAAATTTTATTTATAATTTATCAACTTTATTAATGATTTAAATTTTAAGCCACTTAAAAGCTAAAAAAAGTGATAATATATAACTTATATAAATCATAAAGGGGCTATTTATGGACATTACACTACCTTATGGAAAAGATGAAAAACTAACTTTAAATTTAAATGAAAAAAACTTAATTGGCATTTTTGAGCCAAATGAAGTTGATAAATTTGATGAGGAAAAACTTATAAAAGATGGTTTAAACACTCCTCTAAATCAAGCAAAATTTGATGAGTTTATAAACACCAATGAAAAAATAGTTGTGATAGTAAATGATGGCACTCGCCCTACTCCAACTGCAAAAGTTTTAAAGCAAATTTATCCAAAAATTAAAGATAAAGATAAAGTTTTTATCATAGCAAATGGCTGTCATAGAGACCCAACTTTGGATGAGTATGAGATGATATTTTCTAAAGAAATTTATGAAGAGATAAGCAAAAAAGGCGAAGTTCATAGCCATAACGCTAAAGATGATGAGATGGTTTATTTAGGTGAGTCAAAAAACAAAACTCAGATGTATCTAAATAAAATCGTTGCAAATGCTAAAAAAGTTATCGTTATAGGCTCTGTTGAGCCACACTATTTTGCTGGTTATACTGGCGGTAGAAAAGCATTTTTGCCAGGAACTGCTGCGTATGATACTATAACTCAAAACCATAAACTCGCTCTTAGCCTTGATGCAAAAGCTTTAAAACTTGATGGAAACCCCGTGCATGAAGATATGGTTGATGCGATGAAAGTTTTAAGCGGTATCGACATCTTTGCCATAATGAGCGTTTTAGATAGAGACCATGGCATTTATCATGTAAGTTCTGGGGATTTAAACGACTCATTTTATGACTGTATAAAAAAAGCCGATGAAGTTTTTTGCGTTGAGATTCCCAGAAAAGCCGACATCGTCATCTCAGTAGCTCCATATCCTATGGATGTGGATTTGTATCAGTCACAAAAAGCTATGGACAATGGGAAGCTTGCCCTAAAAGATGGAGGGATTTTGATAACCGTTGCAAAGTGTAGAACCGGAATTGGCCCAAAAACATTTTATGATTTGATGGCATCAGCCCCAACTCCAAAAGAGGTTTTAGAAAAAATAGAAAAAGAGTATAAACTAGGGTATCACAAAGCCGCTAAAATGGCTGAAATTTCACTTTGGGCTAAGACTTGGGCGGTGAGTGATTTAAGCGATGAAGAGATGAGAGATGTGCATTTCAAACCTTATCATGACTTGCAAAAAGCAGTTGATGATGCGTTTAGCGAGCTAGGAAGTGATGCTGAAGTTATCATTTTACCAGCTGGTTCTATGACAGTTCCAAAGGTTTAAAATGTCAAAAGTTCTTTACTATGATTGCACTTCTGGGATAAGTGGCGATATGAATATCGCTGCTTTGCTTGACTTAGGCGTTGATTTTAAGCATTTGCAAAACGAACTTAAGAAGCTAAATTTAAATCATAAAATTTCACACAAAAAAGTTTTAAAATCAGGAATTTTAGGCATAAAATTTGACGTAAGTTATGATGACCACACTCACGCTAGAACTTTCAAAGAGATAAAAAGAATTATAAATAGTTCAAATTTAAGCAAGTTTGTAAAAACTCTCTCAATAGAAATTTTCACAACCATAGCAAAGGCTGAAGCTAAAGTTCATGATATTAGCGTAGAAAATGTTCATTTTCACGAAATTGGAGCAGTTGATTCCATCGTAGATATCGTGGGAGCGGCAGTTTGTTTGGAGTATTTAGGAATTGAAGAAATTTACAGTTCAAAAGTAGAGCTTGGTGGCGGGGTTGTAAAGTGTGACCATGGCGAGTTGAGCGTCCCTGCTCCTGCTACTTGCGAAATTTTAAAAGATATTCCTGTTAGTTTAGGTAAAGCAAACTTTGAACTTACAACTCCAACTGGGGCTGGGATTATAAAAACCATCGCTAAAAGCTTTGATGAAAAACTAAGCTTTAAAATTCACAAAATTGGCTACGGAGCTGGCACAAAAGATGCTAGTTTTCCAAATTTACTAAGAGTTATGATTTGCGAAAAGTTGCAAAACAGTAGCGAAGAAACTCAAACTATTATAGAAACAAATATAGATGATATGAACGCTGAGGAGTTTTCTTTTCTTTGTGAACTGCTTTTTGAAAATGGGGCTTTAGATGTATATAGCTCGGCAATTTTTATGAAAAAAGGAAGAATCGGCTATAAACTAAGCGTTTTGTGTAAAAATGAAGATTCTCTAAATTTAGAGAATCTAATCTTTGAAAATAGCTCAACCATAGGGCTTAGAAAATATGAGATTACAAAAGTTGAACTTCCTAGAAAAAGTGAAACTATCCAGACAAAATACGGCGAAATTAGTGTTAAAATTTCAAAAACGCCTCTTGGAAATTTAAAAGTAAAACCTGAGTTTGATGAGTGTAAAATCCTAGCTAAAAAACACGGCAAAACCATAAAAGAGATAAAAGAAGAAACTTTAAATGAATACGGCAAAACTAGAGCAGATAAAAGCTCAAATTTCAAAGCTTGATAACTTAATAGTTGCTTTTTCAGGCGGAGTTGATAGCTCTTTGTTAGCAAAAATCGCCGGTGATGTTTTGGGTAAAAAAGCTTTAGCTGTGACTATCAAAACACACTATATGAGCGAGACAGAAGATGCCATAAGTTTTGCAAAAATGCACGGCATAAATCATCAAATTTTAGAACTTCCAATTCATAAAGAAATGAAAAATAATCCAAATTTAAGGTGCTATATCTGTAAAAAATATCTATTTACTGAAATTTTAAAATTCGCACAAAACTTAGGTTTTTCAAATTTGGCAGATGGAACAAATAAAGATGATTTAAACGAATTTAGACCAGGACTTAAAGCTTCTAGCGAACTTGGCGTTATTTCACCCCTTAAAAATTTAACAAAAGATGAAGTAAGAGCTTTGTCAAAAGAGCTTGGTTTAAGCACCTTTGACAAACCATCAAATTCCTGCGTTTTAACGAGATTTCCATATAACTATAAATTTAGCGAATGTGATATAAACTTAGTTAAAAAAGTAGAGAATTTACTAAAAGAAAATAAGCTAAAAAACATAAGAGCAAGGTTTGATGGTGTAAATTTAAAGCTTGAGATGAGTTATAAAGATATGGTTAAATTTAGTGCAAATTTTAAAGATTTAGTTAAAGAAATAGATGAAATTTTAGGTGGTGGGGAAATTTTACTTGACTTAAAAGGACTTAGAAATGAGGTCTTAAAATGAGAGAAGAAGAAATTTTAAACTTAATAAATCAAATTAAAAACGATAAAATCAGCGATAAAGATGTTATAAAAAAACTCAAAAACTACCCATTTGATGATGTTGGTTGTGCTAAGATAGACAAGCAAAGAGTGCTAAGAAATGGCAACTCTGAGATAATTTACGGGGCTGGCAAAACCAAAAAAGAGATTTTAAAAATAACTCAAAATATGAGAGATGAAAATATCCTAATAACTAGAACCTCAAAAGAGGTTTTTGAACTTTTAAAAAAGCACCATAAAAACATAAAATTTAACAAAACTGCAAAAACTATAACTATCTTAAATCAAAAGATAAAACTTACAAAAAGTTATATTGCCATAGTTTCAGCTGGGACATCTGATAGCTATGTTTTGGAAGAGGCTTATGAAACTTCCATTTTTTTAGGAAACAAAACTAAAAAAATAATTGATGTTGGCGTGGCTGGGATAAATAGACTTTTTCTAAACCTTGAAAAACTTCAAAAAGCAAAAGTTATAATAGTCATCGCTGGGATGGAGGGAGCTTTGCCAAGCGTGATAGCTGGACTTGTAAAAGCCCCTGTTATAGGCGTTCCAACAAGTGTTGGGTATGGTACAAGTTTTGGTGGCATCTCAGCACTTCTATCTATGCTAAATAGCTGCTCAAACGGCATAAGTGTTGTAAATATAGACAACGGTTTTGGAGCGGCATATAATGCAAGTATTATAAACCACTTATAATACTTGCACCACTTTTAAATCTCTTCTTTTAGCTCTATAAAATACTCTATTAACTCTTTTTTATCTATCTTATGAGAGCCGTTTTTATATAGGTTTTCTTCCAGTTTACGCAGAGTTTCATCTACAAGCTCACTACTTCTAGCATATGGCAGAAGTAGGCAAAATAGAGCTTTGTCATCTTTTGCTTTTTTTATTTTAGTTTCGATGTTTGCTTCTTTTTTAGCTTTTCTTTTTGGTCTATTTTTAAAAATGTCAAATAGATAAAAAGCTAAAATCCCAGCTATAAAGCCGATTAGTAAATTTAGATATGAGTTTTTCTCCACAACTACCTCTTTAACAGTTGGGGCAACTAAACTATCATTTATAGTTTCAACTTTTGGTAGTCCAGCATCTTTTGCTTGACTCTCTACCGCTATAAAATGACTGCTGCTTCTTATGGTTTTTACCACATCTAAATCTTTATCAAAATAGTTAAACTCAAAAGCTGGAATGGTAAAGTTACTATCTCCCACAATGGCAAATTTTTGCACAAATTTACCACCAAACTCAGTTCCAACCATACCTATCTCAATCTCTGGTTCTTTTGCATAAACAACCGCTTCTTGCAAGTTTAAGTCAAATTTAGGGATATCGTTGATATTTCCAACCCCTTTTATAGTTAGAGTTAAATTTACAGGCTCATTCTCATCTGCTTTTACTTTATCAACTTCTGAAGAAATTTCAAACTTACCAATATTTACAACTCCATTTGGAAGTGGTAAAACATCCAAATACAAAGTATTTGAAAACACCTTTTGCCACTCTACATCAACTGGGAAAAAACTACTAAAAAACGGATCATTAAACCCACTCTTAGCTTTACCAAATCTAGCGGTTAAAGGCTTTATCTCATAGTACCCTGACTTTTGCGGGAAAAGTAAAAAGCTAAGAGTATCTACTATATACTCGCCCTCTGTTCTTTGACTCACCTCCCCAACAGGTCTTACAACAAAGTTTTCTAAGTCTGGATGGTCGTAGTCAAATCTATCATACCTAGCATCTAGCCTTCTTTTAAAATCTATATCAAGCCTTACGTTTCCACCAACGTGAACGTTGATTTTATTTAGTCTCATCTCCACTACAAACTCATCGCCACTTTTACTAACAACTGGCTCTAAGACATTTATAGTTGCTTCATTTGTAGTGTAAATTTGAGAGTCAACTTTAACTTCAAATTTAGGCAGAGTAACGTCTCCATCAGGCTTAAAATTATAACTTCTTGATAGAGTTTTTTCTCTTTTACCATTTATAACGCTTAGGCTTTGTGAGCTTGAAGTGCCGATAATCGGATATCCACCAACATTTGTAATGCTTGGAAACTCTACATTTTCCCCATCAGCCGTTATAGTAAAAGTTGCCACGCTTCCTTTATAGATAGCTGGCGTATCAAGCTCTAAACTTACTTTTGCGTTTAGGTTCAAACTTATAAATAGTATTAAAATTATCTTACCAAGGTTTAAGCTTTTTCTCATCTTCTTTATCCTCTCCCTCGTTATATAGTGGCAACATAAATGTATTGAGCCTTCTGCTATCAAACTCTCTTTGCCATCTATTCTCTTCTAATTCACTTATTGGCTCGTTTTCTATCGTAACTTTTTTATCGCCACCTTGTTTGTCATCACTTGACTCTACAAAATCTTCCCTGTCGCTATCTTTATCGCTATCTTTTTCGCCTTGCTCTTCTGGGAAAGCTTCTCTTTGTTTTCCTGACTCTTCGGTGTCTTCGTACTCTTTATCTTCTTTTTTTTCTTGGTCTTTTTCATCATTTTCTTCTTTTTCTTTATCTGCTTTTTCCTCTTCATCCTGCTCTTCGTTCATCTTTTCATCTTCTTTTTTTTCTTCTTCTTTCTCTTGCTCTTCTTGTTCGCGTTTTAAAAGATTTAAATTAAACCTTGTATCTTTATCTTCTCTTATAGCTAAAGCTTTTTCATAAGAGATAATCGCATTTTCCCTATCTCCTAAAAACGCATATGAGTTTCCCATATTGTGAAGTTTTTCAAACTCCAACTTTGTAGAGTTTACCTCGCTAAATTTCTCTAACGCCCCGCTATAATTTCCCATTTTATAAAGCGAAACGCCTTGATTATACAAAGCTTCATCGCCTTCTAACTTTGAGTAGTACTCATTAGCTGTGTAGTAGTCTTTTTCTTCTGCGGATTTTTCAGCCTTGTTGATATAGTAAAAGTCAAATAGTCCAGCAAAACTTAAATTTAAAGATAGTAGTAAAAATAGTAAAACTCTCATTTTGCCTCCTTTTTAAAATTTGGAAGTGAGAAATTCGCCATAAAAAAGAAAACTATAGATAAAATAAGCGGATAGTAAAATAGCTCTTTTGTGTCTCTTATAACCTTTTCTTTCTCTTCTCCACTTTCAAATTTAGCACTTATCATCTCATTTAGTCTTGCCATATCAAGCCCATCAAGTGAGTGTCTCATATACGCCCCGCCACTTTTTAAAGCTAGGTCTTTAATCTCTTCATTTGCTTTTAGTAGGTTCATACTTCCGCTATCATCCATATAGAGCCCGCCTTTATTTGTCGCCACCATATATATAAAAACTGTGATATTGTGCTTTTTAGCAAAAGCTATCTCTTTTGTAAAATCAGCATTATCCCCGCCATCTGTGAAAATAACTAGAGCTTTTTTAGGCGTATCGCTGTAAAGGTCGCTTACTGACATTAGAAGCTCCATTATGCTTGTGCCTTTTAGGCTTAGATAGTCAAAATTTAGATTTTTAACAAGATACTTTAGCGAGCCAAAGTCACTTGTAAGTGGTGAAATCAAAAACCCTCTCCCACTAAATCCTACAACCCCTACTCTTTTATCATCTGCTGAATCTATGAAGTCAAAAATCTTTCTCTTGGCAAACTCAAAGCGGTTTGGAAAAAGGTCATCCACACTCATAGATGCTGAGATATCAAGCCCAATCGCCACATCTATATAACTCTCATTTACTTCTATCTCGCCGTTGTCATTGATCGGTCTTGCAAGGGCTATGATAAGAAAAGCAAGGGATAAAATCAGCAAATACGCCCTAGTTTTTTTAGAAAAACCCTGTTTTTTAACATAAATTTCTTTTAAGACTTCCTTAGTAAATAAATTCTCTAATAAACTCGCCCTTTTTACTAAAAATAGCATTGCAAAAGGCACTACTAAAAGTGCTAAAACCCATAAATTCTCAAAACTAAAATTTGCAAAACTAAACATCTTTTTTCCTATTTGTTACCAAAAACAAAACAACCATCAGCCCAAAAGCTATCCATAAAAAAGGCTCGAAATAGTAAGTTTTTTTACTATATCTATCCCCTTTTATCTCACTTTTTTCAAGTTTGTCAATATCATCATAAATTTCTTGCAAACTCTCAGCTGTGCCTGTTGAGTAGTAATGTTTACCGCCTGTATTTTTAGCTATAAAGCCAAGGATTATCGACATTGCTTCTGCTTGATAGTTATCCTCCGCTCCGATTCCTATAGTGTAAACTTTGATGCCGTATTTGTTCGCCATAGCGATAGCTGTCTCAACTGGAACTGAGTTTACGGTGTTTACTCCATCTGTTGGTAAAATTATAATTTTATTTTTTGCGGTACTATCTTTAAATAAATTTGTTGTTAAAAAAAGCCCTTCATAAAGTGCCGTTTTTGTTCCAACCATCCCTAGTTTTATCCTATCAAGAAGCCTTTTTATGCTCTCTCTATCATATGTCAGAGGCACTGCTATATAGGCAAAGTCGCCGTAAACGCTAAGTCCTAGAACGTCATTTTCCCTTTTATCTATAAAGTCACTTAAAATCGACTTTACTATCTCAAAGCGGTTCATAGACTGCATAGACCCACTCATATCAAGCATCAAAGCTATCTCATATCCGCTACTTTCAGATGTGCTAATGGTATCTTTTTTGATAGGACTTGCAAGAGCGGTGCTAAGGGCTAGGATGATTAAAAACTTTAGTGCTTTTACTAAAAATCCCTGCTTTTTAGTAGCGGACTTTAGCATCTTAACGTTTGAGAAATAAAACGCCTCTTTTTTTGGTTTGAAAAAAAATAAAGCTATAATATAAAGCAAAATTATGCCAAAGGCAAAAGGATACTCAAATGTTATCATTTATGCCTCCTATTAAGCTTTTTATCTCATCTTTTAAGCTCTCATCTAGCTCTGGAACTATTTTTTTATATTTATACACTTCAAGTCTTTTTTCTAGCTCTTCAAATTTAGAGCTATTTTCTTCATTTAAAAAATAGCTGAAATTTTGTGTAAATTTATACGCTACCATCTTTGTATCGTTAAAATCTATACTTTGAAGCTCTTTAAAAGCTAGCTCTTTTAAAGTTGGTTTTTTTCTTTTTTTAGGAAGCTTGTTTTGATAAATTTTAAATAGAGAGTATAGTAAAACAGCAGTCAGCAAAAGAGCCAAACCTATCCAAAAATAGAGCCAGTTTGAGTGCATCTCTACGATGCCTTTTATATCTTTTAAACCTTCCATCTCTACCTTCTCATTATCTCTATCAGTCTAAATAGAGCGTTTTCATCTGTGTAAATTTTACCATGGGCAACTCTATTTTCTAAAAAATGCCCTTTAGTTTTTTCATCATGAGCTTTTAAAAGTTCTTTGTATCTTTTAATGCTAGCTTTATCTAAATTTAGCTCAAATTTGTCTAAATTTGTTGTGTCAATAGCTTGAGCATCGCTTAGTTTGCTTAAATTCTCCTCAAACCTATCTCTTAAACAAATGGCATAAATATCGTTATGAAAGGAAATTTCAAGCAAATCTGGCTCATCTAAAAAGTCACTTATTATAAAAATCATCGCTCTTTTTTTAATAACGTGATTTATAGTATCGCACATTTTATGATAGTCAAGCTTTTTGCCAAGTAGCTTTGCGTCTAAAGTGTCTTTTATAATCTCATAAATTTCCCCTGACTCACTCATCGGCTCGTAAAATTTCTCTATATCATCACTAAAAATTAGTGGGAAAAAGAGGTTTTTAGAAGCAGTAGCAGCAAACCCTAAAAGCCCAAAAACTTCAGCCGCAAGATCAATTTTTTGTCTAAAGGTGCCAAATTTAAGCCCACTACTTAGCATCAAAACAGCTATGATATTCATCTGTTTTGTTTCATTATAAACATTTGCTTTTAGATGACCGCTTTTAGCACTGGCTTTCCAGTTTATTCTTTTTAAATCTTCAGCTTCATACTCTTTTATCTCTCTAAAATCAAGCCCTTCGCCTTTTACATGGCTCTCATTTAGACCAAAATTTGAGTTAAAAACATTTTTCTTAGCTTTGAAAAAAAGCTCTTTTGCTCTTTCTTCCATAAATTAAGGTGCCTTTACAGCTTCAACAATGTGCTCTATAACCATATCAGGTGTGATATCTTTTGCTCTTGCTTTGTAGTTTAGAATAATGCGGTGTCTTAAAACGCCTTTTATAACATTTGCAATATCAAGCGGGGTTACAAAATCTTTGCCATTTATCATAGCTAACGCACAGCTTGATTTATAAAGGTCGATGCTTGCTCTTGGGCTTGCTCCAAACTCTATAAACTCACTAAACTCGCCTAAGCCATACTCATTTGGCTTTCTTGTAGCAAAGATTAAACTTACCATATATTTTTTAACTTCTTCATCTACGTGAACATTTTTAAGCTCTTCTCTTAGGGCTAAAATATCCTCTTTTTTCGCAACTTGTTCTATCTCGCCAAAACCTTTTACAACTACTCTATTTATGATTTCAAGCTCTTCATCATAAGTGTTGTAATCAACTAGAACTTTCATCAAAAACCTGTCTAGTTGAGCTTCTGGAAGTCTGTAAGCTCCTTCTTGTTCGATTGGGTTTTGAGTAGCCATAACTAAAAATGGTGGATCTAGTTTGAAAGTTTTTTCGCCTATTGTTATTTGCTTTTCTTGCATAACTTCAAGTAGGGCTGACTGAACTTTAGATGGAGCTCTGTTTATCTCATCAGCTAAAAGTAGGTTTGTAAAAGCAGGACCTTTTTTTACACTAAACTCACTTGTTTTAACGTTATAAACTTCTGTTCCTGTGATGTCGCTTGGAAGTAGGTCTGGGGTAAACTGAACTCTTTTAAAGTCAATCCCTAAGCTTTTTGCAAGAGCGTTAATAGCCGTTGTTTTTGCAAGTCCTGGCACACCCTCAACTAAAAGGTGTCCATTTGCGATAAGCCCTATAAGAAGGGAGTTTATAAGTTCTTCTTGACCAACTACAACTTTTCTAACTTCGTTTTTTATACTATTTATCATAAACTGCCTTGTAATATTAATAATTTTTAATTATACGATAAAGAGTTTAACGAAAGGTTGATATATGTGGAAATGTGATTTTATATGATAAATTTAGCCAAATTTAGGGGATAAATTTGGCTATTAAAGGGGATATTATTTTCTAAGCTCTCTAATTTTAGCAGCTTTACCTCTTCTACTTCTTAGATAGAATAGTTTAGCTCTTCTTACTCTTCCTCTTCTTAGAACAGTTATCTCTTCTAGGTTTTCACCATAAATTGGGAAAACTCTCTCAACACCGATGTTGTTAGCACCGATTTTTCTGATGATGAAAGTTTCACTTGTTCCGCTTCCTCTTCTAGCGATACAAACGCCTTCAAAGTTTTGGATTCTTGTTTTGTCGCCTTCTGTGATTCTTAAAGCAACTCTTAATGTATCGCCTGCTCTAAAATCAGGAACGTTTTTTTCAGCAATTTGAGCTTGCTCAAAAGCTTCAATATACTTGTTTCTCATTATTTATCCTTTAAATTTTTCGTTGATTTTGCTTTTTGATATAGGTCAGGACGAAAGTATTTGGTTTTAAGTATCGCCATGCTATTTTTTAAAGACGATATTTTACCATGGTTTCCCTTTAAAAACTCTGAAACCACAAAAGAATTTTCAAATTCATTTGGTTTTGTAAAAGATGGTGCTTCAAGCAGATAGTTTTCAAAGCTCTCAACCTCTAGCGACTCAGCATTTCCTAAAACGCCCTCTATATTTCTACTTATCGCATCACTTAGGCAAAGTGCACCTAGCTCTCCACCTGTTAAGATAAAGTCACCTATAGAAAAAACTTCATCCACATATCTCTCTACAACCCTCTCATCAATGCCTTCATACCTACCACAAATAAAAGTAATGTTATTCAGTTTTGCAAGTCTTTTTGCATCATTTTGGGTAAATTTTTTCCCAGCTGGAGTTAGGTAGATGATGTGAGTTTTCTCTTTTTTAGCCTCGCAAATAGCTCCTTTTAACGGCTCTATCCCCATCAAAAGTCCAGCCCCGCCACCTATCATATAGTCATCTACTTTTTTATGCTTGTCTTTACTAAAATCTCTTGGATTTATAAAGCTTAGCTCAATTAAGTTTTTATCAACTGCTCTTTTTAAAATAGAGTCCTCGAAATAAGGACGAACTAAACTCTCAAAAAGAGTTATAAAGTTAAATTTCATGACTCTTCTAAGATAGCCTTAGCGTTTTTTGTTAGGATTTGCGAACTTTCAAGTGAAATTTCACTCACAAAATTATCAAGATATGGGATATAAAAAGAGGTTGCAAAACCTTGTTTTACTAAGCTTTCATCTGTTTTTATACTAAACAAATCACTTCCGCCAATTTCTAAAATCTCATCAACCACGCCTAAAAGCTCATTATTTTCTACAACTTTAAGCCCGATAATGTCGAAATAAAAAAACTCATCTTTGTTTAAATGACAAGTTTTTCTAGTTGTTTCCTTGTCTTGATAAATGGTTTTATTAACTAAAGTTGTGGCTAAATTTATATCTTCAAAATCTTTAAAAACAACCTGAGAAGTTGCTTTGTTAAAAGAGAGAATTTCTAAAATCGTCTTGTCTTTTAGGTAAAATTTAGCACCTTTTTTAAACTGAGACAGAAAATCACTTTTGTTATGGAGCTTTAAAGCTCCTTTTAGTCCTACTGTTCTGCCTATTTTGGCAACTTCAAGAAGCTCCATAACTCTACTTTGCTTTTACTGTGACTTTGTATGAAGTTGGATCTTTTGCTCTATATCCTACGATGACAGTTTTTATAGCGTTTATCATCCTGCCATCTTTTCCTATGAGTTTGCCAGTGTCAGCTTTATTAGCATAAACTATGATTTCGCAAAGATTGTTTTCAAGCTCTTTTGTCTCTATCTCAATCTCACTAGGATACTCAGCTATAAGCTTAGCATACTCTTTTATAAAACTCTCAACCATTTTATTTTGTAATTCTCTCAACCCTGTCGCTTAGTTTTGCACCAACGCTTTTCCAGTACTCAAGTCTTTCAGCGTCAAATTTGATAGTTTCAGGCTCTGTCATTGGGTTATAGTAACCAATGCTCTCGATATAACCACCATCTCTTCTTTTTCTACTATCCGTTACTACGATTCTGTAAAAAGGTCTTTTTTTGCGACCAGCTCTAGTTAGTCTTACAACTGTTGCCATTATTTTCTCCTTAAATTTTTAATAAGCTTTTTTATAAATAAACTACTTTATTCATAAAAAAACTCCCCATTATCTAGGGAAATTTTGTCCACCCATCATGGACTCTAGCCCTCTCATACCACCTTTGTTTGAGAGTTTTTTTGCTAGTTTTGATGCGTTGTTAAACTGCTTGATAAAGCGGTTTACTTGCATCTGTGATAGCCCCGCACCATCGGCTATTCTTCTCTTTCTTGAGTTGTTTAAAAGCTCTGGATTTTCTCTCTCTTTTGGTGTCATAGAGCTAATCATCGCTTTTATATGGTTTATCTCTTTTGAGTTTTCTAAATCCATATCGCCTATTTGACTTGCGATATTGTTCATCCCTGGAAGCATAGAGATAAGGTTTTTCATATTTCCAAGTTTTTTAACGCTTTCAAGTTGGCTTAAAAAGTCATTAAAGGTAAATGTTCCTTTTTTGATTTTTTTAGTCATTTTTTTGATATCTTTTTCATCAAAAACTGCACTTGTTTTTTCAGCTAAGGTTTGTAAATCCCCCTCACCCATAATTCTACCAACGATTCTATCAGGGATAAAACTCTCTATATCAGCTACTTTTTCACCAGTTCCGATAAAGCGTAGCGGAACTCCGATTTGATGAGCGATACCGATAGCTACCCCGCCTTTTGTATCAGCGTCAAATTTACTTAAAATTACGCCTGTTATACCAAGGCTTTCGTTAAAGCTCTCAGCTGTTCTAACCCCGTCTTGTCCGCTCATCGCGTCAGCTACATAGAAAACTTCATCTGGGTTAAGAGTATTTTTCATCTCTTTTAGTTCACTCATGAGCTCTTCATCTATAGCAAGACGACCCGCAGTATCAACAAAAAGCACGTCATAAAGCTCTTTTTTAGCTTTGCTTAACGCTTCTTTTGCAACTTTAACTGGGTTCTTTTCATTTTCTAAATAAAACAGATCAATGCTGTTTGCTTCGGTTAGTTGTTTTAGTTGCTCAACTGCTGCTAATCTTTGCAAGTCGCACGCTGCTACTAGAACTTTTTTGTTTTTTTGTTTTAGGTTGTTTGCAAGTTTAACTGTTGTAGTTGTCTTACCACCACCTTGAAGTCCTGTCATTAAAACTACCGTTGGTGGTTTACTTGCAAAAACAAAACCTTGATTTCCCGGAGCTTTTAAAACTTTAGTTAAGTTATCTTTTATAGCATCTAAAAACTGCTTTTGTCCAATACCGTTAGCCCTAACATCTGCTTCGATTAAATCAATCAGCTCTTTTGTTACTTTGTGATGAACATCTGACTTTAGAAGTGCTTTTCTAAGAGTTGTTAAAGCATTTTTAAGTGCTTTTTCATCATCAACAATTCTAAGTTTATTAACCGCTTGTCTAAACGATTCACCAATTTGTCCAAACACATTTCACCTTTCAAAATTTAATCAAAGCTATTATTTTACTATAAACTCTCTTAAACTTAGTTAAAGAACTAAGCTATTTCAAAACCATACTCATTAAAGCTTCTATCAAGCGGGGTTGTAAATTTATATCCTAAAATTTCTGTCTCAAATGAGTGTAAAAATAGTCTTTTTGCCACATTTCCACCGTATTTTTCATCGCCGATTACTGGAAACCCAGCATGTGCTAAGTGAACTCTTATCTGATGAGTTCTACCTGTTTTAATCTCTACTTTTACGATAGATCTTTTCCCACTTACCATAAATGGTGTAACTTTTGTTACTGCGGTTTTGCCACTTTGTGAGACTTTAGAAAATGCTTCGCCTTTACCTTTGATGGTAAGGATATTTTCATCTAAAACCATCTCTTCAGTAACAATTCCTCTAACCATAGCAAAGTATCTTTTTACTACATTTAAGTTTTTATACTCTTTTATCGCTTTTTCTTTAAACTCTTCATTTTTTGCTAGCAAAATTACCCCACTTGTCTCTTTGTCAAGCCTGTTTAAAAGTGGATAGTTATACATCTCTTCTATCTTTGCACTTGGCATAAAAGCAGGTTTATTTACAGCTAAAATCTTCTCATCTTGGAAGATAACTTTTGGCTTACTAACTTTTAAAACTTTAAAAGTAGCTTTTGAGTCTAACAAACCCCTTGCTATCAAAATCTTTTTCCCATGAGCGTAAACTAGCCCACTATCTATCAAGCTTTTAGCTTCGTTGTTTGAAATTCCTTCTTGAATGGCAAGAAGTTTGTAGGCTTTTTCCTTACTCAAATTCTTTCCTTTATTATATTTATTATTTCATCTAAATTTGCTCTATGTTTTATCGTAGTTTTTTCCAAATTTGAACTTAATAGCTCGTTTAAATTTGACAAATCGCTGAAATTTACCCCATCAACCAAACTAAAAAGAGCTTTTTGGTTGTGATAAAACTTGCCATTTATTATAGGCGTTCCAAACTGGGCTATCTCTATGGGGTTATGTCCGCCAATTCCTTTTATAAAGCTTCCGCCTAAAATTACTTTGTCTGCTATAGCGTAAAAGTTTACTAACTCATTCATCGTATCTAAAAGTATGATATCTGAGTTAAGCCCTTGTGAGCTAGTAAATCTCTCAAATGTTAAACCCTGTTTTTTAGCAAACTCTTCGCACAGTTTAGAAACTTTGTCAAAACGTTCAGGGTGTCTTGGGGCTATAAGAAATTTCTGGTTACCACAAGGCTTTAAATTTGATAAAATAAGCTCTTCTTCGCCCTCGTGAGTGCTTGCTATAACTATAAACTCTTCTTTAAATTTCTTATAGTTTTTAGTTGGGGCTTTAAAATTTGCACTTTTTATATTGCCAACTACTTTTATATTTTTAGCCCCTAAACTCTCAAGCCTAGTTCTATCAAGCTCGCTTTGAGCCAAAACTAAATCAATGTTTTTAAAAATCAGCTTATAGTAAAACTTAAATCTTAAATAGTTTTTATAACTTTTATCGCTTATCCTTGCGTTTAGAAGTATTACATAAGTGCCATTTTTCTTAGCATATCTTACTAAATTTAGCCAAAGTTCAGCTTCAAAAATAACTAAAACTTTACTTTTAGTAAGCCAAAAAGGAAGCAAGCTTTCAAATGGTAAAAACCGTGAGTTTTCAGTAATGCTTTTAGCTTTTTCAAATCCAGTCGCCGTTATAACGCTAAAAGCTTTGTTTTTGAAATTTGACGCTAGGCTTTCAAGTGCTACCACTTCGCCGTAACTACACGCGTGAAAGTGGATATCATTTGGCCCTAAAGGGCTGTTTTTATAGAGAAAAAACCTTGCAGGGATGCTTTTTTGATACTTCTTTTTAAAAGAAAATAGTATTAAAAACGGCAAAGCTACAAGCCATACAATAAAGCCAAATAGATTATAAAACACTTATTCACTATCTTTATAAAGAATTCTTCCACAATGTGGACAAGTTACGATCTCATCTTTTCTTATAATATTTGCGTAAGTTTTGTCATTTATATGCATAAAACAACCATAACACGCTTGTTTTTTAACTTTTACAACCGCACTATTTCCAGCCCATTTGCGAACTTTTTCATAAAATGAGATAATTTTTTGATCCATCTCTTTAATAAGCTTCTCCTTTTTAGCACTAAACTCACTTTTTGACTCTTCAATGCTCTCAAACTCATCTTTTGTCTCGTTTTTAAGAGTCTCTAACTCACCTAAAAGAAGCTCTTTTTTCTCGCTTAGCTCTTTTTTAATGCCCTCTTTTGTATCTACAAGTTTTTCAAGTTTTTCTATATCTTCGTTAGCAGCTGCAAGTTGCTCTTTTGTAAACTCTTCTTCTGCTTGAAGCGCTTTCATCTCTTTTTCTGTTTTGATAGAAGCTGTTTTTTTACCAGCACTTTTTATTTTCGCACTAAACTCAGCGATGTGAGCGTTTGTGGCTGTTATTTGAGACTTTACATCATCTATCTCAGTTGCAACTG
>JAAYPR010000002.1 GCA_012519705.1 Campylobacteraceae bacterium
TCTAGCTCACTTTCAAAGCTTATCTCATCTCTTGCCGCCATTATGACGCTTCCATGTCTTGCTATGTCGCCACTTAGGAGGATTTTCGCTCCAACTTCTAGGTTTTTAGTCTCGGTTTTGTGCACAACTTCGCCGATGCCACTTGTGTTTATGAAAATCTTATCGCATTTTCCTTTTGGAACGACTTTTGTATCCCCACAAACGATTTTCACCCCAGCTTTGTCAGCGGTTTCTTTCATGGAGTTTAAAATTTCCTTAAACTCACTCATTAAAAAACCCTCTTCTATTATAAAAGCACAGCTTATATATTTCGCACTTGCACCCACCATAGCTAGGTCATTTATAGTTCCGCAAACTGCGATTTTACCGATGTTTCCACCGCTAAAAAAAAGTGGCGTTACCACGTAACTATCAGTTGTAAAAGCTAGATCTTTTGACTCTAGACTAAGCAAAGCTGAGTCGTTTGCCTCTCTTAAGATGTCACTATCAAAAGCCTTAAATATCACTTCATTTATGAGTTTTCCACTCTCTTCCCCACCACCTCCGTGGCTTAAAAGTATAGTTTTTTCCATTTATGCTCTTTTATATTTATAATACGCCGCACAAGCCCCCTCGCTTGAAACCATACACGACCCAATAGGGTTTTGTGGATTACAAGCTTTGCCAAAAACTTTGCAGTCATACGGCTTTGCCTTGCCTTTTAGGATTTCCCCACAAATACAGGCTCTATTTTCAGGTTTGCTCTCTACACTTACATCAAATTTAACTCTTGCATCTAAAAAGCTAAACTCATCTTTTAACGTCATACCGCTGTTTTTTATCATCCCAAGCCCACGCCACTCAAAATCACATGGTTTGAAATATTTGTTTATTAGGCTCAAAGCTGTTTGGTTGCCTTCAGGCTTCACAACTCTGCTGTATTCGTTATAAATTTCATGAGTTCCATTTTCAAGCTGAAGGACTAAATTTAGCACTCCGTCCATTATATCAAGTGGCTCAAACCCACTCACCGCGACAGGTTTTTTATGAAAATTTACTATATTTTCATAAGGTTTTGTGCCTATTATCACGCTTACATGGCTAGGTCCTAAAAAGCCGTCAATTTTGCTCTCTTTATCGTTTAGAAGTGCCTCAACTGCTGGTGGAACTGTGATGTGATTTAGATGAAAAGAGAGATTTTTTACACCAAGTTCTAGAGTTTTTTCTACTAAAACAGCAGTCATTGGAGTCGTAGTTTCAAAGCCTATCGCAAAGAATATCACATTTTTATCAGGGTTTTCCTGAGCGATTTTTAACGCATCAAGAGGCGAGTAAAGAGCTCTGATATCACACCCAGCAGCTCTTTTTTCATTCAAACTTGAGTTGCTTCCCCTAACTCTTATCATATCAGCAAGAGTTGTAAATATAGTATTTTGCATACTTGCAAGTTTGATGCCCTCATCTATCCTGCTCATCGGCATTACACAGACTGGACATCCAGGTCCGTGGATGAAATTTACATTTTCACCCACAAGTTTGTCAATGCCAAATTTCATTATAGAGTGAGTGTGTCCACCACAAATCTCCATGATATTTATAGGTTTTTTGCTCTTTTCTTGAATGAGTTTTGATAAGTTTAATATGTGAGTTTTGTCTCTAAACTCGCTAATGAGATTCATCTAGATAACCCCTTAGTCCCATATCGCCCTCAAGTTCGTCGATGGTTCCATCCTCCATCGCTTTGGCGATTTTCTCATACATTTTTATACTATCTTCAGCGGCTTTTGTGTCGATTTTCTCCATTGCAAAGCCAACGTGGATTAGCACGTATTCGCCCACATTTACTGGTTCGCCGATTAAGTCTAGGCTAACGCCCCTTTTTACGCCAAGAGTTTCAACTATGGCAAAGTTGTTTTCATCTATTTCTAAAACTTTTGAAGGTATGCTTAGGCACATTATCTTAGCTCCATCTTAAATTTCAAGTAGTTTAGCCACTTATCAACGCCCTCGCCTGTAAGACTATCAAGCTCTATAACATCGGCTCTTGGATTAAGTTTTCTAATGTCCTCTATAACATTTTTTGTGTCAAAGTTAAAGTACTGCTTAACCGATGACTTAGTTATCACAACTAAATCAGCCGCTCTAAACATCACAGGGTATTTTGCAACTTTATCACTTCCCTCAGGCGATGATAAAAGCACCACGTTTAAATGAGCTCCGACGTCATAACTTGCAGGGCAGACTAAGTTTCCAACGTTTTCTATGAAAACTAAGTCAAGCTCCTCAAGTGGCAAGTGATGAAGCCCCTCATGCACCATAAAAGCGTCTAGATGACAAGCACTTCCAGTTGTGATTTGGTGGGCTTTTGCCCCTGCTTTGATGATTCTCTCAGCGTCTTTGTTTGTCTCTAAATCACCCTCAACAACGCCTATTTTAAATAGTCCTGATTTTATCGTAGCCTCTAAAAGCGTTGTTTTCCCGGCTCCTGGGCTACTCATTAAATTTATACATAAAATTCCTTGCTCGTCTAGATGAGCTCTGTTGTGGTTTGCCTCTTTGTCGTTTTGAGATAGGATTTTGGTTATCACTTCTACTGTTTTACTCTCGTTTAACGCTGGATGGGCGTGCTCGTGACTATGCTCGTGCGAGTTATTTTCATGGTTATGTAAATTATCATGTTCATGAGTGTGAGTATGAGTTGTGCCGTCAGCGTGGGTATGGGTATGTGAGTGTGCTCTTGGTATAGAACATCCGCAATCTTTACACATATTTTTCTCCTAATTTAAAATTTGATAAAAACCAAAAAAGTTGCCCAACGGCGATACCGCTGTCATTTATCGGGGTTTTTTGGCTAAAATAGTACTCTATTTGGCTTTTATCAAATTTCTTTATCAAAGCTTCGTTTAAAGTTTTGTTTTGAAACACTCCGCCACTTAAAACTACCGGTAAACGCTCTTTTAATGAAATTTGGATGATTAAATTCGCTAGCCCATTTATAAACTTAGTTACCGCTAAACTTGGTTTATCTTTAAGGGCTTCTTCAAAAGCGTTTTTATAGCAAATTTTATCGCCGATAATATCAAATTTATAATAATCATCTATAAACTTATCATATAAACTCTCCATCACCATCCCAGCTTCGCCCTCATAGCTTATGGTTTTTTGGTCAAATTTTAGAGCATAAAACGCATCAAAAATCCTACCAATAGATGAAGTCTCAAATGTGTTTAGGTTTTTTTCATACATTAAGCTTAGGTTTTTTTCTAAGTTTTCATCTAAATTTAGACATTTTGTATCAAGGTTATACTTTTTTAAGATAGCGTAAGTTAAGCGGTAAATTTCTTTTACGCTTTTGTCCCCACCAAGCATTTTAAACTCATCAAAGTGGTAAACTCTCTCATAACTTTTATGGTTAAATTTAAACACTTCCCCACCCCAAACTTTGCCGTCATCGCCGTATCCTGTCCCATCAAAGCAAAATCCTAGATAAGTTTTATTAGGAAGATTATGCTCGTAAAGAGTCGCCATTAAGTGAGCGTAGTGGTGCTGAATGCGGTAAATTTTATAGTTTTTAAAGTGCTTAGTATGCAGGAAATTTGGGTGTTTATCAGCTATGATAGCATCAAATTTCATGTCATAACTTTTTACAAAAAGCTCTAAAATACTTAAAAATCTCTCAAAATTTGCAACGCTTTTTATATCTCCGATATATGGCGAGATGTAAATTTGAGAATCTTTATAGATGGCAAACTGGTTTTTAAGCTCCGCTCCGATGGCTAAAAAGCACCCTTTTGTCTCAAAACTAGTTGGCAAAATCACTGGATTTATCCCCCTACTAGTTCTTAGATAAAAAGGTTTTTCGTTTATGATTTGAACGATACTATCATCGCTTGGGTTTAGAATCTCTCTATCATTATCTAGGCAGTAGTCAAAAACTCCATTAAGCTTTGAGTATAGTGTTACTTCATCTTTGATAATCGGCTCCCCACTTAAGTTTCCACTTGTTGCGATAATTGGGTTTTTAAACTCTTCAAAAAGTGCGAGATGAAGTCCTGTTGGGGCTAGGAAAATACCGATTTTATTTAAATTTGGGGCTAAATTTGGCGGAATATTATCTAGTAGAACGTTTGCCTCTTTTTTAAGCTCTAAAATCACAATCGGCTTTATGCTTGAAGTAAGAATTTCCTCTTCTTTTTTGGAGATTTTAGCTAGGCTTTTTGCCATCTCTAAATCTCTACACATTATGGCAAATGGCTTTTTTGGGCGGTGTTTTAACTCTCTAAGCCTATTTATCACGCTTTCATTGAAAGCATCGCAAACTAGATGAAAGCCCCCTATCCCTTTAATCGCAAAGATATTTCCCTCTTTTAGTAAATTTGCGGTTTTTTTAATGATGCTGTTAAAATTTCCACTTTCCAAAACTTTAGCGTTTTTATCTTTTAAAGATAGCGTAACACCGCATTTTGGGCAAGAAATCGGCTGAGCGTGAAAGCGTCTATTTAGCGGATTTGTATACTCACTTTGGCAAACTTCGCACATATTAAACTTGCTCATCGTGGTATTTACTCTATCGTAAGGCAAGCTTTTTATGATAGAAAACCTAGGCCCACAATTTGTACAGTTTATAAAAGGATAGTGAAAAAATCGGCTTTTCTCATCGTAAAACTCGGTTTTACAATCATCGCAAATAGCAAAGTCAGGCAGAATCGGGTTTGATTTGGTAGTCTGTTTTGAAGGAATTATGCTAAAGTTTTCGTAGTTTGTTGTGGCTAAAGTTTTCTCTTTTTCTATTTTATCAATTCTTGCAAGTGGTGGTAAATTTGAAACTAAAGCTTTTTCAAAAGATGAAATTTTACTCTCATCTCCTAAAAGAGTGATTTTAACACCTTCGCTGTCGTTATAAACCTCGCCTTTTAGGTCAAGTTCAAGGGCTAGTTTATAAACAAAGGGTCTAAAACCCACTCCCTGAACTGCCCCAAAAACTCTGTATTTATAGCACATCACACGCCTAGATAGTTACTAAATTTAGCTTTTAAGTGTTTTTGGGCAAAGTTTGCAAAAATCTTTTCTTCAAACAAACATCCCGTGATAATGGCGTTGTCATACTCATAGTTTTCTAAAAACCTATCTAAAAAGTAGATTAAACTCTCAGCATACCCAAAAGCAAGGACATTGTTATCCACGCCTGCAAGCCTAAAACTCATCCCACTTCTTATAAATTTAATGGTGTCAAACTCGCCATTTTCTTCTTTATAATCAATGCTTGGACCTTTTTTTAAGATAGAGTCTTTTGCGCTCTCTATCAAGTAAAATGCGTCTTTGCCAAATAAAACTTTTGAAACTATATCAAAAAGAGCGTAAAAACTATCAGAGTTTTTTATCTTGCCAGTTGGAAACTCAAACTCTTTTTGGAAGTTGTTAAGAAGTCTATTTCCCACATCATCGCTTGCTATAGCCTCTTTTATCTCTTCAAAGTTTTTAAACTCTTTGAATTTTAGTAAATCTATAGCCTTACTATCTTTGTAAATTTTTATTGCATCAGGCTTAACTTTGCTTAAAGCGATGTTGATATTTACCTTATCATTTATATTATATTCGCTACAAATTTCTTTAAAAAGTGGTGTGTTTGGATCTCTCTGGGGCTTGTTTCTAGTGACTAAAATTCTCTCATCTAAAACACTAGCCTTAAGTTTTATCTCGCCATTAACACTTACGAAATTTACA
>JAAYPR010000003.1 GCA_012519705.1 Campylobacteraceae bacterium
AGAAATACTTAATAATTTCTCTAAATTTCTTCTCTGAAATCCTGGAACGATATATATACTTATTTTTCATCCTTGAAATCATAGTTTAAAGCTCCTTTGTTAGAGCTTAACTTTAATTGAGCCAAATATAATTAATTAAGAAGTAAATGAACTTCAGCGTAATGCATTTATGAAGCGAGATATAGGCTGTACAGTTTGACTTACATTGCATAATATTCTCTTCGTTTTATTTATCCTTATTAACTTTAGTAAAATTATATCTTTAAAATCAGACAATTAGTTGTCTAGTTAAAAGACTATAATTTAGGCAAATATTTTAAAGGGGTTATGATGAAAATATGCTATATTCACGGATATGGCTCAAATGGGCTTAGAACTAGTGGAAAATTAAAAGAAGCAGTTGGTGTAGATGTTGAAATTTTGGGTTGGGACTGGGACAAGCCATTTAGAGAAAATTTCAACGATTTATTAAAAAGAGTTAAAGAGATTGCCAAAAAAGATGATGAGATAGTGCTAGTTGCCACTTCGCTTGGTTGTTACTACGCAAGAGCGATAGCTGAAAATGAGTATTGTGAACTAAATCTTTTTAATCCTTGCTTCAAGCCTTGGGAACTAGCAGATATAATCCCGCCTGAAATAAGCAAAACATACGACTATGAATTTAATAAAAGCATAGTGATAGCGATGGCGATTTTCGTATCAGATGAGGACGAAGTTATCCCAAACAACGTAGAGAGCGTGGCAGAGATGTTTGGCGGGTGTTGTTATATAGAAGTTACTAAAGAAAAACATAGAATAGAAAGCTTTGAAAAATACAAAGATAAAATTTTAGATACTAGTTTTTATAAGGAATAATATGTTAAGCGTAGATAAAATCATAAAGCAATACGAAAAAACATGGACTATCCTTGATAATTACGATAAAGAAAGCTTTGAGATAGCATTTAGCAAAAGTGAGCAAGAGCTAAGCTATGACTTTGTTTTGGACGCTATCAGTAAATTTAAAGCCAAGCTTTTAGCAAAAGGTAAAGCGTCTAAGCTTTTTGGAGTAGAGAGAAATGGTGAGCTTGAGGGCATCATAAAAGGGATTTATCAAACATTTAGCGGTGAGCCATTATATAAAAGTAGTGAAGAAAAAGCTCTAAATTTGATGTATAACATACTTAAAAATCACCCCTTTATAGATGGAAACAAACGAATCGGGGCGTTTTTGTTTTTACTATTTTTAGAGAAAAATAACGCTCTTTATGATGAGGGTGGAAACATAAAAATAAATCAAAAAACCTTGGCATTATTTGCGATTTTAATAGCAAGTAGCGATATAAAACAAAAAGAACTCGTCATAAAACTAGGGTTAAGTTTGATGGAAAAATAGTTTAAAAAAAAAGATAGAGTATGACCTGCACCCAAAAAGAAAAAGATGTTTTGCTGGAGCTAGATAGTAAATTTAGAGAAGTTGAAGATGATATTAGGGCTTCTCAGGTTAAATTCCAAGCGATTTTTGAAAAGGAGCTCAAAGATATAAAATCCCAAAATCTTGGCGTATATGATTATGAGCTAGAGACTGAGGTTGGCTTCTATGCACAAAATTTAGACGACCCGCTATATGAAATCAGACTTAGCAAAAACGAGTTTGAGCATTGATATGATGATGGCAGAAATGAAACACACACAGAAATTATTCTTGATGGTAAGATAAGATTTACCCCTACTACACTTTTGCTTAAAAAGCTTAGTTTTTATCACGATTTTGGCATAAACGAGGCGTTGGCAATCGAGAGAATTTGCTGGGATTTTGTGCCAAGACTTCAGTTTAGTAGAAATATCGGCTCTAGTTTAAGTAGCAAATTTCAAATTTTGCCGATAGTTTATAGCGATAGTTATGAGTTTTACCTACCACAAGGCGTGAAATATAATGGCGATGAGAATTTAGAACTGTTTTTAAGTCGCTTTATGATAAAACTTCACGATATCATTGATGAAAAAAATACTACAAAGCTTATAAAACTACTTCCAAGACACATAGAGCCGTGTTTTGATATGTCACTTTTTCACAGCCAAAGTTATTTAGAAAAGCTTAGTTCCGATAGAGAAACTCTTGCCCTAGCTACAAATTTAAAAATTAACTCTTGTGTAACGCTAAGTATGATTGATAGGTATATTTTAGAGCCTTATAGGCATATTTGTTATGGCACTTATCTGGCTGCAAATTTAGCCATAAATGAAGGTTTTGCTATAAATTTAACTGGCGGTTTTGGTTATGTGAGAAAAGATGGCAAAGCTAGTGTTCCATATAATGATATCGCCTTGAGTATTTTACAGCTTCACAAAGATAATCCTGAGTTAAAAATACTTTATATCTCACTTGGTAGTAAAAAGAGCGTTGGGGTGTTTGAGCTTGCAAAAACTGAGCAAAATTTTTGGGCGTTTGAGTGTATGTTAAAGAGCAATTTGCCTGATGATGAAACAGAAAAAGGCTTAGAAAATGTCAAATTTAAGGCTTTTCCGCCAAACATAACAAAAGAGAGATTTTTAGAGCAAACAAAAGAGTTGCTTACTGAATTTATAGATGAGGTAGAGCCAAATTTGATAATTTATAGTTGTGATTTGACTGCAAGTAAAGATGAGGTTTTTCTAAGAGAGCGTGACTGCGTGGTTACTGCTATGGCAAGAGAGAGGCAAATACCGCTTTGTGTATGTTTAAGCGGTATTGTAAATTTACGCTACAAAGAGCTTAATAGTGTATTTGAAGGGCTGGTTGATGATATGTTTTTGGTAAAAGTGTAAAAATCGTATGATTTTATGGATTTTAGTTTATCCATCTCATTTCCATAAATTTCACATTTTTGATATCTCATATTTCTACCTTATATAGCTTGAAAAAATTTGCAGTAACCACGCATTGTCCTTATCTCCCATCGCTTTCATAAACTCATAAAGTTTAGCATAAGCACTCATTTTATCTTTATCAAAGTAGTGATTTTTTGACTTTAGAAATTTGATATACTCTAAAGCATATTTATGAGATAAAGCTTTTTTATCTTGAAACTCTTTGGTTTTTGGAATTTCTAAATTTCCACCCATCTCTTTGCCATAAAAGAAATCCAAAATCTCTGGGTATTTAAAATACGGCTCTGTCATTATATAAAACAAAGTATCCTCAAAGACAAGCCCCATCTCAAGGTATGCGTCAAACATCTCTAACTCATCAGCCAAAAAAGACGCTTCCACGACATTTATAGGCATATTTGGCAAATTTATAGTTGCAAGTTTTTTGGGATTTTTGGATTTTTTAAGCATCTTTTTAGAAAATTCTATCTTTTCTTTGCTTGATAAAGAGTTGTTCATAAACAGAGCACTAAAAGGGGTGTAAATTTGGTTTATAAAATACTCAACTTCCACGTTATAATCTAACAAAATATCTAAAACTTTAGTTTGGCAAAGATGAAAATCAATGCTATCTAAAGTACTGTAAGGCTCTTTTAGGGTTAGGTTAGCGTCTTTTTCGCTCGGTTTTAACTTGTCTAAGCTAAGCGTATATTCTAAAACTCTAAACCCTTTATAATCCCCATTTATCAAGTTTTCATTAGAGTCAAGAATTTCTTTTATCTCGCTAAAATCTTTTGTATAGCAAGAGATACTTATGGCATCTAGCAAATTCTCAAATCTATGTTCTTTAGCGTAAGTTAAATTCAGAAGTAAAAACAGGACTAAAACTATCTTTTTCAAATTTGTCCTTTTTTGGTTTTGGGTTGGTAAATATCACGGTTCGTTACAGTTTTTTAGATTAAAGAAATTAAACAAAGATATATGAATTTACCCTACTTCATAACTAAACGCATAAGATACATCTCTTCGCCGTCAAGGACATCAAGTTTGTTTGAGTCACAACTTGGGCATAAAAACTCATTTTCTTTTAGAATGTTTTGCTCCCCGCACTCTTTGCACCTGACAATTACATCTTGTAAATTTAAGACTAATTTGGCGTTTTCACAAACAGAGTCTTTTTTAAAAGTCTCAAAAGCCACTTTCAAAAGATGAGGCTCTACCCCGCTTAAACGCCCTATTTTTACGTGAACTTCTTCTATCTCGGTTGCGTTATTTGCTCTCATATTTTCTTCACAAAGAGCTACTAAATCTATAACAATTGAGAGTTCATGCATTTTAATTTTCCTTTTTTATGTATAATTTTACATATTATTTTATGTATTTTGTAAATTTGTTGTGTTTTTTTAAATTTGCAAACTTGCACTTTAAAATTTTAAAAACTGGATTGCCACGGCGATTTTATCGCCTCGCAATGACGGCAAAATATAGATTGTTTCGTTACAATGATGACTTTAGAAATTTAACATCTAAATTGCTTCGTCACTTTGCTCCTTGCAATGACGGAAGCGTAAAGCCAAATTTTTTATCCATCTTGTCACAACAACGCAAACCTAACAAATCCTAGGCAGTAACTCGCCTTTTGGTTCTTCTAAAAACCTCTCTACCCCGTAAAGTGTCTCAAGTATGACTTTTGCACCCTGCCCTGTTATCTCGCCTATCAAATTCGCGTTTTTATCATGCTTTTGTAAAATTTCAAGAGCTTTTTTCCACTCTTCTTCCCTAACAGCTAAAACAAAAGTCCCTTCATTTGCCAAGTCATACGGCTCAAAGCCTAAAATTTCACAAATCCCCCTAACTGGCTCAGTTACTCTTATCTCGCTCTCTTTAACTTTTATCTCTAAGTCGTTAAGCTTAGCCCACTCATTTAGCACGCCACTTATCCCGCCACGAGTTGCATCACGCATAGCAAGGGGTTTTATGCCGTTTTCAAAAAGCTCTAAAACCACCTCTTTTAGCGACTTCGCATCGCTTTCTAGCTCACTTTCAAAGCTTATCTCATCTCTTGCCGCCATTATGACGCTTCCATGTCTTGCTATGTCGCCACTTAGGAGGATTTTCGCTCCAACTTCTAGGTTTTTAGTCTCGGTTTTGTGCACAA
>JAAYPR010000006.1 GCA_012519705.1 Campylobacteraceae bacterium
CCAGCCATAGCACCAAACTGAGCGATATTTGCTAAGATACCGATAGCCCCTGCAAAAACAGCGGCGATTGAGCCTGTTAGGATATCATAGTGCTTTACGTGACTCATCTCGTGGGCTAAAACAGCTTCAACTTCTTTCTCATCCATTAAATTTAAAAGCCCCTCGGTTACTGCCACAACAGCGTTGTTTGGGTTTCTTCCCGTTGCAAAAGCATTTGGTGTTTGGTCAGGGATGATGCAAACCTTTGGCATCGGTGTTCCAGCCCTAAGTGAGAGTCTTTCAACTATCTCATAAAGCCCTCTTGCGTGATTTCTGTCAACTTCTATGGCGTTGTAGTGTTTTAGGACTATCTTATCGCTAAAGAAGTAGCTAAAAAAGTTCATCCCAGCAGCTAGGATAAAGGCTATTATCATACCTTGAGTGCCACCGATAGCATTTCCGATAGCCATAAAAAGTAGCATTAAGCCAACCATTAAAAATATAGTTTTTAATCTTTCCATAAATTTCTCCTTTTTTTAGTAGATTATACATAGAATTTGGTTAATGGCTATTAAAAAATTTAAAGATAAAAATGTCGCTGGATAGTTTATGTTTATAAATCTTTGCTAAAATCGTCACAAATTTAATATAAGGAGAAGGTATGATTAAATTGTTTAGAAATTTAGTTATAGCGGCGTTTTTTGCTAGTTCTTTAAGTGCAGCAGATGAGATAAAAGGTATGAATATTGTGGTAACTTCGCCAAATACTCAAACTCAAATGATGGCGATGGTTATCGCTTCAAACGTACTTGAGCAAGGCAAAGACCTTAGAATCGTTCTTTGTGGGGAAGCTGGGGATTTGGCTTTAAAAGATAGCGTTAGCGAACCTCAAAAACCAGCAAACAAATCACCAAAAGACTTGCTTGGAATGTTTATTTCAAAAGGAGTAGATGTTAAAGTGTGCCCACTTTACTTACCAAATAAAGGGCTTGAAAAAGAAGCACTAACAGAAGGTATCGGGGTTGCAAAACCAGCTGAGGTTACAGCAAATCTTCTTGATGGTAGCTATAAAAATTTAAGCTACTAAACTAAAAATTTCTAGTCGTTTATGACGGCTAGAAATTTATTTTTATTAAGTTTTTATTCTATATTCTTCAAAAATACTTTTAAAATACTTTATAACGCCTAAATTTAATTAAATAGTGTTAAATTTATAAAGCAGAAAATTGTTTGCTAGTGCCTTGTTTTAGTGGTTTATATGTTGATTAAATTGTATTGAAAATAAAAATGGTGGTTAGAGACAGAATCTAAACGCCGAGCATTTCTTAAAGTTTATTTTGTTGTTTAAACCCCTAAAATTAGTGATTTAAGTTTTATATAAGTTTATTAAAATTGCTAAAAATGTAAAAATAGATGGCACCTAATATGGCACCCATTGAAAAATTATATCTAAATTTTTAATTCTTTTTCAAAGCAGAATTTTAGTTAAGTAAAGCTTATCAATATCCTTTTAAAACAATTATAACTTATTGGTTTTTATACTGTTTTTGTAGATCGCAGATATAGCTGGTTTTTGGTGTTTAAGCTTAATAGCTCCAAAGATTGTGCTTATAAATTTTTAAAATACTAATTTCATATTTTGAATAAGTGGTTTATTATTGAATTGAGCTGACATAAGTTCCGTTCTTTATCATTTCAAATTTAGCTCTTGCTTTATTTTCTTTTGCCAAATTTAAGCCTTTCATCGCATCATCAGCTATTTTATTTAGCTAATCTGTGTAGCTATCTTGTACGATTAGTTTTTGGCGTACATTTTTTGTGATGGTTTGCATTTTTGCCTCCCTGATAATGGAGTAATAGCTAAAAAAGTTAAATTTTGCATTACCTGTTTTTATTAGATATATGGCAAAAGATGATAAAAGCTCATGTACGACTACTTGCAGTTCGGTGTGTTTGATTTGGACACAGGTTTTAACTTCTGCATGTTTTTTGTATTGAATCTATATAAACCGCAACTGCATATGACTATTTATACTTTAAATGCTTTTAGTTTCATGATTTATAATAAATTTAGCTACTTAATTCTTGACAAAAAGTTATCAAATATGATAATATTTTCACCATGGAAAATGAAATTTGGAAAATAACCTTTTATGATAAAAATGTTGAAGAAGAGACATTGGCCTTACCTGATTCGATACTAGCAAATTTGCTTAGAATATTTGAAATGGCTAGGGAAGTTGGACCAAATTTAGGCAGACCACATAGTGCACCGCTTGGAAATGGTCTGTTTGAGTTTAGAGCAAAAGGCAAAGAGGGCATAGCAAGAAGTGTATTTGTCAATGTTATAAATAAAGAGATAGTTATTTTGCATACAATCATTAAAAAATCGGATACTATCCCTAAAAAAGATATGAAAATCATCATAAAAAGAGCAAAGGAGATACAATGAGACCAACATTTGAAGAATTTAGAGAAAAAGCTCTGAAAAAAGAGGGTGTTAAAAAAGAGTATGACGAACTAGAGGTTGAGTTTGAACTAAAGCTTAAACTAATCAAGATTAGAAAGGCTGCAAATCTCACACAAGAGGAGATGGCTAGTCGTATGAATACTAGTAAAAGCAATATTTCAAGATTAGAAAGCCTAAATTCCAAAATTTCACCTACGATTTCAACGCTAAACTCATACGCAAAAGCGGCTGGGTATAAGCTGGATATAAATTTTATATAGTAAAAACAACAAAATTTGTAAAAATAGGCTTGACAAAAAGAGGCTGGTATTGTAAAACGCATTTGATAAAATAGGCAAATTAGTAGCTAAAGTTCAAAAACTGTAAACCCACGAAATTGTAACTGTACACAAACGTTGACAACTTTTAAAATTCATGCTAATATGTAACCGTTCATAATCATTTACACTTAAAGGCTACAAATGTTAAAAACTATAGAACAGTATCAAGAGAGATTCCTTAAAAGTTTTAACACTACTTATAAAAGATATCTTTATGACAAGATAAACTTAGATGAAAAACTCATCGGCATAGTTGGAGCAAGAGGTGTTGGTAAAACTACTATACTTTTTCAAAAGTTGCTAGAGTTAAAAAGCTTTGACAAAAAGGCTTTATATATAAGCCTTGACTATCCATTTTTAAGTTCTGTAAATTTAAGTGAGTTGGCATTTGAGTTTTACGACAGAGGTGGTGAATATCTACTTCTTGATGAAGTGCATAAATACACAGATTTTGCAAGTCATCTAAAAGTCATATATGATATGAGTGATTTAAATGTTATCTTTACAGGTTCATCGGCAATAAGTATATTAAACGCTAAAGCAGATTTATCTCGTAGAGTTACTCTTTTTAGCCTTGAGGGGCTTAGTTTTAGAGAATTTTTAGAACTTGATAAAGGTGTGAGTTTAAAAGCTTTTAGTTTAGAGCAAATTCTAGCCAATCATCAAGATATAGCAAATGTTTTAAAAATAGACTTAAATGAGTTTAAAAACTATCTTAAATACGGCTATTATCCATTTTATTTCAGTAAAAAAAGTTCATACTTTGAGAGTTTGCTAAACACTATAAATTTAAGCATTGATATAGACTTAACCTCCATTGGATTAGTTGAGCAAAGATTTACTTATAAACTTAAAAAACTACTTGAAGTTATATGTACTAGTGAGCCATTTGAGGTTAATTACACAAAGATAGCTGCTCTAGCTGAAATCAGTAGAGCAAAACTCTATGACTATATAGCTTATCTTAATGATGCAAAGCTAATAAATATGATAGATGAGCAAAGTAGTGGATTAAGCAAACTTGTAAAGCCAGCTAAAATTTATATGAATAATACAAATTTGATTTATGCTTATGGGGATAATTGTAAAATAGGAACTATCAGAGAGACATTTTTCGCTAATCAACTAAAGCAGTCTCACAAGCTAAACATCCCTAAACAAGGTGATTTTATCGTGAACGATAAATTTATCTTTGAAATAGGTGGGGCCAAAATAGAAAAAATAGGTAAAGGTTTTGAGCAAATAAAAGATATTCCAAACTCTTATGTTGTAGCTGATGAAATAGAAATAGGAAGTGGCAATAAAATTCCGCTTTGGTTGTTTGGGTTTTTGTATTAGGAGAAAATCATGGCAATAGTAAAAAGTGATTACGAAAGAGTTGATACGGGATTGTTTATCCACAAAGCAAAATCAAATGTGTTTTTGCTAAGAAAAGTAATAAATGGTAGATATTTTATAAAAGTTCTTATGCTTGATATTCGCAGTGGATGGAGCAAAAGAGAGTATAAAAATGAAGCTAAAAAAGAGTTTGTAAAATGGTTAGACAGCGTAAATAAACGGGCAAAAGGATTGAAATTTAAAGACACAACTAAAGTAAATGACCTGTTCGAGATATGGAAAAGCAGAAAAGATAGTAGCAAAAAATCAGTTTCTAGTGATATCGCATTTTACGAATCATATCTACAAGATAGCATCGGCAATGAGATTGCTATCGATGTAATTGCGGCTCAGATAGATAACATTATATATGAATTGATGCATGTTGGCAAAATTAACAAAACAACGCAAAAGCTTCAACTTCTCTCAAAACGCACCGCATATGATAATACAAGGCGAATTTTAGGTGAAATTTTTGATATAGCACTTCGCAACCAGTTAATAGCTGTAAATCCTTGCACACTACTTACCAAGGTACAAGAAACAACAAAAAAGACAATAGTAAAAGACGCAGTTAGTAAATTTTACAAACTTAAGATGGGAATTTTGGAGCTTTTCAAAGATGATCCATTTTGGAGAGGATTTTTTCTGTTATGTCTTTACGGTAGGAGAAAGAGCGAAGTTATTGAGCTGAGATGGGAAAATGTTGATTTGGAAAGCAATATATACTATCTGATTGATACAAAAAATGGAAATGATTACAAAAAGCCACTCCCAGCTCTCGTAAAAGAGGCAATAATGCAAATTCCATTTGACAGAAATGGTTTGGTATTTGCAAGCCCAGTAACCGGTAAGTGTCTTGTAAATGTAGATAGGCAAAAAGCAAAACTTGATAAATTCGTAGGTTTTAAAGACTTTAAGCTCCACTCAACAAGACATATAAGTGGCACTGCACTTGACGAACTTGGAGCAAGTAGCGATATCATAAAAGACCACCTAACGCACAAAAGAGATGGCGTAACATATAAAAATTATGTTACATACGATACATACACAAATAGCTGTAAAGCACTTGAGATGTTGGAGGGGATAAATGGATGAGATTACAGTAGATGGAGTTATTTTTAAAAGGGATCCAAATAGCGTTGTTGATAGTATAGCTAGTTATATGACTCTTGAAGCCGTAAATGCGAGTTTTGATTCAGAATTTACGCAGTTTCCTGTATCTGCTACTTTAGCAAGAAATGTTATCGAAAACGCTAGAAGTGCACTGATAGATTTTTTTAAACACTATTATTTCATTGATGACAGCAATTATGCTAAAAATTTAATCCTTGCAAAGACAGAAGAAGAACTTAAATCACAGATTGATATATGCAAAAAAGAGCTTAAAAAAGAGAACGAGATAATGGGCAAAAAAGGACTTTTTGCTGATAGAATTAAAAATATTATTGAAGATATGGTTATTTATAATAATGACTTATATTTTTTATCTAAAGATTTATTTTTTTACATTTTAACTAAAATCAATGATATTTTATATAGCACTAATAAAAGCTATAAGAAATTTATAGACTCTATACTAGAGCTGCAAAAATACGGATTGTGTATGGAAATAGATAAGAAATATCTCGATAGAAGATATAGTAAACACAAAAAGCATGTTAATGATAGTCTTAAACTGTTAAGTGAATTTAGAAATATGAAACTAGGTACAAAAATAAACAGAAATTCTTTTCTTGTAGTGATTGACGAAAGTATAAAATATACACTTGAAAACAAAAAAATTAATTCAATAATGCCATTAAGATGAATCTAGTAACGTTATTATAAAAGTTACAAATTTTTTAAATTTTAATGATTTTTTTGTAACTTTTTTATCAAGCTTTCTTGTATTATTTATGAAAAAATAATACAAGGAGTTTTTATGGATAGTAAAAAACGTTGGCTCAGCACAAAAGAGGTTGCAGAAGAGTACGGAATTGCGATAAACACTCAAGCACAATACCGAATGCGTGGCATAATTCCATATTCAAAGATCAACAGAATAATAAGATACGACAGGTATAAACTCGATGAGTGGTTTGAAAAACACTCTATAGATTGCGAAAAGTAGTGCCATGAAAACAAAAAATAATCGCACTTGCAAACTATCTATTCGTCTAAATAGTGAAGAAAAAGCCAAGCTAGAGTTGCATTCTAGCTTGGCAGGACTAACGCCATCAGCTTATATCAGGCATATTTTACTTAAGGCTAAGACACCTACTAGCAAATATGATAAAACGATGATTGCTCAAATTTCTAGAATTGGAAACAATATAAATTAAATTGCCAAACATCTAAACCATAACCATGCTATAGATGGTATCGCTTTAAAGCAAATAATTGAGATTAACGAATCTTTAAAAAGAATATCTGGCGATGTTGGTTAAATTTTTCAAAAATAGAAGTGGCGGTAGCTTGGCAGGAATTGATTATTTATTGAATCATCGTGTTGAGGCTAAAACCGCCTATGTTCTAAAGGGTGATGAGGCTATTACTAGGGCTATTGTTAAAAACCTAAACAAAAAACAAAAACTCACTATCGGTTGTCTAAGTTTTGAAGAGCAAAATATTGAGTTTAAAACCAAACAAACAATAATAGATGAGTTTGAAAATATGATATTTGGAGAATATAGAGATAGATTTAACATTCTTTGGGTCGAGCACGTGGACAAAGGACGGCTTGAGCTAAATTTTGCAATTCCAAAAATTGACTTAGAAAGCGGTTTATCTTTTAACCCATACTACCATAAATCTGATATGCTTTTAGTTGATTCTTGGCAAAACTATATAAATTTAAAATTTAATTTTTCAGACCCAAAAGATCCAGAAAAAGCTCACATGTTGCAAGGTTTAAAAAAAGAACTCAATCTAATTAAAAACTATTTAGAGCTTGAAGAAATTTTTATAGAAAAATTTCAAAATGGAGATTTTGACTCTAGAGATGAGATTGTATCCTCATTAAAAAATGCCGGAATAGCTGTCACTAGAATAGGAAGTGATTATATAAGCGTAAAGCTCCCAGGTTCAAAAAAACCCAGAAGGTTTAAAGGGATTGTATTTAGTGAGAAATTTACAAGCATTGAAAACCTCATAAAAGAAGATATTGGTAAAAAAGCAAGAGACTTTAAAGATAAAAGGGATAAAAATATATACATTGCCAAAGAAGAGCAAGGCTATATTTTTAACTATTTTAAGAATGGTATGTCGAAAAAAGAAATTAAAACCTTCAAATTTAAACAAAATTTTTCCAACGAAGATAGAGAGTTGGCTAGACTAAAAAGAAAATTTGATATTGAAATGCAAAAAAGAAACAAATGGCTAAAAAATGAGATTAGCAGGTTGCCAAAAAGAAAACATCATTTATTGGTTAATAGTGTTGATGCAAAAGATAATGATATTTCTCTTGATTTTCAAAAACAGCAACATACAAAAATAAAACAAAAAAGCATGGAAAATTATAAATGGAAACTTGAAGACCACAAAATTAAAATTTTATTACAAGGAGATGGGTATGACGTTTTTAGAGCAAGAGTTATTAAAGGAATTAGAGATAAAAGAACAAGAGGAGAGCAAAAAACTAGAGCTCTTGAGTCAAGTCTTGAAAGAGTTTGCCAGATTACATCAAAGATTAGACTGCTTGGAGGAGCTATTGGAGAAACTTTTAATGCTCTGTCAAGATTTTCCAGAGAATTTAAAACCTTTAGAGAACAAAACCAAAAATATACAAAATACTTGGATAGCTTTAGTTCAAGAATTAAGAAGGCTGAATTTGAAAGAATAAATAGTCAAAAAGATGCAGGAGGTAATGAAGCTAAGATTGAGAATGAATTTGATGATATGGATTTTTAATAGTATTTTACATACTATAAGAAGTTGTCGAAGCTGAACTCATACCTAAAGATGAAGCTACACTGCTTCCACTTCGGCACTGTCAACCAAACTGTGTAAATCCTTTGAAATAAGATAAAATAATAAAAAGGATTTACAATGTCGCTACTAGACAAAAAAGAGTTAGCTAAAAGATTAGCAAATGGAGAAAAGATTACTCCACAATCAATTATTGATGAGTTTAAATTTATTCTCAAAGATGTTATAGAAGAAGCAACAGATGCAGAAATAG
>JAAYPR010000007.1 GCA_012519705.1 Campylobacteraceae bacterium
AAATTTATAGCAAAAACGCTTGTGAGATTGTTATAAATTTAATTATATAATTGACTTTACTTGTAAAAACTAATATACTAGTAATTAGAAAGTTGTATTCTCAAATGATTAAAGGGGGAATTTAAATCTTTTCTTCGGAAGGTAAAAAGCAAAAAAACCTCTTAATCCATTTATAATGAATGGATTTTGGGGTTTAACTTTTGCCATAGAGTGTAGTACTAAATCATCTTTTTTTAACCTTTGCAAAAATATTTTTTATTTCGCCAAGAGTCATATATTTTTGCCCAATATTAAGATCAAAAACATCATTTATGTCATCAGTAATTTCATCTGCATAATCAAAAAGATAATAATTTGCTTCCATGTGGCTGCAAGAAACTAAGCGAAGAGTGTTTAGGATTTTATCAACTGAATATTTGTTTTTAAGCCTTATTTCAACAATTCTTGAAATCGTCAAAGCTAAAAAGCAAATTAAAAAATGAGCATTAATGTGATCCTTTCTTGTAAGAAACACCGGTCTTGCATCTAAGCTACTTTTGGTTATTTTAAAAGACTCTTCTATTTTCCATAGTCCTCTATATATATCGATAATATTCTCATCTGATTCATCAAGCTCATTTGTAACTATAGCGTAATAACCATCTAGAGCTTCATCTTTTTTTATTTTTTCTTTATCTAAAAACAGTTTTTTACCTGTATCTAATATCTCACCTGTCTTTTTATCAAACTCAATATTAGAAACATAAGAAGCAGCCCCGTAAGAGGTAGCCTTTTGATACTTTGAAGGATTTGCAATTAAATCAGCTGCTTTAGCTAAAACAGCTTCTCTTTTCTTTTTAGAGCGTTCTGCATATTTTTCACTGTAGAAGATAACCTGCTTTTGATCTATTAGAAATTTCTTCTTTTTATTCTTGCCATTTTTATATTTACCTACAGTTACATTGATATACGTAGGAATTACTCTAGACTTCTTTTTGTAATCCTCACCTATCCATGTATATCCCTCATCTTCAAAAACATAAGATTTAAAATCCTCACTAGCACCCCTAACACTTTGACTGTATACATATCCATCCTTAAGAACACTGTTAAATGCAATGTTGTCACCACTATTCAATCCTTTATCAGCAACTACTATAATCTTTTTAGTATTATATTGTTTTTTGATATCCTTTAAAATAGGCATTAGGGTTTGAGAGTCATGAGTATTCCCTTCAAAAAGACGATAGGAGATAGGAATACCTTGTTTATCAACAGCTAGGCCCATCTGCACAATGGGATTAGGGCTATGCTCCTTAGAAGCACCTTTCTTCCTAAAATCATCCTCTTTATCAATTTCAAAATAATAGTTTGTTACATCATAATATATAAGATCAGTATCTCTATCATACTGCTTAGTAATTTGCTCATGAATAAATTGTTGGGCCTCTTTTTCTATTTTATCAAAATGTGTTAGACAATCATATACATTATCCAATGTGAAATCAGCCTTATCAAAAAACCTATCTTTAATTTCAACAGTTGCCTTTTTTGAGCAAGGATAAAGAAGCCTAGAAAAAAGCAAAACCTTCATTATACTATTTGAATTAAATTTAAATCTTTCATGTCTTTGCTTATTATTAAAAAACCTGTCAAGCTCTAGCTCATGATAAACCTTACTAAATACAACATGTCCAAAGTTTTTGCGATTCATAAAATCTCTATTTATTTTACTACTGGTGTCAACAGTAATTGTTAACTGCTTATTTTCTAAACGTTCTAAATCCATCTGTTTTGCAAGTTGAGTAAAATGAGTAATAGGATCATCATATTCCTTTTCAAGCTCGTCAAGGTAACCTAAAGATTTGATAACCTTTGACTTTGACTTGCCTTCCTTATCTCGATAACCATGAACTATTTGCAAATATGTACGTCCTGTCTTTTTAAAGAAGTTTTTTCTTAGAAACATACGCCTATCCTTTCCCTCTAAGAGTAGAGATTTATTTTAATTATATCACATTAAGCAACTATAGTCAACAAAAATAAGCGAAAACTTGACAAAAAAATTTGTTTGAAACCATTATATTTACTTAGGTTCAAACAATTGACTTATATGATATGCTTCCGAATAAACGAATGTTGTATCTGCACTTACAACTGTTGGTTTAGTAGGTAAGGAAGGTAAGGTAATTAAAAACAATATAGTTGTTTCACTAGCTTATGGCTTACTTTGTGCAGCAGCTACAGTTATACTTGTTTATATAGTAAAAATGAATGTAGTATAGTTATAATATATATGGCGGATATTGTGTATGCAATATCACTTACATAATATCCGCCATATGAAAATTTATAGCAAAAACGCTTGTGAGATTGTTATAAATTTAATTATATAATTGACTTTACTTGTAAAAACTAATATACTAGTAATTAGAAAGTTGTATTCTCAAATGATTAAAGGGGGAATTTAAAT
>JAAYPR010000008.1 GCA_012519705.1 Campylobacteraceae bacterium
AAGCACAGCAACCTTGAACGTCGTCGGGGGATTGGGGGTTCAAGGGGGAAGGGGAGCGACTTCGTAATTCAAGCCCCCTTTCCCCCTTAAAAGAAATAGTAAAATTCTTTTGTTTGTTTTTATCTAGATTTTTAAATTTGACTCTTAATTGAATTCAGTTTAAAGTCTAGATTGCCACGATTTACTTCGTAAATCTCGCAATGACGGCATATAGCGTGGTTTTTAGCAAGTTTTGTTTTTAAATTTACCTTCCAAATTTATCAAACCACCACATAAAACAATACGCCAAGCTTGCTGGTTTTACAAAGCTCTCATCATAAATAAACTCTTTGGCATCCTTAAGTGGCAAGTAAAAAAGCTCTATGTCTTCATTGTCTATCCCACCACCTTTGCCTACTTTCATATAGTCAGCTATTTTAGCGTAAAAAAAGGTCTGTTTTGAAGCAGATGTCCCAAGTCCGCCATAAAATGTAGCTATCTTTTCAACATCCACAACCCTATATCCAACCTCTTCAAAAATTTCCTCTTTTATAGTCTCTTCTTCGCTTAATCCCTTGTCCATAAGCCCTGAACAAAGCTCATAAGTATGCCCTAACTCCTGCGTGTTTAAAGAAATTCCCTCTTTAAGCTGTCTGTATAAAAATGGAACACGAAGTTGTTTAACCAGCAAAAAAAGTTCTTTTTCTTCATCATAGAGTAGCACGGAGACGCTATCGTGGATTCTCGCACAATCCCACTCAAAAACTTCTCCATCTTTTAGATAATTTATCCTAAAAAGCTTGATATATTTAGAGTTTTCTACATCTGTTTCATTTATGATTTTTATAGTATTATCCACGTTGCAAGTCCTAAAAAGCTGAAAAATCCTATTATATCTGTAGCAGCTGTTAAAAGAACCGATGAGCCAACGGCTGGGTCGATGTTAAATTTCTTTAACGTTAAAGGAATTATCGCTCCAAAAAGCCCAGCACAGCTTAAGTTTATAAGCATCGCCATAGCTATAACTACTCCAAGAAGCGGTGCTTTAAACCAAGCCCAAGCTACAACGCCAACTAAAATAGCAAAAATAGTTCCGTTTATTAGAGCAATTCCAACTTCCCTTTTTATAACTCTTTTTGCGTCACTAAACTCAATGTCTCCTAAAGCCAAACGCCTAACCGTAACAGTTAGAGCTTGTGAGCCCGTATTTCCACCCATGGAAGCAACTATTGGCATAAGAACCGCTAACGCAACATAAGCCTCGATTGTCGCATCAAACAGCCCGATAATTGCCGATGATAAAAAAGCAGTAAAAAGGTTAAACAGTAGCCAAACAGCCCTTGATTTCCCTGCTCTTAAAATACTATAGTCCTCTTCTTCAACCTCATCATCAACCCCAACCATACTATAAATTTGCTCAGTTGCTTGTTCCTGAATAAAGTCATGGATATCATCAGTTGTAATCCTTCCTACTAAAACCCCCCTACTATCTACAACAGGCAGAACTGAAAGGTCAAACTCTTGGAATTTCCTTGCAACTTCCGCTATATCATCGTGATCTCTTGCAAATTTAGGTTTAAAAGCATCTTCTGGTGCACTTTTTATAACCTCTTCTATGGTTAAGCTAAAGTTATAAATTATCAGGTCATACAGAGGTATAGCGTATTTTAAAACGTCGTTTTCATCCACGATAAAAAGTTGATAAACAGTCTCTATCTCATCTCTGTGTCTTAAATCTCTTAGTCTATCAACTGCTTCCATTACAGTTTCGTCTAAATATCCTCTTAAAACCTCAACCTGCATATATGAGCCAGCCATATCTTCATCATAAGATGAAAGTTTTAAAATATCTTGTTTATCCTCTTCATCAAGCTCATCAAAGATGATTTTAGTTTTATCTTCGTCTATTTCGTGAAGATACTCTAAAAGCTCAAGCTGATCGTCACTTTCTAACTCTTCTAAAACATTAACAAGTTTATCTTTTGAAAACTCATTTAACATATCCTCAAGCATATGCTCAGGCATCTCAATAGCAGCCGTTGAAATGCTCTCAACATCAAGCTTATGAAGATACTCAAGATAGAGCTCTCCATTCTCTTCTTTTAGCTCTTTTAAAATATCGGCGATATCATCAGCACTAAGCTCTTCTTCTATCTCCTTTGAGATATGATCATCAAGTTTTTTTACAAGACCTTTTACCCCATCCAGCTCTTCCACAAAACCCTCCCTTTTTTAAAATTCTATAAAATTATCTATTGCTACAAATTTAGGTGGATTATGGTATCCCCCCATAGCTGCTTGAAGCTTTTCGTTCTGTGCTTTTATGTAGTCTTGAAATCTTTTTTTCTCTTCTTTTCCAAACTCAATTACCTCTTTTGCAACCTTTACAGCCTTTTCAAAATCAATCGCTTTATTGTTTTTATAAAGTCCTAAGTGAAGATGTGGTCCAGTGCTTAATCCCGTGTTTCCAACATAGGCTATAACTTCACCTTGCCTTACTTTTTTACCTTTTTTTAGTCCTTTTGCATAGTTGTTAACATGAGCATAGAGACTTTTATATCCATTTTTGTGCTGAACTTCAACTGTGTTTCCATATCCGCCTTTTTTACCTACAAATATCACAGTCCCCTCACCTATTGCTTTTATCGGAGTTCCTTTTTTAGCAGCGTAATCAGTTCCAAGGTGAGCTCTATATCTTTTTAAAACTGGGTGAAATCTTTTTGGGCTAAATTTAGATGAAACCCTAGCCCCTGGAACTGGCAAAGTAAAAAGAAGAGTTTCGCTAACTTTGCCTTTTTCATCATAATATTTTGAATCAAAGTAGTAGATATACTTGCTCTTTCCATTCTCTTCTATCATCCCAGCGTGGATTATCGGGTCGCCGTAAGGCTTGCCAAGGCGTTCTTTTTGAGTGTAGTAAAGAGCTAGATTGTCACCTTTTTGAAGTTTTCTAAAATCAACATTGTTAGAAAAAGCCCTTGAAAAAGCAGCTGACAAAGAGCCATTTCCAGTAGCTTTGTTTATATCAAGATATGGGGAGTTTTCTATCTCAATGCCAAGTGAGAAATTTCCCTCATTATAGATGGTTGGAGCAAAGGTTAAAGCGTAGTTTTCTTCATCTTCTTTATAGATGTGAATTTGCAAATCTTCTGTGATAGGGATGAGAATTTGATCCATTTTTGACTCACTATCAAGTAAAATTTCACATTTTGTTCCAGCTACTATCTCAGCAGCTAACTCTTTATCTGTGGCTTCTAAGTCATAATAAAGACTTAGTGAAATCCCAGCATCTTCTAAAAAAGAGAGCAAAGTTTTGCCACTTGGCCACTCAAATTCCTGCATTATATGCCCGCTAGCAACTAAATTTAGAGTCAAAACGCAACTAAGTATAATCTTTCTAACCATTAAATCTCCATATTTAAAACCAGATTTGAATAATTTGTAATTATAATACCCCTAAACTTATGCTCGGTAAATAGTGCTAAATTTCTAGATATTAACTAAAAATTTAGTATAATACTAAAATTTAGATTTCAAAGGAGAAGTTTTGAGATATCTTTTAACGATTTTTATCTTTTCACTATCACTTTTATGGGGTTCTTTGCTTCCTAGCTATGAGAGCAGACTTGAAAGCGTTGCAGATGGTCACGGAGTCATAGCAGATAGCCCAAATATCATAGTTGGAAGCAGTGGGGTTGTAGTTCATACATTTAGCAACGGCGAGAGTTCTATCATAGCAAGAGCAGTTGTAACTGAAAAAAACGCAGGTAGAGCAACAGTAAGATTTGAAGTTTTTGGGGCTCTTTCTCAGCCAGCTCTTCCTATTCCTGGGGTTTTACCAAAAAGTGGTGATAAAGTTATCCTAAACTATCTTTATGATAGGGCTCTTATAGTTGTCCCAAATGAAGATATTTACAGACAAATCGTCTCATCTTTTCCAAATATCGAGTTTGTAAATCCAGATATCGCCGGAGCGTATCTAAGTAGCAGAAGCAAACCAAACCCAAATAGAGATGATTTTAGAGAAATTTGTGCTTTAAATGCTGCTGGACTTATATTTATAGCGATGGATGGGGTTGCTGTTTTTGCGGACTGTGGAAGCTTTGACATTTTAAGAAAGTTTGAAACTAACCCTGTTGAGAACTATCAAGTTCCTTTTTATAGCGGGATTTTTGGCATCTCTCCTGCATGGTGGAAATGGGATAGTGCTTACATCACAAACTACGATAGACACTATAAATTCTTACTAGATATCAAAGACTAAGTGTTTGGCTTTTCGCCAAGCACTTTTTAACTAAAAATGTTTAAAAAACTAAGTCAAATTTATAATTTATATAAAAAATACTCAAGCAAAGAACTGGTTCACTACGCAGCGGGGCTTAGTTTTTACACTGTTCTTTCTTTGATACCGCTTTTGCTTATAATGTTTTCACTCTTTACCCAGATGCCAAGCTTTGATGAGCAAATTTTAAAGATAAAAAACTTCGTATTTGAAAGTCTGCTTCCATCTCATCAAGAGACTATCTCAGAATACATTGAGAAATTTTTGGAAAATAGTTCAAATTTAGGCGTTGTAAGTTTTGTGGCTGTTATCATCACAACCCTAGTGTTTTTTGACAACTATAAATATATCGTCGCAAAACTTACAAATACTAAACTAAACCACTTCTGGCAGGACTTTAGCAAATACTGGACTTTGATAACTCTAGCTCCATTTGGGCTTGGGATTTCGTTTTATCTCTCAACAAATTTACAAAATTTACTAGATAAAACAGAGCTAACTAGCTGGATAAATTTCCTCTCAATTCTGCCATACCTTATAACTTGGGCGATATTTGGGGTGGTTTATAAAATTTCCATCAACAAAATCACATCTAATAAATTTATACTAATCTCCTCTTTTATAACAAGCCTAGTGTGGAATCTTTCAAAATTTGCCTTTATAAAATACACTTTTTATAACAAAACATATTTAAGCTTATATGGCTCGTTTAGTATAATTTTGTTTTTCTTTTTGTGGATATATATAAGTTGGATCATATTTCTATATGGATTTAAAATTTATCTGTTTTTGGAAGAGAGTGTTAAAGAGCAAGCTTAAATCATTTATTTTTATAAAATTTATAAAAAACGCATTTTACTCATCATTGCAACACGATGAAATCGCCGTGACAATCCACACTCTCCACACCACCACCTTGAATTTACAAAATAAATAAAACAATTACTCCATCTGTCGTTGCGAGATTTTCGTAGAAAATCGTGGCAATCTAGACTATAAATTTAAAAAGAGACTTAGAGCCAAATTTAAAAAACCCTCTAACCCGTCATTGCGAGGCGATGAAATCGCCGTGGCAATCTAGACCTTGAATTAGAATTTGATTAAAAGCCAAATTTAAAAAAACAAATTTTAAAACCCAAATCCACCAAATCTTCCATAGTCGTCATTGCGAGTTTGTAAAACAAACGAAGCAATCCATCAAACAAAAGCTTAATAAATTTATAAGATTTTTACTTAAATAAATTCTTATCCATAAATTTAAAAAAGAAAAAGTTAGTAAATTCAATTAAAATTTTAATTCTAAATTTAACAAAAAAATACCTTTAAATTTAACTCAAAATTTATTCAAATGGATTGCCACGATTTACTTCGTAAATCTCGCAATGACGATGTTAGTAGATATGTTGTTATAAGAAATTTATAAAACCAAATTCGCTAAATTCCACTCTAGCACTTTAAAACTAGATTGCCACGCCGGACAACGTCTGGCTCGCAATGACGACTTTGGTTGATATGTTGCTGTAAGAAATTTATAAAATTAAATTTAAAAAGAACCAAATTTTTTAAATAATACTTTAAAGTTTTAAGGTCAAAATTCCTTCGTTGATTTATTGTTGTCATAGTAAAAACTATTTAAATAAAAAACAGTGGTAAAACCCCCATTAAAGCAAGCAGTATCGCTATGCTTCTAAATTTAATCGCTGGGATTAAAAGTGAGTTCATAGTATAAAATAACATAGGTGGAATGGTTGTCTTATAAGTCGTAACTTCATAGTTTAGAAAAGCTAGTAGCCACTCATCCATTAGACCGCCCTGCCCGATTAAGTGCAAAAACGCACTCACAGGGTAAAAAATAGTAAAAATATAGCCTATTGGAATCACAGCTATCTGACTAAAAGCTAAAGTGTCAAAAAAGTGATAAACCGGGATATTCATCGCAAAATAGACGTAGATGTTAAAAACTACGACATTTAGAGCAAAGTTACTAGCCCTACTTCCAAACTCAAATTTAAAATGGTGCATATAAAGATAGATATAAAACACCCCTAAACATGAGAAATAAAACCCTATAGAAAACACTAAATTTGGAAAAATAGCAACGCTTAAAATGATAGTTAAAAACAGTGTCCAAAATGAGAGAATTCTAAGATTTTTAGATAAAAACAAAAACCCCAAAAGCCCCATCAAAAGTGAACGCAGAAAACTGGGTGCAAAATCAAGCAAAAAAAGATACCCTATCATCGCCAAAAATGCCACCACACTTATATCAAAATAACTACTTCTATATGGGAAAAAACGGCTCTGAAAAAAGCGGTAAATCGGCGTTATCAAAAGAAAAAATGTAGCAAAGATGATGCTTAAATGAAACCCGCTAATTGATACAACATGAGCGATTCCCCACTTCGTGACATCATTTCTAAGCTCTTTTGAAATCGGAGTTGCAAGATAAAGCGTTGCATAAAGCTCTTTTATCTTTGGATTATCATGCTGATTTTCAATGAAATTTATAATTTTATCCTTAAATTTAGGCTTTTTTTCAAGCTTTTTTATCTTAAAACTTGGCATATAAAAGCTTTTTTTAATGTAGTCTTTAAAACTCACTTTATCAGTTCTGATACCTAGGCTTAACCTATCATACCGCGCTATAACGCTTTCTTTTTTGGTAGTTGTATAAAAACTAAAGTGTGAAGTTTTAAGTTTTAGCACTCTATATGTTCTCTCATTTTTAGTTTTTAAATATGAGTGTTCAACTGTTGCTTCTATAAATTTAGTCTCTTTAAACTCCTCAAATTTGTGGTACTGATAAGCTAAATTTAAAGCGTAAATAAATAGAACTAAAAACAGAAATAGAAATATCTCTTTTTTAGAGTAAAAAAGCTTGTTAAATCTCACTAAAATTTCCCTTTAGAACTAAAAAACAACTTATAATATTATATAAATATAATTTTAATATTTATATAATAACTTGATTAAAATCAACTTATTATAACTTAAATTTCGCTAAAATTTATATATTTATCTTGATCAATGCAAGGAGGATTTATAGATGAATAGAAGAGATTTTATTAAAAGTGCCGCAGCAACGGCAGCTTGTAGTAGCGTTGGTATCACGCTTCCAACTTCAGTTATGGCTGAAGGCAGGGAGGCTGAGAAATCATGGCGTTGGGATAAGTCAGTATGCCGCTTTTGTGGGACTGGATGCGGTATCATGGTTGCAACCAAAGATGGCAAAATCGTTGCTGTCAAAGGTGACCCTGAAGCTCCGGTAAACCGTGGTTTAAACTGCATCAAAGGTTACTTTAACGCTAAGATTATGTATGGTGCTGATAGAATCACATCTCCACTTCTTAGACAAAACGAAAAAGGTGAGTTTGACAAAAACGGTAAATTCGCTCCAGTTAGCTGGGAGAGAGCCTTTGACGTTATGGAAGAGCAGTTTAAAAAAGCTTACAATGAACTTGGTCCTACGGGAATTGGCGTTTTTGGCTCAGGTCAGTACACTATACAGGAAGGTTACGTTGCATCTAAGCTTATAAAAGGTGGCTTTAGAAGTAACAACCTAGATCCAAACGCAAGACACTGCATGGCAAGTGCGGTTGTTGCGTTTATGCAAACATTTGGAATTGACGAGCCAAGTGGCTGTTTTGATGACATTGAACTAACTGATACCATTGTTTGCTGGGGAGCAAATATGGCTGAAATGCACCCTATTCTTTGGGCAAGGGTAAGTGATAGAAAGATAAGCGACCCAGAAAAAGTAAAAGTTGTAAACCTAAGTACATTCTCAAGTAGAACTTCAAATATCGCTGATATTGAGATAATTTTCACACCTCAAACAGACTTAGCTATTTGGAACTACATCGCAAGAGAGCTACTTTACAACTACCCTGAACTAGTTGATAAAGAGTTTGTTGAGAAATACTGCACCTTTGCAACTGGACCTGCTGACATCGGATACGGCTTAAGAAATGATATAAATCACCCTAAATACAGACCAACTGAACTTGATACTGCTGCTAAGCAAAAGAGTAAAGTTGTAAGTGAAGCTGAGGGAGTAAGCTTATCATATCTTGGCTATAAAGCAGGCGATACAATGGAGATGAAAAATACAGGCGGTGCTGCTGGTAAACACTGGTCGATTACTTTTGATGAGTTTAAAAAAGCAGTTGAGCCTTATACGCTTGATTACGTTGCAAATTTAGCAAAAGGTGATGAAAACGAAGATATAGAAGAGTTTAAAGCAAAACTAAAAGCTTTAGCTGACTTATATATAGAAAAAGAGAGAAAAGTAGTAAGCTTTTGGACTATGGGCTTTAACCAACACGGACGTGGAACGTGGGTGAATGAGCAAAGCTATATGGTTCACTTCCTTCTTGGCAAACAAGCAAAACCAGGAAATGGGGCATTTTCTCTAACAGGACAGCCAAGTGCGTGTGGAACTGCAAGAGAGGTTGGAACTTTCTCACACAGACTTCCATCAGACATGGTTGTAGCTAACCCAAAACACAGAGAGATAACTGAGAAAATTTGGAACCTGCCAGCTGGAACTATCAACCCTAAAAACGGCTCTCACTTCGTTCAGATAATGAGAGATATAGAAGATGGAAAGATTAAATTTGCTTGGGTTCAAGTAAACAACCCATGGCACAACACCGCAAACGCTAACCACTGGATAAAAGCGGCTCGTGAGATGGAGAACTTCATCGTAGTAAGCGACCCATATCCTGGAATTTCAGCAAAAGTTGCAGACCTTATCCTTCCAACAGCTATGATTTATGAAAAATGGGGCTCTTATGGAAACGCTGAGAGAAGAACTCAGCACTGGAGACAGCAAGTTCTGCCTGTTGGCGAAGCGATGAGTGATACATGGCAGATGCTAGAGTTTTCAAAACGCTTTAAGTTAAGCGAAGTTTGGGGTGAGAAAAAAATCGATGACAAACTTACCTTACCAAACGTTTTAGACGCTGCTAAAGAGATGGGATACAAAGAAGATGACACTTTATTTGACATTCTTTTTGCTACAGATGAGGCAAAAACATTCTCACCTGATGATGCTATCATGGAAGACTATGACAACACTGAAGTGTTTGGTGATGAGAGAAAAGTAGTTGGAAGTGATGGAAAAGAGTTTAACGGATATGGCTTTTTTGTTCAAAAATCTCTTTGGGAAGAGTACAGAAAATTTGGTCTAGGTCACGGACATGACTTAGCTGACTTTGACACTTACCACAGAGTTAGAGGTTTAAGATGGCCAGTTGTTGATGGCAAAGAGACTCAGTGGAGATTTAACACAAAGTACGACCCATACGCAAAAATAGCAGCACCAGATGCTGAGTTTGCATTCTACGGAAACGCAAATGCTAAACTTGACAAAGGTGATTTAAAAGGCGTAACTGGGGAAGAGAAAGTTGATATCCACAACAGAGGTAAAATTTTCTTTAGACCTTATATGGACCCAGTTGAGATGCCAAGCGAGGAATATCCACTTTGGTTATGTACAGGAAGGGTTCTAGAGCACTGGCATAGCGGAACTATGACTATGAGAGTACCTGAACTTTACCGTGCTGTTCCAGAAGCGTTTTGCTATATGAACGAAATAGATGCTGATAAACTTGGGCTAATCCAAGGAGAACAAGTTTGGATAGAAAGTAGACGTGGAAAAGTAAAGGCTAAAGTTGACTTAAGAGGTAGAAACAAGCCACCTGTTGGACTAGTATATGTTCCGTGGTTTGATGAGAACGTATTTATAAACAAAGTTTGTTTAGATGCTACCTGTCCACTCTCAAACGAAACAGACTATAAAAAATGTGCTGTAAAAATTTATAAGGCTTAAAATGACAAGGCGTGAAATTTTAAAAAGTAGTTTTAAGGTTTTTTGTATCGCAGCAGCTGGTGGGTTTGTATGGAGCATACCTACTAGCTCACAGGCTAGAGTTTTTCTAAGACCACCTGGAGCGTGCGATGAGTTTTTATCAAAGTGTATTAAATGTTCACTTTGTGTAAATGCCTGTCCATACGATACGCTTAAAATTACAAAACTAAGTGATAAGACAACTATCTCCACGCCTTATTTTGAGCCAAGAAGTGTGCCTTGCTATATGTGCGATGATATCCCATGTGTAGCGGTTTGTCCAACTGGAGCTTTAGATAAAAATCTAGTAAGCAAAGATGATAAGCTTGAACCAAAGATGATAAAAATGGGCGTTGCCGTTGTTGATATGGATAGCTGTGTAGCTTATGCAGGACTTAGATGCGATGCTTGCTACAGAGCCTGTCCTTTGCTTGATGAGGCACTCTATCTAAAATATGAGAGAAACGAGAGAACGAAAAAACACGCACTTTTACTACCTATTGTAAATAGCGATATCTGCACAGGATGTGGGAAATGCGAAAGAGCTTGTATAACTAAAAAAGCTGCGATTACCGTCATCCCAAGGGAGCTTGTTTTAGGAGAGGCTGGAGATACTTACATAAAAGGCTGGGTTGAGGGAGCTGATGAGAAGCTAGAAGACGTGGATACTAGCATAAATTTAGATTCTACAAAAGTACTTGATTACTTAAATACGGGAGAGTTTTAGATGAGAGTTAATATTTTAAGAAGAGTGACGCAAATTCTTATCTTAGTTCTATTTATCTTAGGAAATTTAAAACTAAGTGGGATTTTAGTTGGGAATTTAAGCTCATCTAGGGTTTTTGGAACCATTCCTTTAAGTGACCCTTTTGCTGTGCTTCAAATTTACCTAGCAAATTTAAGCATCGGAACGACTGCGATTTTAGGAGCGACTATAGTTTTAGTTTTTTACTCTCTTATCGCACCAAGAGCTTTTTGTGGATTTGTCTGTCCTGTAAATTTAGTTACAGACTTTGCCTATTTTATAAGACAAAAATTTGGCTTTAGCAAAGATAGAAAGGTTCTAACTCTACCTAAAAACTTTAGGTACTATTTTCTAGCTTTGAGCCTAATTTTAAGCTTTATTATAGGCGTTCCAGCTTTTGAAAACATAAGCCATGTTGGAGTTGTTCAAAGAGGGATAATCTTCCTAAACTCCAGCGTTTTAGGCGTGATCTTTGCAATCTTTGTGTTTGATCTTTTTATAATGGAAAGAGGAGTTTGCTCGCATATCTGTCCTTTAGGGGCATTTTATGCCCTTACTAGCAAATACTCATTTATTAGAATAAAACACGACGCTAGCAAGTGTAATAAATGCATGGATTGTAAAACAATTTGCCCTGAAAAGCAAGTTTTAAACTTAGTTGGAAAAACAAGCGGGTATATAAATAGTGAGTGTATAAGTTGTGGTAGATGCGTAGATGTCTGCCATAATAAAGCTTTTAGCTTTGAGATTAGAAAGGGAAAATTATGATAAAAAGATTACTACTACTTAGTATTAGTGCCGCTACTTTGCTAATGGCAGCAGACGTAATAGATGATAGCGAGCTAAGTTTTAGAGAAGATATTACAGATGAACTAAAGCTAGAACTTGCTGATATTGACTACTCAGCAAGTGCACCAGGAGAATCAACTAGGTTTGATAGATCATTTGAAAACGCTCCGCCGATGATTCCACATGATTTAGAAGGTCTACTTCCGATAACTTTGGAGCTTAACATGTGTCTAACTTGCCACTTGCCTGAGTACGCTGTTGATGTAAACTCAACCGCTCTTCCAGAGTCACACTTTGTGGACTTTAGAACTGGTAAAAAACATAGCTTTGATGATCTTCAGCCAGCTAGATACAACTGTGACCAATGTCACGTTCCTCAAGCAAACGTTGATCCTTTAGTTCAAAACAAATTTGACGCTGCGTTTAGAGATGAAAACTCAAAACATAAGTCAAACTTACTAGAAGTTATCAACCAAGGCATTAAGAAATAAGCTTTGAGTGTAGATAGTTCAAAAAGGGCTCTTTTTGTAAGAAAAAAAGAGCCTATTTATCCGCCCTATTTTAGTGGCAAATTTGAGTGTTTAGAGTGTGACTCAAAGCCTTGTATCGCAAGTTGTGAAAGAAGCTTACTTGAGTTTAGTGACGGAGTCATTAAATTTAGCCCAAATGAAAAGGGGTGTAATTTTTGCGACTCTTGTGCCGTAGCTTGCGAAGAAGTTGGCAAAAACACTCTAAACCTTAAATTTAACAAAGCCATAAATGCAAAAGCTTTGATAGACATAAACTCATGCCTTTCTTGGAATCAAACAATTTGCTATAATTGTGCTGATGTTTGCAACTTCAAAGCGATTGATTTTTTTGGTATGTTTAAGCCCACTATTAACTCAAACTGCACTGGTTGTGGTGAGTGTATAGGGGTCTGTTTTGCAAACTCTATTAATTTAAAAGGTTTTAAAAAGGAGATAAATTGAGAGTTTTTTTACTACTAATTCTTGCTATAAATTTAGTTTTTTCAAGCGAACTTTTTCGCACCATAGAAACAAACTCAAATGTTACTAGTATGGATATTCACGAGGGTCATCTCTACATCTCAACTGATGGCGGGGAAATTCAAGTTGTAAACTTAGAAAACTTTGAAAATGAGAAATTTATAAGCCTACCTGATACAACATGCTATTTTGGAGTTCAAAAAGCAAAAGTTTTTAACACTGATGAGTTAAACTCTAAAATCCTCATCCTAGCAAACGGAGACCTAGGCAAAAAGATGCTTCATGTTTATAAAGATGGAAATTTGGAGTCTATAGAGCTAAAAAACGAAAGCATTAAAAAAGCTAAATTTTTAGATGAAAAAACCATAGTTCTAGCAAGTTTGAGTAATGAAATTTACTTCTACAGCCTAGATGAGAAAAAGATAACCTCATCTTATAAGTTCTCAACTTCAGCTCTTAGCGACTTTGAAATTTTGGGTGACAACATCATAGTTAGCTGTGAAGGTGGGCTTGTCTTTATTTATTCTATCAAAGAAAATAAAATCACAAAAACCATCAGCGTCCATAAAGATAACATCTACGATATAGCAGTGGCAAATGATGGCACAATTATTAGTGGTTCAACTGATAGAAAAGCTGGGATTTATAAAGATGATAAGCTAAATTTGGTTGAAGCTAAATTTTTAGTCTATGCAGTTGGCATCGATGAGAGTGGCAAAAGAGCTGCTTTTATGGCTGATGAACAAAGTAAAGTCATAGTTATAGATACTGCCTCCTTAAATAAAGTCGCTGAGATAGAGACAAATCAAGGCATAATAAATGGAATAATCTTCTATAGCGACCTTATTATGACATCAGCATATGAGAAAAATATCAAAATTTGGAGAGTAAAATGAACATTTCAAGCATAGTTGTATATCTCAAAGATATCAAATTTATAGATAGTGTAAAAGAAAAAATTTCAAGCCTTAAAGAGTGCGAAATCATAGCTGATAAAGATGAGAGTATCGTTGTAGTTGTAAGCTCTGATGACTTTAACTCCCAAATAGCAGTGTTTAAAACTATAAAAGAGTTTGAGGGTGTGTTAGACGTGGCTATGATATATAACTACGACGAGCTTGAAGATGAGTACAAAGAGCTTGAAAATGCTCCTGCTGTAAGCCAGATCCTAGATGATGAGTTTGATGCTAAAAATGTAAAATATAGCGGAACTCCTAGAGTATAGTAACATTTTGGAAACATTTTCTGCTTTTCTAAAAAATAGGCTGAAATTTAGGGTATAATTATCCTTTAAAATACAGCAAAAAAGGTAGAATAATGACAGAAAATAATAATATTTTTTTAAACAGAGAACTCTCTTGGCTTAGATTTAATACCCGCGTTTTAGCTCAGTGTAAAAAAGATATTCCACTTTTAGAAAAACTCAAATTTTTAGCGATTTACTGCACGAATTTAGATGAGTTTTATATGATAAGAGTTGCTGGGCTAAAACAACTTTTCGCAGCTGGCGTAACAGTTAGCGGGAGCGATGAGATGACTCCGCTTGACCAACTTAGAGAGATAAGGGCTTATCTCCATAATGAAAAAAAAGATTTAGAGTTTTATCTAAAAGAAACTATCGCAAAGCTTGCTGATGAAGGGCTTTATATAAAAAACTATGATGATTTAGACTTAGAGCTAAGAGACAAAGCAGATGAGTATTTCTTCTCAAATATCTTGCCTGTTATAGTTCCTATCGCGGTTGACTCAACCCGCCCTTACCCACACCTCAACAACCTAAGCTTCGCACTTGCTGTTAAGCTAAAAGATTTAAATGATGAAGAAAATATCAAATATGGCATGATAAGAATCCCGCGTGTTCTAACTCGCTTTGTTCCAGTTAGTGAAAACACCTACGTTCCGATAGAAACTATCGTTCATAGACACGCAGAGGAAATTTTCCCTGGATATGGGCTTATAAGCTCAGCCCCTTTTAGAGTAACAAGAAATGCTGATATCATCATCGAAGAAGAGGAAGCTGATGACTTTATGCTTATCTTAGAACAAGGCTTAAAACTAAGAAGAAAAGGTGCTCTTGTTAGGCTTCAGATAGATGAGCACGCTGACCCTGACTTAGTGGAGTTTTTAAACACTCATATGAAAATTTTCTATAAAGATATCTACACTTATGATATCCCACTAGCACTTGATGGACTTTGGGGAATCGCAGGAAATAAAGCATTTTCACACTTAGCATTTTCAAGTTATGCACCAAAAACTCTGCCTCCTTTTAATGAAAATGAGTCTATTTTTGATACTATGGATAAAGGCGATATCTTAGTTTATCACCCATTTGAGAGCTTTGGGCCAGTTGAGCAACTTATAAAAGAGGCTTCAAAAGACCCTAAAGTTGTATCTATTAGAATGACTTTGTATAGAGTTGAGAAAAACTCGCCAATAGTTGCTTCTTTAATCGATGCGGCAAATGATGGTAAACAAGTAACTGTTATGGTTGAGCTAAAAGCAAGATTTGATGAAGAAAACAACCTTCACTGGGCAAAATCTTTAGAAAACGCAGGTGCTCATGTGATTTATGGAATTCCTGGATTTAAAGTTCACGCAAAATCAACTCAAATCATTAGAAAAAGTGGAGACAAGCTAAAGTTTTACATGCAGTTTGGAACTGGAAACTACAACGGAAGTAGTTCTAAAATTTATACCGATATGAGCCTGTTTACCACGGATGAGAGCTTTGCAAAGGATACTACAAATTTTTTTCACATCCTTTCAGGGTATAACAAAAACAGACGTTTAAACACTCTTTCAATGTCTCCTATGCAGATAAAGGAAAGGCTTATAGAGATGATAAGAGTTGAAGAGAGCAAAAAAGAAGAAGGCTATATCATCGCTAAAATGAACGCTTTAGTTGACCCAGATATGATAAAAGCACTAACAAGAGCAAACGCAGCTGGGGTTAAAATAGACCTGATAGTTAGGGGAATTTGTTGTCTAAGACCTGGAATTCCTGGAGTTAGTGATAATATAAGAGTTATCTCTATCGTTGGTAAATACCTTGAGCACGCTAGGGTGTTTTACTTCAAACACTCAACGCCTGGGCTTTATATCTCAAGTGCTGACTGGATGCCAAGAAATTTAGAAAGACGTCTTGAGCTTATGACTCCGATTTATAACGAGAGCTTAAAAGCAAAAGCTTTAGATATCTTAAATGTCCAGATAAACGACACAGCACTTGCGTTTGAGCTTCAAAATGATGGTGAGTATAAAAAAGTTGAGCCAGCTGAGGGAACATCTGCGTTAAATAGTCAAGAGTTTTTGGAAGACTACTACAACAAACTTGATAAAAACATAAGAAAACATAGAGATACGAGCAATATTTTAGTTAGTAAGCTTTTAAAAGAGAGTTAAGATTTATAGCCCCAAAAAAAGGGGCTATAAACTTAGTCTACGTTTATATTTATTCTAGGTTGTTTTTCTTTAGTGGTTTTTTTGTACTGTCTGCCCTCATAATATCCGATATTTTCATACCCCACAATCACATCTTCATAAGTAGTCACTTCTTTGTATGTGCAACCGCTATCTTTTTTCATATCGCCTTCGATCTTATTTCCTAAAACCCCACCAGCGATAGCACCGCCAACAGTTGCTAGCTTTCTACCACTTCCACCACCAAACTGGTTTCCAACTATTCCGCCAACTACGGCACCGCCAACAGTTCCAATGATGTTTTGGTTATCACTTGGGCAGTCTTCAACCATCCTAGTTACGGGCTTGCTTTCATAAATCGGTCTATGCTCAACCACATCTATCGTTACACTTCTTGCAAAAACAGCAGTCGTTAAAGCAAGTGATACAAATAGTAATTTTTTCATAATTTTCTCCTTGTATGTAAGTTAAACTAAGATTATAGTTATAAATTTTAAACAAATAAAATTTAGAATGTCAAGTTTTTAGCATTAAAAACATGGAGACTGAATTTAACTTAGAAGGCTAATTTGAGAAATAAATTTAGGACTACACAAAAGCAGTCCTAGAAGATATTTTTATTGACGTATGTTTTATAGCGATGTTGGAAACTGCACCAGCTCTACATAGCCAGTTTCTTTATAAACTGTTATTATAGCTCTATTATTTACACCATCTCCATCTGACAATGTTATATTGCAGTCTTGAGTTAGCCTTCTATCCATATGGTCAGCTGAACCGCCTCCACCAATTGTTGAAACTTTTCTATATGGTCTACCTTTTTCATCAAAAGAGATTGATTGATTTCCATTAGCATTGCAACCAGCACTAAAAGAAACACCAGTTATACCAAATTTTTTTCCTAAATTTAAACTATCAGTGACTCTTTGTGCATCGGCATCGCTTATACCATTCCAGCCGGCACTTAAAAATTTACTTGGATTCTGAGGGTCTTTAGCTACTTCATTTGCTGAGTTTAAATTCCCGCTTCGAGTAGTATCGCTATATACCTGATATTTCCAATTAGTATCGCCATTAACATTTGCTTGAGTAAATTCTATAGTCCACCTATCTTTATACCACCGGCTATCAGTATAACTAAATTTATTATCAAGCATAGCAAGATGCTGAGTATATCTTATGTGCGAAACAACTTGATTTGCCGCTTCTAAAACTGCGTTTCTATCAGTTCTTGGAATAACCGCAGTTGCTAAAATCCCAACTACGACTATTATCAAAACAAGTTCTATCATAGTAAAAGCTTTTTTTATTTTCATATTAAACCCCCATTGGCATTTAAACTCTGATTATAACATATATAGTAAAATATGACACTTAAACAACTTAAATATTTCTAAATTTAACCTCTAATGTAAGGATATCTACTAATAGGGTAATTTTTAACTTCGTTCTTTTTCAATGGACTTTTTAAAATATTTCCCATTTTACATTTTTATTTATCCAAGTTTTGAATTTCTGTATTAATAAATTTCTTATCTAGTTTAAATCTAAAACCATTTTGAGTTTCTATATGCCAACTATTTCCAATAGTAGATAGTGTTTTGATATTATACAGTTCTACCTTTTCATCATTTTTAATAAAATATGTTGGCTCAACCAAAGAAACTTTGCTATGAATCCTACTATCGTATTCTAAATTTTTATAGTTATAAGTTTTTATTTTATCGCCATGTTTATCTTTAAACGCAATGCAGCTAGATGGAATCTTTAAAGATTTTGTATCATTATTTTCTAATCTATATGTCAAATTTCCATCTGCGTATGAGACTATCTCTTTTGCCTCTCTTATACTGTCCATGTATCTATTGTCACAAATTTCATTAGGCAGTTTTACTTCCTTATCTAATATAACATATTTATACTCTATATTGCCAAAATTCAAGTGCCTAAAGACAATACTAGAAAAAGTCCCTATAAGTCCTACTGTTAAAATCACAAAAAATATAGGTATCATAGTTATATACAGTTTTTTTGCTAGCATCACTTGCAATAAACACTGTCCAGAAAAATAATAATCCCATAAACATTGCAACAATTGAAGGATATAAATTTACATTACCCATTTTAATAGATATAACAAATGGATAAAATACTATAAAAGGTAATAAAACCATAAAAATAATAGAAGCAAATTTTGAATACTTTATAGCTAATAATACTAAAATTGCAAAAATAAAAAATACCCCAACGAGAAATACAAGAACTAAAAGAATTAAAATAATTTCTTTTTCTATGTTTAGTTTTACTATAAGCATATTAATTTGTTTGTCAAAAATAATTATAAAAATAATTGACAAAATAAAAGCCAATAATTTTACAGAGAATGTTTTATAAAATAGCCACCCTTTTTTAAATCTATCTTTTTGCTTATCGTCATCATAAATTATCCAAATTCCCCATAAAAATGCTAAAACAAAAATTGGTGCTAATAAAAATATTGCTGCACTAGCCGTAATGACATAAATAAACTCTTGTCCGGAAACAAACGGAATAGAGTCCCAAAAATAAAAAAGATATATCATAAATCCAAAAGCGAAAAATGCAGTTGTAGAAATCCATTTGTTATTCACAATATAATCTTTAATACTTATAAGCACCTCTTTTTTTACTTGCTTTGATTTTTCATAGATTATTTTGTTAAAAAGGTCGTGATTTAAAATATAGTTTTTACAGATATCGTTTTTAGAGATATCATTTTTTGATAATTTTTTAGGTAAACATTTGAAACAGCAGCTTATAAATTTATCCAAGCCTTTTTTTGGATTAGCCTCTATAAGTTTTTCTATTTTTTGGATATCATATTTTACATCTATTTTTTATTTGCATCTTTTTTAAAGTCTTCTATAACTTCATTTCGCAGTATTTCTATTTGAGCATAAATTTGCTCATCTTTTTCTTTTAAGTTAGTTAGGGTAGTTTTTATATTATCATAACTTAGATCTTTTAGTATATCTATTTTGCCGTTTAATAGACTAATTAAAATATATGAACCCGTCCCACTATCATCAAAATTTTTAAAACAGTTTTTTATATGCTCTATATACTCTTTGCACTCTAATATCTTTTCATTTCTTGATTGCAAAACTTCTTTAAATTCCATATTCCAACCTTATAAATAAAATGTTTACATTCTATAAAATTTGACAGCCTTATACATAATTTACATTAATTTAGCCATAAAAGTTATATGTTTATTTAAACATTATTTCCATAATCATCTTAGAAAACATAGTCTATCACTAAAATAAATACAAAAAACCCAACAATTCAAAAAGTGATTTATTCAACAGATGGACAAATTCTACTCCACATGTGAAAATTTGAAATAAAATCAGTAGAAATTTGAGAAAATTAAAACTTAATATAAATACGATGGAATAATGATTTAAAAAGTAATTTGTGAGATAAAAGTGGCCGGGAAATAGGGATTCGAACCCCAGGAGGTGTGACCCTCAACGGTTTTCAAGACCGCCGCTTTCGACCGCTCAGCCATTTCCCGGTAAAACTATCTTGTTTGTCTCTCTACCCAGCTAGCACCTTCATTGACATCTTTTTTGATGCCTCTGGCAGTGTTAGAGCAACCAACAAAAACAAACAGTGATAAAAGTATAACTACTAAATTTCGCATACTAAACTCCTCACTTTTTGGAGGCGACACTCGGATTCGAACCGAGGATGGGAGCTTTGCAGGCTCCAGCCTTAGCCACTTGGCCATGTCGCCTTAAAACTCTAATGGTGCCCGGAGCCGGAATTGAACCGGCACGGAAGAAAAATTCCGAGGGATTTTAAGTCCCTTGCGTCTACCAATTCCGCCACCCGGGCAGACGCCATATAAACAAATAAATGGAGCGGGAAACGAGGTTCGAACTCGCGACCCCAACCTTGGCAAGGTTGTGCTCTACCACTGAGCTATTCCCGCAAAATTAAATCAGAAATGTAATGATAGCAGAACGAACCTTAAAATTTTATTTATTTTGCAAAATTATTCAAATTTAATCTATTTTAAAAGAAACTATTGTAAAATGACGGTACGAATTTAGATTTTGGGGCTATAGCTCAGCTGGGAGAGCGCCTGAATGGCATTCAGGAGGCCAGCGGTTCGATCCCGCTTAGCTCCACCACTCTGTTTTTTTAATTTTTCTTATAATTATAACTCATAATAATTAAAAGTTTAACGATTATAAGTTTAAATTTACACAAAAATTTTATTATTTAAAAAATGATTGTAAATTTTTACACTTATCAATAAATAATGTTTAAATTGACAACAAATATATAAGAGCATTAAAATCCTATAATTTACCATATTTTCAGCTATTTTAAAGCTTTAATTCTATATAATTCAATTTCTGCTTTAAAAACGGGTTCATAGCTCAGTTGGTTAGAGCATCCGGCTCATAACCGGATGGTCCCAGGTTCGAGTCCTGGTGAACCCACCACCTACTATCCTTAAAGATTCATATCGGTTTATTTTCACATTTTTAACCACGATATTTAGGCGTTTTAAGAAAATTCTAAGTCGTATCAGTTTATAATTATTCAGATTAATTCACGAAATTTAGTTACCGAAAAAGTTACCTAAAACATAATTTTATACAAAAGAATAAAATCGGTAACTTTTTAACTACACATCCAAGCAAAGGAGGTGCCTAGAATGAGAGATAGACCAGATATCTACCTAAAAAGACTAAAACCCAAAGATAAAGAGTATTTTGAAAGATTGAGTAATAATCTCTACATTAGAGTTTATCCAACAGGCTCTAAGAAGTTTTACTATCTTTATAGAAACTCTGATAATAAACAAAGAAAAATTGCTATCGGTAACTATGGCGAGGTAACTTTAGCTGATGCAAGACAAAAAGTTACCGAACTCAACGCTCTTAGAGAAAATGGAATAGATGATATAAAAACTCATCTAGATAGTGAAGCATCCCTTGCAAAAGAAGAATTCAGTAATACTTTTGAAAAAATTTACAATGAATTTGCAGATAAAAGATGGAAAATAAATGAAAAAGGCATTATCAGTATAGAAACTGCCAGCAGAAACAGAAGAGAGATAAAAAAGTGGGTGCTTGACAAGATAGGAAATAAGCCAATAAGCTCTATTGAAAAAAGAGATATATCTACGTTGCTGGTAAAAAGAGCGGAATCTAGTCCTGAATGGGCACATAGGCTACACGGACTGTTAAATCAAATTTTCAGATATGCTTTATCTTTAGACTATATAGATAGAAATGTTGTTTCTGACATAGAGATGAATAATATAGTAAAAAAACCGGAAGTTATAAATTTTCAAGCTATAACCACAGAGCCCTACTTTACAAATTTGTGCAAAGCAATTTATGAAAACAACAACATAACTACAAAAAATATCTTAAAGTTCATGCTCCACATCCCGCTTAGATCAAAAAATGCTGTGTCTTTAAAATGGGACTATGTTGATTTTGATGAAAAACTACTAACTATACCAAGAGATGAGATGAAGGTAAATAATGCGAACATAAGTGATTTTATCTTACCTCTTAGTGATGAGGTTGTTAAAATTCTTAAAAATCAAGAAAAACTTTGTAAGGATTTAGGACTTTTTGGGGATTATGTATTTCCAAGATTTAGAACTTCTAGCTTAGAGCCTATCGCAGCAAATACTATTAATAGAGAACTAGAGCGAATGGGATTTAATGAAGGCCCAAATTATCAAAGAACTCATAGTTTTAGAAAAACATATAGTACAATTATCAAGAATGAAAAAGCCTCTAAATTCAGCTTTGAGGCAAGAGAGCTGTTTTTAGACCATAGGGTTGGAAATCAAGTCTCACTAGCGTATAGTGGAGGAGCTACAATGCTAAAAGAGCTTGAAGAAATTGCATCTTGGTGGAGTAGTTTTATCTTGGAGCGAGTTCAAAAATAACGCTCTAAAACTTAAAATATCTTTAGTTTAATATATCCTTGTTTTTAAAGAACCTTGCGGGTATTTTTATATAAATTCATCCCATGCTTATAACTCTATTTGCCTAAATTTTATTTAAACAAAACTATTTTCCATGTCTCATATATAGCTTTTTGATTCCAAGCTCATTACTCAGATACTTTTATCCTCTAAACTCACAAATATATACTCATCTATAGCCTTAAATTCGCATTTTAAAACTTTTTTAAATTTAAGCCTAAAAATCAAAAGTTATTTCTACTATTATCTATCACTGTTTGATAAAAAATAATAGAATAAGCAAAAGTCTACAATATCGTGGTTTAGTGGTATTTTTATGAGATAATTTAATTCTTAATTCTCCAGATTGTACCTTTAAAACATTTTGCGTGATTGCACTCCTTTACTTTAAACCTATTTATTAAAAACATTTTACTTTCTAATTTCATGCTATATATTGCCCATAACCCCTTAAAATCGCATTTTAAAACTTTTTTGAAATTTGGTCTAAAAATTAAAAATTATTTCTACTATTATTTATCACTGATTAATAAAAAACAATAAGATAAGTAAAAGCTCTAAATATAAGGGTTTATCCGTATTTTTATAAACTAAGTTAATTTCAAATTTTCTGTATTTAGCTCATAAGTATGGCTATAAATTTTTTCATCTCGCTCTAAAAATTCGTATAACACTTAATCTAACTAATAAACAAAACCAGCACCCTATTTCTAAATCTTGCTCTTAATAAATTTACGCACTAAAACACGCTATACACCTTATTTGGTATTAAAATCATCAAACTAAAACAACTTACATTCTTGCATTCTTTTTCCACCTTTTTCACATTTTTATAATTAAATATATTCGCACCCATTAAATTACGCCTACTGCCTTAGGCAATACTTGTTCAAATAAATTCATATCAGTTCATTTCTATTTTTTTAAACATAAGACATCTCCAGTCAAAAAGAAAAAGTTTTTGAGACGCATAAGCTCTAAAAATCATTTTCTGCTTGGCAATAAAAATTTTAGGAGATTGATATGAGTGTCAAAGATTCTTATTTTATTAGAGTTAACGATGTTACAAAGCTTTGCTCTATAGGCAAAACTACTGTTTGGAAGCTGGTAAAAGAAGGAAAGATAAAAACCTACAAGCCAACAGATGGAATAACGCTTTTTAAAAAAGAAGAGGTGCTTCAATACTTTAACTCTCTTGTTGATACTGCCAAGGCTAGAGGATAAATCCATGGCAGTACTTGATAGTAGACTTCACAAACAAACAAAAAAGAATATTAAAACAGAAAGCTACGATATTACACCAAAACTTAAAATAAAAGGTTTATCTGTGATAGGAATATGCCTAACCGCCAGACTGCTTGATATTCCTACTAATATAAAGGGAAGAAACAATGTTGATATTGCTGAAGATTTAAAAAAATGCTTAAACAATATAATAAAAATAAAGGGCTGTATCGATTTAGTATATGTTTTTGAAAGACATAGAAATGGTATTGTGCACATACATTCAACTATTTTAATCAAAGAGAGTTACTATATCGAAATTCTAAAAACCTTAATAATGAAACTTGGCAAAAAAGACGAAATAAGAGCCAATAATATTATTGAAAATTTTATTGAAAATAAACGCACAACAGCAGATTATTTAAAACCACTTGGGATAACTGTGTTTACAAGATTAGATTATCTATATAAAAAAACTACTGATGATAGATATATGATTGGCATGTATGATGGTTGTGATAGTAGTAAAAAAAGTAGCTATAATACCTCTAAAGTAAAAGATATCCAAGATTATAAAGAGTTATATTTTATTAGAAATCAAAATTATATTCATGCTTATGAAAATGAAATGAGAAATTTTGAAATTTCAATAAAAAAGAGCTTTAACCATTACAACACAAAAAAAAGGAAAAAGAATAAAACAACAAAAGAAAATGAAGATGTCACTATTTATAAAATAATTTCAACCCCACCATCAAATTTACAAAACTTAGTGCATGATCCTAATGAACACATATTATTAAAAGAAAAAAATAAACAAATCAAAGAGCTTAAAAAAGAAATTTACAAATTAAGTCGCTGCACATTGAAATACCTTAGCAAATATGTGAAAGAAATAAAATGCTATACAAACAAAAACAATATGAAAAAAGACTTTTTAGAAATTAGAAAAATCTTTAAAAAATTTGCAAGCGAATCTATAGAGAAAGCTGTAAGGCTTGCAAAAATAAAAGCTAAAAATATATCGGAAAGAAATAGAAAAAAAGAACAAAATCAAAAACTCCTAGAAATAGTAGTAAAAACTCGCAAGAAATCACTTCCTAGTAAAAAAAGTAAAAAAAGAATTGCTATTAGATATCAAATAAATAGAGCTAAAAAAAGGAAAGTGGACAAATTCTAATAAGTATCTATTAGCTTTATATCGGTGGTTTGCTTGGTTTTAAAAAACAACATACCCACTCGTTGTCTTTTTTTATTAAAATATTAGTTTTTTATAAAAATATAACTATAAAGCAATGCCATAGCTGCGGAAAGGAGAGAATTTTATAGCTAACAAAAATTTTAGCTGAGAAAAATGGCTATTTTAGTGAGCAAAATTACATTTTTTCTATTCTTAAATTATTTTTTGACATCAATGATAGCTCACTGTGGAGATAGCTTTAAAAGCCTAAAAGATGGTAGTTTTGCAAAAAATGTTAAAGGGTCGGCGGATTTTTCTTTTTTTTCTTTAAGTTTTTTACAAACTTCTAAACAATACTCAATAACTTGAACCCTCCAACAAATCTATAAAAAGCATAAACTCTTTCTACTGACTTTTTGCATGAAAATATTCCACACAATTAAGATTTAAGCTCCTTGAGATTTTTGAGTTTTGTGATATATACATCATCAAACTCATTCTCCACCAAGTTAACCTCTAGTTTCTGAGTAGGGAAAGAACTCGGTACTAATATTTCTGGCAGAACGAAAAATTCTCTTATGTCTACTCCAAAAAGCTTACTAAGCTTAAAAAGATGGATGATGTTAAATCTCTTATCGTTGGTGTAGTTTTCCATGTTTGCATAAGAGCCTTGAGATGTCATCCCTATGCTAAGAGCTGCTTCAAGCTGGCTAATCTCCCTGCTTTTCCTTATCTCTTTCACATTTTTAGCAACTGCTGCTAAAAACATCTCTTCCTCTTGTTTTGTTATGATTTGCGGTAATTGAAGCATTATTATTTCCTGTAGTAAAAGTTCTTTGCACGGGTATTTATAATACAATTACGGCTCGTTATCAATCTACTAAAACAGTATTTACTAAAAGAGATACTCTGTCTAAGTCTCTGGCTTAGTTGTTTTTATAAAGTAGATTATGACTGCCTCAAGGGGCAATTAACATAATTAAAGGAAGGAAAGTTTGATTGGGCATAAAAAATCATCCATAAAGATAATTAAGACTACAAATAATGTAATGACTCTAAATTTCCTGCACATATTAAGAACGAACTCAAGCATCTTGAAATTCGATATAAGTAGAGCTATATGAGAGAGTATATACCCCTACTCGTATTTTTGTCTCTTTTTATTTATATTTACAAAGGCGTGAGCGAGAGTTCATGTAAAAATGCTTATCAAAAAGTTACCCGTGACTACAAAAGTCGTTACAACTTAAATTATAAAGAGCTACCCAATCAAATAACTACAACTAGCTTTTCCGTAGATGGTAAAAGAGTTTGGCGTAGTGGCAAAAGATGTGGCAGGGGCACTGATAGGTTTCAGCTTAGCTGTGCTTTTGATAACTACTCACCAAATTTTTATCAAGCAACAAAAGAACCAAAAATTTCAGACTACAGGAGTGGGCTTTTTGGAAGTGGATACTTCGGCAGGGCTAAAGATGACTTCGTAGAAATTTACCTTGTTACTTCACTGAAGGCTGAGCCATTTACTGCGGAAGAGCCTAGTTCTTTTACTTAAATAAAAGCGGCTATAAAAACAGCAAAACCTTAAAAAATTTCAGAGAATTGTGGAAAAGAGCTTTTTAAGAGCTCCAACGCAAATTTAGTTGAGTTTGGAATGCCTACTTTAAAGGGAGATATTTATTAAATTTCTTACCTTCTAGAAGTTTGACATAAAAATAGATATAAATTTATGACAAGTTTCAATCGACTGTACCGTCAATTTTCTCTTATCAAATTGTAATATATAATAATAAAAAGATTTTATAGTTTTTTATAAATTTCTCTCAAGGCCCACTATTAGGGCTCTTTAGCCAAATACTATCCCAAAACAACTCATTTTTAAATTACTATCAACGATGATTTTACACTTATTATAATTCTTTTATTTTTCAGCACATAACAAGAATATCAATTTTAACAGCCATCACGTGTGATTTGTGGCAGCAAGGATAAAAAATAATAACCATAAACATTGCTCTTTGGTTTGATTTAGTATCAGACATGTTTATAAAAATCTACCATTCCCTTTTAGGGAGCTTAAAAAAATATTTTGCCTACAAGGAGGATATCATGAATAGCACATAATACTGGCGTATTGGAGCAAGTGATGTTTAAAATCTTTGCTCTAAGGATAGAGCAATTGTATGGAATATTGTCCTAAATGACAAATTAAAAACATACAAATAACAAGAGTTGTAGCACTTTTTAAAAACAAAGGTGCTATGGTATTATTTTTATTAAATTTATAGAGGTGTAAAATGAAAGAAATTAGTATAAATGAACTAATGAAAACATTAAATAAGTTTTTGGATAAAACCAATCAACAAACGAATTTTTTAATGATAGACAATTTTGATGAGGTATCAAATAAAGCTAAATGTCCTAGTATAGAACCCAAGCTAGAAGACTTTGATAATAGGCTAAAAAATAGCTTTATTGACAATTTAATTATTGTAGTACCACGATGTTTTGATGATACTATAGCTTCATTTATGAAACCTAATGATAGACTCTCGATTTTTCAAACAAAAAGCGATAATCTTCCAAGCTCAAGCTTGAGATATATTTATAATAAAAGCTTCAAGTCTTTAAATGCTCTTGGCAATCAAGAGCAAAACAACGAGCTAAGAGCTAGTTTTGTAGTGAAAAAGAGGCACTTTACTATAATGGACAAAAGTGGTCAAAATCGTAAGATAATCCTTTATACGCCAGAATGGCTAAAGATAAATCAAGTTACTACAATAAACTCTTTTTTCAGAGAAGTATTTTATCATTTTGAAAATGAACTCGGAATCGAAGACCCACTAGAAAAAATAAAATCTATGGCAAAATCGATAAGCGATTCTTGCAAGGATGGAGATTTATCTGGTTTGTTTGCGATATACGGATATAAATCCTTGGATAATCAAGCTACAGAGTGGATGAAAGCGTACGAGATAGACGATTCCAAGCGACTTATGTCTGTCATAAACAGCCTAGCAAAACCTGCGATATAAAGTAGTAGAGTCTAATCTAAGAGTTTGTAAAACACACTCTTAGATTTATACTTAATTCTACCCTAACTTAACCACATTAATTTATTGACAAACTTGACCTAAAAAGCACCAAATCAAATTCCAAAACTAAAAAGAGTATCTACCATAGTAAAAGTAAGTTATAAGAATATTTATAGTAAAATCACCAGTCTATATAAATTACTTTAGTAAATTTATATGTTGTTAGGGAACAAAAACAGCAAAACGACAAAATTTGAACTTTAAAATTTATAATGTCCCTAGCTAAATTTTAGCTATAGATGAGCTATAAATCAAAAAAGGAGGAACTATGACCCAATATTCAAAAGAAATTTTAAGTAATCCTGAGCTTTTAAGGCAAAAGCTTTCCATTTATTTAGATGGTTCAAAAAGCGTGGAGAGTTATGCAAAAGCATGTGAGAAGTTCTTTGAGGCTGGAAAGGGTGAAAAACTTAAAAATAAAAACACTTGGAGCTGGAAAGCATTTTTCTCTAGTTTTTTAGGACCACAATGGTTTTTCTTATATAGAGGAGCTACTCGTAGTCTTTTGCGTGTTGTTTTAATTATGCTACTGATATTTTATGCAGATATAAATGGCCGTGGTAGTCCTGATGGGGTTTTGGCTTTTGAGTCATTATTGGGGTTTATAATTTTTCCACTATGGCTTGGAAATCACGGTAAATTTATAGTATGTCAAAACTTTGTTGAGAGACTTGATTTGGGTAATGATAAAGAACTCAAAGTAAATAAAAGTTATTTTTATACATTTCTTGTTTTAAATATATTCTTGTTTTGCCTTGCTGTTTTTATGCTACTAACAAGTCAAATATCTAACTTTGAAGAGTATTTCATTTATTTAGATAGCAACATAGCTTTTTTAGCGTTGATGTATATTTCTACCATATTGCCAAAAATTATTATTGGCATAATATTTGGTGGCATTGCTGGGCTGTTATTTTAAAAAGGAGACAAGATGAAAACTATTTTAGAGCTTATACGGAGCGTTGTTGTTGTAGCGGCTATTTATTTTGGCTATCAGCTTTTTACTGGGAAAATGACCTTAGAAGAAATCAAGTTTTACTTACAAAATTTATCAGTAGAAAGCATAACATCAAAGCCTTATGACTGCGATACCGATGTCGCTGAGATTTCGGCTTTATGTTTGATGTTTAAGGGAAATAGTTGTGATGATATAGGTTTGTTTCAAAGTGAGTTTTTACCAAAGCTTAATGATGTGGCGACTATAAAAAGAGCTCTTATCAAACTAGACTCATCGTCAAAAAGTTCGGTTTGTAGTATAGACTTTGATTATGATTTAAGTGCTAACTCTCTTGATGAAGCCAGAAAGAAATTTGAGTCTTATAGCTACATCAATGAAGGTATCACAAATTACGGTATGAAAATTCTTTTTAATATGGACAGCATTCTTAATTTTAATAGCAAAGATTCCAAAAGCTTTGATGAGAAATTTAAAACCTTAGATGAGTATAAGACATTCTTAGAGCAAAGAGAGGCTTCGCAAAATATGATGGTTATGTTTGGTGGTGCAAATTTAAATAGATTTTATTATAAGCTTTTTGACAATGGCAAGGGCGAAATTTGGACTCAAGCATCTGGAAATTTAGAAGATTTAAGATAAAAATAAAACTTAAAACAAAGGAGAAACAAATGAGAAAAGTTATTTCACTGTTTAGCTTAATGGTATTAAGCTTCGTTTTAGTTGGTTGTTTTCAACCTAAAACCCCAGAGCAGATTGTAGCCGAGTCAAACTACCCGTCTTTAACTAGAAGTTATCTAGCTATAAGAGATTTGCCTTATAGATATGTTAGTTTTAGTGAAGATTATGTAAGCGTAAAAGACTACATATCTGGCGTTAAAGGTAGCATTGATGATAGCGTAAGAAGTGCACAAGGTGCTTATTTAGGAAATTTTGATAGTTCAAACGATGACATAGCAAAAGCCTTTATAAACAACGCAAAAGCTAACGGCAACAGCGTAAAAATGTATAAAAGAGATGTGAATGCTGTTATGTCAGCCTCTCTTCCAAAAACTTGGGAATTAGCAAATTTAACAAGTGCATACAACCTTGATAATGCCTTTATAGAGTATGATAAAAACGGCAGGATGGTAGCTGTGCTTGCTAGAATGCACTACTATGGCAAGTCACTTGGTTATTCAAACACTAGAATAAGCTTTGTAGGTTTTAACTACTGGGCTAGACAAGTTGAAAATCAAGTGGGCAATGCTCATTTTGCAAATGGTTTTATAACTGAGTTTAAGTAAGAAAAAGGGAATTTATGGATTTTATAAAAAATGTAAGTTATGAAAAATTTGCAGGAATTAAAAGAAAAGACTCATCTGGATTTTTGTTTATCGTTCTAATATTAGCCATATTATTTTATCTTTATGAAAGAGGATATTTATCATGAGTTTGATTAAGGCTGATTTAAAAGAGTGGTATATGTATGTTTCTGCTCCTAAAGTGCTTGAAGATGAAGCTGTTCAAGCAGGAAGGGACGGCGAGGATTTTTTGCAAGCTCTACTAAAAAAGCATTTTAACGGTAGCTTTCTAAAAAAAGAAAGAGCTAAATTTTATAGCGGAAAAAGAATCCCGAGAAGCGACTCATCTGGAAGATATGAGGCTGATTTAATAGTATTAACACAAAGATTTATCTACCTTATAGAGATAAAAAACTGGTCTGGAGTTTTAGTTCCGTTTAGTAAATATAGAGAAGAAGAAAAGGAAAGTATCCGTACTCAAAGCAAAGAATATCTTCAAAAATTAAGTGATGATGACTTGTGGCTTCAAGTTAAAAGCTATTACGCAAAGGGCGGAATAGAAAAAACAGAGTATGTTCTCCATGAAGATATGCTTAAGCTAAATTCTAAAAAAAGAGAGGCTTTAATTGCGTATTTAAAAAACAGTGGTATTAAAATCGATGAAAGAAAAGTAATACATAAAGTTGTTTTTGTAAATGATAAATTTAGAATTCACGAAAGCATGGAGAATGAGAATTTAATCACCTACTCAGAGATTTTTAGCTTTATTCAAGGTGCTGGAAGAAGCGGTTTTGTGGAAGGTGTAATAAAAGGTCTAATTAGCCTTTTAGTATCTCAAGAAAACGCCAGAATCATAAGTGAAATTTGGTATCAAAGCCTTGACCCAAAAACATTTGATGAGTTGGATAAATGCATTTCTAGTTTAAGAACTTGGGATTATGTTAAGTTAAATGGTGGCAGAATTTTGGCTGGAGACTGCTACTATATAAGCGATGTTGATATGGAAAGTGAGTTTTTAACCCAAAAAGGTGAAAAAATCACTCTACCTCATAAATACTTTAAAGAAAATTACATAGACGATGATACTAACATGAAAACAGTGTTTTTATTTGACAAATTAAATCAAAATGACATGATAGAGTTTGAGTGGTGCAGATCTAGATTCAGAGGACTTTTCAAAGCTATTTTTTCAAAAAGACTTAGGGGAAATCACCCATTTAAAGGAAGAAGCTACATTAAATTTCATCAAGTAGGTGAGCCAAAGGTTGGTTTTATAGAGCTTTGCAAGATAGATGCATTACTAAAGGGTTAAATCTTAAAAAAGGAAAAAATGAAAAGAGTTATTTTAGGAATTTTGGCTTTAATTTTGGCTATGAGCCTAAGTGCTAATGAGATAAACAATACCTCAAGTCAACCAAGTAAAAGTGAACAAATAGGAAAACTAAGAGAACAAGTAGAAGCTAACAAGAAAAAGCTCATTGGAGTTTTTGGCAAATTTACTACTGATAAAATAGAGCCAGATATTTGGGAAGAAGAGTGTAAAAATGGTAGTAGCGAGGCTTGTAAAAATCTCGCTGTTTACTATAATGATATTAAACTGGATTTACAAAAAGGGTTTGAGTATTATAAATTGTCTTGTCATAATGGCAATGGCGAAGCCTGCACTCTTATAGGTACTATGCAGATGCAAAGTGGTGTAGAGTTAGATAAAACATTAGCTTTTGAAAATTTTAAAAAAGCTTGCGATAACAACTATGCTTTAGGCTGTAGCTTGGTAGGAGATTCTTATATGACAGGAATTGGCACAAAACAAGATAGTAAAAAAGCTATTGAACATTACAAAATGGCTTGTGAAAAAGGTGATTTCGGTGGATGTCAAAGCATCGGTGAGCTATACATAAATGGCATTGGGGTAGAGCAAGATATACAAAAAGGGTTGAAATATTTAGAAATGTCTTGTGATGGAAAAAATTATGCTACTTGTGTCACAATTGGTTTTATATATGCAAGTGGGCTTAATGGTTTAGCGCCAGACTATAAAAAGACTCATGAGTATTTTGATAAAGCTTGCAAAGGCGGGTTTGATAGTGGATGCCATGATTTAGGGCTTTTGTACATAGATGGCATTGGGGTAGAAAAAAATGACCTTGTGGCATTAAATTATTTTAAAAATGCGTGTGCTAATGGCTTCAAGCCCAGCTGCGATTTTCTAGAACTATATTATGGAGTAAATTTTAAATAAAATGAAACAAACAAAATCACTTCTTATTGGAATCATAGCTCTTATAACCTTAACAGGTTGCTCTCAGCTTCTTGTGGATTTTACAGCAAAGGTTTTGATTCCTTTAGGGAGTGATTTGGTTGCTTCACCTTTTAAAAAGCCAAAAAGCACCGTAAAGTGCAAAAACGGCACTCCCGATACAGAAACTAAATATATAGAAAACTATGAAAAATTTGCTCTAAATTTGACAAATTACGTTAATAACGCCATCAAGTCATCCCATAAACTAGCCAAAGAAGAGTTTGATAAAGGAAGCAAATTTGTAACTTTATCTGACAACCCAAACTACGGCACTTATATCATTAGCTTAGCTAGAAAAACGCCTTTTAAAGAGCTAAAAGATAGGCAAGGACTCTACGCTAAAGAAAATGGCTTTAGACTCGAACCAGCCATTTATAACGAAGCGAACAAAACCATAACCCACAAAACAGTTGCAAACAAAGAAGTTTATTTTAAAAACGACAAAGAAGCGGTGGAAAAAGAAAAAGAAGAGATAAGCCTGATGTATTGTGGCGACAGATATTACTACGAGTTTTTTGCTATAGGCGGATATAAAATCAACTTTATACTAAGCGATATAGATAACCCTAGTTATAAATTTATAGATATTTTGTTTGATAAAGAGTTTTGCAACACCTACTTAGAAAAAACTAAATATTGTAAATGAATTTAGTAAAAATTTTTTTTGCTTATTGAATAAACTTGCCTCAATAAAATTTTTAGCCATCGTAAAAGTTAAAATCTAGTCTATAAAAAATGTTAAACATTATTATACAACAAATAACCTGCATTTTTAATGCTAAATAAAATCAACTAAACTATTATTTCTTTTTGCTTGGCTTATTTAGCTCCCACTTAGCTTTTGCTATTTCATAATCAAGTGCGTCAGTATTATGCTTTTTCATATAATTCACCATTCCAGACATTTCAAAGAATAACTCTAGTGTTTGAGCATATGGAATAATCATCTTTAAAATATCTGAAGTAGAGCCATGCTTTTCCACAACCTTGCTTAAAGTGTTATAAAGTTCTTCAAGTCTATCCTCATAGTCAGGTGAAGTTATATCAAAGTTAAGTCCTACGATAAAGTTTTTAATCCAAGCAACGATAAAGTTTGACACAACGCCAAGCAGCACAATTGATAAAGTTGTATAGTCTAGCATAACAAAACCTCCTTAAGCAATGTATTAAATAAGACAGTTATTATATATAAATTTTGCTACAAACGGTAATGATAAGTGGTTTTTCTTTAATTAAAAATCAAAACACAAATTAATGCCTTAATAGTCTCTAAAAAAGATTTAATTGTTTTTATAAGTTTTCTTTATAGTCTTGATGTTAAAATGCTTTTTAGATATGTTCTAGGCTCTTTTATGGTTAGTCATAGCTTTTATTTGTGTAAAATTTTCAAATCAAATTTTACACAGCTTGATTTTAAATTAGTCTGTTTTTATAAATATGTAATACAATCCATCTTTTTTATGATATAATTGTATCATATTACATAAAAAGGATGGAAGATGTTAGATGAGCTATTTATAAAAAGCAATGCCTTAATTAAACTAAACAACCAAAAATTTGAAAGATACTTTATAAAAACTACTGATTTAACTCACAGACTAAGCATAATTCTAGGAAGTCGTGGTATAGGTAAAACAACCACTCTTGCTCAGCTTGCAAGTAAAAATGAAGGCAGTCTTTACTTAAGCCTAGATGATATAGAAATTTCAAACGACATTACAGCGATAATTAGAGAGTTTGTATTAAATGGCGGAAAATATCTCTACCTTGATGAAATTCACAAAAACAAAGATATCTCTGGGGTACTTAAATTTGCCTATGATAATTTTAAGGATTTAAACATCGTAGCAACTGGCTCATCAGCACTGGAAATTCTTAAAAGTTCGCATGATTTAAGTAGAAGAGCTATCATTTATAAAATGCACGGGATGAGTTTTAGGGAGTATTTAGGACTTTTTTACGGTATTAACATCACTCCTTTTAACTTAGATACCATCTTAACCACTCATCAAGATATCGCTAGTGATGTTGCGAAGAGCTTAAAAGAAAAAGAGCTATACATTACCAAGCTTTTTAAAGAGTATTTAAAATTTGGATACTACCCATACTATAAAGAGCTGTCAAATGAGATAGTTTTTTTTCAAACTCTAAGGCAAAGCATAGAAGCAACTATTGATAGCGATTTACTTAGTGTCTATCCAAACCTAAGTGGCAACACAGCTAGAAAGTTAAAGCTACTGCTTCACGCAATTAGTGAAAATGTTCCTTACTCTCCAAACTACACTGATTTAAAAAAAATAGTGGATATAAAAGATGATAGAACGCTGAAAAACTACCTTGCTATGCTAGAAAATGCTGGGCTTATAAGGCTTCTAATGAGAGATGAGATGGCGTTAAAAAATATGGATAAAGCTGATAAAATTTACCTTGAAAATACAAATTTAATGCATCTATATAAGCCAGATATTGGCAATATCAGAGAGACATTTTTTGTTAATCAGCTTGGAAATAGTGGAGAGATTTACTTTAGTAAAAGCGGGGATTTTAGAGTTGGTGAGTTTGTGTTTGAGATAGGCGGAGCTAAAAAAGGCTTTAGTCAAATAAAGGATGATAAAAACTCATTTGTAGCTGCTGATAATTTAGAAATTGGATTTGGGAGTAAAATACCACTTTGGCTTTTTGGGTTTTTGTATTAGAGCTATTTAAGATGGATAAAATTTAGAATATGAAATAGGCACTATCTTGTTTAAAAAATAAAATCTTAACTAGCATAATCATAAGTGCTCATAATCATTTACATCTCTAGAGCAAAAAAAGGGAGTGTTCAAAGCTAAATAAAACATTAGCTTTGAACGAAATTTATCCTAACCCAAGAAAATTCCTTGGGTTAGCTTACATCACACACTATATATCTGCATAATATCAGGGTTATTTTTAAACTCAACCATAGGATCTAAATTAGCTCCTGTATCGCTTGAGTATGAGTTTAGATCTTGAACTACTTTGTTTACAGTATCATCTGGCAAACCAAACGTTTCTGTACTGCCACTTGGGTACTCTTCACCAAACATTTCATAAACTTGCATAGCGGTTATAATCCCTCCGTTATTTAGCTCAAAGTTTTCTACTATGTTATTTGGGTCTGTAAAAAAGCTACTGACAGTTATAGTATCATCTTCATAGCCAAAAACATTCAGAGTCAAATCTGTTCCATTTGATGAAAAATTTAATCCATTACCGTTTTGCGTGAATTTAATAGTATCATTTCCACCACTATCAATAACAGTCTTATTTCCACCACTAAATACATATCTGTCATCTTCAGTTCCACCCACAAATGCATTTTCATCAGATTCTGGGATGCTAGAAACATCTGGCACTTGGGTGTCTTCTTCAGGATAAACCAAGCCAAAGCTTTGATAGATATCTCTTGCACTAAATTGGTAACCATTTTTAAGCTCTATGGTTTCTATAATAGAACTAGAGCTTGTAAAGAAATCCTTAATAGTTATGA
>JAAYPR010000009.1 GCA_012519705.1 Campylobacteraceae bacterium
GATAATTTTGTTTTGCATTTGAAAGAATGTGAATATAGGTACAATATTAAAAAAGATAATAAAGATTTATATAAGACTTTGCTAAAATTAATAAGAGAAAATCCGCTTAAGTTTAATTGAGCCTAAATAAAATACCAACCAATGATTTAGAATTCTTAACAAAAGTTAATGAAATCTTACTTTTATTAACAATGTATAGTTCTAAAATCATGGTTTAATTGAGTAAGAAATTTATCTAAGGAGGATACTCATGGAAACTAAATGGTTAAAGAGAGCTTCTCTTGCCTGTTGTTTGTTTTTGTTTGCTGGCACTCTTCAAGCTGAAGATGTAAACAGCTCAGCTCCAGTTGCTCCAGCAGTTGAAGCACCAGCTCCAGTTGTTGAAGCACCAAAACCAGCACCAGTTGCAAAACCAGCTCCTGTACAAAAAGTTGCTACAACAGCAGCAGATAAGTACCAAGAAAATCTCAAGAAAAAACTTGAGCTTTACAAGGACGTGGATCCAGTTGATTTAGACAAACAAAAACCTAGAACACTAGAAGACTACGTGTCAGGTGCGGATGATTTCTTCGATATACTTATCGATAGACACCCGATGTTTAAATATGAAAAAGCTGGAAGATTAGTTGGTAAATATACCCTAAGTGACAGACAAGAAGAGTTTATGGACATTAACAAAGGTCCTAAATTCGCTGAAAGAGCAGGACTTGCTCACGCAGCTGTTACGTATAGACTTGCTTGGGAATCAGTTCTAGACTTCCCTAACAACTTTATCGGACCAGAAAAATGTGGTGAGTGTCACCCAGCTCAGTATAATCAATGGGTTAGATCAAGACACGCTATTACCATTAGATTTACGGATGAAATCTCAGAAGTTGGCGGTGATGCAGGTCTTAAAAAACCAGTTTATCCACAAGCTCCATCAACAATTCTACCTTTAGGTATCGAGCCTGAGGACGTTTATGTTATCGTTGGATCACCAAGAACAAAATACGGCTTTGTTGACAAATGGTTAGTTAGAGGAACTTACCACGTTCAAGATGGTAACCTATCTGATATGAGTGGTAAAATGGTAGCTGGTGGTAACCAGTTCTCAAGAGTTTGGTCAGAAAACATTACTCCAGAAGTAGCTAAAAAAATCGCTGAGTTTAGCCCAGGATTCCCAACTACAATGGATGAGTTCGATAGATCAAGATCAACAGTTTGGGGAACAAACTCATATGGTGCTAGCTATGCTACAACTATGATGTTCCAACCAGTAAGTTCATACTGTGAACTTTGTCACCCATTCAAATTCAACTTTGAATCAAAAGAAGACTTCTTTGCAGCAGTAGGTGATAAAAAAGCTCTTGAAGCTCATACTATTTCAAAAGGTGTTAGCTGTGAAGAGTGTCACGGTGCAGGTGGTCACTTATACGGTGCTAGAGGTACAGGTATGCCAAGTAACTGTGAAAGATGTCACCAAAGATTTGCTTATCAAGATGACGAGGCTGATCCAAACCCAAGAAAACCTTTCAACGCTTACTTTAAGTCAAGCTGTCCATCATGTGGAACAGAGGGTGCACAAATGTATAGCTCACTTCACTATGACAAAGGTTTAAGATGTACAACATGTCACGACCCACACGAAGTTACTATGAACGACTGGAGAGATGGCTATACCCTAACAGGTTTAAAACAAACTTGTGAAGATTGTCACAAAGTTCAGTCAGAGTTCTTCCAAGCTATGGGTGGAGTTCACGCGAAAGACAACTGTACAGGATGTCACATGCCTAACATGATGAGTTGTGAAAACTTCGCAGCTATCCAAAACCCAGACAAAGGTGGTTTTGATAACGTTAGAGCGGCTCATATGTGGAAAATCGACGTTCATCCAACAAGAAAGTCAATCAACCCGCCAGAGGGACAACCAAGAGATCCTCTTAACGTAAAAGGCTGGAGACTTGAAAGAGATGCAAACGGTAGATTCTTCATCGACTTAATGTGGAGCTGTGGTAGAACAAGCTTTAGTGACCCTGACATGATGAAACCAGGTGCAAGTGGATGTCACAGTGCTGTTCAGTCAACACTACCAAAAGATCTACACTTCACAAATCAAGAGATGATTTATGAAAAAGTAGTTGCATGGCAAACTCCTGTTAAAGAGGGATATGAGAAAATTAAACAAGGCTTAAGGGAGATTGATAAACTTATGGCTAACAACCCAGTGCTTGACACTGAGTCAAAAGCTAGAGCAATCTTCTTAACAAACGAAGCTAATGAAATCAAGAAAAAACTTGAAGAAGATGGCGGTTGGGGTATCCACGGACCAAAATACGCTAAGAGAATCGTTGATGAGGCGTTAGTATATATTGAGCAAGCTCAAAACATACTAAAAACTACTAAGACTACTAAAAAATAGTCCTCCTGAAATTAAAGACCTAGCCGGATAAGCTGGGTCTTTCTTTGAGGTTTTATTAAGGATAAGAGATGAAAAGATTAATTAAAAATATATTTATCACTACTTTTGTTATCTTAGCATCTATCACGGTCTATACTCCAAAAGCTCATGCCTCAGGTGATGGGGATATGGCTATGATAGCTGGCGTAACGCCTATCACAATATCAGAAGCAAAAAGACTGATTAGTGAAGGTGCATATCTTTTCGATGTGAACGAAGCAGAAGTTAGAGAAGAGTATGGACATATAGAAGGCTCAGTTTATATCAACGTAGATGACTGGGAAAAACTTCTACCAGCAGACAAAAATGCGGTTATGGTACTTCACTGCTTAAACAGAATCTGTTTTATCAGTAGTGAAAGAGCTTTGGAAATCCAAAAGCTTGGCTATAAAAACGTTTATGTTATGATAGAAGGTATTGAAAAATGGATAATCAACGGTGAGCCTGTTGTTAAAGATAATGTTTCTCCTGCTGCTCTTAAAAACAAATATTTAGGTAGCAACAGCTGGAGCAAATCATCAGCAGTAACAGACTATACTGATAGTATCCACAGCCAAATTAGATTTGGCGATATCCCATCATGTAGAGACTGTCACGGTACAAACATGGGTGGTGGTAAAAAAGCTATACTCGAAGACTTTGCAAGTCTTAGATCAAGTGTAAATAAAAACTGTATGGAGTGTCACGACGACGTTCAAGATGTTTATAAAGACAGTGTTCACGGTAGCATTTTAAAAGAAGGCTCACCATCATGTACAGACTGTCACGACATCCATATGGGCAAGAACATTGCTGCTCTAAACATGAAGCAATTTTCTGATAAAAAATGTGGGGATTGTCACCAAAAAGAACAAGCTACTTATCATGCGACATTCCATGGTAAAGCTATGCTTCTAGAAGATCCAGGTAGTGCTATTACAGTTGCTGCTTGTTATGACTGTCACGGTGCGCACAACATCTATGAAATGGATGATCCAAGATCTATGCTTCATCCAGGCAAAAACAGAATAGAAACATGTGCTAGCTGTCACCCAGGTGGTAATGAGAACTTCTCAAATATAGCTGCTCACGCGGACTACACAGATAAAGAGAATTATCCAATTCTTTACGCGGCATATATATTTATGACAGGTCTTATAGTAGCGGTATTTGGTTTCTTTGGTATCCATACATTCCTATGGTTTACTAGACTTATGTTAACTAGAGCTAAATACAGAAAAGAGTGGGATGAAGCAAAAGCAAAAGCTCATGCAGACCCAGTTAAAGTACATAGATTTACAACGTTCCATAAGATTCAGCACTTCTTCTTAGCTGCGAGTTTCTTAGGATTAGGTTTCTCTGGTATGCCACAGAAATTCCACACAGCTGATTGGGCTGAGGGAATGATGAACATAATGGGTGGACCAATCGGAGCAACTAAATGGCACCATTTCTTTGCGATAGTTATGATTATTGTGTTCTTAAGCCACTGTGTTGAAGTAGCAATAGTTGCTTACAAAAACAGAGCAGCGGTTAAAGACCCAGTAACTGGTAAGTTTAGTTGGATGATATTCTGGAGAAAATTCTTTGGGCCAGATTCGTTAATGCCGAATTTCCAAGACTTCAGAGATCTAAAAGAGAACTTCCTATGGTTCTTTGGTAAGAGAAAAACTATGCCACAATTTGATAGATGGACATATTGGGAGAAATTTGACTATATCGCGGTATTCTGGGGTATGTTTATTATCGGTCTTTCAGGTATCGTATTATGGTTCCCAGTGTGGGCTACTACGTTCCTTCCAGGATGGATGGTTAACCTAGCAGCGTTCCTACACTCAGATGAGGCGTTGTTAGCACTTGGATTTATCTTTATGTTCCACTTCTTCCATACTCACTTTAGGGCAAATAAATTCCCTATGGATATGGTAATCTTCTCAGGACATCTAACTGAGAAAGAGATGGAGCTAGATAGAACTCCATGGCTTAACAGACTAAAAGAGAGCGGAAAATATGATGAGTTAATCATAAAAGAAGACAAGTTTGGCCCAGTAGCTAAACTAGTATCTTACATCGTAGGATATGCGATGCTTATCACAGGTATCATCTTCTGGTTAATGATTCTTGCTCACATGTTCTTATAATCTTTTGAGATTTTGAGTTGCCCTTCGGGGCAACTCTTTTTTTATTTTATAGCTTCTTTATTGTTTTCTTTTATTTTATAACTTCTTTATTTTATTTTATAACCTTTTTATATATTTTTTAAGACTTTCAAATATCATTTTCCTAGTTTTATTTATAGATCTATTTTATAGTCTTAATGTTTTTAACATTTAAAACTTTTTTATTTTGTAGTTTTTTATAACTTCTTTTATTTTGTATCTTCTTTATAGTTTTATTTTGTTGTTCTTTTATTGGAACTTAACTTTGATTGAACCTTTTTTATAGCCTTATTTTTGTTTTTTCTAACCTCGAGGCTTTTGAATATCTTTTTGGCTTTTAAATTTTAACTCACTCTCCATGCGTCATTGCAAGGAACAAAGTGACGAAGCAATCTAGATATTGAAATTTTAGAAAAATTTAACTTAAATTCACTCTCCACTCGTCATTGCGAAGCCGTAGGCTGAAGCAATCTAGTTCTTAAAATTCTAAAGTGATAGTTAACAAATTTGGTTTTAGATTTTTCTTTTTAAATTTATTTTTTTTAAATTTGGCTTTAAATCAAATTCTAGTTTATAGTCTAGATTGCCACGATTTTACTTCGTAAAATCTCGCAATGACGGGTGGAATGATTGTCACGAATTTACTTGTAAAGTCTCCATAAAATAAAAAGGTGATTTTACTCTTAAATTTATACAATAACACTCTCCAAGCGTCATTGCGAGGAGCAAAGCGACGAAGCAATCTAGATATTGAAATTTTAGAGTGCTAATTCACAAATTTAAC
>JAAYPR010000010.1 GCA_012519705.1 Campylobacteraceae bacterium
AGATAATTTTGTTTTGCATTTGAAAGAATGTGAATATAGGTACAATATTAAAAAAGATAATAAAGATTTATATAAGACTTTGCTAAAATTAATAAGAGAAAATCCGCTTAAGTTTAATTGAGCCATAATAAATATGATGAAACATTTAAATATTATTTTATAAATTTGTTTCAAATTTTAAAATTTATAGATAGTGCAAACATTAGTGAGAAAAATAAAAAACATTATTCAAATATTATTCGTGCTCAACTCTCAAAAAATGAATTAGTTTTATTAGCTATAAACGCTATAGGTGTAATTTCAATAAGTGGAAAAAGATATAAAGAGCTAATAGAAAAATTTTCCATGCTTGAACATCTGACAAAAAAAGATATATATTTAAGTGCTTCTTTATTGAAGAAAAACAGGGAGAATGTCTTAGAGACTATTAGGAAATTTAATCAGTTTGATTCTCACACTAAAGAGAAATATGGAACTGAAGATGGAATATTAAGAGAATATTGGAGTGAATTATCTAAAGTGAGCAATAAGGAAAAAGAATTCTTAAAAGATATATTTAAACAATATGACCAAAAAGCTTTTGGTAAAAACAGTGAAATTATAAAAGAAATTTACGGTGAATATTAAAAGAGTTTGTTACTTAAACAACAAACTCCCAACTCTTATCATATTTGAGCCGTTTTTGATGGCTATTTCGTAGTTAGAACTCATCCCCATAGAGAGAATTTCAGCCCTGCAACTAGCTAAATCAGAGTAAATTTTATATGCACTCTCGAAGCGTCATTGCGAAGCCTTTAGGCTGAAGCAATCTAGACTTTAAACTAGAATTTGATTAAAAGCCAAGTTTAGAAAAGCCTAAAACCTAAATTTACTAAAAAACACTGTCCATCCCGTCATTGCGAGATTTTCGTAGAAAATCGTGGCGTCTGCAGCAAAGCGTCTCGGCAGTCTTTAGTTGCGAGGCGAAGCCGTGGCAATCTGAGTGCGAAGCACGAAGTAAAATCCATTTGGATAAAGCTTTGGTTAAATTTTAGGTTGTTTTGTTTTTAAATTTAGAATTAAAAGATTAGTTAATTTTACTGACTTTTTCTTTTGTAAATTTATGGATAAGAATTTATTCAAGTAGAAATCTTATAAATTTATAAAGCTTTTATTTGATGGATTGCCACGCTTGCTAACGCAAGCTCGAAATGACGACTATGGTAGTTTTGATGAATTTAGGTTTTAAAGTTTATTTTAATAAATTTGGTTTTAAAACTCTTTTTAATCCAATATCTAGATTGCCACGGCGATTTTATCGCCTCACAATGACGGGTGGAGATAAATTCAAGCTCTAGACTGTCAACGCCGGACTACGTCCACCTCACAATAACCGGCGGAGAGTGTTTTTGATAAATTTGGCTTCAAATTTATTTTACTCAATGTCTAGATTGCTTCAGTCTGAAGGCTTTGGAGTGACGAGTAGAGAGTAAACTTTAAGAACGTAAGATATTAAAATTTACAATTGACTACAAACAGTCTTTACTCAAACAACAAACTCCCAACTCTTATCATATTTGAGCCGTTTTTGATGGCTATTTCGTAGTCAGAACTCATCCCCATAGAGAGAATTTCGGCTCCGTAGTTATCCAAATCCGAGTAAATTTTATATGCACTCTCAAAGCTTTTTGCCACTACTTTCATGTTGTCAGTGTGAGCTCCCATACACATAATGCCTTTTAAGTTTATGTTCTCACAACTCTCTTTTATAGCGTGATAAAGCTCTATTGCCTCATCTTTGCTAGCTCCAAATTTGCTCTCTTCATCAGCGATATTTATCTCAAGTAGAGTGTCAAGTTTATACTCAAGCCTTTTATTTACAGCTTCAGCGAGCTTTAAAGAGTTGCAACTCTGCCACAGAGTAGGGCGAACTCTTAAAAGTTGGTTGATTTTATTGCTTTGTAAATTCCCTATAAAATGCCAGTTTAGATTTAGCTCTTCTAACTCTTCGCTTTTTTTAGCTAAATCTTGAACCTTGTTTTCACCAAAGTCAATTTGCCCTTGAGTGTGCAAGGCTCTTATCTCATTTGAGCCTACGTATTTACTAACGGCAACTACTTTTATCTCCCTATTACCTGAAATTTGGTTCACACTTTCCAAAAATTTAGTTAAATCAGCCATAAAATCCCGCCATTCTTAAAAAGTCATTTACAATGGTAAAAATCATCAGTGTTATCAAACACGCCATCCCAAAGTAGCTAAGCCCTACAAAAACCCTGTCGCTTACAGGTTTTCTAAAAATCAGCTCGTAAAGGTTAAAAACTATATGTCCGCCGTCAAGCACTGGCAGTGGAAACAAGTTTATGATGCCTAAATTCACTGAAATCAAAGCCGTTAAGATAAGAAGCGCAGAAAAGCTCACACTTGCAACTTGCGAAGTTATATCTGTGATAGCGACTATGCCGCCTATCTCTTTTGCCGGAACAACGCCGGTTATTAGCTTTTCTAAACTTACTATTATAAGCTTTGATGCTTCTACGCTTTCTTTAAATGCAAAACTTATCGAGCTTAAGCCTTTGTTGTAAATAGTTACAAGCTCTCCGCTTGGAGTTATACCAAGAAGTGGTTTTTGGATATCTTCCCCAAAGATAGTTTTTGAGTTACCTATTTTAGGAGTTAGAATTAAGCTTAAGGTTTCATTTCCCCTTAAAATTTCTAAACTCACTGGCTCTATGGTTACAAATTTAGATATCTCTTCCCACTCTCTTATCTTGTTTCCATTTATGCTTAAAACCGTGTCATTAGGAAGTAAATTCGCACTTTTAGCAGCTGAGTTTTCCATAACAGTACCGATTGTCGGTGCAAGTTTTTCAACCCCGATATGTCCAAGTGCTATATAGATAAAAAACGCTAAAATTAGGTTAAAAAACGGTCCTGCAAAAAGGATATAAATTCTTTGAAGCGGTTTTAGTGAGTTGTAGCTATCAGGGTCAAAGTTTTTAACAGTTGGGTCTGCGTCATCTTGCCCTTTCATACTCACATATCCACCAAGTGGGATAGCACTTATGGCGTATTCAGTTCCATTTATAACTTTTGTGTAAATTTTCTCTCCAAAACCGATACTAAAGGTATTTACAGTTACACCCATCTGTCTTGCAGCTAGGAAATGCCCAAGCTCATGGAAGAAAATCAAAAATGAGATAACCAAAATAGGCACTAAAAAGGAAATCCCCCAGTGCCAAAGTCCAAGTGCTAAGAAAAACAGAACTATGGTAAAGTTTTTACTTCTTTTATCCATTTTACTCAACATTTTGCCTTGATTTCATCTCTTTAACATAGCCTATGATGTACAGAAGTCCAGAGTATAGGGTTAAGAAAACTGAAATCCAAAGTAGAATTTCCCCGCCCCACCACTGCATTATCAAAAACACGATGGTAAGCATCTGAAATACTGTTTTTACCTTTCCAGCCATCCCGGCACTGACATTTACGTTATCACTTACCATGATAACTCTAAATCCAGTGATGAAAAACTCTCTTACAAGGATTAGATAAATCGCCCATGGATTTGCTCTACCGATGTATAAAAGCCCGATAAATCCTGCCATAGTTAGCATTTTATCAGCTAATGGGTCGATGATAGCTCCAAATTTAGTTATTTGGTTCCAACTTCTTGCGATATATCCATCAAAAAAGTCTGTTATGGACGCCACTACGAAAAGCAACATCGCGAAGTAATTTATCCAAGTTTGGTGAATTTCAGGGCATAAATTCCCTAAATTCACCAAAACAAAGAAAAAGAAAAATGATAAAAATATCCTAAATATCGCTAGGGCGTTTGGTAAGTTCATCATTTTTTAAATGTTGTCCCACCATCAACTATAAATGTATGTCCTGTAACCCAGCTTGCTTTATCAGAGCATAGGAACAGGCACGCTCCAGCTAAGTCATCAGGCTGACCCATTCTATCAAGAGGGCTAAGTTCTGCTGTTTTATCTCTAACTTCTTCATAGTTTGTAAACGCTCTTAAAGCGTCAGTTTCTATCGGTCCACCACTTACAGCATTAACTCTAATGCCCATTGAACCAAGCTCCGTTGCTGCGTATCTTACCATCGCTTCAACCGCTGCTTTACAAGTTCCATGACCTGAGTAGTTTTCTATATAAACTAAGTTTCCAGTTGAGCTAATCGAGATGATAGAACCACCACCGATTTTTTCCATCCTCTTTGCTGCTTCTTGAGCTCCAACAACAAAAGCATTTACCGTTGCTGTAAAGATGTTGTTAATGCCACGTGGTTTTAAACGCATAAATTTAGTATATCCACCAACTACAGCTCTACCTGAGATGATAGCGTTTGAGATGAAGAAATCAACTCTATCAAAGTCTTTATCGATTTCTTCAAAAAGCTCTTTATAAGTCTCTGGCTCTAGGATGTTTAAAGGATAAGATTTAGCCTTAACGCCGTATTTACTTGAAAGCTCTTTTTCTATCTCTTTTGCTAGCTCTTCGTTTGAGTTATAAGTAAAAGCGATATTTACACCAGCTTTTGCAAATTCTTCAGCGATAGCTCTACCGATGCCTCTTGTTGCACCACTTATAACCAAAGTTTTGTTTTTGAAAAACTCATTACTCATTAAAACCCCTTTATGTTGTATTGTTTCATTGTTTTTTCTATTTTTGCTAAGTTTTCCTTGCTTGGAGCACAAAGCGGAAGTCTATACTCAAGCGTTGGTAGTAGTCCTGCTAAATACATAGCCGCTTTTATAGGAATTGGATTACTCTCACAAAATAGCATTTTATTTATAGCGTAAAGATCATCATTTATACTTTTTGCTTTTAGAAACTCATTGTCCATTGCATAGTGAGTTAGCTTAGAGATATAGTCAGGTAGCAGGTTTGATGTAACTGAGATAACACCCTTTCCGCCGTTGCTTAGAATTGGGTAGTTTATCGCATCTTCTCCGCTCACTACTACAAGGCGTGGCTCATGTGCTAGCAAATCAACACATTTATCTATGCTTCCACTAGCTTCTTTTACTCCGTAAATGTTTTCAAAGTCGTTAAATAGCCTGATGATTGTATCAGTTTGGATCTCACATCCACATCTTCCAGGCACGTTGTAAAGAAGTATAGGCATATCAGGAACAGCTTCAGCTATCGCTTTATAGTGCTGATAAAGCCCTTCTTGTGTTGGTTTGTTATAGTAAGGCGTAACTGAAAGAATGCCATCTGCTCCGTACTGCTGAGCAAATTTAGTTAAGCTTATGGCTTCATGGGTTGCGTTACTTCCAGCTCCGGCTAAAACTTTAACGCGGGTATCTTTACATACATCAACCGCTACTTCTATACAAGCTCTATGTTCATCGTGAGTTAGAGTAGCACTCTCTCCTGTTGTGCCAACCGGAACAACAGCGTCTATGCCGTTATCAATCTGTCTTTTTATAAGTTTAGCATAGGTTTCTTCATCTAGTTTGCCGTTTTTAAACGGAGTCACTAGTGCAGTCATAGCACCTATTATAACTTTTTTACTCATTTTTTGTCCTTTTTTAAAATTACACTTGTTAAATTGTTTTTTATAAAGTACTTATCGAAAGTCTCTTTTATATCATCTTTTGTTATAGAGTTTATCTCATCTTGGTAGCTAAAAAGTAACTCCAAATCAGCTTTCATAATATACTCACCATAAATTTGCGAAACCTTGCTTGTGCTATCAAAAGAGTAGATAAAGTCCGACTTAACGCTGTTTTTGATTTTTTCTAAATCATCACTGCTTGGCTCTTTATTGTTTTCAAGTAAGCTTAACACCTCACTCTCAACCAAATTTGCATCAACATCAGGGTTACAAATAACAAAGATGATGAATAAATTCTCATCTATACTTGACATGCAGTAAGCATAGATTTTATTTGCCAAACCTTTTTCATCAACTAGCACTTTATGTAAAAGTGAGCTTTTTCCACTTCCTAAATACTCGCCAACCGCTTCTAGCTTTACTCTATCTTTATCTTTAAAAGGTGGAATTTTATAAGCAAGAGCTAGAATTTCAGTTTCGCCTTCTTTATGTAAAATAACCTTTTTCATCCCATCTTGTTTTGGCTCAACAGTGTGAACGGTTGGAATCTCTTTTGTATTTTTGATACTTTCAAAATGCTTTTTTGTTAGCTCAAAAGTTGAACTCTCATCAATATCGCCAACTATTAAAATCACAGCATTTTTTGGCTGATAGTAAGTGGAGTGAAACTCTCTTATGTCTTCAATGCTCCAGTTTTTTATATCATCTTTAAACCCTATCGGCGTCCAGTGATATGGATGGTAGATAAAGGCGTTGTTATAAAGTCTAAAAAATAGATATCCAAAAGGATTATTATCCGTTCTCCAAAGTCTCTCTTCATAAACCACGTCTCTTTCAGGCTGAAACTCTTCATCTTTTAGGCTTAAGTTTTGCATGATATCAGAGTAGAGTTCAAGCGACTTTTCTAAATTTGAGTTTGAACACTTTATATAGTAGTGAGTGTAGTCAAACCCAGTACTAGCGTTATTTACTCCACCAAATCCTTTTACTATACTATCAAACTCGCCAGCTGGTCTAGTATCAGTTGATTTAAAGTTTAAATGCTCTAGCATATGAGCGATACCGCTTTTGCCCATTGTCTCGTTTCTTGAGCCAACTTTATAAAAAACGTTTACACTTATAACATCACTTCCTTTGTTCATCGGGATGTGATAAACTTCAAGTCCGTTTTTTAGTGTTATTTTGTTTGGTTGTGGTAACATCAGCGACCTTCTTGAACTAGCTCAATAGGCTCTTCTTTTTGAGTGTCAAATTTGATATCCACCCCAACAGCTTCGCTGATATTTGAGTATCCATCGGCCTTTAATAGTTCGATTATCCCTTTATTTAGTTCTTTGGTAATCTCTGGTCCTTCAAACACAAAACTACTATAAATTTGAACTAAGCTTGCACCAAGTTTGATTCTCTCATAAGCTTCCTCGGCATTATCAATACCTCCACTACTTACTATGACGGCTTTTTTAAAAAACTCTTTTGAGATAGCTCTTAAAAACTCTCTTGATTTGTGAGTTAGAAGTTTTCCGCTAACTCCGCCTTTGTGTTCTTTAATATTAGGAGAGAGATTGTAGTCGCTACTTGAGTCACTTATGATTAAAATCTTAGCACCTGAGTCAACAGCCGCTTTACATAAAACCAAAGCATCTTCGTAGTCAAAATCAGGTGAAATTTTAAAGGCAATAGGATTGTTTGTAAGTTTTGTAAGCCTTACAAACAACTCTTTTATAAACTCAATACTTTGTAGTTTTTGTAGTTTTGGTGTGCTAGGTGAGCTTAAGTTTATAGTGAAAATATCGCAACTATTTGCTAAAGTTGTAACTAATGCTTCGTAGTCTTTTATGGTGTCTTCATTTGAAGTGTTGTTGTTCCTTGCGATACTTATACTAACTGGAATAG
>JAAYPR010000011.1 GCA_012519705.1 Campylobacteraceae bacterium
ATAACAATCATAATAGTATTAATAACATCATGTATTGCTAAATATAACATACTGATGTTTATTATAAAAGCAAGCAATAATATAAAAACTCCCAATATTATAAAAATAAACAAATTAAATATAAAGTCTTTATTGTCATGTAAATATACTTTAATACTAATACATTTTTCTTCAAGCCATAAATAATATATAAAAATAGCAACTAATGGCATAAGAATGATAATTGCAATGGCTATATGATTAAATTTACCTTGATTATCCCCAAAACAGTAAGTTGTTAAAAATAGAATCACGCTTATGATGATTGTTGAAAATATAAAATAGATTCTAATATGCTTTTTATCTTTATTGTCAGAGCAAGACAACTCTACTATGCCAAAATACAAAAGCGGTAGTAGTAAAAATAAAGATAAATATATAAATCCAGCTACACCTACCATTGCAGTCAGATAAAATATATCAAGACCCTGCATAACTGGAACATACTTTAATTGTATGAAAAAATATAGAGCAAAGGGTATCAAGCCTACAATACAAGATATTAAAACCACAAAAGACACATTTTTAAAATTTAAAAAAATATCTTTTAAACTACCAAATATAAAATTATTAAACCTTTTACCTTCAAAGCCGTCTAAAAAATCTTTTAGGTATTTTTGATTTATTATATATTGTCTCCATTCTTTTGGAATTTCTTTCTTGTCATAATTTAGTTTTTCTTTGATGTTTTCTATATTATATCTTGAGCTTTTTGAATCGATAGATTTAAAGTCATCTGCAACGTCTTTTTCTAAAATATTTATTTGCATATAAATTTGTTCATTTAAAGCTTCTAATTTTGATGATATTTCATCGTAATTATCATGTTTTAATCTATTAAAAAGCCCTATCTTGTTTTGAAGTAAATTAATTAAAACATAAGAATTGCTTTCGTATTTACCATGGTCACTAAAGCAATATTTAATATGCTGTATTGCCTCCTCACATCCTTGTAGTTCTTTATTTCTATTACGTAGGATATCTTTAAACTCCATTTCGTCCCCCTTACCTCACACTAAGTCCCTCATCGAGGTATCTAATAACAGGATAAATAAATAGCTCTATAACTCTTCTTTTGCCTACTTTTATCTCAGCAGTTACGCTCATTCCAGGTTCTATGCTTTTTATCTCGCCTTCTACTTCTAGTGTAGTTTGCAAAGGCTCTACCTTTATCTCATAAACTTCGCCAAGTTTTTCATCTTCTATAGCGTCATTTCCTATGTGTATGAGTTTGCCATCGAGTTTGCCGTATTTTTGGAAGTTAAAAGTATCTATCTTAATAGCTACGTCTTGATTTATGGTTAAAAATCCTATGTCTTTATTTAGTGTGGTAGCTCTAATGATAAGTGGCTGGTCTGCTGGTATGATACTAAGAAGTGGTTCGGCTGTATTTACAACGCCACCTTCAGTATTTACCAAAAGTTTTCCCACATAACCATCTACTGGGCTTTTTATGAGTTGCTGTTTGCTTTGAAATATATATGTGTTTATCTCAGCTTTTATTAAATTTGCCTCTTTTTGCTTTAGTATAAGCTCATCTAAATACTTGCTTTTTGAGTTTTGTTTAAAAACCTCTAGCTCTTGTTTTGTGGCATTTAGTTTGCTTAGAGTTTCATCTTTGCTGTTTTTGGCAATGCTTAGTTTTGCTTTTATATCAAGGTTTTCTTTTTGCAACTCTTCAAGCTCTTTATAGGCTATGATATCTTTAACGCTTTCTAGTCTTTTTAGTCTTGAACTACTTTTTGATAGTAGTAATTCTAGCCTTTCTATCTCATCACTACTTGACTTTATAGCTGAGTTTAACTCTTCTATGCTAAATTCATACTGTGAGATTGTATTATCATAAGAGTTTTTTTGATTTAGATATAGGCTTTTTTCGCCCTGACTTAGAGCGTCCAAATTTGCAAGTTCTGTTTGGCTTCCTAAGGCTTTAAGTCTTATTATACTCATATTTAGATTATCAAGTTCAGTTTGTTTGGTTTCTAAATTTACACTTGATACGCTTGGGTCTATTTGCATTAAAACATCGCCTTTTTTAACCCTGTCGCCTTCTTTGACTAAGATTTTTGATACAACTCCTGTTTCAAGAGGTTTTAGTATCTTTATCTCTCCACTTGGGACAACTTTACCACGGCTACTTACTACTACATCTACCTTTGCAAAGCATAGCCAAAGCACACTAAAAACTATAAGAAAGATAACAATATATAGTAAAGTTCTCCCAAGAGGATTTTGTGGGGTATCTTCTATCTCTGCGATAACGGGTTTAAACTCATAAGAGTCATCATCTACTTTTTTAAATATTTTTAACACTTTAGCTTCCTAAATTTTGTTTATCATACAAATTTTTATAATATCCGTTAAGTTTTATTAGCTCTTCATGAGTTCCACTCTCTTTAATCTCCCCTTTATCCATAACTATTATCTCATCGCAGTTTCTTACTGTGCTTAGTCTATGAGCTATGATGATGAAAGTTTTGTTCTGTTTGATTTGGTTTAAATTTGCAGTGATTATGCTTTCGCTTTCATAATCCAGTGCTGAAGTTGCTTCATCAAAGATTAAAATTCTAGGATTATTAATCAATGCTCTTGCTATGGCAATTCTTTGTTTTTGCCCGCCACTTAGTGATGAGCCACGCTCTCCAACTTCTGTATCATAGCCTTTTTCAAGCTGTGTTATAAACTCATGAGCTCCAGCTATCTGGCTAACTCTAATGATATCTTCCATTCTTGCCCCAGTTGCAGCAAAGGCGATATTGTCTTTTATACTTCCGCTAAAAAGATAACTCTCTTGTAAAACTACTCCGATATTTTGTCTAAGTAGATATGGGTTTAGATGTCTTATATCTATGCCATCTATGTAGATAGCTCCTTCGTTTTGTAAGTAGAGTCTTTCTATGAGTTTTGTTATGGTGCTTTTCCCACTTCCACTTCTACCAACTATGCCTATGCTTTTGTTTGGTGGGATGTGTAAATTTATGTTTTTTAGGACTAAATTTGAACTTGGAGTGTATTTGAAACTAACGTTATCAAATTTGATATCGCCTTTTATGTTATTTAGTGCTATTGGTTTATCTGTGGTTTGCTCTGTTGGTGTGTTTAATATATCGCCTAGTCTATCTACACTAAGCAAAGCTTGTTGAAACTCATTCCAAAGCCCTACAAGTCTCATCACAGGCGAACTAAACTGCCCTGCAAACATCTGAAATGCTATTAATTGTCCAACGCTTAAATTTCCATCTATTACCTCGCCAACACCAAAGTATAAAATGCTTAGTGTCATAAACTTTTGTAAAGAGCTTGCAAATCCACTTGCGACGTTGCTTAAATTTGAGAGATTAAAAGATGATTTTACATATTTGCCTAGATAGTTCTCCCATTCTTTTTGCATACTTCCCTCAATCGCTAGGGATTTAACAGTTTGCATACCAGTAATTGCCTCAACTAGATATGAGTTTGAGGCTGCTCCCATTTGAAATTTCTCTTCAAGTCTTTTTCTAAGAACTGGCGTTATAAAAAAGTAAATCAGAGCTATTATAGTTACAAAAAGAATCGCCGTTAAAGTTAGCTTAATACTATAAAGTAACATCATTGCAACAAACACAAAGCTAAAAAGCACATCCAAAAGCACGGTTACGCTTTTGTTTGCGATAAAATCCCTGATAGAATCAAGCTCTCTAACTCTAGCTACGATATTTCCAACTCGTCTGTTTTCAAAGTAAGTCATAGGTAAAAGTGCAAGATGAGAGAACAACTCGCTTCCAAGTTTAGCATCTATTTTTGTTGTAGTGTGAGCAAAGATATAGTTTCTACTTAGGCTTAAAAGCAGTTCAAATATGATGGTGGCTAAAAACGCAACCGCTATGACATTTAAGGTGCTAATGCTATGATGGGTTAAAACCTTATCTAATACAACTTGTGTGAAAAGTGGCGTAACAAGTCCAAAAAGTTGCATTATAAAAGATGCGATTAATACTTCAAAAACTATTCTTTTATAATTTAGCATTCTTTTATAAAACCAGCCAAAGCCAAATTTTATTTGTGAATTTAGCATTTTATGAGCTAGGACTATAAATTTAGGATTTGAGATATTTAATAGTTCATCATAAGTTAGCTCTTGTGTGGAGTTTCCACCATCAAAAATAACGAAAATTGTTTGCGGTTTGTCATCTTTCGCTTCAGATTTTTGAGCTACTTTTAAAAGAGAGAAGTAGGTTCCATCTTTTTTCTGAAGGATAAAAGGTGCTTCGTATTTGGTTAAATTTGTTAAACTTAGCTCTTTTATTTTAGCTTTAAACTCGCAGTGTTTTAGTATCCTTAAAAGTTCGTAATTGTTGGGTTCTATTTCTGTTAGGGCGAATTTATTTATGATAGCTTTTGCATCAAATGGGATTTTATTTATAGCCATTATAAGACTTAGAGTTTGCAAAGCTGTTTGCATAAAGTTCCTTAAGATTTATTTAAAGTGGTATTTTATTATTTTAGCATTTAAGAGGTGCTGAAACTGAATAATTTAGTCTAAAAATTTAGTATCTTATAAACATATATTTGCTTATTAGATGAAACCATAAACTAAAAATTTAAACCTAGATAGCTTAAGTAAAGCAGAAATGCTTAATAGCCCATATTTTAACGTCACTTTAAGATTTGCAAAGTAAATCATGACAATCTAAAGTTTTGACTAAAAGTAATTAAAAACCAAATTTGCTAAATAAAATTTTAAAATCACTTCAAAATTTATAATAAAAATAAATCAATAGAAACTTTAAATTTTTATCATAAATTTTATAAAAAATAGAAAGAATTTTACTATTTCTTTAAGGTTAA
>JAAYPR010000012.1 GCA_012519705.1 Campylobacteraceae bacterium
AGATAATTTTGTTTTGCATTTGAAAGAATGTGAATATAGGTACAATATTAAAAAAGATAATAAAGATTTATATAAGACTTTGCTAAAATTAATAAGAGAAAATCCGCTTAAGTTTAATTGAGCCAATGTTTTTTTGAATTTGGCTTTAAAACTCTTTTTGGATTCAAAGTCTAGATTGCTGCGATTTTCTACGAAAATCTCGCAATGACGAGATGGAGCATGCTTTTTAGTAAATTTGGCTTAAGTCCACAATAGCAATGAAATGTGTGTTTTATAAATTTGGTTTTAAAGCAACTTCCAAGCGTCATTGCGAGCTTGCTTTAGCAAGCGTGGCAATCTAGTTTTATAAACTCTAGAGTGAAATTTAGCGAATTTGGTTTTAGATTTTTCTTTTTAAATTTATTTCTTTTTTGAATTTGGCTTTAAATCAAATTCTAGTTTAAGCTCTAGGTCCACGTTTGCTAACGCAAACTCACAATGGCGGGTAGAATGTGTATTTTAGTAAATTTAAAGTAAGATAAAAACTATTTACTTGTGATTATAGTGACAAACGGAGAGTTTTAAAATTTGTAAACGATTCAAAAAGAATAAAAAAATCAAAAATAAAGAATAAAAAATAAAAACTAGTAAAAAACAGTAGAGCTAAAAAGCGATGATTTTACTCATCGCTAAATTTAAACTCTAATTCATCATCTTTTAAAGAAATTTCAACTTTTCCGCCATCTTTTAATGAGCCAAAGAGAATTTCCTTACTTATCTCATCGCTTATCTCGTGATTTACCGTTCTTTTTAGATTTCTAGCACCAAACTCAGCTGAGTAGCCTTTGTCTATAAAATACTCTCTCACATCATCATCTATGCTAATAGTTATGTTTTTAAGCGAGTTTTCTATCTCTTTTATGCTTTTATCTACGATTTGCATTAAGACTTCATCATTAAGTGGGTTAAAGTTGATAGTTGCATCGATTCTATTTCTAAACTCAGGTGCAAAAAACTCTTTTATAGCACTATCTATCTTAAAACTATCATCTTTAGTAAAGCCCATTTGTGGAGCTTCTTTTGTTCCTAAATTTGATGTCATTATGACGATAGTGTTTTTAAAGTCTGTTTTGTTTCCAGCATTATCAGTCAAAGTAGCATTATCAAAAATTTGTAAGAAAACATTGACTAAACTTGGATGAGCTTTTTCTATCTCATCAAAAAGAACAACACTATAAGGGTGTTTTTTAATGCTATTTGTCAGCATTCCGCCCTCTTCAAAGCCCACATATCCTGGCGGTGAGCCGATGAGTTTTGAAACGCTATGAGCTTCCATATATTCACTCATGTCGTATCGTTCAAAATGGACATTTAAAAAATTTGCAAGCTGTTTTGCAAGCTCACTTTTACCCACGCCACTACTTCCTGTAAATAAAAACACGCCTATTGGGGTAGTTTCACCTTTAAGTCCTGCATAAGAGCGAAATAGGGCTTTTGTTAGAGCGTCTATCGCCTCGCTTTGTCCATAAATGACACTTTCTAAGTTCTTTTTTAGGCTCTTTAAGATTTCAGTGTTATCTTCATTTTTAGCGATATTGCTGATATTTGCACTTTTTGAAAGGGTTTCTATGATATCTTCTTTTGTAACTTCGTGTCTTTTTTTATCAAGAAGTGAGAACTTTGAACCAGTTTCGTCCATCAAGTCTATCGCACTATCAGGTAGAAATTTATCAGTTAGATATCTCTTTGCAAGATGCACTGTCTCTTTTAGAACTTCATCGCTAAATTTAACGTTGTGATGCTCTTCATATCTATCTTTCAAGCCTTTTAAGATAAGAAAACTATCTTCAATGCTAGGTTCTGCTATATCAACTTTTGAAAACCGTCTTGATAGGGCTTTATCTTTTGCAAAGTCCCTATATTCAGCGTAAGTTGTAGCTCCTATACAGGCTATCTCGCCACTTGATAGAGCCGGTTTTAGGATATTTGCCATATCAAGCCCACCGCTTCCAGTCTCGCCAGTGCCAATTATTGTGTGAATTTCATCTATAAAAAGAATTGCATTTTCATCTTTTTTAAGCTCATCTATAACGCCTTTTAGTCTCTCTTCAAAGTCACCTCTATATTTTGTCCCAGCGATTAGTGCACCATTATCAAGAGCGTAAATTACTTTATTTTTTAGTTTTTTAGGGACTTTTTTTTCTATGATATGAAGTGCGATGCCTTCGGCGATAGCTGTTTTTCCAACTCCGGCTTCGCCAACTAAAATAGGGTTATTTTTCTTTCTTTTGCAAAGAGTTTGGAGAGTTTTATTTATCTCATCTTCTCTTCCGATAATCGGGTCGATTTTGCCTTCACTTGCTTTTTTGTTTAAATTTAGAGTGTATTTTTCAAGGTTTTTACTTTTACTCTCTTTTGTCGTGGTATCGCCGCTAGAAGCCGAAGTTTTGATATCAAAGTTATCAATTCCGTGGAAATTTAGCACCTTTGCACAGTCACTGTCTCTATCTTTTAGAAGAGTTTTTATATACTCGACCGAGTCAAAATTTACGCTACTTAAATTTGCATTATTTAGGATGATTTCAAGTGCGTAGCTGATAACTGGCATAACGTTTGGGTCAACCCTTGGGCTTGTGGCGATTAGCACTCTTAAATTTCTTATCAAATCTTTTAAATTTGTATTTTCAAAGTTCTCATTTATGATTTTTTTAACACCTTCATCGCTCGTTAGGATGATATAAAGAAGATGGGTCGTTGTGATATATTCGTGGTTATTTGCATTTGCAAAATCACCTGCTTTTTGCAAGTAGTAATTAAAGCTTGAGTCTATCATATTACTCCTTTTCTACTGTGCATTTGAGTGGAAAACCAGCTCTTTTTGCACTTGTTAAAACTTGGTTTTGCTTTGTTAGGGCAATCTCTTGTGTATAAGTCCCACAAACTGCAGAGCCGTTGTTGTGGATATCTAGCATCACTTTGACAGCCTCATCAAGAGGCTTGTCAAAGATATCTGAGAGAATTTCAACTACAAAATCCATTGTAGTTACATCGTCATTATGAAGTATGACGTTGTAAAATGAAGCTAAAAATATCTTAACTTTTTCTTCAGTTTTAATTTCCGGCATTCTTTATTCTCGTGTAGTCTTCTTTTAAAACCATAGTGCTAATTGCTCCGTTGTAGTAGTATAGTCCAGCAGGGTTGCTGATGCTTGAGAGTTTTTCAGGCTCGCCTTTGGTGTTATATACAACTTTAAATGGAACTGTTAAGCTTTTTCTATAGTTTAGGTCGCTTAAAATTTGCTCGATTATCTTCTCATTTGGGTTTTTATCAGAGTTTGCTATGAAGTAATATGCGTTAAATTTCTTCATAAAGTTATCGATGATATACTCATCCGTTACATCTTCAAAATGAATTAACCCAACCATTAAAAAGTCATCTTTTGTGTTAAGTTGGAAGTCCATTAAATGTGGTGCTTCTGACTGGCAAGGCTCACAAAACGTTCCAAAGATATCTATCATTAGGATTTTATCTTCGCCGTCAATCTTAAAGCCTTTTTCTGTTCTAATCAGAGTCACTTCTTGATTCATCGTGCTTTTTAGGGTGATTTTATCTCCAACTTTATAGTGCTCGATTTTATCGCCTGTGATTGACGCTTTTGAGGCAGAGCTTGTCTCTACGACCTTTGGACTGCTGTCATCGCCACAACCAACTAGCATAAACGCAGCAACTAAACCTAATAGTAATTTTCTCATATTTTGTCCTTTTGTTTTATTTTTTAATATCTATTTTTACTGAAATTTGCTATCGCTGTTTTAGCTTCTCTATCGGCAGTTTTTCTCTTAAGAGTCTCTCTTTTATCGTGTAGGGTTTTGCCTTTTGCTAAAGCGATACTAACTTTAATTATATTTTTATTGTTTAAATAAAGGGATAACGCAACTATGGTAAGCCCATCTTTTGTGACGCTTCCTAGAAGCTTGTCGATTTCACGTCTGTGCATTAGAAGTTTTCTAGGTGCTTTTTCATCAGGTTTATAGTATGGATTTGTCGTTTCTAAATAGCTGATGTGAGCACCAAGCAAAAAAAGCTCGCCTTTGATGATGCGAACAAAGCTATCTTTTAGGTTAGCTCTGCCCATTCTAAGGGCTTTTACTTCGCTTCCTTTTAGTACGATACCAGCTTCAAATTTCTCTAAAATTTCATAGTCGTGAAACGCTTTTTTGTTTCTTGCTAAAACTTTCAATTTTTTCCTTTTATATAAAAATAACTGCTCCCGCTTCCACTTAAAAACTCACTCTCTTTTAACTTAAACTCAGGGTTTAGCTTTTGAAATGGATAGAGCAGGTCGTTTAACTCATAGTTTTTATAGTTTTCTAAAATCTCTTTTGATGATAAGCTTAACAGCTCTTTGGCTAAACTAGGGTTTATTTTATCCATAAAATTTGCTCTAAATGTCTGGTAAATTTGCGGTGTTGATGCAAAGATATCTGGCGTTTTAATTTCTAAGCTTGGGATATCATCGTCAAAACTTTCTACGATTTCCCCAAGTCCGCTAACATTTGCACTTGTTAAGCCACTTGTGAAAAACGCCACATCTGAGCCGATAAACTCTGAAATTTTAACCAAATCTTGTTTTGAAATTCCTAAATTTAGGGTTTGGTTTGTTAAGTTTAAAAAAGCCCCAGCGTTTGAGCTTCCTCCACCAAGCCCAGCTCCCATAGGGATATTTTTAGTTAGTTTTACAGCGTGATTTTTAAAATACTCTTTTAGAGTTTCTTTGTAAACTCCACCACTAAATTTAGCCAGCTCACTATAAGCTTTTTGGATGATATTTTCACCGCTTATCTCTATGTTTGAGATGATTTTTAACCCGTTATTCTCACCGCTTTCTACAAACTCTATCTCATCAAAAAGTTCTTTGTGTAAAATAAAGCGTGAGTTTATCTCGTGGAAATTTCCCCTTGTGCCAACTATTTTTAAAAACACATTTAGTTTTGCATAACTTTTCATACTTCAATCCTGTTCCAAAGGTAGCTTACAGCTCCGTCTTTTATCTCAATTATTGAGTATAAATTTTCTAAATTTAGGATATACTCCCCATCATTTTGGTTTTTAAAATCTTTTAAATTTAGTTTTTTGCCAAGTCTGATATCTTCTAAATTTCCTAAATATTCATTTTCTTTTAAATTTAGATATTCGAGCGGATTTAGAGCTTTTTCGTTTTCATACTTAAATTTACCTTCACCCTCTCTATGTAGGGCACTTAAAGTTATAGAAACTCCGAGTTTTTCGCTAAAAAGCTGGGCATAAGAGCGGATATATGCACCTTTGCTAACACTTAGTCTTAGAGTTAAAAAAGGGTGACGGTAGTGTAAAACTTCACTATCAAAAATTTCCATCGTAGTCTCTTTTAGCTCAAATTCTTCGCCAGCTCTTGCTAGTTTATAAGCTCTAACTCCGTTTATTTTTTTAGCTGAAAATTTAGGTGGGGTGTAGGTTAAAGTGCCTTTTAACTCATCAACTATTTTTTCTATAGTCTTGCTCTCAAAAGGTGGCAGACTCAAAACTTCATCTATGTTTTCATTGTCTAAGCTCTCACTTCTTGCTCCAAGCCAAAGAGTTGCTACGTAAACTTTAGGAGTTAAATCTAAAAACCGAAAAAACTTAGAGTAGTTTCCAAAAGCTACAACCAAACATCCACTTGCAAATGGGTCTAGTGTGCCTGAAAAGCCAGCTTTTTTAACGCCGTATTTTCTCTTAAGTCTGCTAAGAAAATGGTTTGATGACATTCCAGCAGGTTTGTTTGCAACAAAAAGTCTCATTTAAACCACTTTTTCTACAAAGCTTGACATGATTTTCCTAGCATTTCCACCAAAGTTGATATTTAGTATCAAGTCACTTCTAGAACTATCAACTTCGGTAACCCTGCCGATACCAAAAATTTTATGTTTAACCAAATCACCCTTTTTATAGTCGCTACTTTTTTCAAAAACCAAAGCTTTTTCACATAGTCCAGCTTCACCTAAAAAGCGGCTTTTTTCCAGCCTTTCTCTTTTTCCTTTGTAAAAACGGCTATTTGAAGTGCTTAGAGTTAGAGTTTTTTTAGCTCTAGTTATGGCTACATAGGCAAGGCGTCTTTCTTCTTCTATGTCGGTTGTATCGCCAACTATGGGAAAAAATCCCTCTTCAAGTCCGATAACAAAAAGATGGTCAAACTCAAGCCCCTTACTTGCGTGAACGCTCATGATAGAGATTGCATCATCGCTGATAGTATCTTGGTCGCTTTGAAGTGAGAGCTCGTTTAAAAACTCCTCAAGGTCAAAATTTGGCTCATTTATAAGCTGGTCTTTTATCATAGCGTAAAACTCATCAACGTTTGCTACCTTGTCACCCCCTTCTGGCATAGAGCTATAAAACTCTTTTAGGTTAAAAGCCGCGTCAAGCCTGTCTATCATCTCATAAGGCGGAAGCTCTTTTAGCTCTAATATTTTCTCTGTAAAGGTTTTTAGCTCATCCATGCTTTTTTTACTCACAACACCACTATTTAAATGCAAAAGCGTGTCAAAAAGCGTGGTTTTGTTTAGATAAGCCTCTTTTTCAATGTTTGCTAAACTTACCTTTCCAAGCCCTCTTTTTGGGCGGTTTATGATACGGCGAAGCGAGAAGTCATCGTTTTGATTTAAGATAAGCCTTACATAACTTATCAAATCCTTTATCTCAGCTCTTTCATAAAACTTTATCCCACCAACCATTTTATAAGGAATTTTTGCTCTTGCTAAACCATCTTCTAAAGCCCTTGATAAAGCGTTTACTCTATATAAAACGGCTATGTTTTTAAGCTCTTCGCCGCTTCCAACTAGCTCAATAATCTTTTTAGAGATTTTATTTGCCTCGTAGTTTTCATCATCACTTTCAATCAGCGCTACATCATCGCCTTTTTCTTTAGTGCTAACTAGCTTTTTGCCAAGGCGGTTTGTGTTGCAGTCAATTAGGCTGTTTGCAGTATCTAAGATATTTGAGGTAGAGCGGTAGTTATTTTCTAGTTTTATAAGTTTGACATCTTTAAACTGGTCTTTGAAATTTAAGATATTTTCAACTCTTGCACCACGCCAACCATAAATGCTTTGGTCATCATCGCCCACAACGCATAAGTTTTGATGAGTTGAGCAAAGTTTTTCTAAAAGTTTAAATTGCAAATCATTCGTATCTTGATACTCATCTACCATGATATACTGGTATTTGCTTGAAATTTCATCACAAAGGGTTTTGTTGTTGTCAAGAATTTTATACGGAAGTGCTAGCAGGTCGTCAAAGTCAACGAGATTATCATTTCTTAAAACTTCTTCATATCTCTCATAAATTTTAGCTACTTTTTCGTAAAATCCACTTGCTTGCTTGCTTATCTCTCCGCCGATGATTTGCGAGTTTTTAAGAGCCTCTTCAACGCTTATAAGCGAGTTTTTCATTTTAGAAATTTCATTTGCTAGGGTGTTTGTTGGGATGTCACTTTCAAACTCTTTTATGATTTTTTTCTTATCGGCAACGTCTATGATAACGAAGTTGTTTTTTCTACCAAGCTCGCTAATGTGAAATTTCAAAAACAAAAGTCCAAATTTATGAAACGTGCAAAGAAGTGGAAGCTCTTTTACATCCATCCCTTTTATCAGACTTAAAGCTCTATGTCTCATCTCCTGAGCTGCTTTATTAGTAAAAGTTAGAGTTAGGGTTGAGTGAGCAGGGATGCCGTTTGCTATCAAGTAAGCTAGTCTTGAAGTTATAGTTCTTGTTTTGCCACTCCCAGCCCCAGCAAGGATGAGCATAGGACCGTCTATGTGAGTGGCGGCTGCGATTTGACTATCGTTTAATCCTTTTAAGATATTTTCCATTTACTCTCTTTAGTTCTATTTTTAATCTAATATTTTAGCAAAAAGAGCTTATAACTTTTTTAGCTCTCTTTTATCACTTTTTAAACTTAGTTAAAATTAGTCATCTAAAGAGAAGATTTTTTTGGATTTCTCTCTTTTTTCATCCTCGCTTTCATCTTGCGTTGATGTGTTTATGAAAATAGGAACTTTTTTATAAATTATCTGAACTATCGCCTCAAATGGTATAGTTAGAGTTGAGGCGAAGTTTTCCTCTCCAAAACCAGCTTCAAACTTAAGAGTCTCTCCAACTATCTCGGCACTTTGTAAAGTATATCCAGCTAACTCGAAAAATATCACAGGAAGTTTGAAACTATCATTTATCTCTTTTGGCAAAACTGGGTCAAATTTAACCTTTGATAAGTTTGCAACTACTCCAAACTCGTAGTTTTCACCTAAAATAAACTCTAAGCACTCTTTGGCGTGAGATTTCATTAGTTTTTTAAACTTAATATCATCAAACATTTATAACTCCTCAAATTTAGTTACCATTTTTTCTATCTCTTTTAAGCCAAGCTCCCAAAAAGTGGTGCTATCGATATCTAGTCCAAACATCGCTACCATCTCTTTTGGACTTTTGCTTCCGCCAAGGCTTAAAAACTCGGTGTAAATTTCCACAAAATTCTCACATTTTCCACTTTTGTAAAGCCCAAAAATAGCTAGAACCAAAAGCTGAGCGTAAGCGTAGCTGTAGCAGTAAAATGGCGAGTGAATAAAGTGTGAGATATAACTCCACCAGATTTTATAGTAGTCATTTAGAACAAGGCTCTTTCCAAACATTTTCTTACTCTCACTCATCCACATTTGGCTGATTTGTTCTGTTGTCAGCTCATCTTTTATCTCGTGGATGCGTCTTTCAAACGTTGTAAAGTTTATCTGTCTATAAAGAGTGGCAAACATATCTTCAAGTTTTGAGGCTAGAAGTGAGAGTTTATCATCTTCGTTTTCGTAAATATAGTCAAACACTAGCATCTCGCAAAATACAGATGCTGTCTCAGCCGTAGTTAGCGGCGTGTGAGAGTTTAGATAACCTACGCTATAAGCTAAGTGTTGATGAATAGCATGTCCTAACTCGTGAGCTAGGGTAAATAGATCTCTTCTTTTGTTTGTGAAATTTAGCATCACAAAAGGATGCACATCGCTAACTGCTGAGTGAGAAAATGCCCCACCGGTTTTGGTTTTAGATGGGTAAACATCTATCCAGTTCTCACTAAAAGCCCTTTTAGCAAGCTCGCCAAATTTAGGACTAAACTTAGTAAAAGCATCTATAACTATAGCTTTACACTCTTCATAAGTGTAGGTTTTATCGCTCCCAATCGGTGCGTATCTATCGTAGTCATAAAGAGTTTCATAACCTAAAATTTCTCTTTTTTTAGCGTAGTATTTTATCGGCAGGTCAAATCTTTTTTCTGTCGCCTTTATAAGAGCGTCAACGCTTGGTTTTTCTATCTGGTTGTAAAGGTGCATAGAACTCTCACCAAACTCAAAGTTTCTTAGCTCGGTTTCGATTTTCAAGTCAGTTTTAACCATGTTTAAGATAAAAGTTAGAAGGTGAGAGTTTTCTTCTAGTTTTTTACTCAAATTTAGAGCCGCATTTTTTCTAATCTCTCTATTAGCGTCACTTAGCTTACTTAAAATCTCCTCCAAAGTTTCGCCATCAAAGTCTAAATTTGCCATACTTTCATCAAAAAGTCTTGCAAACGCACTAACTCCAACAGGTGAAGTTTTTAGCAAAACACTCTCTTCAGGAAGGCTAAGCTGATGAGACTTTTGTTTTAGGATGAGAGTTAAATAGTAGCTGTAATTTTCACTGCCATTTATAAACTCATCTTTTTTTGCTTCATCAAGGGTGTTAAACTCAAGCTCAAAAAATAGTAAATTTTGTGAAATTTCGTTGCAAATTTGCTCATTTTTAGCTAGTTCGCCACCTTTTATAGTGTCTTTTGCAAAATTTAGATAACTATAAGTCATAATTTTGCCGATGTTTTTTGAGATAGTTTCATAGGTTTTTACAGCCGTTAAAAACTCATCTGAAGTTAAATTTGCTAAGTTGTCTTTGTAGGTTTTGTTAAAATTTGAAGCTTTTGTTTTGGTAAGATTTATAAACTCTTGAAGTTCGTTTTCGCTAGAGAAAAACTCTTTTAAATTCCATTCCATATTTATCCTTTTTAAATTTTTGGATAAATATATCTAAAAATTGTAAATTAAGCCTACTCGATTTAAAAATATAAAAAGTAAAGACATCAAGGGGATAAATCCCCTTTCTTATTCTAGAAATTTATAAATAGCAGCAGGCAGGAAGTATTTTTTATTGACTGTTCCTTTAAAGTAAGGATTTAAATCATTATCAAATGCCTCTTCAAAGAAACCTTCCTTGCTTAAGCTTATTATTCCTTTGTTTATAGCATCCAAAAGCTCTTTATTGTATTTTCTAGTTGCTACGGCTACAAATTGAGTCTCGCCTAGATTATCAATGCTTACTTCAACTTCTCTGTCTAGTACAGGAAACGCTAAAACCATTATGTCATCATCAGCGTAAGCATCACCCTTGCCATCTTTTAACATCCTATAGCATTCTCCAGCTGTTAGGCAGTATTTTAAATTATTAAAACCATTTTCTATTAAGAAACTCTCTATAGTTGAGTCACGAAAAGTTAAAATGGTTTTATCTTTTAAATCCGAAAAGTTTTTAATATTATCAGCTTTTCTTGTTAATAGCCCTATATCAACAGTAAAATATGGCAGAGAAAAATCAACTAGTTTTTTTCTATCATCTGTTATTGCCATATTATTAAGAAAAATATCTATTTTATTTTCTTGCAGGGAGCTAATCCCATCTTCAAAATTTGTTGCGATAAACTCAATTCTGCCAGATTTATTACCGAAAACATATTTCGATAAAGCATTTGCTAAGTTTACTTCAAAACCAACAAAATCACAATCTATAAGCTTAGAAAAAGGTGCTTGGTTGCTATCAACCCCCACCTTTAAAACACCACTGCTACGGATTTCATTTAGGCTGTTAGCAGTAAGAATAGTCAAGCTACATAAAAAACAGAAAAACATTTTTTTCATCATTTTATTTCCTTTAAGTGTAATTATTAAAAAACAAAAATTTAAAATAAAATCATCCCTAAAAACAGGGATGATTTATAAATTAACCAAAAATACTATAAATATCATCAAGCAAGAAGTATTTTTTTTCAGCCGTTCCTTTATAGTATGGGTTTAAATTTTGGTCAAAATTCTTTCTAAAAAACCCTTCCCTGCTCAGCTTAATTAAGCTATTATTTATAGCATCTAAAAGCTCTTTACTATTTTTTCTAATAGCAACTCCTAAAAAGTCAGTATCACCTAGATTTTGAATACTCACTTCAACTTCTTTATCCAGCACAGGAAATGCTAAAACTATCAAGTTATCATCAGCATAGGCCGCACCCTTGCCATCTTTTAGCATTTTATATCCATCCCCAGCTGTTTCACAGTATACCATATCAAAGCCTCTTTGTTTTAAAAAAGATTCAGTCGTTGTATCTTTAAACCCAATAATCTTTTCACCACTTAGGTCAGAAAGTTTAGTAATTCTATCTGATTTCATGGTAAGAAATCCTATGTTTACTGCGAAGTAAGGCATGGAAAAGTCAACTAATTTAGCTCTCTCATCAGTTATTGTCATGGCGTTAATAAACATATCGATTCTTTTGCTTTGCAGGTCAGAAATCCCATTATTAAAATGTGTAGGGATAAGCTTTACCTCTATGGAGTCACCAAAAATATTTTTAGCGATAGCCCTTGCCATATCAGCTTCAAAACCAATAAATTGTTCATCCACATATTTAGAAAAAGGTGCTTGGTCAGTATCAAGACCTATTTTTAAAACACCACGTTCTTTTATTTGCTCAATACTGTTTGCAAAAAGAGCAGTTAAGCTACATAAAAAGCAAAAAAACAGTTTTCTCATTTTATCTCCTTTAATAGTTTAAATTCTCTGCACAGATTATACAATAAAATCAATCAAAAAAGTGTCTCTTTGCGTTTTTGCAAAGAGACAAAAGAATTATTTGTTATTTGTCACCATAGAAGCAACTGCTGTGTATAAAACGTCAGTTGAGCTGTTTATCGCTGTTTCAACTGAGTCTTGGATAACACCGATGATAAAGCCAACTGCGATAACTTGCATAGCTATCTCATTTGGTATGTTAAATAGTGAAGTTGCTAGAGGTATAAGCATAAGCGAACCACCTGGCACACCACCCGCTCCAGTAGCACCAAGAGCTGAAACAAAGCAAAGCAAAAGTGCTGTTCCAAAGCTAACTTCGATACCTAGTGTATAAACCGCTGCAAGTGAGAGTATAGCGATAACAACTGCCGCTCCTGCCATGTTTATCGTAGCACCAAGAGGGATTGAGATAGGATAAAGCTCCTCATCAAGTTCTAGTTTTCTACAAAGGTTTAAGTTTACAGGGATGTTTGCTGCTGAACTTCTTGTAAAGAACGCATACAGACCACTCTCTTTTAGACATGTAAAAAGAAGTGGGTATGGGTTTTTCTTTAGAGCAATTCCAGCAATTAAAGGGTTTGTCACAAGTGCCACAAAAGCCATCGCTCCAACTAAAACAACTATTAGTCTTAAGTATCCTAAAAGTGCCTCTCCGCCAGCCTCAATTACGCTATTTGTAACTAAGCCCATGATACCAAATGGAGCAAGTTGGATGATAAACTGAACTATTTTTGTTATACCATCTGCTAAGTCGCCAAAAATATCTTTTGTTGCTCCTGATGCAAATCTTAAAGCCAAACCAAAGCCTATAGCCCAAGTCAAAATTCCCACATAGTTTCCAGTTGCAAGTGCGTTTATAGGGTTATCAACCATTTTAAATAAAAGTCCGCCTAAAACTTCAACTAAGCTAGTTGGAGCTGTTGCATTAACCGCTGAGGTTGTATCTAAAACTAAAGGTGTTGGGAACATAAAGCTTGCTAAAACACCCACAAAAGAAGCAAGAAGTGTGCTTGAAAGGTAAAGAACTATAACTAGTTTTAAGCCCTTTGTGTTAGTAAAGTTTTTTGTTATAAAAGAAGCTGCTATTAGGATAAATACCAAAACAGGAGCAACTGCTTTTAAAGCTCCAACAAAAAGACTACCTAAAGTTCCAACCCCGCCTGCTAAAGCTGCGATAAAAGCAGCGTCTGAGCCTCTTGCGATAAATCCAAGAACCGCACCTATAAAAACACCTGTTAAAATTCTAACAACAAGGTTTTTATCTTTGTAAATGCTTATCAATTTTTCAAATGATGCCATGTGTTTCCTTTAAAATTAAAAATAAGTTAATGCTATCTAAATTTAGATAAAACTAAGTTAAAATTTTAACTTAAATTTTTTAGATTAAAGAGTGAAAATTTAGTGAAATTTATCCTATCTTAATTATTAAAAGCTAAAATTCAAACATTTATATTATAAATTTTAATCAAAGGAGATTTATGTATCTTTTTACTTCTGAGGTGGTAAGCCCAGGACACCCTGATAAATGTGCTGATATCATCGCAGATAGCATAGTTGATGCGGTTTTAATGGCTGATAAAGACGCTAGAGTTGCAAGTGAAGTTTTCGTAGCTGGAAAGCATATCGTAATAGGCGGTGAGGTTAAAACAGACGCTGATATTAGCTTTAACAAATATGAAACTATCGTAAAAGACGCTCTTGCAAAAATCGGCTACAACGGAAACCCACACTTTACAAAAGAGCAGTGCCTACACCCTGATGACGTTGAAGTTCATGTACTTTTAAATAAGCAAAGCCCTGATATTAGTCAAGGTGTTGATCAAAGTAGTGGAGAGATAGGAGCAGGAGATCAAGGCATAATGTTTGGCTTTGCAAGCTCGGAGACCGAGCATCTTATGCCAGCAGCTATAACTTACGCAAGACTTTTAAGCGATAAAGTTTATGAGTATGCCAAAGCTCATCCACATGAGTTTGGAGTAGATATCAAAACTCAGGTGACACTTGATTACGGCTCAAAAGAGAATTTTGAAAACTGTAAACCACAAAGCATCCACACTATCGTTGTTTCAGCTCCTTGTGTTGAAAGTATGAGTATAGAAAAAGTTAGAGAAATCATCGGTAAGCTTATAGACGAGGCAGGGCTTCCAAAAGAGCTTTATGATAAAGAAAATACAATCATCTATATAAACCCAACAGGCAGATATGTAAACCACTCAAGTCTTCACGATAGCGGACTAACAGGTAGAAAACTAATCGTTGATAGCTTTGGTGGATACTCGCCAATAGGCGGTGGTGCTCAGTCAAGTAAAGACTACACTAAAGTTGATAGAAGTGGGCTTTATGCGGCTCGCTACATCGCTAAAAACATAGTCGCAGCAGGACTTGCTAAAAAGTGTATAGTTCAGTTAAGTTATGCTATAGGTGTTGCAAAGCCAGTTTCTGTAAGTGTTGACTGTATGGGAACCCATGTTGAGAGTGTAAATGATGATATGCTTTCAAGTTTTGTTTCGCAAAATTTCCCTTTAACACCAAAATGGATAACTGATAAATTTGGACTTGATAAGCCAAGCAAAGAGACATTTTTATACTCCTATGTTGCAGCACATGGGCAAGTTGGAAACCCAAGCTATCCATGGGAGAGTTTGGACTCAGTAGAACTGTTTAAAGGGCTTTTGAAATAGTTTTTGAATTTTAATAACTCGTAAATTTGCTTTGGGTAACAAAATAGCAGCCCTCACGATTGTTGCTCAAAGCTTTGCTCGGTTTTGAAATTTAACCTTGATTTTTTCAAGACTAAATTCTATTTCCACAAAAATAATCTTTTAATTCTTTGTTTGTTCTTTTGATGTCGATATCTAGTTTTGGGAAATTTTTATCATTTGTTATAATTAAGTCACAACCATTTTCTTTCGCACAAAAGTATTGCAAAATATCTTCAAAATCAACTATCTTATCACTTTTAATCTTTTCGCTTGCATAAAGACAAGCATTTTGTAAGGCATTATTTGATAACGAAAGACATCTGAAATTTGTAGATTTTGATAAAGTTGCAAAAAAAATTAACGATCATTTCTATGTTAAGTTTATAATGTTTATTTAATATATATGATATGTCACTAATGCTTTCAAAAGAGTAGCATATCGCACTTTTGTCATCAAAATTTTTAAATAACTTCACTGCTTTTTCGTGAAGTTCGCCACGGCTTTCAACCAGAAAATCAGTAATGATATTATTATCAAGAAAAATTTTAGAGTATCCCATATCTATCTCTTAGATATTCTTTATCATTTAACTTATAGTTTTTTAAATCATCGGAAATTTCACTATTGGCTTCCTTTACAATTCCAGCAAATTTCATAATTTCATTTTCGTCGTTTGTTTTTTCTTTGAGTTCTTTAGATTTTTTGACGATTAAATTTGCCATGTCTATTAAATCTTTTTGATTTACTGGAAGCTCAAACTCAAATTTTATAACTTCTTGTGCCATTTTCCATCCTTTTTTAAATGTTATTTTATCTAAATTTCCCCAAAAACTCTTTTATCCATAGTTTTTTAGGAGTTATTATCTCGCTTTTGCTTCCATTTACTGAGTGGTACACAGTAGTTGCGTGTTTTGTGGCGTAGTATTTTATGAGAAGTCTTTGCAAATTTGGCTGGGTTGAAGGGGTAAACCAGCCGTTATTTGAAATCGCTACAACGATGTCAGGGCTGTTTTTGTAAATTTCAGCTCTTGAGGCTTCGTAGCAAATCGCATTTGTTATTTTAACCCCGTTTAACTCATACTCGCTTATATCACTAGCTTTTTTAAAGTCACTTGCACCACTAAAAATGATCTCATTTATCAAATTTGTTAAGAACTTAGGAAGTGGAATTTCCTCTCCAAAAGGAACTAGAATATGCTTGTCAAATCTTTGCATAATGCCGTTTTGAAACAGAAATGATGAGTTATAAATAGTTTTATTCTCATAAGCTAAAGCCCCTGTTAAAATGGCTATCTTAAAAGATTTCTCTTTTAAAACTCTCATCAAATTTTTTTCTAAATTTAGATAAGCGACTATGGCATTTTCAGGCAAAATTATAAACTCATAGCCTTCATTTATGGCGTTATCTATCAAGTCTAAAACATCATCAATTTGTTTGTTTTTATAACTACTTTCCCATTTTATATCTTGAGGGATATTTGTATTTGCGATATAGGTTTTAAAGGGTAAGAAATTTGGCTCGCTCTCTTGAAATTGCAGAGCAAAGATAAGCAAAAACGCACTTATAAATTTATACTTTTTTAAAGAATAAAAAGCCACTACAAAAGCAAAGACAAAAAATAACCCCCTTAAATTTGGCTCAAAAATCCCAGGCATCAAGGTTAGCTCTAAATTTAACCAGTTGAAATTAAATGGATAGAAATAACTTAGTCCTAGAAGTAAAAAACCTCTGACATACAAACTCTTAAACCAGCCACAAATTAAAAACAGAGCTCCATAAACAAATCCAAAAAACAAAATTTCCAAAGGAATCAAAAAACTCATTCCATAAAAACGAAGTGAAAAACTAACCCAGTAAAACCAAAGCACCCCAACAAAAAATCCAGTATGAAAAAACTCAAACCTATTAAATTTAAAAAGCTTGTAAAAACCGTAAATTGCAAGAAATGGGGAGATAAAATTTAAAACTGTATTATCAAAAAGAGTTAAAAATATAAAATTTGAAATTAAAAATGAAACATAAAAGCCTTTTATAATCTCATTTGTGGTAAAATACCTGCTTATTAAATTTTTTACAAAGGATTTACATGGAACAGCCAGGAGTTTTAGGGACATTTTTACCTCTTATCGTGTTTTTTTTAATTTTTTATTTCTTAGTCATAAGACCACAGACGAAACAAGCAAAAGCTCACGCTTTAATGATTAGCGAACTTAAAAAAGGCGACAAAATCGTAACATCAGGTGGATTTAAATGCACAGTTGTCAATCCAAAAGATGATTTTATCACAGTTAAGCTTAATGATGATGTAATCGTTGAACTTGCAAGAATGAATGTTGCAAGAAAAATAGAGAAATTTGATGACGTAAACGAGGATAAAAAAGAGGAAAAAACTAAAAATGCGTAAAAAAAAGGTCACATATCGACTAATTGTTTTAATTATAACATTAGTTTTTTCAGTTATTTTCTCATTTCCTTCTATTTTTCAGACTGAAAAAGGGGCGAAGATAAACCTAGGTCTTGACCTTCAAGGCGGGCTTCATATGCTTTTAAGCGTCGATGAAAATGAAGCTATTGCATCTAAGATAAAGTCTATCGCTTCAAGTGTTAGCTACTCAGCAAACAAAGATGACTTGCTATATAGTGGTTTTCACATCGCAAAAGAGTACTTTGAGTTTGAAATTTTAGACAAAGATGAGGTTGCAAAATTTGACGCTATTTTAGCTAAACTTCCAGGTCTTAAAGTTGACAAAAGCGGACTTCACTACACTGTTTCTCTAACTGAGAGCGAAACGATAGCTACAAAAGAGTATGCTATCGACCAAGCAGTTGAGACTATAAGAAACAGAATTGACCAGTTTGGTCTGAGTGAGCCAACTGTTGCAAGGCAGGGACCAACTGATATTTTAGTTGAAATTCCAGGTGTTAAAACAAACGAAGACAAACAAAGAGCAAAAGATCTAATCGCTACTTCAGCAAGACTTGAACTTATGGCACTTGATGACAAAAGACAAGACGAAGCTCAAACTTTAACCCCTGCACAAGCGGCGAAATACGGTTTAGTTATCTTAGAAGATGCTAAACATCCTGAGTATAAATACGCTATAAAAGAGATTCCAATCCTTGATGGCTCAATGCTAGTTGATGCTAAAGTAGGGTTTGACCAAGCAAATCAGCCAGTTATTAACTTTACTCTTAACTCTGAGGGTGCGGCGATTTTTGGTGACTTTACAGGGAGCAATGTGGGCTCTAGACTTGCGATTGTCCTAGATGGCAAGGTTTACTCAGCACCGAGAATCAATGAAAGAATCGGCGGTGGAAGCGGACAAATAAGTGGTGGATTTACCATGGAAGAGGCAAGAGACGTTGCTATCGCTCTAAGAAGTGGAGCATTACTAGCTCCTGTTACAATGGGTGAAGAAAGAACTATCGGTCCTAGCCTTGGAGCTGATAGCATTAAGCAGAGCATGGTTGCTTTGGTTTTAGTATTTATCTTAATCATGGGCTTTATGATGCTTTACTACGGACTTGCTGGAATCATCGCAAACGTTGCTTTAGTTATAAATATCTTGTTTTTGATAGCTATAATGGCTCTTTTTGGAGCGACGCTCACGCTTCCTGGAATGGCTGGTATCATCCTAACCGTTGGTATGGCGGTTGATGCTAACATTATCATAAACGAGCGGATTAGGGAGATGTTAAGGCAAGGAGCAAATATTAGAAATAGTATAGAAAAAGGTTATCAAAACGCAATGACAGCGATTATCGACTCAAACCTTACTACTCTTATAACTTCTGCTGCTTTATACTCATACGGAACAGGTCCGGTTAAGGGCTTTGCGGTAACGATGAGTATAGGTATCATCGCATCTATGATAACGGCGATTGTCGGAACTCATGGCATTTTTGATTATTTTATGGATAGAATGGAAAAAAGTAAAAACACAGTTCTTTGGTTTGGATATAAAGTAAGAGGAGCAAACAGTGCAAATATTTGATAAAGATAAAGTTTATAATTTTATGGGCGTTCGCCACATTTTCCTTGCTATCTCTTTGGTTTTATGTTTGGGTTCTGTTTTTTTACTAGCAACTCAGGGGCTTAAATTTGGTATCGACTTCTCAGGTGGGACTTTGATACAGATAAAATATGAAGGCGAGGCACCAATTAGCGATATAAGAGATAGACTCAACGGAGTTGAAGGTTTAGAGGGAGCTAGTGTTACTGAGTTTGGAAGTAAAGAAGAAATCACTATCAGATATAGTAGTTCAAACGAAGAGCTTAGTAAAGACGTTAGCTCACATATGGAAGAGCTACTTAGTGGAACTGGAAACTTTGAGATAAGAAGAGTTGACGTTGTTGGTCCAAAAGTTGGCGATGAGCTTAAAAAAAGCGGAATAATGGCGGTAGTTGTATCGCTTGCTTTGATTTTGCTATATCTAGGCGTGAGATTTGAGTGGAGATTTGCTTTTGCGGCGATTGTTTCAGAGGTTCACGACGTTCTTATAGTTATGGGTTTTATCTCGTTAACGCAAATAGATGTAAACTTAGACACTTTAGCTGCGATTTTAACAGTTGTTGGTTACTCACTAAACGATACAATTATTGTATTTGATAGGATTAGAGAGGGCGTTCAAGAGAGTAAAGAAAACGAACTAAAAGGCGTTATCAACGAGTCTATTTCAAGAACACTTTCAAGAACGATGCTTACTTCACTTACAACTTTAGCAAGCGTTTTAGTTCTTTTCTTCTTTGCTGGAGATATGTTAAGAGACTTCTCAGCAATCGTTGCTGTTGGTATAGTGGTAGGAACTGCAAGCTCTATCTTCATAGCAAGTCAGGCGTTAGTTTGGTTTAGATTTAACGTTGCAAAATATAGAGAGTTTTTAGAAGCGAAAAAGCAAAGACAAAGAGAGAAAGAAAAAATGCGTGCTATGTATGAAAAAGGAATAGTATAAGATGAATTGGGGTAGGGTTGTTCATGTGTTTTTTACACTGATGAGTTTTACAACCATAGCTGGCTATCTCTATGTCCATAGTGGGATAGCTCTTTTTATAGCAGCGAGTATAAATTTAATCTCAACTCTACTTAAAATAGGTGTTAGAAATTTGCTTTCAACTGAGCTTTTTGCGGCCTCAGTTGTGGCAGATTTGCACCTAATACCTGCTTTTATCATCTATATAACAGGCGGGGATTTAGAGGTAGTTTACTCTTTTGTTATAGGGGCTGCGTTGGCAAATCTTTTCTCAATAGTTTTGACAATAGTAGAAGCAGCTAAATTTAAAGATGAATTTTAGGAGTAATAATGGCATATGACGCTAAAAAAATAGAAAAAAAATGGCAAGAAATTTGGATAAAAAACGGTGAGTTTGAACCACTTGATGACTATACCTTGCCCAAAAAATATATTTTAAGTATGTTTCCATACCCAAGTGGAAGAATTCACATGGGGCACGTTAGAAACTACACTATAGGCGACGCTCTTGCAAGGTATTATAGAAAAGAAGGCTATAACGTTCTTCATCCGATAGGATTTGACAGTTTTGGTATGCCAGCTGAAAATGCCGCTATAAAACATAAAATTCATCCACGAACTTGGACTTATGAAAACATAGACTATATGATAAAAGAGCTTGATGGCTTGGGACTGAGCTTTTCTAAAAAAAGAATGCTTGCAACATCAGACCCGCTTTATACAAAATGGGAGCAAGAGTTTTTTATCAAAATGTATGAAAGCGGACTGATTTATAGAAAAAACGCCATTGTAAACTGGTGTGAAAACGACCAAACAGTTCTAGCAAACGAGCAAGTTGAAGATGGAAAATGCTGGAGATGCGGGCATGAAGTAGTTCAAAAAAATATGCCTGGATATTATCTTAAAATCACAAAATATGCTGATGAGTTAGTAGAAGATTTAAAAACACTTGAGGGTAAATGGCCAGCTCAAGTTATAACTATGCAGGAAAACTGGATAGGAAGGAGCTACGGGCTAGAGTTTAGCTTTGAGTTTGATGATGAGAGTCTAGAGTTGCTTGACGGCATCTCAGGGTTTAAAGTTTTTACAACTAGAGCTGATACTATTTATGGTATGAGTTACGCAGCTGTTGCACCAGAACACAAAATAGTTGAAAAGCTTTTAGAGAAAAATTTGCTTGATGAAAAAACCACCAAAAAAGTAAAAGAAATTCTAGCCCAAAACCCAAGAGAGAGACAAGAGAGCGATAAAGATGGGGTGTTTTTAGGCGTCCATGTTATCCATCCTTTAACTGGTAAGAAAATTCCAGTTTGGATGGCAAACTTTGTTTTGGTTGATTATGGCGATGGTGCTGTTATGGCTGTCCCAGCTCACGATGAGAGAGACTTTGAGTTTGCGACTAAATTTAACCTGCCGATAGTTCAAAGCATAAATCCGGTTGATGCCGAGTATGATAGCTCATCTGCTTTTGTAGAAGATGGCATTTTAGTAAACTCTGATGAGTTTAGTGGACTAACAAGTAGTGAGGCAAGAGAGAAAATCTCAGCTAAATTTGAAACTCTTGGAAGTGGTAAAAAAGTAGTAAACTATAGACTAAGAGATTGGGGAGTAAGCCGTCAAAGATACTGGGGAGCACCAATTCCGATGATTCATTGTGGGGATTGCGGTTTAGTAGCTGAGACAAACCTGCCTGTAATTCTGCCTGATGATATAGAGATAACAGGAGAGGGAAACCCGCTTGATAAACATCCAAGCTGGAAAAACTGCATTTGTCCAAAGTGTGGTAAAGAAGCTAGAAGAGAGACTGACACTCTTGATACATTTTTCCAAAGTTCGTGGTATTTTGCTCGTTTTGCAAGCGATGAAAAAACTTGGGAAGAGTGTGCTTTTGATAAAAAAAGCGTTGATTACTGGATGAGTGTGGATCAATACATCGGTGGAATCGAACACGCTATTTTACACCTTCTTTATGCAAGATTTTTCCAAAAAGCTTTGAGAGATTTGGGCTATTTAAGAGATAGTGAGCCATTTTCTCATCTTTTAACGCAAGGTATGGTGCTAAAAGATGGTTCAAAGATGAGTAAAAGCAAGGGAAATACAGTTGACCCTGACGAGTTAGTTACCAAATACGGAGCCGATACGGCAAGACTGTTTATTTTGTTCGCTGCACCACCACAAAAAGAGCTAGAATGGAACGATAGTGCGGTTGAGGGAGCTTATAAGTTTATAAACAGGCTTGTTGATAGAAGCGAGAATGTTATAAAAACTAAAAACCTATCTGAGATAGACCACGCAGGTTTAACTAAAGAAGAGAAATATGCAAGGCTAAAAGTTTACGAAGCAGCAGAAAAAGCAAAAGATGTTTACCTTGATACCTTTGCTTTTAACACCCTAATAGCAGCGTGTATGGAAGCTTTAAATGCTCTAAATGCTCAGGAAAACAAGGAAGTTTTAACGGAAGGGTTTTGGGTTATCTTAAACCTACTTGAGCCAATTATCCCGCACATTACAAACGAGCTAAGTAGCGAGCTTTTCGGTAGAGAAAATTTCAAAAAAATCAAGATAAAAGATGAGGTTTTTGTAAAAGATAGCCTAAACTTAGCTGTAACTGTAAATGGTAAAAAAAGAGCTGAGATAGAAGTGGCAGCTGATGCTAGCAAAGATGAAATTCTTAGCATCGCAAAAGAAAATGTTGAAAAATGGCTTGAGGGTAAGACTATAGTTAAAGAAATTTATGTAAAAGATAAGTTAGTAAATTTGGTAGTGAAATGAGAAGATTAATTTATACTTTTTTAGCGTTTTTTCTGCTGTTTTTTATGGCAGGCTGTGGATACCAGCCTATTGCTAGAGTGACAGAAGATGCTTTGGCGCAAACTGTTTATGTTGATGTTGTTATGAGTAAAACTGACCCACAAAACACTGTCGCTATAAAAGATGCTGTTAGAGAGGGTGTGGTTTATAGACTTCATAAAAGACTAGCCCCAAAAGAGACGGCTGGGAGTTATATCATAGTTTCTATTAAATCACTTAGATTTACCGCTCTAACTTATGATCAATATGGCTATGTTACAAGCTATAGGGCAAATTTGAGTCTAAATTTTAGAACAAAACTAAAAGATGGTAGAGTTCTTAATTTAAGCGGAAGTGGTGACCATGATTTTAGAGTAACAAAATTAGTTAAAAAGGTTAGAGATACAAGTTCTGTTATAAGTGATAAAGATAGGTATGATGCTATACAAAATGCATCAACTCAGGCATTTGATGAGTTTGTGGCAGCACTTGCGATTGAAAGCCTAAAGGGCAAAAAAGAGCCAAAAAAGTAGAGTATGAGCTTACAAGAGTATTTAGAGAATAAACCCCTTTTTTATCAGAAAATTGACTATGAAAGAATGCCAAGAGCCTATGAGAGCTTAAAAACCTACATCAAACTTAAGCCAGTTGTTCATATAGTCGGTACAAACGGCAAAGGCTCAACTGGCAGGTTTCTAACTCAAATTTGTGAGAGTTTAGGTTGCAGCGTAGGGCATTATACAAGTCCTCATATATTTAAATTTAACGAGCGGTTTTATAAAAATGGAAACATTGTAAGCGATGATGAGTTAGAGTTAGCTCATCAAAAATTACAAAGCCTGCTTAGCGATGAGTTTAAAAACACTCTTTCATATTTTGAATATGCTACATTTTTAGCGGCGTTTTTGTTTGAGGAGTGTGATTATGTAGTGTTTGAGTCTGGAATGGGAGCAGAGTTTGACGCTACAAACCATTTCTCAAAAGCACTCTCTTTGTTTACGCCTATTGGACTTGATCACATCGGCAGTCTTGGAGTAAATTTAGAAGAGATAAGTAGAACAAAGCTTATAAGTATGGATAAGTTTGCTATTTTAAATAGTAGTATGAATGAAATTTCCATCAAAATAGCAAAAGAGATAGCTTCTAAAAAAGGAACTAATTTAAAGCTTGCTAGCGAAGTTTTAGACGATAGTGACGAGCTTCAAATTTTAGAATATGCTAAGAAATTTAATTTACCTAAATTTCAAATTTCAAATTTAAGTCTTGCTTTTGCAGGGGCTAAAACTCTAAGTTTAAAACCAAATTTGGCAAATTTAAAACCACTAAATTTAAAAGGCAGACTTGAGAGAGTTAAACCAAATTTAGTCGTTGATGTAGGGCACAACGAACTAGCCGCACAAAATATCGCAAATGAACTAAGTGGACAAAAGTTCAGTTTAGTTTATAACTCATTTTTAGATAAAGATTATAAAAAAGTAATTGAGGTTTTAAAGCCACTTTTGAATGAAGTTCAAATTTATGAGTATGAGAGCGAGTTTAGAGAGCTAGCAACTAATGAGATTAAAAAAGTTTGCGAGAGCCTAAACATAAAATGCTCTAAATTTAAAAGCCTTGAAGAGAGCAGAAATTACCTAGTTTTTGGCTCATTTATGCTAGTAGAAGAGTTTTTAAAAAATGAAAACTTATGTTAGCATTACTGGAAAAGGTGGAAATAAAAAGTATGAGTTTTCATCAAATTTTGAGAGAAATTTAAAACTCATACTTGCAACTATAGTTTTTCTTTTTTTACTTTTGATAGTTGCTTTAATTTATCTATCTACTCAAAACAAAAATCTAACCCAAAAGCTGGTTCAAGCACGGTATGATAATAGAGAATTAGTAGCACTAGTTTCAAATTTAAAGCAAAACCAAGCCCCTAAAACAAGTGATACAGATGAGCAAATGAGTAGTCTAGAACTTATCTTATCACTAGAAAAAAACACCTTAATAGAACAACCCAAGGTAGTTTATCTGCCTCTTAGTAAAAACATAGAAAAAGTTTTTAATTTAAGCATACCAAACGGTATTCCTATTGAGTTTAAAGGCATAACTTCTAAGTTTGGTGAGAGAATTCACCCAATTAGTGGAAATCTTAGGTTTCATCATGGCATTGATTTAAGAGCGGTAGAGGGAACGCCAACTTACGCCCCAGCTGATGGATTTGTGAAATACTCAGCTATGTCAAATACAGGGTATGGATATTTGGTTATCATCTCTCACAACTGGGGCTTTGAGACGCGTTTTGCTCATATGCTAAACAAAGACGTTGTAAGAGTTGGGCAGAGAGTTAAAAAGGGTGATTTGATAGGCTATACGGGAAATACGGGCTATAGCACAGGGCCTCATCTTCACTATGAAGTTAGGTTTTTAGACCACACTTTAGATCCACTAAATTTTATGAGTTTTGAAAATATTTTTCATGATGAGAGAAAAGTGCCTTGGAGAGCGATTACGGAGGCGATGTCGGAGTATTAATGCAAGCAAGAGTTTATGAGTATTACAAAGAAAATTTCAAAGATATTTTGATATGCGAGGACAACAAAGAGGCATTTTACGCTTCAGAAGTGCTTAAATTTATGGGTTTTGAGGTTTTTACCCTGCCTGACTTTAGGGCGGTAAAAGGAGATGACTTAAGGTCGTTTTACCTAGAACTCATTGATATAAGTAAAGAACTTAGTAAATTTCATAAATCAAACTCAAAAAACAAAGTCATCGTAACGCCTTATAAAACCATCCTAAACCGCCTTCCAGCCAAAAAACACCTTCAAACTAAGACCGTAAATTTCGGCGATGAGATTAACCAAAACACTCTAAAAGATGAGCTTTTACGCTTTGGTTACGAGATAGTTGATATCGTAGAGATGAACGGGGAGGCTAGTTTTAGGGGTGAAATCATAGATATTTATCCCATAGATGCCAAAAATCCTTTTAGAATCCTTCTAGATATTGACACGGTTGAGAGTATTAGAGAGTTTGACATAGAGACCCAGTTAAGTGATAAAACCGAGCTTGAGAGCTTAGAGATAACGCCATTTATCGCCTCTTTAAACGAAAACGAGTTTGATAAAATGCAGGATAACATTAAAGAGTTTGAAAGCAACGCTTTAATAAGCGATATGAACTCACTTGGGTTTTGGGCGATAGATGACTTTATAAACTACCGTGATGAGTATAGTCATATAAGCGTTAAAGAGTTTGATGAGCGTAGTTTTGAGCTCTTGCCTGAGCCAAAAGAGTATAAAACTTTAGAAGTTACATTTACAAAAGAGCTTTTAACTTTCCATAGTGAGAAAAAGATAGAAATTTTGGCTAGAAATGAGAGCATTTTTAACTCATATGATTTGTTTAGTTTAAGTCTTGAAAACAAAAACATCAAACTCACCGAAAGCCCATATATCATAAATTTGATAAGCAAAGACACTCTCATCATCTCACTTAACAAACCTATCCCTAAAAAACGAGTTAGAAAAGCAAGTCTAGTTATAGATGAGCTTCAAGTGGGCGACTTTGTAGTTCATGAAAGCTATGGGATAGGGAAGTTTATAGGGCTTGAACAAGTTAGGGTTATGGGAGCTACAAGGGAGTTTATGGCTATTATGTATCAAGGCGAGGACAAACTTTTGCTTCCTGTTGAAAACCTAAATATGATAGATAGATATATCGCAAGTGGCGGAGTTGCCGTGCTTGATAAGCTTGGCAAGGGAAGTTTTGCCAAAATCAAAGAAAAAGTTAGAGCCAAACTTTTTGCCATAGCGTCTAAAATCATCGAAATAGCCGCCCAGAGGGAGCTAGTTAAGGGTAAAGTTATAAGTGACAATGTCTCTGAATATCCTAAATTTTTAAGCAAAGCTGGGTTTGACTATACAAGAGACCAAACAACTTCTGTTAGAGAAATTTTAAGCGACTTAAAAAGTGGCAAGGTTATGGATAGGCTTTTAAGTGGGGATGTTGGGTTTGGAAAAACTGAAGTTGCTATGAATGCTATCTTTTTAGCTGTTAAAAACGGCTATCAAGCCCTGTTTTTTGTGCCGACAACCTTGCTTAGCTCACAGCATTATAAAAGCTTAAGAGAGAGATTTAGCGAGTTTGACATCCCTGTTTATCGTTGCGATAGATTTACCACGACAGCTTCTAAAAACGCTCTAAAAAAAGAACTTGCAAATGGCACGCCTTTAGTTTGCATAGGAACTCATGCACTTTTAAGCTTAACTGCTTCAAATGTAGCTTTAATCGTCATAGATGAAGAGCATAAATTTGGAGTTAAACAAAAAGAAAAACTAAAAGAAATTTCTAAAAACGCTCACGTTTTAAGCATGAGTGCAACGCCGATACCAAGAAGTCTAAACATGGCACTAAGTTCCATCAAAGGTTACAGCACTCTAACAGAGCCACCACTTGATAGAGTCGGGGTTAGGACAGTCGTAAAAGAGTGGGACGAAGTAGTTATAAAAGAGGCTATTTTAAGAGAGTTAAGACGAGGCGGACAGGTTTTTTACGTCCACAACCACATAGCAACTATGGAAGGCGTTAAAAAACGTCTTCTTGAGATAGTGCCAAGTTTAAAAATCCTCACTCTTCACTCACAGATAGAGCAAAAAACCACAGAAGAAGAGATTGAAAAGTTTATAAACGGTGAGTATAACCTGATGCTTTGCACAAGTATAGTTGAGAGCGGGATTCATATGCCAAATGCAAATACCATGCTAGTTGATAGTGCGAATAAATTTGGCATAGCAGACCTTCATCAGCTAAGAGGTAGAGTTGGTAGAAGTAACAAACAGGGGTACTGTTACTTTCTCATAGAGGATAAAAACGCACTAAACGAGGACGCTATAAAAAGGCTAGTTGCCTTAGAGAGCAACTCATTTTTAGGTTCTGGCTCAGTTCTAGCATATCACGACTTAGAGATAAGAGGCGGTGGAAACTTGGTAGGAGAGGCTCAAAGTGGGCATATAGAGGCGATTGGTTACTCACTATACTTAAGAATGCTTGAAGATGAGATAAATGCTCTTTTAAATAAAAAGTCCAAAGCCCTAAGTAGCGTGGATATGAAGCTAAATATTACAGCGTTTTTAAATAGTGAGTATATCAAAGAAGACCGCCTAAGGCTGGAGCTTTACAGACGGCTTAGCAAGGCAGATGAGATAAGTGAAATATATGAGATAAGCTCTGAGATAGAAGATCGTTTTGGCAAGATGGATAGATATACTAAGCAGTTTTTAGATCTCATCATTATCAAAGTTTTAGCTCTAAAACACGGGTTTAAGGCGGTTTCAAACTATGAGATGAATATAACTCTAACAAAAGATGATGATGCAAAAGTGAGTTTAAAAGCTAGAAGTAAAGATGATGATGATATTTTAGATACGATACTTAGCTATTTAAGAGCTTTAAAATAGGGGGAAATTATGCAAGAAAATTATAAAATTGAGTGGCAAAGCACAAAAGCAGCGATTTTTAGACCAAATTTAAACAGACTTAGAGCTGTAAAAGAGATAGATTTTGTAGACATCGACAGTTTAGTTGGGCTTACTACGCAAAAAACAGAGCTACTAGCAAACACTAAGCAGTTTTTGGATGGCTTTTTAGCAAACCACGCACTTCTTTGGGGTGAGATGGGAAGTGGGAAAAGCAGTCTTTGTAAAGCTGTTTTTACTAAGTTTTTTGATGAGGGGCTAAAAGTCATCGAGATAGCTAAAGATAATCTTTCACACCTGCCTGACATCATAGATGAGATAAGAGAGTTAAAAGAGTATAAATTTATAATCTACATTGATGATTTAAGCTTTAGCAGGGGCGATGATGGGTATAAATATCTTAAGCCTTTGATGGAGGGAAGTATAGAAAAACCGCCTGTAAATGCCCTTATTTACGCAACTTCAAATTTAAGGCATCTAGTAAGCGAAGAGATGGATGACAACTTTTTACACAAAAAAGATAGCGTGAGTGAAAGACTCTCACTAAGTGATAGATTTGGCTTAACTCTTAGCTTTTATAGTAGTTCGCAAAAAGAGTATCTTGACATCGTAGATAGCTATTTTAGGGATTTTAAAGGAGATAGAGAGCTGCTTCACCTTGAGGCTGTGAGGTTTGCTATGGGTAGGGCAAGTAGAAGTGGTAGGGTTGCTAGACAGTTTTATCATAAATTTAGGGATAAATTTTGAACTCAACCGAACTTTTTAACGCTCTTTATAGTGGAGTGAAATTTACTAAGGTAGAGTTATCGGAGTTTGAAAAGCTGGTTTTAGTTATCCTGATAAAACAGTCAAGTTTTAAAAACTCTTATGAGTCTTTGTTAAATTTAAAAGCGTATTTAAGCTTAGAAAGCCTTGCAAATTTAGAGTCTGAAGTTTTAGCAAATTTCATAAAGCCAAGTGGAAATGCAAAGAAAAAGTCCGTTACTCTTTTGAATTTATGCAAAAATATTCTTGATGAGTTTGGTGACTTTGAATTTTTTAAAAGTAGTGCTAGTAAAGAGTGGCTACTTCAAAACAAAGGCGTTAGCATAGTAAGCGTTGATGAGATTATGAGCTTTGTTTGTGGTGCTGAGGAGATGGCAGTAAGTACGCAGGCTCTTAAAATAACAAAGTTTTTAAACTACGAGTTTGAGAGCTATTTTGAAGCAAAAGAGTGGTTTGAAAACATTGAGCTTGACAAACTAGAGTATGAGTTTAAGAGTCTAAATGAGTTTTTCTGCCTCTATCAAGCCCTTATCTATGAGTTTTCAAATTTGCATATAAAAGGCTCAAATTTAAGCCAAAAAGGAAAAGAGATTTTAAGTTTTTAAACTTCTTTTATACTATCTTTTAATATAGTCCTAAAACCATCTAAATTTGCTTTTTTGCTTACCAAAATAGTTACTTTTTTATCGCTACTATTTATAAAGTCCTCTAGTGCGTAAATTCCAGAGATATCTATAAAGCTTAAATTTGAACAGTCTATAGTAAAGTCTGTATTTATGCTATTTAGTTTTTCTATAAATTCAGAGCTTGTTCCAAAATATACAACACCTTTAATTGCTGCGATTTTCTCATCATCTAAAAAAGAAATTTCAAATCTCTCTTTTGGGGCAGTCATTTTATACAGTATAAACGCAAGCACAATACCCACGCCAACCGCAAAGATGAGATTTACAAAAACAGTTAGTAAAAGCACTGTAAAATCAACAAATAAATCCTCTTTTGACACTGATGAGGTTTGCTTTAAAAGCCTGTAGTCAAGTATATCAATACCAACTTTTATAAGGATTCCAGCTAACACTGATAGTGGCACATAGCTTACAACTGGTGCAAGAACTAAAACAACAAGAAGCAAAAACACCGAGTGAGTTGCACCAGAGAGCCTTCCTCTGCCTCCAGCTTTTATATTTGCAACAGTTCTCATAGTAGCCCCAGCACCAGGAATCCCACCTACAAATCCAACTAAAGCATTTCCTATGCCTTGACCTATGAGTTCTTGGTTGGAGTTATGTTTTGTATTTGTTATAGAGTCTGCTACTAATGATGTAAGAAGCGAGTCTATAGAGCCTAGAATTGCAAGCATTAAAGCATACATTATGATAGAGACTATTTTAGTTAAATCGGGGCTTGGAACTATAAACTCTGGAAATCCCGTTGGGATATCGCCAATCAGCGGTATATCAAGACTAAAAACTGCACAAACAGGTGTTAAAATTATTAATGCAATTAGTGCTGGAGGAATGATATTAGCTAATTTTTTAGGTGTTAAGTAGAGTATAGTCAAGGTTAGAAGTGCGATGATAAGTGCTGTAGGATTTATGTTTGACAGAGCAGTAGGTAGAGATTTTATAGCTACAATAGTACTTCCAACACCCTCTACTCCAAGCATAGGATTTAGCTGTAAGATGATAATAATAAAACCAACTCCAGTCATAAACCCAGAAACAACAGAGTAGGGTATAAATTTAACAAGCTTACCAAGCTTTAAGATACCAAAAGAGATTTGGAACAGTCCAGCTAAGACGAAAATGGACATAATAGTTCCAATGTCCCCTGTAAAATGAAACACCGTAGCAGCACAAACTACAGACATAGGTCCAGTTGGTCCTGAGACTTGCATCTTTGTCCCGCCAAAAGCAGCCGCGAAGAATCCAAGAACTATCGCACCCCAAAGTCCAGCACTAGCACCAAGTCCACTTGCTATACCAAAAGCAAGAGCAAGGGGAAGTGCAACTACACCAGCTATAATGCCACCTGTAATATCGTTTTTAATACTTTCCATGAATTTCCTTTTTGTTTTTCGTATTTTAAGCTTTAGTTGATTAAAATTTCTTTAAATCTTATATAAAAATTAAATTAATTTAAAATATATATTATAGAAAATTAAGGTTTTTATTAGTTTGTAATGATAAGCGAATAGTGTTATTTTAAAGTGATTTATTGTTAGTGGGGGAAATTTTGCTTACTACTGTTGCTTTAAGAATTTATGAAGTAGATTTGTAGTAGTTCAATTGCTAAATTTTGAAAATGATGCCAATGTAAAAATTCTATATTAAATAATCTACCATTTTAAATATTTTAGAGTTTTTAATATAAACTCTTGGAACTCTTCTTGAAACCATACAGAGCACTTCGTAGCTTATAGTGCCGTAGTTTTTAGCCACTTCGTCAACTGTTAAGTTCTCATCAAAGATAGTTGCATAGTCACCGATTTTCACGTCCATATCAAAAGGCAGTTTTACCATACATTGATCCATGCAAATCCTACCAACAACCGGGCATTTAACACCTTTTATTAAAACAAAAGGTTCATTTTGGGTTCTTAAAAAACCATCTGCGTAGCCGATACTTAAAGTTGCTATTTTTTCATTTTCTTTTGTTTTATAAACTCCGCCATAACTAACCCTCGCGCCTTTTGGCAGGGTTTTTATATTTATAATCATCGCATAAAAGCTCATTACAGGCTTTAAATTTGGGTTTTTCTCTCCATCTGGGTCGTAGCCAAAAAGAACGATTCCACTCCTTACCATGTTAAAATGAGCGTCGTCTCTACTTAAAAGTGCAGATGAGTTTGCAGTGTGTTTAAGTGGGATAGTTATATTTTTACTCTCCAACAACTCAACTATTTTATTAAATTTACTAAGTTGCAAATTTGTCACACTCTCATCCCTTGCATCGGAAAAATGAGTAAAAATCCCAACTATTTCTAAATTTGGCATTTTATAAATTTGTTCTATTTTATTAGCTGCACTTTCAAAGTTATCATGCACAAAAAAACCAAGTCTTGACATCCCAGTATCAAGTTTAATATGAACTTTTAGTTTTTTACCACCTAAATTTCCATTAGTAACAAACTCATCTATAAGCTTTGCTATCTCAAAACTATAAATCGTAACTTCAATATCTAAGTTTAAAATAGTCTCTATATCATCAGAGTAGCCAAGTAGCAAAATAGGCAGTTTTATGCCGTGTTTTCTTAGCTCTGCTGCCTCTTCAAGTCTTGCAACTGTTATATAATCCACACCGATTTCTTCATAAAATTTAGCTATCTCAATGCTTCCATGTCCGTAAGCATCGGCTTTTGCAAGTCCACAAAACTTAACTCCATTTTTTAGTAAAGACTTTGAATACTCAAAGTTATGTTTAAGGTTGTCTAAATTTATAGTTGTGTAAATGTTTTTATTCATTGTTTGTTTCCGTTTTTTGAGCTTCAAAATTTGAAGTTTTTTCGGTCTGGGTTGGCTTAATCTCTTTTTTCTCTATCAGTCTAACACTTTTTGCAGTTTTTGAAAATTCTATTAAATCCTCGACCGTTTGAACGCTCCAAGGAATTAGCTCAAGGCTTGTTTTAAAAATTTCATACGCACTTAGAGCGTCATTTAAGGCTCTATGGTGAGCGTTGTTTATCCCAAGAAGCTCTTTTAAAGTCATAAGCCCGTATTTATACGAGGGAATCGTCCTTCTTGCTAGTTCTATCGTGCAAATACGCCTATTTAAAAGCATCCCATAGCCCAAATTTTCTAAGCTTTTACTTATAAAATTGTAGTCAAATTTGACATTGTGAGCTACAAAAGTGCTTGAGCCTAAAAATAGTCTAAATTTTTCTAAAACAAAGTCAAGCGGTGGTGCATCTTTTAAGTCATCTAATGTTATGCCAGTTAGTTGGCTTATATTTTCGGGAATCTCATTTGCTTTTACAAATGTTTCAAATTTGTCTAAAATCTCGCCATTCCTACACTTAACAGCTCCAATTTCAATGATTTGCCCTGTTTTTATCCCACCATTTGTCTCGATGTCCACAACGCAGAAAATCTCATCTTCTATATTTGTATCTCTAGTTTTAAGAGTGACTTTTCCACTTTTTAGCTTTATAATATCAAGCCCAAGAGTCTGCCACATGGAAAAATCTTTTGGGTCAAAAAGCTCATTTATCTCTGGGATTGAGTTTGCATGAGTTATAAAGTCGTGGTAATTTATACTTTTTTGTGCAAGTAAGTTTATAAGATGGTCTAGTCGTGGGTTCAAGGCTTAAACTTTTAAAGATTTGATTGACGCTTCGTAATCATTTGATGAAAATACATAGCTTCCAGCCACCACGATATCAGCCCCAGCTTCTTCTAAATCACGCACATTTAGCCCGTTTACGCCGCCGTCAACTTCTATCATACAAACAGAGCCTGTTTTATAAATAAGTTCTTTTAGCTCTTTTATTTTATCAACAACTAAAGGCATAAATTTCTGTCCACCAAAGCCTGGGTTTACACTCATTAAAAGCACCATATCAACGCTATTTATGATATGTTTTAAAGAGCTTACCGGAGTGTGTGGGTTTAGCACGATGGCTGGGTGAACGCCGCTGTTTCTAATGTGTTCTATTAGTCTTAAAGGATGTTTTTCTTCTTCAATATGAAAGCTTAAAAACTTTGGTTGTAGCGGTAAAAACAAGTCCACAAAAAAAGGAACATTTTTAACCATTAGATGAACATCAAGCGGAACAGAGCTAGCTTTTTTAACAGCTTCTACAACTAAAGGTCCGATTGTGATATTTGGCACAAAGTGCCCATCCATAACATCTACGTGGATTAAGTCCGCTCCTGCTTCGCAAACTGCCTTTATTTCACCACTTAAATTTCCAAAATCAGCCGATAAAATGCTTGGTGCTACATACATAAAATTTTCCTTTAAGTTTCTTTTATAATCTAACGGCTCGAATTCTACCGTTTTTAATCATAAAATTTAATAAAACTAAAGATTTCTAAATTTAAGCAGGGCATTTAAGCAATTTTTGAACTTCTTTAGGTATAATTACCCTTTAAATTTTGTTTAAAGGATAGACCATGGCAAGAAGATGTGCTGTTACAGGCAAGGGAGCGATGACTGGAAACACTGTAAGTCACGCAAACAACAAAAATAAAAGAAGATTTTTACCAAATTTAAGAACTATCAGAGTGACTCTTGAAGATGGCTCAACAAGAAAAATCAAAGTTGCAGCTTCTACTCTAAGAACTATGAAAAAACAATCTAGATAACTCTTTTAAAGTACTTTTAAAATGTCTTTTTGGGATAGAGTTAGAAAATTTCTCAACTGGACAAAATCTTCAAAACCCGATATAGATTTAAATTTAGAAATTTATGAACAATTAGCACCGTTTAAACTACCACTTATTTTGGTAGTTTCTATGATGCTTCTTGGGACTTTAGGGTTTATTTTTTTTAGTGAGTTTTCTTTGCTTGATGCTTTTTATCAAGCAGGGATGACTTTTACAACTGTTGGATATACCGAAGTTGCTGAGATAACACCGGCAGGTCGGATATTTGCAGTTCTTTTTATGTTTACTGGATTTGCTGTTTTTACCTTTTCTATAGGTGTTGTTATAGAAGTTTTAAAAAAAGGAAAACTTGTAAATGCCATAAGGGAGAAAAACATGATTTATAAGATAGCAAGACTTAAAAACCACTTCGTTATCTGCTATCACAATATCTACACAATCGAGCTTTCAAAACAATTTCGTGAAAACCACATTCCTTTTGTTGTAATCGACCCAAGTGATAACTTTGAGGAGATTGCTAGGGAGAACAAATATCCTTATTTTATAAAAGGCGAACCTCACACTGAAATTTCACTTCTAAAATCTCATCTTTCAAGTGCAAAAGGCGTTATAGCTCTAAGCTCAAATATCGCTGATAATATCGCTATTATCGCAACTGTTAGGCTCTATGAAAAAGAGCTTGGTCTTAAAAGAGAGTATTTTATAATGAGTGCAACTGAAAGCGATAGTGATGCTGATAAGCTTAAAAAGCTTGGTGCAAACTCTGTAATTTTGCCTTCAAAACTAGCAGCTCAAAGACTTAGTGCTATAAGCGTTCGTCCCGATATGGAAAATATTTTGGAGCAGTTTTTATATAAAAAAGACTCACCGATTGACCTAGAAGAGATAGAAGTGCCTGATCACTCATGGGTTAGGTTCAAGCGTCTTGGCGAGACTAAACTAAGAGATATGACAAGTGCCGATGTAGTGGGCATAAGAGATGAAAACGGTAGATTTATACCGATGCCAGATGGGGATGTAGTTATAGGAACTAACTCTACACTTTTAGTTATCGGAACGGCCGAGGGGATAAATTTTACAAGAAAACTTATAAATGGAAGATATAAACCACAGGAGTTAAAATATGTTTGATTTGATTTCACTAAAAAATGGATTAGAAAATGTTGAGGGTTTTTACTTTGATGGAGTAAATGCTGGGTTTAAAAAAGAGGATAATGATTTAGGTTTTATAAGAGCTGACGAGCCGTTTTTACTAAGTGCTGTTTTTACTAGTAACAAATTTCAGGCCGCTCCGATTAGGCACTTTCTGAAATATCCTGCAAATTTTAAATCAAATTTCATTTTACTAAACTCAAAAAATGCAAATGCTATGACAGGTAAAAAGGGCATTGAAGATATAGAGCTTTTGTTTGAGAATTTGTCTAAAAAGATAAGTTTAGTTAATCCTATAATGAGCTCAACTGGAGTTATTGGACAGCGTTTAAAAACAGAAAAAATGATAAAAGCTTTTGATAAATTTGATTTTAACGCTAGAAGCTCAGATGGTGTTGCAAAGTCAATAATGACAACTGACAGCTTTAAAAAAGAGATTGCTTTTAAAGTAGAGTTAGAAGGTGGAAAAAGCTTTAATATTGCGGCGATTTGCAAAGGTGCTGGGATGATAAACCCAAGCTTTGCAACTATGCTTTGTTATATCTTAACTGATGCAAATATCCCAAAAGAAGATATGGATGAGCTACTAAAACAAAGCGTTGAACAAAGCTTTGATAGAGTTAGTGTTGATGGAGACACCTCTACAAATGATACTGTTATGTTATTTAGTAGTGGGCTTAAAGATTACGATAAAACGGCTTTTAAAACAGCTCTTGATATGATAACAAAACATCTTGCACTTGAACTTGTAAGAGACGGCGAGGGTTCAACTAAAGTTGTAGCATTTAATGTAATTGGAGCTAAAAATAACGAAGAGGCTAGAAAAGTAGCCGTAAATTTATCAAACTCACTTCTGGTTAAAACTGCACTTCACGGCGAAGATCCAAACTGGGGGAGAATCGCTTCAACGGTTGGAGCAAGTGGGGTAGAGTGTGATGAAGAGAGTCTTGTTATAAAGTATGATGATTTGATAATTTATAGTTATGAGTTTCCAGAACTTGACAGCGAAAGAGAAGAAAAAGCTTATAAAATCATGAAAAAAGATAGTTATAAGATAAGCGTTGATTTGGGTTTGGGTGATGGAAGTTACGTGGCTTATGGGTGTGATTTAGGACATAAATACGTAGATATTAACTCAAGTTATAGGTCATAAAAAGTAGATATTAAAAAGAGTGAGGATTACTCAAATTTATCCTCACTCAAAGCATTCAACCTAAGAAGAGATGCATTATAAAGTCTTTTCATAGAGTCTTGGATGTGACCCATGTCGTCTGCTTTGGATTTTAAAATTTCCCTATTGGCGGGTGTTAATTTATTAAATTTTGGTTTTTTAGAGTCAATATCTTTTATGATTATCTCAAAAATTTCTTCTCTAGCTTCTTTGATTTTTCTGTGATGCTCCATTAAGTTATGGTGCATTATAGAGCCCATAAGTTCTTGTAATTTATAGGTGGGATTTTCCATAGCATCTCCAAATTTATCATCCTCTTTTGCTAGTTCTGCTACTTCTTTTTCCATCTCGTATTTTATAGCATTTCTTACTCTTGTAGTCACAAAATCGTGGTGACTCATAGCGTCTTTAAAAGTAGAGATTATGGTACTTTTACTCATAGTTTCCCTTTAAATAAAATAGACTTGGATTATACCATAAATCTATAAAGCTGCTCTTAAGAATGCTCAGCATTTATCGCAATTAAAGCTGAATTTAATAAAATTAAGTGCTTTAAAAGTTCTTTTTGAATAGAATTTTACTTTATTTTAAGGAGGGTATATGCAAAGACCAGCACCATTAAATGAAGAGATAAAGCTAGATCCTGAAAAAATGATAGTCTCTAAAACTGATACCGATGGGTATATAACTTATGTAAATGAGTATTTTGAAGAGATTTGTGGATATTCTAAGGATGAGCTTTTGGGTTCTTCTCATAATATAATTCGCCACCCAGATATGCCAAGAATTATTTTTAAGCTTATGTGGCAAAATATCAAAGAACAAAAAGATTTTAAAGTTTTGATAAAAAATTTGGCTAAAGATGGAAGATACTACTGGGTTTTAACTAAATTTGAAACCCTTATTGATCCAATAACGCAAAAGATTATTTCACATACTGCATACAGAAAAGCCCCAACAAGATATCAAATAGGAGTAATAGAACCTCTCTATGAAAAAATGATAGAAATTGAAAAATACGGAGGCGTAGCAGCTAGTGAAAAGTTTCTAGATGAGTTTTTAAGAGAAAATGGCATGAGTTATGAGGAGTTTATAAAGAGCACTGCCACCCATGAGAAAAAAGGTTTTATGGATAAAACAAAAGGGTTTTTAAAAGGTATAATCAAAAAATAGAAGTTCAAGAGCTAAATTTAGCTCTTGAACCCAAGCTATCAAACTAACGCCTCTTTTAAGACATCATCTATCGTATCGACAGCTACGATTTCAACTACCTCTTTTACTTCGTCAGGAATTTCATCTAAATCTTGCTCAAAGTTTTTTCTAGGAATCAGAGCTTTTTTAATCCCAGCTTTGTGAGCGGCGATGAGTTTTTCTTTTAAACCACCTATTGGAAGCACTTTTCCGCTTAGAGTTAACTCCCCAGTCATCGCTATATCAGCTTTTACTTTTCTATCTGTTAAGATGGAAGCTATCGCTGTTGCCATAGTAATGCCAGCACTTGGGCCATCTTTTGGCGTTGCGCCTTCTGGAACGTGGATATGAAGGTTGAACTTATTATAAATTTGAGTTTCATCGTCTTTTAAAATTTCAAGATACTTTTTAGGAGCAACTAGTTTTTTCTCATCTATTAGCACTTTTACAACGCTAAATGCGATACTAGCTGACTCTTTCATCACATCTCCAAGCCTTCCGGTTATCTGCAAAAGCCCTTTTCCTCTTATTTTAATAGCTTCTATTTTTAGCACGTCTCCGCCAACTGCTGTCCATGCTAGTCCGTTTACCAAGCCGATTTGGTCTTTTTTATCCACCAAATCTATCTCAAAAACCTTTTTATCTATAAACTCATCAAGATTTTTGTTATTTACTGAAATTTTTTCATATTTGTCACTGGTTAGAATTTTAACCGCTACTTTTCTTAAAATATCAGCTATTTTACGCCTTAAATTTCTAACCCCACTCTCCCTTGTATAGTCGCTTATTAGGAGCTTTAGAGCCGCATCTGTGATGTTTACATCGCTTAGTTTAAGTCCGTGTTTTTTAAGCTCTTGTGGTATTAGATACTTTTTAGCTATTTGGAGTTTCTCTTGTGGTGTGTAAGAACTTAAAAATATAAACTCCATTCTATCTCTAAGCGGAGCAGGGATATTTCCAACATCATTTGCCGTTGCTATAAAGATAACCTTACTTAAGTCGATGTTGAAATTTAAATAGTAATCCCTAAAGCTATCGTTTTGCTCGGGGTCTAGAATTTCTAAAAGCACAGCTGTTGGGTCGCCTCTAAAGTTTCTTGAAACTTTATCTATCTCATCAAGAACTACAACAGGGTTCATCTGTCCTGCGTCTATCAGGCTTTGAACTATCCTGCCTGGCATCGCTCCAACATAAGTTCTTCTATGACCTCTTAGCTCATTTACATCTTCAAGCCCGCCAAGAGCTATCCTTACAAGCTCTCTTTTTAAAGCCGAGGCGATAGAGTTTGCAAGACTTGTTTTACCCACACCGGGAGGACCTGCAAAGCATAAAATCACGCCATTATCAACTTTATCAGCTATGCCACGAAGTTCTAAAAGCTCTCTAAGAGCAAAGTACTCTACTATCCTATCTTTTGGTTTATCTAAAGCGTAGTGGTCTTTGTCAAGCTGTTTTTTAACTAAGTCAATGGATGTTTTTTTCTTAGAACTTTTCTCAAAAGGAATTTCTAGCACCCAGTCTAAGTAGCTCTGGCTCATCGAAGCATCAGCTGAGTCAGGGTGAAGTCTTGCAAATTTATCGATTTGTTTTTTAACTTCTTTATAAGCATCTTCGTTCATAAAAGGTTTTTTAGCATCAAGCTTTTTTCTATACTCGGCGATTTCTTCTTCTCTATCGCTGTCAGTGCCTAGTTCTTTTTGAATTTGCTTTAGCTGCTCTTTTAAAAAATACTCTTTATTATGCTGCTCTATCTTAGAGTGAACTCTTGTTTTTATCTCTTTTTCAAGCTTGTTTGCTTCTATCTCTTTGTTTATATACTCTATGATTTCAAAAAGCTTATCTTCTAAGTTATCATTTATAAAAAACTCATAAGCTACTTCTTTACTAAGTCTTAAAGAGCTTAAAATAAGATCTGAAACCCTTTCTATATCGGTGCTATCTTCTATGGTTTTTAGAAGATCAGGCGGGAAGTAGTGAGTCATAGAACCAAGAGTTTTTATCTTTTGTTTTAATACTTTTAGCAAAGGTTCTATTTTATCACTGCTATAGTTAACGCTTTCTATAAGTTCAACTTCTGCTATGAAAGGCTTGCTTGAGCCTTTTTTTATGATTTTACCTTTATGAACCCCTTGAAATAGAATTTTTACTCTTCCATCAGGAAGTGGGACTTTACGCATGATGTTGCCTATAACACCAGCTTCAAATATCTCCCTATCATCACTACTATTTACTACCATTATCATACTTTCATTTTTGATAGCATACTCAAGGGTTGTGATATTTACATCATCGTTTAGAAAAATCGGCGTTATCATAAATGGGTATAAAAACAGCCCATTTTCAACGATAATTGGTAGTTCTTTTGGAAAACTATTTATTTCTCTCAAATTTCTTTCTCCTAATTATTTTGTTCTCCTTTTTGTCTCTTTTACTCAAAAAATGCTCTATACCAAGGAAGATCAGGTTTTATTAAATTTGCATCTTTTAAGTCTGATTGTTTTAGTCTTTCTTCATAAATTTTAGCTGAAACATCTCTGCCTGTTTGAGTATATAGGTTCATAATGTTTTCATCTAGATGATAAACAGCAAGCTTAAACTTTATAAGCATAGTCTCTAAAAGTGGTCTATACTTTGTGTTTGGATACTGAGATAAAAATGTGTTGATTTTGTTTATACTATCATACATTAAATTTTGGTTTCTGTTTGGTTGTAAAAATGAGTCGTAGTTTGCTTTTATTTGTAAAAACTGAGCATACTCTATCTTTTCTCTAGTTCCAAATCTTCTTATATACTCATCTAAAAGTTCGTTTGCTCTAGTGTAACTATTATCATCCATATGTGCCATAGCAAGTATCATAAGAGTTGGCTCAAGCATAGGTGAAGAGATGTGTTCACTTGAGAACTGGTTGTAGTGTTTGTCAGCTTCGTCTAAATCATTTACTCTTATGTCGTCCATTATCTGGTTATACCATGCATGTGGAGGTAGGTTGTAAAGCCCTTCGCTTTTACTTCCGCACCCTGTTAAAAACAAAATAGCCAGTGAAAAGGTTATGAATTTAATGCTAGTTTTCATCTGCAAATTCCTTGAAATTTAAATTTAGGCTAAATTCTACAATTTTACTCTTTATAAATGGTTAAAATATGTTAAAATAAAGAAAAATTGTAACTAAAAGGAAAGTTATGCAAATTCACATCCTTGGAAACGGGGCGATGGCTACGGCTTTAGCTCTTGGGCTTAGAGATAAATTTGAGATTATAATAGTTGGTAGAAGCGAAGCGAATTTAGCTAAATTCAAAGAGCTAGGCATAAAAACTGAAATTTATGGAAGTTCTTATGATATAGAAAACAAAAATATCATTTTAGCTTTCAAGCCTTATGCTTTAAAAGAGATGAGTGGGGTTTTAGAAGGCAAGGCGAGTTTATGCATTAGCGTTTTAGCTATGACAAAACTAGGAGATTTAGACGTAATAGATGCTAAAGTTAAAGCCGCTACTATGCCAAATATCGCAGCTGAGTTTAAAGCATCCATAACGCCATATTTTACAAATGATGATGATACTATTATAAGGGAAATTCTTGACACCTTTGGAAATTCAGAAAGAGTTTTTAGCGATGATGAGTTAAGAGTTGCTGGGGTTATGTCAGGATGTGTGCCAGCATACTTGGCCTTAGTTGCTGAAGCACTTTCAAACGCAGGTGTAAAAGAGGGGTTAAAAGCTGATATTTCACTAAATTTAGCAAGGGGAGTTTTCGCAAGTGCTACGAAGCTTCTAGAACATTCTCACCCAGCTTTAATAAAAGAGAGAATTTGTTCACCTAAAGGAACGACTATAGAAGGCGTTGTAGAGCTTGAAAGACAGGGCGTTAGAGGTGCTTTTATAGAGGCGTTTCATAAAAGTTCTAATAAATTTTAAACATACATCTTAAAATTTATAAAAAAATGGTATAATTAACTAATTTAGCTAGCTATTTAAAATGTTAAATAGTAGGTAAAAATACGATTTATTAAGGCAAATTTTATGAAGAAAGGTTTTTCTTTAATAGAGCTTGTTTTAACTATAGTGGTAGTTTCTATCGCTATCATGGCACTTCCAACTATAGTTATGCAAACACAGCGTTCAAATGAAATGGCTCTAAAGCAAGAGCTTACTTTACAGGCAAAGTCTATGATAGGTAGGGTTTTAAGCACTTCTTGGGACAGTTCACATATGGAAACTAAGTATGATAACAATCCATATTGTCCAGCGGTCGGAGATGGCGGTGCAGATGAGGAGGTCGTTGCAGGCAATGATAAGCAACAAGCAGTAAATCAAGCAGTTGCAAATTACTACGATGCAACCACACATGATTGCGAAGTGAACCCTAAAACCCCCATTTACGATGTAGCAAATAGTGTTGTCGGTATAAACAGACCAGGAAGCGATTTGCAGTCTAGAGATGGAAATAATAGCAACTATTACAATATAAACATGAGAGAAAAAAGCTATAAAAAATCAGATGGTTCAGAAGGTAGATTTACTCCTGATGCCAGTAAATCTTATGGTTTAAATCCTGATAAAAATGATATGGATGACTATGCTGGTGCAAGTGGGAATTTTTATATGACCGTAAATCCAGTGCAGGGGGATTTCTTATCAAATATGAGATTTATAACAACTGTAGGATATATTGCGGATAATAACTTGCCTTTAGATGATGGCGATGTTATGGCTAACTACCCTCACTTAGATGTATCTACAAATATCAAAAAAATAAGCGTTACAGTTACGGATAGTGATAGTGAAGCTACTATGGGCGATAACCAAGTAGAGCTAGTTTACTATGCTCCAAACATCGGCGATGGGGAAATCGCAACGAGAGGCTGGGCAGCACCATGAAAAAGGCATTTACACTCATAGAGCTAATCTCCGTAATCGTTATACTTGGCATTATATCTACAATAGGTGCTGATATGTATATAAACATATACACTAATTACGCAAGAACTAAAGTTATAAATGAGTTGGAGACCAAAACAGAAGTTATACTCGAGCAAATTTCAGCAAGACTTAGCGATAGAGTAAGGCAGGCAACTATTGGTAGGGTTTGCACACCAGCAGTTCCTCCAGCTTTTTGTACACTGACAAATGACATTGCCCATGTTAGCGATGGAGTTAACCTTACGCAAAATCATAACGTTTTAGAATGGATAGGTGAGAGTACGGATAGCAAGTATTTGCCAAATAAAAACAGTTTTGCGGCTAGTATTGGTTGGAGTGGGTATGTAGATTTGTTTAAGTCAGATATCAACCAAGGCTTATTTACTCCAGGTAGTCATTTAACGGAAGTTGATGACATAATTGGAGCAAACAATATAGCCATAATTTTCCAAGGGGTAAGACACTATCAAAACTTTGAAGCAGGTTTTGGTTTTGATTCATCCGATGCAAATGATAACTTTAAGGTAATGAATGTAACTATAGGTGGTGATGATGAAAGGATAACAGCAGGAAATATAGGCTATGGTCCAAATGCCATAAATAAAGATATTTCAGAGAGATATCAGCTAGCACACTCAGCCTATGCTATAGTTCCAGAGACTGAAATAGATCCGCTTGACCCCACAAGAACTGTAACAAATCTCTATCTTCATTATGATTATAAGCCGTGGATAGGTGAAACATATAGAACATATCCTCAAAGAAGGAGTTTGTTAGCTAGCAATATCTATCTTTTCAGATTTAGAGGGATTGATAGCACGATTGACTTAAAGTTGTGTTTAAAAGATGACTCAGGGCTTTTGGATAGGGATTTTATCGTTTGTAAAACCAAGGCGGTATTCTAATGAAAGCTAGATTTTTAAAATTTAACAAAAACAAAACTATGAAAAGTGGCTTTAGTTTGATAATGGGTATATTTTTTATAGTTATTGTAGCAACTCTAGGTTTGATGTCTTTAAAATTTGCAACCCAGTCAGCTAGGCAGTCAGTTGATGTATATTTAAGAGAACAAGCTGAACTTTACGCTATGAGTGCAACAGAGCTTACCATTTTGGCTATGCAAAATAAAGACTATATAAATGAAAATGAGTGTTTGACTCATGTACATTACTCTTTCGGTACAGATGATGAAGGTAATAATCCTACTTTTTTAGCTACTGTAAATATTTTATATTTAGACAGTGCACTACCTGATACTGTTTGTGGAGATGCCAGCAAAATAGACACTCCATCTGGGTATAGTGCTACAGACCCTACTGGAAATAAGTATGACAACGTTGCTATATTAGACGTAGTAGTAACTAGTAATCCAGATTTAGTAACTGAACCGATAAGATTTCACAGAAGAACGGTTCAAAGACCTTAAATTTAAGCTTAAATTTGCTAGAATACAGGTTTTATTATTTTTTAAGGAGAAATTTATGAACACAAGTATTGTAGGAAAACAGTTTGAACTAACTGAACCTATAAAAGAGTATATAGAAAGAGCATTTGAAAGCTTTGATAAGTATAATTTAAATATCGTAAGCATCAGATGTGTTATTTCAGCAGATGAAAAAAAGGGTAAAAAAGGCTTTGTAGTTGATCTATCTATCAACCTACCTAAGAAAAACACTATCGTTATTTCAGGTAAAGATAAAGACCTTTATGCAGCGATTGACAGCATAAACGACAGAGCATCAAAAGTTTTAAGAAGAGAGAGTGATAAGTGGAAAACTCATAAAAATAAAGACGATATAAAAGAGGAAATTTTAGATGTACTTCACGATATAGATGAGTCTATAGATGAAGATGAAATAGTTCCAGTTGAGCTTGAGACATTTAAGCCAATGGAAGTGGATGAGGCGTTAAAAGCTCTTAAAGATAGCCAAGATCAATTCTTAGTATTTAATGATATGGATGCTAAGATGAGAATTCTTTACAAAAGAAAAGATGGCAAATTCGGACTATTTTAATAGTTAATTTGTTATTGTTGGGTTTCGTCATTGCGAGGAGTGTAACGACGAAACAATCCACGTCGTCGTCATTGCGAGACTTGCACAGCAAGTCGTGGCAATCCAGTTCTTTAAATTTATACTGTTTCCGTCATTGCGAAGCCTTTAGGCTGAAGCAATCTCGACCTTGAATTTAAACAAATTCTAGAAGTTAAATTTGCTAAAATAGACTCTAGAATTTCAAAAACTGGATTACTTCGCTATCGCTCGTAATGACGACTACTAGCCATTGCGAAGGAGCTTATCGCTTTCTTTCGTCATTGCGAGATTTACAAAGTAAATCGTGGCAATCTAGTGTTGTGTTGCCAGTCATTACGAGGAACGTAGTGACGAAGCAATCTAAATCTTAGATTTAAACAAATTCTAGGAGTCAAATTTGTTAAAATCAACTCTAGAATTTCAAGAGCTGGATTACTTCGCTATCGCTCGTAATGACACTATCAGTCATTGCGAGCCAACTTGTTGGCGTGGCAATCTAGTTATTTGATTTAAGCGGTTTTCCGTTATTGCGAGAAACGTAACGACGAAACAATCCACGCCGTCGTCATTGCGAGACTTGCATAGCAAGTCGTGGCAATCCAGCCCACAAAAATACAAAAAGACTTTAGGGCTAAATTCAGCCCTAAATTTATAAAAGCCTTATTCGTAAGGTTTTTATAAATTTCTCATGTAAAAGTACATATGAAAGAAATTTTAAAGATGTTTAGTAGAGCTAAATTAAATTTATTTAGTTTGGCTTAAGTTATTAGTTCCAAATTTGTAAAAATCCTATTTGTAAGTTTTTTACAAATTTTTCGATGCAAAAGTGCATTAAAAAGGAGTACAAAATGAAAAAGTTAAATTGTTTTATAAAAGTTATAATATTAACTTTTATAATGGTTGGTTCTGGTTATGCTTATAATCCTTTGCCATTTGGGGCATTGCCAACTGGCAAAGAACATGAGACGCATAAGGCAGATAGTGCGATGGTGAAGACAATAAGACAAGGCTCTGCCCAATATGCTTCTTTTTATTATTATTATCAAAATACTCAAGATAAACATAAGATTAGATGGCAACCAACTGAGCAGTATAGTGGACTAAACCCATATGTTCAAGAGTTAAAAGATAATTTTATTTTCGGCGATTTTGTGATGACTGGAAGTGGCATTATTAAAGATTGGCAGACTTATCATAATGTTAAAGATTTAAATTTAGGAAGCGATAGAAAACAAAACTCATCTATGGCGCAGCTAGCTCCTATGACTGGAAAAGATAAGTATGAAAAAGTTGGTGAAAAAATAGAAGCTGATGATGTGGTTTATGCTAGACTTTATTGGCAAGGTATGCTGTTTGATAAAAAAGATTGGTATAGTGACTCCGATATAGTTCTTAGACATTTTTATGATGATATTAAAAACTATAGAGATATCACTATAAGTGTTGATGGTTCAGCTCCTCAGACTCTCACAGCAGCTCTTGAAGACACTTTTGTAATATACAGCTCTAGCAAATACCTTTATTCAAGCAAATATGGATATAGTTTTGAGTATAGTGCTAGCGTTGATGTTACGGAGATAGTTAGAGCAAATTTAACCAATGGTGAGATAGTGGTAGGTGGTATTAATACCAGTCTAGATAGTAAGGATAAATATTATATTCCAAATACACCAAGCAATATGGTAACAGGGTATCACTTTATAGGTAGATACAGAAAAGATGGAGGTATATGGACAAATAACAATATTTATTCATACCCAGCTAGAGGTGGCTGGTCTTTAGTTGTTGTATATAATAATAAAGATAAATATAAGCCAAAATCAGTAACTTTATACGATGGTTTTACAAATTTATCGTCAAGAGGTATAGATGGGGCTATAGATAGCATGACTTTGGATTTTAGCGGATTTTATACTCCTAAAAACCAAGAGTTTGATGCTAAGGCGGGGTATTTTTTAAATGGATCGTCTGGTGGCTCAACGCAAGGCATGAGATTTAGCAATAAAGCAAGTTGTTTTACAAATCCTGTTGGCGATTGTGAGGTATATGAGCTGGACGGAGAGCTTAACCCAATAGGATCTCAACTAAACAATAGTATGGTTTATTTAGATCATGATGGTAAACAAAAAAATATAACAAATAGCGGAAGAGGCATGGATTTAGATATTTATAATCTAAAAGGTAAGCTTAAGCCAGAACAAACATCTGCTTCTTTACAGATAACTGTTAGTTCAAAGTATAACAGTCAGTATAGGGTTACGCATTTAGGTAGTGCCCTTGTTAGTACAGTTGCATTTTCAACCGACCTCTATGTTCCAAAGGTTTGCTACTATAATGTTATGTATAATAGAGCTGGTATTAGCTCTAGAGATGAAGGGTTTGTTGTAACTCCGGGTGAGCCTTTAAAAAACCATGTCTATTTTGCACTAAAAGATGCTGATGCTAAAGAAGCATATGGTCTAAAGGTTAAATCAAAACTTTCTAAAAACATAAAATATATAGAAAACACCATGCGTATAGATAACTCTTTGAAGCACAAAGGGCAAAATGATTTCAAAGAAAATGATCTTTACTATATGAAAGACAACCAAAAAGGTCTTTATAAAGACAGCTCATACGCAGCGACAAGCTTAGTATCTGGAACTGAAGATAAACAGTTTAATAAATACAATGACAAAACTAGCATTGATTTTTATATCGGTAAAGGTTCTGGTGATATAGTTGGGGGCAAAATCTCAGGTGGAGAAATAAAAGCTGGAGAGAAGGTATATACAGAGTACTATACTACTATCGGCGGTTACTATGAAGAGCCAAAATTTACTTATGATTTTACACTAGAGGGAGTTGAGCTTCCTTACGATGCACCTATGGAAAAATGCTATCTTGAGGGCTCAAGTGATGATGAGTGGAAAAATGAAGTTAAGGTTGTTCCAATAGATGGCTTAAGGGTTGTAAATCAAAACTATCAACAAAGAGGCGATGATGATAAGCTATATACTCAAATAGCAAGTGAGCCATTTGATGTAAAAATAGTTTATGATATAAATATTACAGATTTTGGCAACGAAGATTTAAATACCATACTAGGAGATGATGATTTAGTCGAGTTTATGTGTAAATCATCTAAAAATACAAATGCTTGTAAAACGTACAAAAACCCTAATTCTGGTAGCAACGAAAAGAAGCAAGCTCTAGATGCACTTAAAGCCGAGTATGAGAGTGAAAAAAATAGAATCATAGGAGAGCTTACTCAGGCAAATAGTGACTTAGCAGCAGAAGAGGCAAAGCTTCCAGAAGCTCAAGAAGAGTTAGCTAAAGCTGTGGATGAGCTAGCAGTAGCTGAAGAGGAGCTGGCAAAGGCAGAGCAAGAGCTTAGTTTAGCACAAGCAGCGTATGATAGTAATCCAAGTAGTGAGAATGAAGCAGCTTTAAATAACGCTAAAGCGAAAAGGAATGATGCCAAAAATAAAAAAGAGGATGCTGAGAATAAAAAAGCTGAAAAAGAGACAGCATTAAAAACCATCCAAGATGAAATCACTAGACTAAAAACTCTCATAAGTAATCTTACAGGCGAGCAAACACAAATGGAGACTCCATTTAAAGATGAGTTTTCAGAGAGATTTCAAAGGCTTGATGGGACATTTGTATTGTCTTTATTTACTAGAGAGGAGATTGCAAATTTAGCAGGCGGATATGATAAAATAAATAAAGATGTTTGTGATGAAGCTGTAAAAGATAAGCAAAAAAATCATTTTTATAAATTTTTTGCCGATTTTAAATCTCCAACTGATGAGGGTGGAACTAGAATAGGTGATTTTGGGGAAAAGACAAAACTAAATCCTAAAAAAGCAAAAGGACATGCTTATAAATCTTTTGATTATTTCTTAGACACAGAAGCTAAAAAAAATGAAATTCCTATCAATAACGTAGAGATAGGTTTCGCAAGAAAAGACTATACTTTTATCATCAGCTATTTGCCAAGCGGGGTAGAAAACTTAGGTATGTGTATAGTAAAAGAGTGTCAAGAGAATAGTGCTATTAATGGCAATGATGAAGAGATGGCAAAATGTAGAGCTAAGTGTGAGGAAAAAGCTTTAGAGGATAGTTTTGTAGATGAATACAAGTCAAATGTTTGTAGACCAGAAAGGACATTTTCTGTAAGACCTGCTTATTTTGCTATGGAAAACAACCCTACTAGAATAGAGCCTTATGTAGCAGGAGGGAAAGAGTTTGCTGGTAAATTCGTAGATAATTTTTATCCAGTAACTAAAAAAGGCGATTATGTCTTAGGATATGATAATGTTCTTTTACCAAACGATGATGTAGAAGATAATAAAAAAGAGACTATTTTTGGGCAGTTATCATCTACAGCTTGTCTAAAAGAGCCGATAAGCAACATTTATATTGATTTGACAACTGGTGATGTTGGATATGAAAGCAATGCTAGCACAGAGGACTTTACAGGTAAAACTAAGATATGGAGCAATCAAGAAAACTCATCTAATAACCTAAGGGTTTCTTTTGAAAAAGGAAAAAATGGAGAGACAAAATTTGAAAAAGAAAAAGAAGAGTATAATGAAATCACAGACAGAGACTCTTTAAAAACAAAAGCAAACCCTATGAAATCATATGCAGACTTTAAGCTTAGAAATGTAGGCGGACTAAACTACTATAACATAGGCTATGCCAAGATGAGTGTAAGTGATAAGAGCTGGTCGCAAGATGGTTGTATAGATGGGAATTATACAAACGATGCTTTATCAAATGACATTAGCACTTCCAAAAAAGGCATGGTAGGATGTTATGTTGGTATAGAAGATCAAAATTTAGATAATCTAAAGGACAGAATCGGAAGTGATATTATCGCCAAGCTTATTCCAAAAGATTTGGTGTTTAAATTTAAACATAGCGATATAGAGATTAATATCAACGATTTGTCTAACGCTTTATCTGAAAATGGTCACAACTATACATATTTTAGTGATGACAGAGATATGGTAGCTGGTCTTGATATGAGTTCGGCTGCATATTTTAACGCATACATAAATGAAGAGTTAAAAGAGCAAAAAATCTTAGCAACACTTTATAACAAAAACTGCTATGCGAGAGATATAGTTTTTGGTCTTGATTTTGAGTTTGACTGCGATGGTGATTCAGAAAATAACAACATAAGTAATACAGATAGCGTTAAGGGTACTAATCGTTGTAAAAAAATCAAAGTAGTTGCAAGAGGCGACGATGATGATGATGATGGCAAAACTTATAAAATTGCTGATTCATATAAAGAATTTTGTAATCTAAATCCACTTCACGCTCGTTGTTATAGATTGCCAAGTGACGACATACTTTATAGTTCAGATGAGAACAATAGTGTTCCAGACGGTATACTGTTTTTTGCAAAAGATGGCATAATAAATTATGATATTAACTCAAGTCTTAGCAGTAAAGACGTAGAGTTTCCACTTAATGACAAAAAAGATTCAGTTTTAAAACCTTTATATCTTTATACTGAGCTAAAAAAAGATAAAGTGGATGATAATGTATCATCAAATAGGTTGCCTATATTTAAATTTAAAGAGAGCAGTTTTGCTAATGGCGAAAACGTTGGAGTTGTAGGCATTAACTTTGTTAGAGAGAGAAACAAGGCTTTAAACCCTAAGATAATTTATGCTGAGGATTTTGCTAAAAACAAAGATATAAAATTCCAAGAGCAGCCGTTAGTAACTGATGGCAAGATTGAAAATAATGAAGTTATGACAAGCGGTATTGTATCTGATAGACAAAATTTCAATGAATACAAGAGAAAACTTGATATTGGTGGAGGTGAAAATATTCTTGAAACGGCAGATAATGGCGTGGCACATTATTATTATGGTTATATAAATTCTGAGAGAAAATCATACGGTGTAGGAAATGACGTAACTCCACTTAGTTTAAATGATGATCATAATATTAGTGTTTATTCTATGGTTTATTGTAGTCCAGAAGTTGATGGAAAAAAGGTTGATTGTTTTGATATAAAAAGCTTAAGCTTGCTTTATAAAGAAAACGATGGAGTTAATCAACTTCAAGTTGGCAATAGAGAATATTTCTATCAAAACCCGGCTGAGTTTAATACAGGAAATGGTAACGATAAGGCTGACTGGTTTGATGTCTACGAACGCAATGGAAATATGGTTAGTTTTGTTAAAGGTTTTGGGCAAGGAGATAGAGAGCCTATGGTAAAAGAAGCTGATACTCAAAGGCAATATGAAAAGCTGTCTGTAAAATCAAGCCATGGAGGCAGATTTAATGTGCATGTAAATACACGCTCTTGGCTTTTATATAATGAGTCTGGGCAAACTTTAACTGATGGATTTAACCTTTTTGAGCTAGAATTTAGTGACACATCAACATTCTCTGGCGAAGCTCAATGGGGTGGAGTTGGTAGAATACAAGATGCTGATGGCAAAGATACAGATGAGATAGTTGGAAGATATCTTGATGAAGAAGGCGATAAGGCTAATAAAGACAAATATATCAATATTCAAAATAAAAGCAACAGGATAACTTGGTAATTAATTTCTTTTGCTAAACAATAAAACAGGTAGACTAAAATCTACCTGTTTTTTTTATGATTTTACAATTTTGCTCTATTGTTAACTTATTTACCAAAACCAACTAAAATTTAATTAAATTTATGGCAAGGTGGGGTTTTGTGTATTGTATTTTGCTATAATCATCTAAAAAAGGATTCATAATGAACACTATTACTATAGAGATAAGCAACCCAAATGAAAAAATATTAAACGCCATTAAAAGCTTGTTTTCTTTAGATCCAAGTCTTAAATATGAGATAAAAGACACCAGTAAAGAGAATGATTTAAATCAAAACTTCCAAAGCGATAAAAATATTCAAAATATTATGAAATTTGCAGGTTTCTGTAGTGGTGAGTTAAATAAAGATTATAAAACTTTAAGAGACGAGATGTTGGATGCTAGATATGGAAAATAAAGTATTTTTAGATACAAATATCATTTTAGATTTCGTTGATAGCGATAGAGTCACTCATGGAGCGGTAGTTTCTTTGTTTCAGAAGTTGTTTTATAGTCAAGCTGAAATTTATATTTGTGGGATTAGCATAGTGAATATTTTCTATATTTTAAGAAAAAATAAAAATCTTCAAAAAAGTTTTATAGACTTTATAGATATTTTATCAAAATCTGTAAATATAGTTAGTTTTAGTAGTATTGCCTTAAATTTAGCCATAAAAGATTATAGAAATTTAGATTTAGACTTGGAAGATTTACTCCAAGCTTACACCGCAATAGAAAATGGTTGTGGTGTTGTTTACACAAATGATACAAATTTCCCTGAAATAAACGGCATTGAAATTTTAAGTTGTAGATAGTAGTTGTGGTTTAAAGCCCTTTTATAAATAGAAGCACCCTTATTGTTAAGTTATTTACTAAAACCAACTAAAATTTAACCAAATTTGATAATTTATAAATTTTAAAAACAACTTATTAAATTCAAAAATTCATTCAAAAGGTCTTATTTTGAAACTATTTTTAGAACAACTACTTAATGGCATAGATAAAAACTCCCTTAACTCAAAACAAAAAGAACTACTAAGAAACATGGAGATGCTAGGCTCAATCGGACTATATAGAAAACAGTATTTTTTAAATGATGGCTTTATTTGCGGGAAACTTGATATTTCCATGAAAGGAACCGGTTATATCACAGCTTTTAACCCTAAATTTCCAAAAGATCTTCTAGTCGAACCAAGCGATATAAACGCTGCTAAGCAAGGCGACATCGTCCTAGCTAGAGTTACAAGAAATAAAAAAGATAGACAAAAAGCAAAAGTTATGATGGTGCTTCAGCCATCCTTTGCAACAAGCGTTGTTTACACGAAAAAAATCGGTAAAGAGATAGTTGGCATAAACGTAAAAAGCGGGTTATCAACTGTTTTAAGAGCCACTCAAAAATCCCTAAAAACCCTACCTTTAGGCACTCTTTTAAAGATAGATAATCAAAAAGATGAGATAGTTGAAATTTTAGGAAGCATTTATGATAACAGTGTTGATGAGAAAATCTCACTTGCACTTTATAATAAAAACGATGAGTTTAGCGGGGCGTGTGAAGAAGAGGCGAAAAGCTTTGGCGATGCGGTCGATAAGGCTATGTATCCAAACAGAGTTGATTTAACTCACTTAAATTTCTGCACCATCGACCCAGTCGATGCTAAAGACTTTGACGATGCTATCTATTACGATAGTAAAAATAGAGAACTTTTTGTGGCGATTGCCGATGTAAGCGAGTATGTTTCACCTTACTCAGCTATAGATAAAGAGGCTAAATTTAGGGGATTTTCTATCTACTTTCCACACAGAAGTGTGCCGATGCTTCCTAGAAATTTAAGTGAAAATATCTGCTCACTAAAGCCTGATTTGGATAGGCTCTCGTTTTGCTTTAAAATAACTTTAGATGAAGACTTAAACGTCAAAAAAGAAGAGCTTTTTAAAGCCATCATTCGCTCACGAAAACGCTTTAACTATGACGAAGTTGATGAGATTATCAAAACCAAAAAATACGATGGTGACAAAGAGATAGAAGAGATGATTTTATCACTTTACAGCCTAACTACAAAGCTTCGCCAAGCTAGACTTAAAAAAGGGTTTGATTTTCATACAAAAGAGCTAAGAATGGTTTTAGATGATGAAGGAAACTTAAAAAGCACTCGCTTTGAGATGTCTACGCCATCTCACGATCTGATAGAAGACTGTATGCTTTTAGCCAACCAAGCCGCAGCTAAAAGGATAGAAAAAGGGGTTTTTAGAAACCATGCGGCGGCGGATTATAGAAAGATAGAGTATTTAGTAGATGATTTAGCGGCACTTGGGATTGAAGTTAAATTTGATAAAAACTTAGTTAAAATGGTTGCAAACATCCAGGGCATAGCTGATGAGATGGGCATAAGAGAAGAAGTTGATAAACTCATCATAAAAGCTCAAAAAAGAGCCGAGTACTCGCCATATCCTGAAGGACACTTTGGGCTTGGCTTTGATGACTATACTCACTTTACAAGTCCTATTAGGCGTTATACAGATCTCATTTTACACAGGCTTTTAAAGGCAGATATGGAAGGCGATGAGAAGCTTTTTAACTACCTACTTTTAAACATAGATGACACCTGTCAGAGTTTAAACGTGTTAGAGCGTGAGGCCGATAAGGTAGCGTATGACTTTATGGATAGGAAATTTGCAAGATGGGCGGCAAAACATATCGGCGAAAACTTTGTCTGCTATATAGATGAGAACTTAAACATAACAACGGCAAAACTTGATGATACGCTAAAAGGGGCTAGAGTTTACATCATAAATAACTTCACAGATGATGTTTTAACAAGGGTTTTAGTTCAAATTTTAGAAGCTGATATCGTAAGTGGTAAAATAATGGGAAGAGTGGTTAAAAAGCTAGATGTATAAAAGAGAGTTAGATAGTTTAATCGGCGTTAGAAAGGTTCCAAATTTCATACTTCTAAGAAGTAGCGATGAGTTTTTGAACCGCTTTTATAGCAGGCAAATTCTGCACCTTTGGGGAAGTGATAACATCTATAATGCTTTTTTTGATGAGTATGAGTTTGAGAGTTTAAGTGCATTTTTAGAGCCATCACTTTTTGGGGATAAAAATATAGTTTATATAAAAACTAATAAATTTGGCTCTACAAAAGAGATAAAAGAGCTTATAGCAAAGTGCAAAAGAGATAAAAATAACTTTTTATTATATGAGTTTATAGAGGATGGAAATGCTATAAATCAAAGCTTTATAAACGCTTTTGAGGGAAACTTTGCTAGACTTTTTAGTCCAAACACTCACACCGAAGCCTTGCAACTTCTAAATCAAATTTGCTTGATGATGGGGCTTAGACCAAATAACTTAGCACTTTTAGAAATTTACAAAATCCACAACTCAAACTTAAGCCTAACAGTAGCAGAGCTTGAGAAATTTAAGAGTTTAGGTTATGAGTTAAATATAGACAGTGTTAAAAAGCATGTTTTTGGGCTAAGCGAGGTTAGTTTTGAAGAGATATTTGAAAAAATCATAAATTTACAAGACTTTAGAGATGAGTTTTACACTTACATCCAGAGTGGCTCATACAACGAAAACGAGCTTATAAGCTACCTTTACTCGGCTATTTTTAGGATTTTTAGCGTTCACTCATATATAAAAATAAATGGCAAATTTGATCTACGTGAGATACTTGGCTATTTACCGCCAAAAGATGTGGGGGAAAAACTAAAAACTCAAGCTCTTAAATTTAGCACCAATCAGTTTAAAAATATGTTTATCTGTCTAAATGAGATAGAGTATGAGTTAAAAACAAAAAGCGGTGGTGACAAAACTCATTTTATGCTTTCAGGACTTTTAGAGTTTCAAAGAGTGATATCAAAAAGATAAATTTATTTTATAATTGTCATTATGGAAAGCTTGCTATGAAAAACACTTTAAACCACTAACATCGTCATTGCGAGTTTGTGAAACAAACGAAGCGTCTGCAGCGAAGCGTCTCGGCAGTTACGAGCGTAGCGAAGTAAAATCCATCAAATAAAATCATAAAGAATTTATAAGATTTCAACTTAAGTAAATTCCTATCTATAAATTTGCAAAAGAAAAAATCTTAAATTTACTTTAAAATTTTTAAAACTGGATTGCCACGATTTTCTACGAAAATCTCGCAATGACGAGGTTAGTGGATATGTTATTATAAGAAATTTATAAAACCAAATAAAACCAAATTTTCTAAAATAAAATCTTAAACCTAAATTTACCAAAACTACCAGAGTCGTCATTTAAAAAGCAAAACAACACCAAATCCACCAGAGTCGTCATTGCGAGTTTGTGAAACAAACGAAGCGTCTCGACAGTTACGAGCGTAGCGAAGTAAAATCCATTAAGTGAAACTTTAAAAAAGTTATAAGATTTTTATTTAAGTAAATTCTCATCTATAAATTTGCAAAATAAAAAACCTTAAATTTAACTCAAAACTTTATTTAAATGGATTGCCACGATTTTCTACGGAAATCTCGCAATGACGTGTATAGTAAAGCACAGATGTAAACAATGTAAAAACTACACCACAAAAGCAAGCTTTAAGCAAAATTATAGTAATATCATCGTTTGCTTTTATGCAAAATCCTTGCTTGTGTCCTAAATTTAGTGACATAAGCTAGAAAACCACAAGGAGATTCAATGAAACATTACGAGGTACTTTTCATCTTAAAGCCAACGCTTACAGAAGATGAGATAAAAACAGGCGTTGATTTCGTTAAAGAAGTCATTACAAAAAATGGAGGCGAAGTAGCTTCTGTTATCGAAATGGGTGCAAGAAAACTAGCATATCCTATCAAAAAATTTGAAAGAGGAATATACTATGTTATTTACTTCACAGCACCAACACAACTAATTGAAGAACTAGTTAGAAACATTAGATATAATGAAAATATCATTAGATTCCTAACAGTTAAATATGAAAATAAAAAAGAAATTGCAGCTTGGGAAAAACTAAGCAAGGGCATCAAATTCTCACCAGCTAAAAAAGAGAGACGCCCAAGAAGACCAAGAGAAGAAGCAACAGAGCAAACCGAAGAAGAATCAGAAGAATAAAAGGATAAGCGATGTTTAACAAAGTAATATTAGTCGGCAACTTAACAAGAGATATAGAGTTGAGATATCTCGGAAGTGGCTCAGCTTTGGCAAATACAGCGATAGCAACAAATAGACGCTTTACTGTAAATGGCGAGAAAAAAGAGGAAGTTTGCTTTATAGATATTACTTTTTGGGGAAGAACCGCAGAAATCGCGAACCAATACCTTAAAAAAGGTAGCAAAGTGCTTATAGAAGGAAGGCTTAAATTTGACCAGTGGCAAGACCAAAATGGACAAAACCGCTCAAAGCATAGCGTAACAGTTGAAACTATGCAGATGCTAGGCGAAGCTACTCAAGGCGGAATGCAAGGTGGTGGAATGGGACAGAGTAGAAATTTCCAGTCTAACCAAAGCCAGCAAAACTACAACCAACAAAGCTATGGCGGAAATAGTTACGGTAGCAACAGCTATGGCGGAGATAGTAGCTATGGTAGCAGTGCTAATTATGGTGGAAGCAACCAAGGTTATAGCCAACAACAAAAGTCAAATTTTCAAGATAACTACGACAACTACAGCGACTACGATGGATATAATGAAGAAATTCCAGAAATTGATGTAGATGCTGATATGAACGACGAAGAGTTGCCGTTTTAAGAAAGGAAATTAATATGTCAGAAAAAAGAAAATACGCAAGAAAATATTGTAGATACACAGAAGCAAAGATTGAGTTTATAGATTATAAAGATACAACTCTTTTAAAATACTGCCTATCAGAGCGTTTTAAAATTATGCCAAGACGCCTAACAGGAACTTCAAAAAAATATCAAGAGATGGTTGAAAAAGCTATCAAAAGAGCAAGACACGCAGCTCTTATACCATACGTGGTAGATAGAGATGATGTGGTTGCAAATCCATTTGAAATTCTATAATTCTAAGGATGTTATTAAATTCTATAAAACAAGCTCTGTTTTATAGAATTTTCTTATTTCAAAACGTTACCATATGAAAACTTTTTTTAAGTATCATATGATGATTTAAATTTTTTACAAAGGACTTATGAATGGCAGTAAATGTTTATTATGACAAAGATTGTGATTTAAACCTAATTAGAGAAAAAAGAGTTGCTATGATTGGCTTTGGAAGCCAAGGACACGCTCACGCTGAAAACTTAAGAGATAGCGGAGTTTCTGTTATAGTTGGACTAAGAGAAGGTGGCTCAAGCTGGAAAAAAGCTGAAGCAAAAGGTTTTAAAGTTATGAGTGTTGCAGAAGCTACAAAAGAAGCTGATGTTATCATGATTTTACTTCCAGATGAAGTTCAAGCTGATATTTTCTACACAGAAATTAGACCAAATTTAAACGATGGCGATACTATCGCGTTTGGACATGGATTTAACATCCACTACGGACAAATCGTTCCTCCAAAAGGCGTGGATTGCATTATGGTAGCTCCAAAAGCACCAGGTCACACAGTTAGAAGCGAGTTTGTAAAAGGTGGTGGGATTCCAGACCTTATTGCTGTAGCTCAAGATGAGAGCGGAAAAGCAAAAGATTTAGCACTAAGCTACGCTTCAGCAATCGGCGGTGGTAGAACTGGTATTATTGAGACAACATTCAAAGACGAAACTGAAACTGACCTTTTTGGTGAGCAAGCGGTTCTTTGTGGTGGTGTAACAGCACTTATCCAAGCTGGTTTTGAAACCCTAGTTGAAGCTGGTTATGAGCCAGAGCTTGCATACTTTGAGTGCTTACATGAGCTAAAGCTTATCGTTGACTTAATCTACCAAGGCGGAATCGCTGATATGAGATACTCTATTTCAAATACAGCTGAGTACGGCGACTATGTAAGTGGGCCAAAAGTTATAACATGTGAAACTAAAAAAGCTATGAAAGGCATTTTAGAGCACATCCAAAACGGTTCATTTGCGAAAGAGTTTATCCTAGAGAGAAAAGCTGGATATACTAAGATGAATGCTGAAAGACTTAGAATGAGAGAAGCAGGCATCGAAAAAACAGGTAGAAAACTAAGAGAGATGATGCCTTGGATAGCTCAAGATAAAATCATCGACAAAGATAAAAACTAATCTTGGCAAAAACTACCAAAAAAAAAGTAGCAAAAAGCAGTAGTGCAAAAGCTACTAAAAGAAAACCTAGACAATCCAAAAAGAGCGGAACTCTAAAAGAGAGGCTCCGCTCTTTTAAAATCCTACTTTTAATAACCCTTTGCTTCAGTGCTGGATTTTTATCCTACGGCGTGCTTGACAACATCTTTAGTGAAGAAAAAATAGAACTTACTAAAATTGAATCCAAAAAAGAGATTAAAAAAGATATTAAAAAAGAACCCGCCCCTATAGAAGAAAAAACTAGAACAATAAAAGAAGAAATGATTTCAATAGATGATTTATTAAGCAAAAAAATAACTGAATCTATAGAGGAAAAACTACTTATCTTAGAAGAGAATTTAACACTTTTACCAGATGAGAAAGTCACACTTAAAGAAGAAGAGAATTTAACAGAAGAGATTGCTGTTTTTAAGCAAGACGAGAGTGTGTTGTTTAAAGAGAGCTATCTTTTTAAAGATGATTTTTCTCTTAAAGATGGAGTTTTCAAAAAGGGCTTAATTAAAGGCGAAAAGCCAAAATTAGCTATTATAATCGATGATGTCTATAAAAAAAGTGATTTAAGAAATATAAATAGCACAAATTTAAAGCTTACCCCGTCCATTTTTCCGCCTAGTAAAAGCACGCCAAACACCCAAAACTTAGCTAAATCAGCTAAGTTTTATATGATTCATCTGCCTCTTGAGGCACAAAACTACAGCGACCGCCTAAGAGCTTTAAAAACTACAGATAACTACGCTACTATGGATAAATTTATAAAAGATATAAGAGTTAAATTTCCAGATGCTAGGTTTGTAAACAACCATACAGGCTCTAAATTTACAGCAGACGAAAAAGCTATGGAAAATCTCTACATTGCACTTGAAAGATACGGTTTTATCTTTGTGGACTCTAAAACTATCGCCTCATCAAAAGCTAAAGAAGCTGCTAAAAAAAGCGGACATCGCTACATCACAAGAGATGTTTTTTTAGATAATGAAAACAGCGTTAGAGCCGTAAAAACCCAGCTTCAAAAAGCTGTAAATATCGCTAAAGATAGAGGTTATGCTATCGCCATCGGGCATCCAAAAGATGCTACTTTTAAAGCCTTAAAAGATAGCGATGAGATTTTAAAAGATGTTGAAGTTGTGTATTTGAAAGATATTTATGAGTATTATTGATATAAGCGAGTTTGAGCCACTTCAAAGAGTAGAAAACCCTCCAAAAAAACTCTACTATAAGGGAAATTTAAAGCTTTTAGAAAAAAGAAAAGTCTCAATTGTTGGCTCTAGGAAAATGACAATTTATACAAAAAACTTAGTTTTAAGTTTGGCAAATGAGCTTAAAAAGAGGGATATATGCGTTGTAAGCGGATGTGCGATAGGAGTGGACGCGGCAGCTCATAAAGGGGCTTTTCCAAATACAATAGCTGTTTTTGGAAATGGGCTTGATGAAATTTATCCAAAAACAAACTCAAAACTTATAAATGACATTTACGAAAACTCACTTGCTCTAAGCGAGTATGAACCAAGCCAAAAAGCCTGGGGACAGCAGTTTTTAGAGAGAAACCGCATAGTTGTGGGGCTGAGTGAAGCTTTAGTTGTAGCTCAGGCAGATTTAAGAAGCGGCTCACTTCAAAGTGCAAGACTTGCAAGCGAGATGGGAATCCCAGTTTTTGTGTTTCCTCACCGTATAAATGAGAGCAGGGGAACTAACGAACTCTTAGCCAAAGGCAAGGCGAGTTTAATAGATAATATAGAAGAGTTTGCAAATAGTTTTGTCAGTTTTGATGAGATAAAAGTAGGCGATGAGTTTTTAGAGTTTGTGGAGAAAAACTCAAGTTTTGATGAAATTTGGGCTAAATTTGGGGATTTGGTTTATGAATACGAACTTGACGGTAGAATAGAAATTTTAGGAACAAAGGTTTTGGTTAAATGATAGCTTCACTTGATATCGGACTTAAAAGAATTGGCATAGCTTTGGGCTATAAAAACGGCGTTGTAGTGCCGATAGATGCGGTTTTAAGAAAAAACAGAAACCAAGCGGCTAGGGATGTAAAGCAAGTTTTGGATGAATATAAGGTAACAAAGCTAGTTGTTGGCGTTCCGCTTGATGGAAGTAGTGAAGGCGAGATGAAAAGAAGGGTGACCCATTTTGTCTCTCTTTTGGAATTTGATGGCGAAGTTGTTTATATAGATGAGAGTTTTTCAAGTGTTGAAGCGAGTCATTTAGGCGTGGCAAATCAGCGTAAAAAAGATGGCAAACTTGATAGCCTTTCAGCGATGATAATTTTACAAAGATATTTAGGGGTTTAAATCACCAGCATCGCATCGCCGTAAGAGTAGAATTTATACTTTTTCTCAACTGCTACACGGTAAATTTCCATAGTTTTTTCATATCCGATAAACGAAGTTACTAGCATTATAAGAGTTGATTTTGGCAGATGGAAATTTGTTAAAAGATAGTTTTGTCTAATCGGCTTGTTTGCGTGGTTTAAAAAAAGCTTGCACTCCCCACTTAAACTCCCGCTTCTTGCATACTCCTCAACAACCCTAGTCACAGTTGTCCCAACGCCTAAAATAGGCTTAGAACTATCTAGAATTTCAGCTGTTTTTTGTGGCACACTAAAATACTCTGAGTGCATAGCGTGATCATTGATATTTTCACATTCAACTGGCTTGAAAGTTCCAGCTCCGATGTGGAGAGTTAGGTAGTGGATATCGTGAGTTTTTGCTAGAGTTTCCAGCATTTTGGGGCTAAAATGAAGCGAAGCAGTTGGAGCTGCAACCGCACCTAAGTTCTTAGCAAACACAGTTTGATACCAAATTTCATCATGTTTGTTATCATCTCTTTTTATATATGGCGGAAGTGGGATGTGTCCGATGCTTGATAGAGTTTCAAAAAGTAAGTGAGTGTCTACCTGCTTACTATCTTTATAAAACTTCACAACTCTACTTCCATCATCTAAAAGTTTTGTAACTATAGCTTCCAAACCAGCGTCAAATTTAAGCTTTGTGCCAACCTTTACAGAACCTCTTATATAAACACTAAACTCATTTTCAGCTAGTGGACGGTTTAGCAGAAGCTCTATTTTCCCGCCGGTTGATTTTATACCAAAAACTCTAGCTTTTACAACTTTTGTGTCATTAAAGATGATATCACAAGGTGGTAAAATTTCAGCTAACTCTCCAAATTTATGATGAGAAATTTTATCCCTAGCTCTATCATAAACCAGCAGATTTGCATCTTCTTTTGGAAGAGTTGGCTGTAGGGCTATGAGCTCTTTTGGTAAAAAGTAGTCATAGCTCTCTACTAAATCAAGATTCATCTTCTTCGTCATCAAAGAGTGGTTTTGCTGGGTTTACAGCTCTTGCGATATAGATAGAACCAGCGTAAAGTATAACCAAAGGCACACCTAGCATAAACTGACTTATAACATCTGGCGGAGTCATAATAGCCGCAAAAGTAAAGATTATAACTATCGCGTATCTAAAAAAGCCTTTTAAATCCTCATCTGTTACAAGCCCAATCAAAGCTAGAAAATAGGTAAAAATTGGAAGTTCAAAGCTTATACCAAAAGCTAAAATCAGCTTTATGAAAAACCCCACATATTCGCCAATTTTAGGCATAGCGGTAAATGTCCCATCGCCGAAATTTATCAAAAAGTTAAAAGCAAGTGGAAGAACCAAATAGTAGCAAAATGAAGCTCCTATTAAAAACATTATTGTCGTTCCAGCTACAAAAGGCTTAACGTATTTTTTCTCACTATCATAAAGCCCAGGTGCAACAAACTGCCAAATTTGATAAAAAATCACTGGCAAAGCTAGGATAAAACCAGCAAACATTGAGACTTTTAAAGCCATAAAAAAGCCTTCTGCTGGGTGAGTAAAGATAACTTCACTAGTAGCTGGAAGAGCGTTATTTAGCGGTGCTAGGATGAAGTCTAAAATATCTTGCCATATCAAAAAGCAAAGCCCAAAGCCAACTACAGCGGCTACAACTGAAATAACAAGTCTTTTTCTAAGCTCTACAATATGCGGGACTATCTCTTCAAACATTATCTACGCCTTTATCATCTTCATTTTTATTCTCATCTGCTGGGCTGCTTTTTTCAGCCTTATCGTCTTTAAAAACAGCATCTTTTATCTCGTTTTTTATAGTAGCACTTGGGTTTTTTAGAGCCTCAGCTCCTTTTTTGATATCGCCAAGGCTTAAATTTAGAGCATCTTTTGTCTCATTTACTCCGCTTTTTATCTCCTCAAGCTCATCGAAAGTTAGTTTTTTCCTAACATCTGTTTTTGTTTTTTCAATGCTCTCTTTATATTTTTTCGCATCTTCTTTTAGCTCAGCGATTCTTAGCTCTTGCTCAAAACCTGACTTTGCATCATTTATAGTTTTCTTAAAAAGTTTCATAAATCTTGCTATATCAACCATCGCTTGAGGCAGTTTTTCAGGCCCTAAGGCGATAACAGCGACAATGGCTATAACAAGCATTTCTGGAAAGCTTATACCAAACATTTTTTGTCCTAAAATTTTATTTTAATCTAGCATTTTACTAGATTTTCTTTAATTTCTAGTAAAGTCATCGCTAATAAATAGAACTATCTCATCGCTTAAGAGAAAATTTCTGTTGTAAAAAGTCTCATTTTTAAACTCTAGTTTTTCTTCAACTACTAAAATCTTAGCTTTTTTAAGCTCACTTTCATTTAAAAGCCCAGCATTTACGCCCACACATGACCTAAAACCTAGAAAAAGCCTCTCTAGTTTTAACTCTTCTTTTGTTAGTTCTTCTACTTTTCTAAATAGCGGGTTTTTAATATACTCTTTGATAGACTCATGGGCGTAGTAGCGTCTGCTAGTATCAAATCCAACCGAGTAAGCTCCAAGTCCAAGATAGTTTTTTCCCTCCCAGTAGGCGAGATTGTGCTTACAAACTCTACCAAAATTTGAAATTTCATACTGTTTAAAGCCAGCATTTTCTAGCTCACTAAACAAAAACCTAGCGTTATCCACATCATCATTTAAATACTCAAATTTATTTTCAAAAGGGGTATTTTCTTCAAGTATCAAAGAGTAAGCACTTATGTGAGTTAGTTCTAGCTCTTTTAAATTTGCTATTTCGCTTAGAAGCAGCTTTCTATCATCAAATTTAGTTGAGTAGATGATATCTAAGTTTATATTTTCAAACCCAGCTTTTTTAGCATTTTCCACAGCTTTTTTAGTGTGGGTAGCGTTGTGGTTCCTGTCTAAAAGCTTTAGTTTTTCATCGTTAAAACTTTGCGTTCCAAAACTAACTCTATTTACACCGTAACTTTTCATCTTTAAAAGCCATTTTAAGTTCGCAGAGTTTGGGTTTGCTTCGGTTGTGATTTCTGTATTTTCATCTATAAATTGGCTAAGCTTAGTAAAAATTTCCTCGTAAAAGTTGGCATTTATAGAACTTGGAGTGCCACCACCTATAAAAATGGTTTTTATATTACTAAGCTTAGCGTTATCTATCTCTAAACTCAAAGCTTCAAAATAACTTTTAACTAAATCAAAACTATCAGCACTTGAACCAAAGGCACAATATGGGCATTTGGAAGTGCAAAATGGGATATGGATATAAATATGCAAACTCTTACTTTCAAATTTAAATTTCAAAGTATTATATTCATATAACTTAAATTTTACATTTATCACTTTTTAAAGCGAGTTTTGATAAAATGCAAGCTTTTAAGGAAATATATGGAACAAAAGAATTATAGACCAAATGTTGGGGCGATTATTTTATCCCACACTTATCCTTTTGAAACTAAGATTTTTTTAGCAAGAAGGTCTGATATAGCAGATGCTTGGCAGTTTCCACAAGGTGGGATTGACAAAGGCGAAACGCCTAAAATGGCACTTTTTAGAGAGCTTGAAGAGGAAATAGGAGCTAAAAAGATAGAGATTGTAGCTGAGTATCCAGAGTGGATAAGTTATGACTATCCGGCTGAAATTTTAGAAAAAATGTCACCTTATCACGGTCAAATTCAAAAATATTTTTTAGTTCGTCTAAAAAAAGGTGCAGTTATAAATTTAAGCAGTGAAAATGCAGAGTTTGATGCTTATACTTATACAAGCTTAGATGAGATTGATAAGTACATAAATCACTTTAAAAAAAGGTCATATATGAAAGTTTTAAAATATTTTAAGGATGAAGGTTTTATATGTTAGTAGTTCAAAAGTACGGCGGAACAAGCGTTGGAACGCTAGAGAGAATTGCAGAAGTTGCTAAAAGAGTAGCTAAAAACAAAGCCGAGGGCAAAGACGTTGTCGTTATCGTCTCAGCGATGAGTGGGGTGACAAACCAGCTTATCGAGTATGCTGAGTTTTTTAGCAAAGACCCAAGCAGTAGAGAGATGGATATGCTTCTTAGTTCAGGCGAGAGAGTTACAAGTTCACTTTTAGCTATCGCACTAAATGAGATGGGAGTTCCTGCTGTTGCGTTTAGTGGAAGACAAGCAGGAATGGTGACTGATAATTTTCATACCAAAGCAAAAATCGAGCTTATTAAATCAGACGCTATGAAAAAAGCTTTGGATGATGGAAAAGTCATCGTTGTAGCTGGCTTTCAAGGGGTGAATCATGAAGGCGATGTTACAACTTTAGGACGTGGTGGAAGTGACCTCTCAGCAGTTGCGATAGCAGGAGCTTTAAATGCGGATTTATGTGAAATTTATACAGACGTGGACGGCGTTTATACAACAGACCCAAGAATCGAGCCAAAAGCTAAAAAGCTAGATAAAATCACTTATGATGAGATGCTAGAACTTGCAAGCCTTGGGGCTAAAGTTTTACAAAACAGAAGCGTTGAACTAGCGAAAAAACTTAATATCAACTTAGTTACTAGAAGCAGTTTTAATGATAACGAAGGAACACTTATAACAGGAGAGACAAACATGGAAGGTGCAATAATCAGTGGAATAGCACTTGATAAAAATCAAGCAAGAGTTACAGTTAGAAATTTAGATGACAAGCCAGGCGTTGCGGCTAAAATCTTTAAAATTCTATCTGAAAAAGAGATAAACGTAGATATGATAATCCAAAACGTTGGCACAGACGGCGTTGCAAATATCGGCTTTACAGTTCCACAAAATGAACTTGAAAGAGCTTTAAAAGCTCTAAAAAGCCTAGATAGTAGCTTTGAAGTTGAGAGCGATAGCGAGATAGTTAAGGTTTCAATCGTAGGAATCGGTATGAAATCACACAGTGGAATCGCAAGCACAGCGTTTGAAACTTTGGCAAAAAACGGCATAAATATCCAGATGATTTCAACAAGCGAGATAAGAATTTCTATCATAGTAGAAGCAAAATACGGCGAGTTGGCTGTTAGAGCTTTACATGATGCTTACGGCTTAGATAAATAATGAAAGACCTTTACATTTGGAGTCTTGATAAAATCAGAAAAGACTCCTCAATGTCTGTTTGGATGGAAGAAAGAAGGGATGAGTGGACACCGCTTATCTCTTCTAAAATCAAGCTTTTATTAGAAGGCAGTGCTTTTATAGTTTTCTGCGATGAAGAGAGAGCTTGGTTTGAGGAGTATTTTTTGCTTAACATTAATAGAAGCGATAATGCTAGACCGATACTTCCATTTTTCTCACTAAAATCAATGTTTAAAAACTTAGATGAGATAAACACAAGAGAAGGTACCGCACTTTTAGAAGATATGCTAACTCTTGCTTTTCCAAACGGATATATTTTTTTCTACGTTGGGCGTGGAAATAACGTTTTAGCAAACATCGCTAAAGGCAGTGAAAACAGCCTTATGTGGCTAGTTGATGAGAGAGCTGAAAATGCTTTTTATATGGATGGAAGTGATGACGCTTTAGATATTAAGTTCATCCAACTTTTTAAACTCTTCGATGCGAGTGTGAGTGCAGCACTTTTTGATGAGGTCGTGCTTTGAATGAGATCATTTTAAGTAGTGATTTTGATAGGACTAAAAAGCGGCTTATTGGCGAATATGGCGTAAACAGCTTACGCTTTTTTGAGGAAAATGAGATTTTACTCGAAGATGCGAATTCAGCTAAAGAAGAGGCATATATCGCTGAAAAAGAGCAAAAAGTTATAGTCTTAATCGGCTATAAATTTAGAGTAGAGGCTCAAAACTCACTTCTTTTAATCCTAGAAAACACGCCAAAAAACATTAAATTTATTCTAATAAGCGATAGTAAAAATAGCTTTTTACCGACAATTAGATCAAGGCTTATTATAAAAAATGAGCTGGTTAAAACAGAGCTGCCAAAAATAGAACTAAATTTAAGGAATTTAGGATTAAAAGAGTTGAGTAGATTTATAGATGAAAAAGTAGAGCTAGAAAAAAAGGGCGAGTTTGATAAAGTTGCTTTAAAAAACACACTTCACGCAATAGTAAAAGAGAGTTTAAAAAGTGGGATAAACTTCAGCGAAAACGAGCTTATTTATATAAATAAACTTATGATTTTAGTAAGCTTAAACACAAAATCAAGAGCGATTTTAACCCCACTTTTGCTACTAATAAGCTCAAAACAGAGATAGAATTTAAGTAAGGATTAAACTTGAAAATATTTAAGATAGATAGTAAAACTGATTTTATTGAAATTTGCAAAGAGATTGAGCCACATAAAGCTGGCATTAAATTTATGGAAAAGAAGGCAAGTTTAAACTATTTTTATCTAAAAGACATCAAAGCCCCAGCTGCAAATATCCTAAAACAAGACGCTTTAAGTATTGGAGCTGAGCTAGTATGTGAAAAAAGTGTGATTTTAGGACAAGGTTTAAGTAACGCTCTTTTGATTGCAAATGATAAGCAAGTTGAAATGCTAGCTAAAAAAGAGGCTATGCAAGACTTTGAGCTTAAAACTCTAGCTAAATTTTTAACTAATAAATTTGAAAAACCTAAAAAACCGCTCATTATGGGCGTTACAAACATTAATGAAGATAGTTTTAACTCGGCAAGCAGAGTTGACGTAAAAAGCGGAATTGAGAGAATTATAAACCACATTGAAAATGGAGCTAGTTATATCGACTTAGGTGGGGTGTCAAGCCGCCCAGGGAGCGAGTACTGCGGAAGGGATGAAGAGTTTAGACGTATAAAAGATATAATTGCTGAAATTTATAGACTAAATTTACACGAGAGAGCTAAATTTAGCCTTGATAGTTTTGATGAGTATTGCCTAGAATACGCACTAAATAACGGCTTTTATATGATAAACGATATCACAGGCGATACAAGTTTAGCAAAACTAGCTGGCAAGTATGACGTAGAGTACTGTCTAATGCATATGCAAGGGGAGCCTACAACCATGCAAGAAGACCCAAAATACGATGATGTTATAGACTCTGTGGATGAGTTCTTTAGAGAAAAAATTGCAGAGTGTGAGGCAAATGGGTGTAAAAAAATAGTCCTAGATGTTGGAATTGGCTTTGGAAAAAGAGCTAAAGATAACATGCTTTTGATAAAACATTTAGAGCATTTTCTACATTTTGGATATCCGCTTTTAGTTGGTGCAAGTAGAAAAAGTGTGATAAACGCTTACTTTAAAAGCGAGGTTAAAGATAGGCTTCCAGGAAGCCTTTACCTTCATCTAAAAGCGTTTGAAAACGGAGCAGAGATTATCAGAACTCACGATGTTTACGAGCATCATCAAATGTTTACACTTGATAGCGAAATGAGAAACTTAGGAGTTAAACAGTGAAAACTTACGATGAGTATCTAAAAGCAGTTGAGACTCTAAATTTATGGGCAAAGGCTTACTATACAGATGACGAACCATTAGCAAGTGATGATGAGTACGACACGCTTTACCGCGCTGTTTTAGAGTATGAAAATACAAACCCTGATAAAACTCTTAGTTACTCGCCAACTCAAAAAATCGGCGGAATCGTAAGTGATAAATTTGAAAAAAACGCTCACATCGCAAAAATGTGGTCTATGGAAGATGTTTTTAATGACGATGAGCTTGCTGCTTGGATAAAAAGGGGCGAAAAAGATGGGTTTGAACTTTACTGTGAGCCTAAATTTGACGGAGCAAGTCTAAATTTACTCTATGAAAACGGACTGCTCGTAAGTGCTACTACAAGAGGAGATGGTGAAATAGGGGAAAATGTCACCGTAAATGCAAAAACTATAAAAAGCATTCCTTTAAGCATTGAGTATGATGGTAGGATAGAAATCAGAGGTGAAGTTGTCATAGCAAAAGATGATTTTGACGCCTTAAACGAGCAAAGAGCAAGGGATGGTGAGCCACTTCTTGCAAATCCTAGAAACGCAGCAGCAGGGAGTTTAAGACAGCTTGATAGTAGTATAACAGCTTCTAGAAAGCTTAAATTTATCCCTTGGAATGTCGGCTATAACGAGCTTGGGCTAAAAACTCACGCGGAAATTATGGAGTTTATAAGAGGACTTGGGTTTTTGCAAGATAGCTTTAAAAGAGTTTGTAAAAACTTTGGCGAGGTTTCGCGTGCATATGAGGAACTCTCAAACAAAAGAGATGAAAAACCTATAATGATGGATGGGATGGTGGTTCGTGTAAACTCTTTGGAAAAGTGCGAGAGTCTAGGCTATACAGTTAAATTTCCACGTTTTATGGTGGCGTATAAGTTTAAAGCAGTTGAAAAAGCTACTAGACTGATAGACGTTGCTTTGCAAGTTGGAAGAAGCGGGGTTGTAACGCCTGTTGGGGTGCTTGAAGCAGTTGAGATAGATGGTGCCGTTGTAAGAAATGCAAGCCTTCATAACTTTGATGAGATAGAGCGTTTAGGGCTAAAAAAGGGTGATTTTGTAAACGTTATAAGAAGCGGGGATGTTATACCTAAAATCACAAAGGTTTATAAGGATAGACGTGATGGGTCAGAAACAGTGATAGTTCGCCCTGCAAACTGCCCAGAGTGTGGCTCGCACCTTCTAAATGAGGAGATATTTATAAAATGTCAAAACCTTGACTGTAAAGCTAGAGTGATAAACTCACTGATTTATTTTGCATCAAAAAATTGTATGGATATAGATGGTCTTGGTGAAAAAATCGTAGCCTTGCTTCATAACGAAGGTAAAATTTCATCTATTATAGATATTTACAGGCTTAAATTTGAAGATTTAGAGGGTTTAGAAGGTTTTAAGGAGAAAAAAATCTCAAATTTATTAAACGCTATAGAAGCTTCTAAAACTAGACCATTATACCGCTTTATAACTGCTCTTGGGATTGAACATATCGGAGAGGTTGCAGCTAGGAAAATAAGTGAAATTTATCCACAAAACTGGCTAAATTTAACCTATGATGAGATAATCAAAATAGATGGTTTTGGCGAAGCGATGGCAAATAGTTATGTTGATTTTATAGATATAAATAGTGATAAAATTTTAAAACTTTTGGATATCATTACGCCTGAAATTGAAGAAAGAGCTCCGAGTAGCGATAACGCATTTAGCGGAAAAACCGTTGTAATAACCGGAACTTTAAGCAGAGGTAGAGATGAGTTTAAAGAAGAGCTTTTAAAAATGGGTGCAAAAGTTGCCAGCTCGGTTTCTAAAAAAACAGATTATGTACTTTACGGTGAAAATGCGGGAAGCAAATTTGACAAAGCTGTGGAGCTAGGCGTAAAAACCATAAATGAAGATGAGTATAGGGAAATGTGTGAGGGCTGATTTATACGTAGCAGAAGTTCTAAATATAAGTAGAAACAAAGCAAGTGAGCTGATAAAAGCTGGACAAGTTTTGCTAAACGGTGAAATTTTAGATAAGCCATCTTTTGAAGTAGATGAGCTAGAGGGTAACAAAATAGAAGTTGTAAGTGAAATTTATGTCTCCCGTTCAGCTATGAAGCTAAAAACTTATTTAAAAAGCTTGGATTCAAATTTGGGCGTAAGTTTAGCTGGTAAAACAGCGATAGATGTTGGAAGCTCGGCTGGTGGATTTATCCAAGTTTTGCTTGAAAACGGTGTTAAAAGTGTGGTTGGAGTGGATGTTGGAAGCGACCAAATAAACCCAAAAATAAAAGATAACGCAGGAGTTAGAGTTTGTGAAAACACAGACATTAGGGAGTTTGCAAAAAAGAGCAAAGAAGAGTTTGAAATTTTAACTTGTGATGTGAGTTTTATCTCTTTAAATCTTATACTTGAGAGCATTAAAGAGCTTTTTAGTGAATATGCGATTTTGCTTTTTAAGCCACAATTTGAAGTTGGAAAAGAAGCAAAAAGAGATAAAAAAGGCGTTTTAAAAGACACTAAAGCTATCAAACAGGCGATGGCTAAATTTGAGCTAGAAGCCGCAAAAATGGGGCTTATAATGCTTGATAAAAAAGAGTGTGAAGTTTTGGGAAAGGAAGGAAATAGTGAGTATTTTTACCTATTTAAGAAGTAGTTTTATCGTTTTAGTTTCACTATTTTTACTCTCGGGATGTGCGAAAAATAGTGACTTAGTTCCACAAAACATTGGTGAGAGCTTAAGTGAAAATTTTGAGATGGATAAATTTAGCGGAACTTGGTATGAGTTAGCAGTTTTAAAAAATGATGAGAATTTAACAAATAGAACCATAAATTTTGCCATTGATAAAGATAAAATAAGGATAGTAAAAAGCTCGCTTGATATGAGTGGAAAGCCCAAAAAAGAGAGCTTAAGAGGAAAAACAGAAGAGAATAAAATCAGTTATAGCAAATTTGGCTTTGTTTATGATGACGCTTATGTAGTTAGAAATGATGGGTATAAATACGCTATGCTTTACACTTATGACGAGCTTTTTATCCTTTCTCGCTCAACTTCTATACCAGAAGCTTTGAAAGTTATCTATCTAAGCAATGCTAAAAAAGATGGCTATGATATAGATAAAATTATTTGGATAAATCAGGAATAGTATGGTTAAATCACTTGCGATTGGGCATTTTGATGGACTTCATTTAGGACATAGAGAGCTTTTTAAAAAGCTTGGTGAAAATGGCGGAGTGCTAATCATAGAAAATGACAACCCAAAGCTAACCCCAAAAAGAGAGGAGTTTATAACTCTACCTATCTTTTATAAACATATTGATGAGGTTAGAAAACTAAGCGGGGAGGAGTTTGTTTTAAGCTTAATGAGTGAGTTTGAAGAGCTAGAACTCATCGTAGTTGGCTATGACTTTAAGTTTGGATATAAAAAAAGCTCAAGCGCAGATGATCTAAAGCGTTTTTTTAAAGGCAGAGTTGAGGTTGTGGACGAGGTTTTTTATAATGACATTAGCGTTCATACAACGAAAATCAGAGAGCTTTTAAAAAACGGTGAGGCTAAAAAAGCCTCTATTTTACTAGGTAGAAATTACGCTATAAAAGGCAGGGTTGTCTCAGGGCAAGGCATCGGTAAAAAGGAGCTTTTTGCCACCTTGAATTTAGAAGCAAAAAACTACTTTTTACCAAAAGAGGGGGTTTATGCTACTCTTGCCTATGTAAAAAATAAGGTTTATAAAAGCGTTACATTTGTGGGGCATCGGGTTAGTACAGACTCTAAATTTAGCATAGAAACTCACATTTTAGAAGAGTTTAGCGAAGAAGCAAGCGAGCTAACAGTCGAGTTTATAGAGTTTATCAGAGATAATGCTAAATTTGATGATTTAGCTAAACTAAGGGCTCAAATTTTGGATGATATAAAAAAAGCAAGTGAGATTTTAAATCAGATAGAGAAGGTGTAAAATGAGAGATGAGATATTTAAAAAGCCCATTTCAAAGCAGTTTGAGTTCGATGAGAGTGTAGCAACTGTTTTTGATGATATGATAAGTCGCTCAGTTCCATACTATCAAATAGTACTTGATTTAACCTCTGATTTTTTAAATCGTTACTTAAAAGATGAGAGTCAAGTTCTAGATTTAGGTTGTTCGACTGGCACAACTTTGTTTAAGCTTTTAGAATTAAACAAAACCTTTAAACTAAAAGGGGTGGATAACTCCAAACCGATGCTTGAAATCGCTCGTAATAAAGCAAATGCTTACGGAGTTGAGATAGAGTTTATTTTAGGTGATATTTTAGAAGTAGAGCTTAAAAATAGTGACGCTATTATTTTAAACTATACTTTACAATTTATCAGACCGCTTTTAAGAGAGAGTTTTGTTAAAAAAATTTATGAGAACTTAAACGAAGGCGGGGTTTTTGTTCTGAGTGAGAAAATCCTTTTTGAAGATAAAAAAGTAGCCGTTGATATCATAGAAATTTATGAAGAGTATAAAGAAAAACAGGGCTACTCTAAATACGAAATAGCACAAAAAAGACAAGCTTTAGAAAATGTGCTGATTCCTTACAGCGAAGATGAAAACAAAACTATGCTTAAAAATGCAGGTTTTAGAAGTGTTGAATCTTTGTTTAAATGGGGGAATTTTGCTACTTTTATAGCGTTGAAATGATTTATTAAGAGGGAAAGGGGGCTTGAATTACGAAGTCGCTCCCCTTTTTTATTTTTACTCCAAAAGTGCCGTATATAGGTACATTTTGCCTCACTTCAACGTTTAAGGTTGCTATGCTTCGCACAGACTTTAACTGCTTTTGCTATGCAAAAGATTTTAAAATCATACTCTAGCGTCATTGCGAGTTTGTGAAACAAACGAAGCAATCTAGTCGTTGAGTTAAAATACACATTAGAACCAAATCAGCCAAACATAATTCTAAAATTTCAACATCTAGATTGCCACGAATTTACTTCGTAAATTCTCGCAATGACGATGAGAAGTATTTTTTAACAGCACAAATTTGCAATGATGGCTCTGCTGGAGTAAAATTTGATTATAAAATATAAAAAAGTTTTTAGTTTAAATGTGATTTTTGAGAGAAAATATAAAAAGCCCTTTTTCAAGGGCTTTAAGTTTGACTAAAATTATCTATCTTTTAAGCCAAGTTCTTCGATTAACGTAGTATATCTATTGTAATCTTTGTTTTTTAGATATTTCAAAAGCTTTTTTCTTCTACTTACGATTTTAAGTAGTCCAAGTCTTGATGAAAAATCTTTTGGGTTTGCTTGTAGGTGAGCAGTTAACTCTGTAATTCTTGCTGAAAGTAAAGCAACTTGAACTTCTGCTGAACCTGTATCACCATCTTTTTGAGCGAATTTCGCAACTATTTCTGCTTTTTGTGCCGAATCTAAAGCCATATTGACCTCCTGACTGGTAAATTAAAATAAAAAAATTATTTTATCTAAATAACCTAAAATTTAGCTAAATTTAACAAAAGAGATAAAAAATATCCGAAATTTAGAAATTTAAACTATTTGATAGTTAAATTTAACTAAAATACAAACTTTTATATATAAGGAGTTATAATGCTTTTTACAAAAGCTAGTGAATACGCTTTATTATCGCTAATTTACATAGCTAGAAAAGATGTCCCACAAGATGTCGATACCATCTCGAGAGAGCTTGATATTTCTAAGAGTTTTTTAGCAAAAATTTTACAAAACTTAGCAAAAGAGGAAATTTTATACTCATTTAAAGGTGCAAATGGGGGATTTAAACTAGCAAAAGATGCTTGTGAAATAAATTTAAAAGAGATTATCGAGGGAGCTGAGAAGCAAGGAGCAACGGTTTTTGTCTGCTCAAATGCTAAAGAAGACTGTGAAAAAAGTGATATTTGTGGAATTTGGCATATTTTTAACACCCTTCAGCAAGAGGTTGATGGGTATTTAGAAAAAATTACTCTTGAAGATATTATGAACAAAAAGGGCTTAAAATGAGAGTTTACCATCTTTCACACACGGATTTAGACGGGTATGGATGTCAAGTAGTGACAAAACATTACTTTAAAAATGTAGAGTTTTTTAACTCAAACTATGGCAGAGAGATAGAGGCAAAATTCGATGAAATCATTAGTCTAATAGATAGTAGAGATGAGAAATCTTTGGTTTTAGTAACTGACTTAAACCTAACTCTTGGGCAGTGTGAGAAATTTGAAACCGCTCTAAATGAGAGAGATTCTAAGATTTTACTACTTGATCATCATCAAACAGGGCTTGAGTGTGCTAAGAACTTTGGTTGGTATCTGCTTGATAATAGTCGCTGTGCAACCAAGATAACTTATGATTTTTTTAGTAAAGCTTACGGAAGTGATGAAAAGCTTAGCAAGTTTGTAGATGTTGTAAACGCAGTTGATATCTGGATAAAAGAAGATGCAAATTTCGAGATGGGAAAAGTCTGTATGGGCATAGTAAGTGGGGCAAAAGAGATAAATAAGATTATGTTTGATGAGACAAGCAGAGAGTATATCTTTCACCTGCTTAAAGAAGCAGAAAGTTATTTTTATGAAGATGGCGGACACATTAAACTTGATGATACTTTGCACCAGCTTAAAAAAGGGTATTTCTTAGATGGAAATGATGATACTCTTAGTAATTTAGTCTCAAACTTCGTTGTTAAAAAACTAAGCGATGAGAGAGAGAAATTTGAGATAAATTACCTTGATAAAAAAGGAGTTTTAACTTACAATATCGGAAATACTTCTGTGATAGGAAATGACTTTTTGGTGGCAAACCCTGACATCGACTTTTTTATAGATGCAACTTCGAGAAAAACCATGAGTTTTAGAGCAAATGGTAAAGTTGATGTTAGCCAGATGGCTAAGCATTTAATCGGTGGTGGCGGGCATGTAAATGCAAGCGGCGGACTTTTTATGGGGTTTAAAGATGACTATAGTTATGAGCCGATAAAAGCTCAAATAGTTGAACTTATAGAAAAAAAGACGGCTGAGTTGGAAAATGAGAAAGCTGAAAATAATTTGGATAAAAACAAAGGAGATGAAAATGCAAAATAACGAAGAAATAGAAGCACTATATTATGAAATATCGCTTCTTTTAGAGGGTGTTTTATACTACGCTGGCGTTAAAGAAGAAAAGCTTCAAGATGCAGCTGAGAAATACGTAGAGATAGTTGATGATGTTTTAGCTAAAAGTGACGCAGAAGGCGTGGATGAAGTAGTTGAAGTTGTAAATTTTATGAAGAAAAATTATAAGGAATTTTTTAAATAAGATTTTGGATAAATTTGCGAAATAAATTTGGGTTTTTAAAACCCAAATTTAAGCTCTTACAGGCTACGCTTTTTGTACTCTTGATGGTAGTAGCGGTTTTGAAACTAACTTTTTTATTATATTTTTATAGAAAACTCTCTGTTTTGAAAATTTCTTTTTTTCACATACTATGGTAAAGATTTTTTCTATTTCAGCTCTCTCTTTTCTAGTGATACTTTGCATTTTTACTTCCTCATAAGTTTTTTAAATTTATTTAGCACAAACACAGCCTCGTCTTCATCTAGCTCACAAAGCATAGATATCACAGCGTTTGCAGCACCAGGTTTGCTTGTTCCAAGTCTCCAGTCTTGATATGTTCTCATAGAAACTCCCAACTTTTCTGCCATAGCAGCTTGAGAAATCTTTTTCCCCATATGCTTAGACTCAACAGCACTATGTAAAATATTGAAAATATCACTTACTTCTACCATAATACGAATTATACTAGAAAAATGATAAATTATACATAAAACAGTATAAAACAACAAATTTTTAGTATAAATTTAGTAGAAAATAGTGTATTTTATAACAAATTTAGTGTATAAAACACAAAAAACTCCACAGTATAAACGGTAAAAAGTATAAATTACACACTATACTACGTTATATTTTACATATAGTTTTCTGTATAAAAATACATAAAGTATTGTAGCATAAGTTTTTGAGAAATTTGCTAAAACTAAACTAAATTTAGAAATTTGATATAAATTTCAAAGTTGAGTGAGATAGACTAAAGATTATTAAATTAAAAAGTTCATAAAAGACTTGACATTATAACACTCATATTGTATAATACCGCTAGCAATCTAAAAAGTAGAGTGCTAGGTTTTAGAAAGATAGACTCAAAAGGAAAAAAGTGAAGATAAACAAAAGAGATTTGATACTTGACTATATCATCGAAGCATACCTTGATGATAATACTCCTATTGGCTCTGTTGATTTAGGGCTTAGAATGGATGGGTTAATTCCAGCTTCAACCATTAGAGTTTATTTTAAAAAACTTAGCGATGAAGGTGCTATAAAACAGCTTCACATTAGCAGTGGTAGAGTTCCGACTTTGGTTACTATGAAAAACTATTGGGAAAAAAGGCTAGACTTTAGTCAAAAACTAGTTATAAATGATAGCGATGTTTTGGCTGAAATTTCAGATAGCTTTAAAATTTACTGTATGATTTTCACCTCTGATGATGCTATTTTGGAAGAGGTTATCAACTATAGAGATAGGTTTATCATCCTTAGTTTTGATAAAGATGAGCTAGTGCTTAAATTTGATGAGAGAATTTATCTGTTTTTACTAAATTTAGTTGGAGCTGAGCTAAAAGAGCTTGAAAAAATCTCCGCTCAAATAGGCTATAGCGAGCTAAGAACCAAGATAAAAGAGCTAAAAAGATCAAAGATAAAGTTTATGGCAAATGAAGTTGTGGCTTATGATATCTTCAAAGATGAGAGATTTAAGCTACTTTTAGAGCCAAGTGTGACAACTGCTTTTAGCAAAAATCTTATTTTTAACCCTCCATTTGAGAGCGGATATATGGGAGTAAAAAGAGCAGTGAAGTTTGAAAACAAAGACGCTACTATGCTTTGTGCAGGAAGCGTTTATGAAGACTATGAGAAGTTTTTTAACAAAATAATGGAGGCGGCATGAGTGCAGACGAGATAAAAAATGAAGAGATGAAAAACTTAAATGAAGCCGGAGAATTTAACGGCGATGAAATTTACGGGGATGAAGTTTGTGAAAACGAAACCGAGGAAGAGAGTGAAATTTCAAAGCTAGAAGCTCAAATTAGCGAACTAACAGATAAGTTTTATAGAGCAAACGCTGACTTTGATAATATGAAAAAGCGTTTAGAAAAAGAAAAGCTCACAGCGGTAAGCTATGCAGGCGAGAGCTTTGCAAAAGATATGCTTCCTATTATTGACGCTTTAGAGGCGGCTTTAAGCATAGATGTGGGAGATAATGAGTTTGCTAAAAACATCAAAGACGGCGTCCAGCAATGCGTTTCAATGGTGTTAAACGCGTTTGAGAAAAACGGCATCACTCAGGTAAGTACAGATGGTAAATTTGATCCAAATGTTCATAACGCTATCCAGCAAGTCGAAGATGAGACGAAGGAAAGCGGTGACATTTATCAGGTTTATCAAAAAGGATATCTCTATAAAGAGAGAGTTTTAAGACCAGCGATGGTTGTAGTTGTGAAATAGTATAAAATAATAAAATAAAATAAAATAAAACAAAAGAAATAAAATTTAACACAAAGGATAAAAATATGGGAAAAGTTATAGGAATTGACCTAGGTACAACAAACTCAGCAGTTGCGATTCACGAAAGAGGAGAGAGTAAAATCATCCCTAACAAAGAGGGAAAAAACACAACTCCTTCGATAGTTGCTTTTACAGATAAAGGCGAAGTTTTAGTTGGCGATACAGCAAAACGTCAAGCAGTTACGAACCCGCATAAGACGATTTACTCAATCAAGAGAATTATGGGTCTTATGATGAACGAAGAAAACGCTAAAGAAGCTCAAAAAAGACTTCCTTATAAAGTAGTTGATAGAAACGGAGCAGCAGCGGTTGAGATAGATGGCAAAGTTTATACCCCACAAGAAATTTCAGCTAAAGTTTTAATGAAACTAAAAGAAGATGCTGAGAGTTACTTAGGACAAAGCGTTGTGGACGCTGTTATCACAGTTCCAGCGTATTTTAACGATAGCCAAAGAAAGGCTACAAAAGAAGCAGGAACTATCGCAGGGCTAAACGTTTTAAGAATTGTAAACGAACCAACAGCAGCAGCTCTAGCTTATGGATTAGATAAAAAAGAAGCTGAGAAAATCGTAGTTTACGACCTTGGTGGTGGAACGTTTGACGTTACAGTTTTAGAAACTGGGGATAACGTTGTTGAAGTTTTAGCAACAGGCGGAGATGCGTTTTTAGGCGGTGATGACTTTGATAACAGACTAATCGACTGGCTTTTAGCTGAGTTTAAAAGCGAGAGCGGTATTGACCTAAAAGGCGATGTTATGGCGATGCAAAGACTTAAAGAAGCAGCTGAAAACGCTAAAAAAGAGCTTTCAAGTGCCATGGAGACAAGCATAAATTTACCATTCATCACAGCAGATGCAACTGGCCCAAAACACTTAACCAAAACTCTAACAAGAGCTAAATTTGAAAGTATGATAGAAGACTTAGTTGCAAAAACTATCAAAACCGTAAAAAGCGTCATGAGTGATGCAGGAGTGTCAAACTCAGATATAGCTGAAGTTGTTATGGTTGGTGGTTCAACTAGAGTTCCGCTAGTTAATGAAGAGGTTCAAAAAACATTTGGCGGAAAAGAGCTAAACAAATCAGTTAACCCAGATGAAGTTGTATCAATGGGAGCGGCGATTCAAGGTGCGGTTATAAAAGGTGATGTAAAAGACGTTTTACTTCTTGACGTTACCCCGCTTAGCCTTGGTATCGAAACTCTTGGTGGCGTTATGACAAAAGTGATTGAAAAAGGAACTACGATTCCAACCAAGAAATCACAAGTGTTCTCGACAGCTGAAGACAACCAAAGTGCAGTTACAATTAATGTTTTACAAGGGGAGAGAGAGTTTGCAAAAGATAATAAAACTTTAGGTAACTTTAACCTTGAGGGCATTATGCCAGCACCAAGAGGAGTTCCACAAATCGAAGTTCAGTTTGACATCGACGCAAACGGCATCCTAACTGTTTCAGCACAAGATAAAGCAACAGGTAAAGCAACAGATATCAAAATCACAGGCTCAAGCGGACTAAGTGAAGAAGAGATAGAAAAAATGGTAAAAGATGCTGAACTTCACAAAGAAGAAGATAGCAAGAGAAAAGAGTTGATAGAAACAAGAAACCAAGCTGACTCTATCGCTCACCAAACAGAAAAAACTCTAAATGAGATGGGTGAAAAAATCCCAGGAGATGTTAGAGGAAATATCGAGAGTGCTTTAAACGACCTAAAAACAACTCTAAAAGATGAAAACGCTACAAAAGAAGCGATTGACTCAAAAGTACAGGCTCTAAGCAAGGTAGCTGAAGAGATGTATAAAGCAGCGGCTGCACAACAGCAAGGTGGAGCACAAGGCGGACAAGCTAAAAAAGACGATGATGATGTAATCGACGCTGAAGTAGAGTAATTGCTTCTACTGACTTAAGGCGTAAGTCTAAGGTGCAAGTCTAAGGTGTGGAGCTTTCCACGCCTTTTTTAAATTTTTAAAGTATACAGAATGAATTTTATAGATTATAGAAAAAAGCTTGGATTGGCGTTTAGTGATGATGATAAATTAAGAATGCTGAAAAATAAGGTTTTATTTTTAATAGAAAATCATGGATATTTTGAGATGGCTGATATAAATGGATGTTTAGGTAACATTGTCGGTCTTGGTGATAAATTTAAGAGACCCGAAATATCTATTGATTATATGAATAAAAGATACTATTCATGTTATGAAATATATGATTTTTTTAATCAATTTGAAGGCTTAGAATTTATATATAATTTTGTAATTCTTTTAAACTACATGAGTGATGATAGTCAGAGAAATAGGAATTGGAGCGAATTTGAGAGATTTTTTGAAGAGTGCAAAATCCCAGTAGAAATTATCGAAGATAGTGATGGAAAGTTTGTCTTTGAAAAAGGTGCAAAAGAACTTGATGATGTTTTAGTAAGCGAGCCTTTAGAGTGGTTAAAGGCATATCCGGATGCAAGAAGTGAATTTATTTCGGCACTTAAGGCATATCAAGATGTTACTTTAGAAAATGCTAGAGATGTTTCAGATAAATTTAGAAAAGCTTTAGAGCAGTTTTTTAAAGAATTTTTTAAGAGCAATAAAAGTCTTGATAACTTAATATCTGAATATGGGGCATTTTTAAAAGAACATGGAATTCCAAAAGAAATTTCAAATAATTTTGAAAAAATATTGGGTTTATATAAAGATTTTATGAATGATTATTCAAAACATAAGACAGGAGAAAAAGCATCGACTGAGGTAGCGGAAATAAATTTAAAATCTCTAGAATACATAATGCACCAAACCGGAGCTATAATTAGACTGCTTTGCACACTAAAAAATAAATAAATTTAACTTTCGCCAAATACTAATTATTTTAAAACTTATTTTTCTTTAAGTAAATTTGTAAATAATTACAAATTTACTATAAAATAATACTTTAATTTCAATTAAAAGGAAAATCATGAAAGCAGATATAGAAATCATCGCAAAAAGTTACGATGAAGTGCCATATCACTCAAAAGTTCACCCTTTAAGTTTGCCTGAAAGTCTTTATATGGCGTCTTTGGTTCATGGATTAAAAGCGGCTGATATTGAGAGTGCTAATGTACTAGAGCTAGGTTGTGCTAGTGGAGTTAATATCATCTCATTTGCTGCAAACTATCCAAAAGCAAATGTTGTTGGGGTTGATTTATCAAAAGAAAATATTAAAAACGCAAACAACTTAGCCAAAAGTTTAGACCTTAAAAACGCCAAATTTATAGAAAGCGATATAAAAAATATAACTTCAAAGATAGGCAAATTTGACTACATCATCGCTCATGGAATTTATAGCTGGGTAAGTGATGAGGTAAAAGATGCTATTCTTAGAGTTATAGATGAGTGCCTAAATGATAAAGGCGTTGCATATCTCTCATTTAATGCTTATCCTGGTTGGAAGACAAAAGAGACCATTAGAGATATTATGAAATTTAGGATAGAGAGCAAAGGCGAGATTGACGCGGATAGTTCTATAAATTTAGGTTTTGATGCTCTAGCTTATGTGAAAAATAACGCTGTAAACCCTTTAGTTAGGCAAGTTATTGACTCAGAGTATGAAAATATAATCAGCAAAGAGAAAAACTATATTATGCATGAGTATTTTGAGTATTATAATAGTCCAAACTATCTCTATGAGGTAGCAAAAGATGCTAAAAAACACGGTTTAAACTACCTTTGTGATGCTGAGTATAATCAAGGGATATTTTTGCCTATAAGGGACGAGTTAAAAGAAGCCCTGTTAAAAGAGCCTGAAGGCGATAGAGCTAGGTTTGAGCAGTTTATCGACTTTTTAACAAATAGAACTTTTAGACGCTCTTTATAAAGATGTGGATTACGATATAAATATCAAATTTACAACTCTTGATGAGCTTTATATAAGCGGACAGTTTCAGTATGATTTATCTAAAAAAAGATATCTAAATTTGCATAACGGCGTTATCATGCCAACGGGAATGCATCAAATTTTTGATAAGCTAAATGAAGCATATCCGTCAAATTTAAGTGTAAAAGAGTTAATGAGCGAGTTTAAAGAGGAAGAGAAGTTAGAAATTTATAGAAATTTAGCCTACCTTTTATGTAGTAGAACCGTAAATTTCTTACTTAAAAAAGAGAGTTTTACGAAAAATAAAACCCCAAAACTAAAAGATATTAGTCTAAAACTTTTTAACTTTATAAAAGATTTAGATGTTCCTTTAAGTTTTTTCACGCCAAGATATGCAAATATCGCTCTTGATAGAAATTTAGACATTCATATCCTACCACTTATAGATGGCAAAAGAGATAGAGACGCTCTTGTGAGTGAGGTTATAAAACTTGAAAAGCAAGATATGTTTAAATTTGTTTTAGAAGATGCCATTGTAACTGATAAAACAAAGATAAAAGAGATGGCAGAAGCTAGAGTTGATACTCTTCTTGATTTGCTACTAAGAGAGGGTTGTTTAGTCTAAAGACGGATAGAGAGATGAGAGGCTCTCATCTCTCTACTTTTATTTTTAGCTCTTCTAAGCCATTTGTCTCAAAGCCTTCCTTATATCTCTCATCTACACTAAAAACTATCTTTTTATCAATTTTAAGCTTTGATGAGCTACATTTATCATCATAGTCAAGACCACAAAGGATATGCTTTATAATGTTTATCCTAGCTTTTTTCTTTTTGTTTGAGTCTACTATCGTCCACGGAGTTGTGTTTGTGTTTTTAAACATTTCGCGAATTGCCACGGTATAATCATTCCAAAGCTCTTGTGCTTTTTCATCAACAGGTGAAATTTTATATCTTTTAAGTGGGTTTAAGCGTCTCTCGTCAAATCTTTTCTTTTGAGTTTCTTTATCAATCGATAGAAAAAATTTAAATATCTTTATATCAGATCTCTCCAGAAGCATCTCAAAATACGGCACTTCTTCTAAAAATCTTTTAGTCTCTTCTTTGGTGCAAAAGCCCATCACAGGCTCAACTACGGCTCTGTTATACCAAGACCTATCAAAGATAGCTATCTCTCCGCCACTTGGAAGATGCTTGGTGTATCTTTGAAAATACCACTGAGTTTTTTCAACATCACTTGGTTTTGGAAGAGCTACGACTCTACATCCTCTAGGGTTTAGATGTTCAGTTATGCGTTTTATCGTGCTACCTTTTCCAGCTGCGTCGCGTCCCTCAAAGATAAGCAGAAGTTTTAAGTTGTGTTTTTTTACATAGTATTGAAGTTTTAAAAGCTCTACTTGTAGAAGCTCAAGTTCTTCTTCATAAGGTAATTTTGACATATCAATCCTTTAAAAAGTTTGCATTCTATCTAAAGTTTCTTGAAGAAGTGTTAAATATAGTGTATTATAATCTAGTTTATTTTATAAAAAGGTTGAAGAGTTGATAAGGTTTATTGTTTATTTGATGCTGGCTTTTGGGTTTTTAAATGCCGAGCCAGTGGATGTTAGTAAAGCATTTGACGTTAAGGCAAGCATGAGTTCTGGCGGTGCAAATTTTGAGTTTAGCTTAGATGAGACTGTTTTTTTATACGCTGATAAGCTTAAAGTTAGCATAGATGGAAATGAGATAACAAAACTGCTAAATTTACCCCCAGAGGTGACTCATAAAACCCATCAAGTTTATGCTAAGGATTTTACTCTTTTTGTTCCATCGGGGCTTATTTTAAGTAGTGCAAACTTAGAGGACTTTACGGTAAATTTGGAGTATTTAGGCTGTGCTTACGATGGGTTTTGTTACAATCCGCAAAATTTCAACTATAAATTTACAAACTCAAACGGCACTTATCTTATCTCAAAAACTGAGCATGTCTCAAAAGCTGTTTCTAATGTGGCGGAGAGCTTAGATGCGGTTTCTGAGCAAGATAGCATCAGCTCTAAAATGCAAAATAGCAGCTTTTTTGTTGTGCTGATAACATTTTTTGGTTACGGCTTGCTTTTAGCTCTAACGCCTTGCGTGTTTCCGATGATTCCAATTCTTTCTTCCATCATCGTTGCTAAATGCGGAGAGGGTACAAACACTAAAAAAAGCTTTTTTATAAGTTTTATCTATGTTTTTGCTATGGCTTTGGCTTATGCTTTGGCTGGGGTGTTGGCGTCATTTTTTGGGGGAAGCATTCAAGGTATGCTTCAAATTCCTTGGGTTATAACTCTGTTTAGTTTAGTTTTTGTAGCACTTGCTTTTAGTATGTTTGGGTTTTATCAACTTCAACTTCCAGCAAGCCTGCAAAGTAAAATCAGCAAAAAAGGCGAGAGTAAAAGTGGGCTTGGCGGTGTGTTTGTGATGGGCTTTTTGTCTGCTTTGATAGTTGGTCCTTGTGTTGCGGCACCTTTGGCTGGGGCTTTGCTTTACATCGCTCAAACAGGAGATGCGTTTTTAGGTGGGCTTAGTCTTTTTGTTATGAGTTTTGGGATGGGCGTTCCACTTCTTTTAATAGGTCTTGGAGCAGGAAAGTTTATGCCTAAACCTGGGGCGTGGATGGATGAGATAAGTAAAATCTTTGGCTTTATCATGCTTTTTATGGCGGTTTGGATGATGAGTAGGATAATGAGTCCAAATTTAGCCTTGCTTTTATATGGGATTTTAGGGGTGTTTTTTGGGGCATTTTTACTGCCTAGTAGCGATGATGGTTTGAAGAAATTTAAACTTGGCTCTAGTTTGGTAGTGCTGATTTACTCAGCGATTTTAATAGTAGGTTTTGCAAGTGGTGGGACAAAGGTTTCAAAACCACTTGCTGGTTTTGGTATTTCTAGTGGTGCTATACAAAGCGTGGAAAATGAGTTTAAATATGTTTCAAATTTAGCCCAGCTTGAAAAAGTAGTAGCGACTAGCCAAAAGCCTGTTTTGATAGACTTTTGGGCTACTTGGTGTGTGAATTGTAAAGAGATAGATGCTATTTTAGAGAGTGCTGAATTAAGTAGTGCTTTGGCTAAATTTGAACTTATTAAAATAGACGTTACTAAAAATAGCGTGGATGACAGAGAGCTAATGCAAAGATTTGGTGTTTATGGACCGCCGAGTTTAGTGTTTTTTAAAGATGGCGTTGAGTTAAAAGGGGAGCAGACTATAAGTATCTCAAGTGTTAGTGGGTTTAAAGAAAAGCTTGAGAGAATTGCAGGGTAGGTTTTAATACTAAGCAATCCGTTATTTTTAGGAGCGAAGCGATGAGGCAATCTAGTTTTTGAAATTCTAGAGTGAAAGTTAGGGAATTTGGCTCTAATTTTTATTTAAGCTCAACAACTAGATTGCCACGCTTGCTAACGCAAGCTCGCAATGACGCGGAAAAACAATTTATTTTAACGTTAAGGAAAAACTTAAAAAAACTTTTTTAAAGCTAGTTCTAAATCCTCTTTTGTATCTATTCCGATACTCCTACTTTTTAACTCACACATTGCGATTTTTTTGCCATTTGAGAGGGCTCTTAACTGCTCTAATTTTTCAGTTTTTTCTAAGACACTCTCACTAAACTCACAAAACTCTCTTAAGCTTTTAACACTATAAGCATAAAGTCCGATATGTCCTTTGTAGCCCTCAAAACTCTCTCTTGGATATGGTATAACTGAGCGAGAGAAATAGATGGCGTTACTAAACTCATCACAAACAACTTTTACTAAGTTTGGATTATCAGCCTCTTTGCTCTCTATAAGCTTATAAGCACTTGCCATAAAAGCACCGTTTTTTATGGCAAGACTAGCAAACTCTTTGAATTTAGATAAATTTTCTATCTCAAAAAACGGCTCATCGCCTTGTAAATTTATGATAACTTCATCATCATTTAAATTTAGTTTTGAAACAGCTTCGTTTATCCTATCGGTTCCGCTTTGGTGATTTGGATTTGTTAAAACAGCTTTAAAGCCGTGTTTTTCAGCTATTTTAAGAACGCTTTCATCATCTACGGCGATTATCGCCTCATCAACTTTTGAGGCGTTCATCGCTGTTCTTATAAACATCGGAACGCCTTTTATGTCAGCTAAGATTTTGTTTTCAAAACGAGTTGACTTAAGTCTAGCAGGGATTACTATCATTTTTTAATCCAGTTTAAAACGGCTTGCGTGATTTTATCTTTTGCAACTATCTCTTTTTGAGTTGGCTCTCTATCAAATAGTTCTAAAATTTCACTTGGGATTTCATCTTTAAACTCGTCAGCTAGTTCTATCATTTGAGCTTTTTCATCGTTAACTTCCACCCCTTTTATAGCTCCTATCATGGACGGCGTAAATTTAACCCAGTGAGCAGTTGAAGTTATGATAGTTGGCTTTTTAGCATCACTAAATTTAAAGCAAGTCGCAGTGTGTGGGTCGATAAGCTTACCATCTTTTGCCACATCTTTTATAAACTCTTCACATTCAGCGTCAGTGCAGTATTTCGCTTCAAAACCATCAATTTTTGGTATTTTATACTCTTTATTCTCTTTTAGGCTTTCCATTAGCTCTTTGGTTTTTGTATCGCCAAATTTATCAAAAAGAAGTCTCTCAACGTTTGAAGAGATTAAAATATCCATCGCTGGGCTTATAGTTTTAACTAGACTTTTACCTTTTATATCGTAAACGCCGTCGTTAAATAGAGCGGTTAAAACGTTGTTTTCGTTTGAAGCGATTTTTATAGTGCCGATTTTTGCACCCATTTTTTTAGCATAATATGCTCCTAGAGCGTTACCAAAGTTTCCACTTGGAACGACGATATCAAAGCTCTCATTATCTTTTAAAACGCCATTTTTAAGCAAGTAAACATAAGCATAAATGTGGTAGATGATTTGGAAAAGGATTCTTCCAAAGTTTACCGAGTTTGCAGCACTAAGTTTTAGGTCGTTTTCCTCTAGGCTTTTCTTGAACTCATCATCGCCAAGCAGGTTTTTAAGAGCTGTTTGAGCGTCGTCGAAGTTGCCTAGTATTCCTATGCTTTTTAAGTTTTTAGAAGTTACATTTACCATTTGAAGTCTTTGAACTTCGCTTGTGCCATCTGCTGGGTAAAGACATGCAACTTTTACTCTTTTTGAGTCTTCAAACGCTGTTAGAGTCGCTGGTCCTGTGTCACCGCTAGTTGCACACATGATAAGGTAGTTTTCATCTCTTAGTTTTGCAAGTTCGTCTATCAGCACTCCAAAAGGCTGAAGTGCCATGTCTTTAAAAGCTCTTGTCGGTCCGTGATATAGCTCGTTTATATATAGGTTTTCGCCTATTTTTTCTATATTTAGAGGTAAGTTTTTATCATCAAATTTATCATAAGTTTTAAGTGCTTTTTTGAAAATCTCATCACTTATATCAAACTCAAAACTTTTTATGATTTTTAGTGCTAGTTCTTTGTAGCTTAAACTCCCAGCCTCTTTAAAAAACTCATCACTGAATTTAGGAAAGCTCTCAGGGACAAAAAGTCCGCCAAAATTTGCACTAGGGTTTAAAAGAGCGTAACTTAAATCAACTTTTTGAGTGCCATCTCTTGTGCCTATCAGTTTCATCTATTTCCTTTTTATTTAGTTTTATTTGTGGACTAAAGTTCCTATGCCTGTATCTGTGAAAACTTCTAAAAGTATTGAGTGGGGGACTCTGCCGTCTATGATGTGAGCTCCATTTACACCGTTTTCTACACATTCTAAGCAAGCATCAACTTTTGGTATCATACCGCCACTTATTGTGCCATCTGCTTTTAGTTCATCAATTTTTTCTTTATCTAGTCTGCCGATTAGCTTTCCTTCTTTGTCAAGAACACCTTTTATGTCTGTCAGAAAGATTACCTTGTCAGCTTTTAAGTGCTTTGCAACGCTACTTGCACAAAGGTCGGCGTTGATGTTGTAGCTCTCTGACTCATCACCAACCCCAATCGGAGCGATAATAGGGACAAATCCACCATCTAAGATGTAGTTAAGCATATTTGCATTGACATTTGTTATCTCTCCAACAAAACCGTATTTGTCAAAATCAAGCGGTTTTGCGTGGATAAGATGAGCATCTTTTCCACTAAGTCCGATGGCTTTTGCTCCAGTGTCGTTTAGTAAGGCGGTAATTTCTTTGTTTATAAGCCCACTTAAAACCATCTCAACGATGTCGATAGTCTCTTTTGTAGTGACTCTTAAACCGTCTCTAAACTCGCTTTGGATGTTGAGTTGGTTTAAATAATGGCTGATTTTATTCCCGCCACCGTGAACTACTACAACTTTTATCCCAACCATGCTCATCAAAACTATATCTTTTGCAAAGTCTAACTTTAGCTGTTCTGAAGTTTGGGCTGAACCGCCGTATTTAACAACAAAAATTTTATCTTGAAATTTTCTTATGTAAGGTAGAGCTGAGATGATAATCTCAGCTGTTCTTGATCTTCTTTGCATCATTTTTGAAACTTAAAATTTGTAACTTGACTTAAGTCGTCGTTTACATCAAAAATTTCAACTACGAAGTCTTTCCCGATGCCAAATTTCTCAATTCTTTCTTTGTGCATTTTGATATAAACCTCAGCATTCTCTCTTGTGTCAAACGCATAAACACCGCCTGCGATGCCTTTTTCTTCGTTTTCAGTCCAAATTTTCCATAAAAACCCAGGCTCATCATTTATAGACTTAGCTAGATCTAAAGACTCTTTATACATCTCTTTGCCGTAGCCACCCGTGTAGTCAAAATGTACTTGTAAAATAACCATATTTTTATCCTTTTTATTGTCAAAATTAACTACTTATACTAGCATAAATTTACTTTATATATTTTGAAATTTTATCTATAAATTTGGGGCTTAGAGTGGTGGTTTGCTCTATGATGGATAAACTAAGACCAAAATCTTTGATTTTTACGTAGTCTTTCATGGTGATTAAAAGTGAAGTGGCGTTGTGTTTTTTTATAATTTCTTCAAGCTCATCTTTTGTGAAGCTATAGTGATCTGGGAAAAACTCGGTCGCAACGCATTTTTTAAAATGCTCTTTTAGCCTAGCTGGGTTTGCTATGGCTGTAACTAAAACCATTCGCTTGGTTTCGTTTTTTATAAAAGATGTTTTAGTTATGTCACTAGGGCTTGGGATGAAATTTGCAAATTTATAGAAAAATAGCGGGTATCTATACGCCCCACTTGGAAGAGTGAAGTTAAAATGTGGTTTTATCTCGGGCTTTAAAACTATGTCAAATTTCTTTATGCTGAATTTAGAAAACCCATCATCTAGGATGATTAATTCCGCCCCTAAGCTTTTAGCCTCATTTATAGCAATTACTCTATCTTCGCTAACTATAACGTTTGCTCCCATTAAAGCATACTCCATAGCTTCATCACCGCTTGTTTTGGTGTCTACTAAAATTTCACCATTAAGAGCTACTTTTATCATCCCTTTGGACTCTCTTTTATACCCACGAAGCACGATAAAAACTTTTTTGTTTTGGCTAAAGTGTTGGTACAAAGCCTTTGTTAAAGGGGTTTTCCCACTTCCGCCAACGACTAAATTTCCAACGCTTATGACGCTAATGCCTAAATCTTTTGGCTTTGCAAAAAGCTTTTTTAAAGTTACGATAAAGGCATAAATTAGACTCAAAGGAGATAAAAAGTAAGCTAGAAATTTATCTCCTAAATTTGGCGAGTAGAAGTATCTTTGCACAAAAGAGTGAAACTTTTTACTAGACATAGATTTTTTAGACATGGTTTTTGGCAACTTGCTTTACTTTTTCACACACGTAGTAAACTTCTTCATCGCTTAAGTCCGCATATATCGGAAGAGAAAGAACTTGCTGATAGGTTTTTAGAGCAACTGGGAAGTCGTTTACTTTAAAGTCATACTTTTGTTTATAGTATGTAAGCAAGTGAAGTGGGATATAGTGAAGCGAAACGCTAACACCAAGCTCTTTTAGTTTTTTGGCGAAGTTGTCTCTGTTTCTGTCTATTTTAACGATATACTGAGTGTAGATGTGGTCTTTATTTTTAGCAGGGATTGTCACGTGTGGGCAGTCTGCTAACTCTTTATCATAAATTTTGGCTATCTCTTTTCTTCTTTTTATAAAATCAGCTGTTTTTCCAAACTGAGACTTGGCAAATGCCGCACAAATGCCACTTAGGTTATATCTCTGACCGATATCTACAACGTCATAGATATAGTCCAAACTTCCATCTTTTGATTTGCTTGAGACTATCGCGTGACTTCTTATAAGTTTTGCACGATGTGCCGTCTCGTCGTCGTTTGTAGTAAAAAATCCAGCTGTTGCGATAGTGTTTTCAAACTGAGGGTTTATCTGAAAGCAAGAGATAAAAGAGTCGTCATGAGAGCCTATTTTTTGGTTTTTATAAGTAGCTCCCATCGCTCTACTTGCGTCATCTATGATTTTTATATCATATCTTTTTGCGATATCATAAATTTCATCCATTTTAGCACTTACGCCTGCGATATGAGTTATGAAAGCGGCTTTTAGTTTTTTGTGATTATGCTTTTTTAGGGCATCTTCGAGCTTATTTGGGTCGATGTTAAAGTCATGCTCGTCGATATCCACAGGGATCGGCTCAGCGTCAAAGTGGCGGATAACCTCCGCTACACTTGGAAATGAGTTGACCGAGCAGATTATCTTATCAGCTCTTTTTATATCCATAGCACAAAGGGCTAGGTGCTGTGCTGATGTGCCATTATCTGTAACGATAGCATATTTTTTGTTAAAAAACCTAACGATATCTTCTTCAAATTCTCTTGCTGGCTCATAGCTAAAGTCTTCTAAAGTTCTGTTTACAAGACTTTTATCCTCATCAGTTATGTTTGATCTAAAAAATGGAATATTTTTCATACTTTGCCCTCTCTTTACTTGCTATAGTTTTAAACTCTTGCTTCTGATTTGTGCGATTTCTGGCATTTTTAGTTTAAAAGCGTTGTTTCTAACTCTTTTTTCTATAAACTCTACGATATTTTTATCTTGCTTTGTTTTTAACTCATCAAAGCTTACGCCACCGTCATAGTACTCTTTTAAAACAGCGTCAAGCTCCTCATAACTATATCCTAAATCGCTCTCATCACTTTGACCTTCAAAAAGCTCTGCACTTGGACTTTTTGAGATTATTTTTTCATCTATATTTAGGTGTTTTGCAAACTTAAAAATCTCAGTTTTAAAAATTTCACCTATTGGGTTAAAAGCACATGCCGAGTCACCGTAAATGGTGCTATACCCAAGAAGTCTCTCGCTTAAATTTGATGTCCCAACCACAACAGCGTCAAACTCTTCTGACAGGTCATAAAGAGTTACCATCCTAAACCTAGCCATTAAATTTCCACGTCTGTGGTTGCTTAAGTTTTGGTTTGGATAAGCATCAAGAAGTGGTTTTATAGAGACTATTTCATGAGTTAGGTTGAATTTCAAAGCGTGGCTTAAGGCATCATCTAAGTTTGCGTCTTTAACTGCTGGCATGATGATAGCGTAAGTTTTAGCCACTTCACTACAAAGTGCGGTAACTACAGCTGAGTCAAGCCCGCCACTTAAACCAACGATGAAATTTCTTTTACCAGTTTTTTTTAAGTTTTCTTCCAAAAACTCTAGTAAATCACGCTCTAAATTCTCAAAAATCATATCTAACCTAAATCAAAAATAAAATCTTTTCATTTTAACATTTATTTAATAAAACTATACTTTAAGTAGTTATGATTTGGGATTTACAGATGAAAGGAAGAAGAAAATGAGAATTTTAAGAAAAGAGTTTGGAAGAGCGGTTACGAATTGTTATATCTTAGATAGCGGAGATGAACAAATCGTCATAGACCCAGGCGAGGGAGCAAGTGAGTGGATTGTAAAAAACACTACAAATTTAAAAGCGGTTTTTAACACTCACGGGCACTATGACCATGTGTTTGATAACTATAAATTTAACGAACTTGGCGTTAAAATTTACATCCACGAAAGTGATGCTTTTTTGCTAGATAAAAACTTGGCTGTGATGTTAAAAGAGGGCTCAAAAGCTGATGTTTTGGCAAAAGACGGCGATGAGTTTAAAGTGGGGAAATTTAGAGTTAAGTTTCATCACTTCCCAGGGCATACTCCGGGGTGCTGTATGCTAGAGGTAAAATGCGGGGATGAAAAAGCGATGTTTAGCGGGGACTTTTTGTTTAAAGATACTATCGGTAGGTTTGATTTCCCATATTCAAATGCTAATGATATGAGAGCTAGCCTTTTAAAAGTAGCTAAGTTTAAGGATGAGATAAAAGTTTACCCAGGGCACGGTGGAAGTACAACTTTGCAAACCGAACTTAAAAATATAGAGTATTATTTGGGGTGGTTTTAGATCTAATAATGGAGTTATTATGAAAGAAAATTATGAAAAAAATATCAAAAGCAAAATAGAGGAAATTTTTAAAGTTGAAGATATTACAGTAAGACTAATTCCTATATATTGCTCTGAAAATTTAGATTATTATGGTCTTTTTATTTGTGGAAATAACGATGTTGTTAGATTAGGTATTGACGATTTCGGGCTTATGCTCAATATTATTAGGAAATTAAAATTTGATAATATTAGAGAGGTATTATTTGAAAATTTTACATTTCAGACTGACATAGTTCTAAACAATATGGCAGAAGTTTTAAAGGTAACATTTATTAAATGTAAATTTGATACTGCTATTATAAAAAACATAAAAGGATTTAAATTATATAATTGTTTTGAATTTAAAAAATGTTATTTTTTAAAAAAGATAAAATTTAATAAACAAATTTTTAAAGAAAATATTATTTTTAAAGATTGCTTTTTTAAATCTAGCTGTTTTATCACATCCAATATTTTTGAAAAATTTACAGATATTTCTGGTAATATGTTTGAGAATAGGACATTTTTATGCTATAACGAATTTGGATATGTAGTAGATTTTTCTAAAAATGTTTTTTTAAAAAATGTATATTTTAACAACTCTAAATTTTTGAATTACGTTAGGTTTAATGGTTGTAATTTTGAGCAGGATATTGCGTTTAATTCAGTAGAATTCGATGAGGAAATTCATTTTAAAAATTTTATTTTCAATAAAAATATTGATTTTTCAAATACTAAATTCAAGGGTGATGCTTATTTTAACAACTCTGTTTTTAAAGATTTTGCTAATTTTCAAGAAAGTCAATTTGATAAGGTAGCAAATTTTTTTGGTGTAACTTTTAAGAATATTATGAATTTTTCAAGTGCTTATTTTAAAGATTTTAATAAGGCAATTTTTATCAACTTAAATATTGACGAGATAAATAAATATGTTATAAAAAATTGTAATGAAAATTTATGCAAAGTATCTGATAATAAGATAATTGATATAAATACTTTTAGAGATTCTTTTAGGGCTATAAAACACTCTTTAATGAGTGTAAATAACACTTTAGAAGCAAGTAAATTTCATAAACTAGAACTTTATGCAAAAGAGATAGAGTTAGAATATTTGCAAGAAATAAAAAAGAATAATGCTAAAAAAGAGAAGCAAAAATCAGCGGATAATGAAGAAAAAGCAAAAAAGATAACGTTTAAGGAAATCGTTGATAGATATATTTTAAGCATATACAGAAAAACTAGCGAGCATCATACAAATTTTATAAAAATACTAAATTTTACGGTTTTTATGATAGCGATGTTTGGTGCAGTTGCTTTTTTAGTAGATTTAAGCTTTAAGCACATTGATTTAAGTAAATTTTATAATTTTACATATTTTGAAATATTAATTGTGCTTTTCATAATGTTTTATTCAGTTATGATACTGCTTGGATTGGTATGGCTATTTAGATATAGATTAATAATAATTTTGTCTTATATAGGAACTTTTTTAATGCTCGTAATAACCCCAGCTTCAATAGTTCCTTTTTTCAATCTAGGTTCTATAGACAGTCATAAATTTACAAATGAGTATTTAGATAGAAATTTGATGAAAGATGAATTTAGCGAACTATCAATTAAATTTTTGGATAAAAATAGCACAAATTTAGCTGATAAACTAGCTACGAAAAAGCTGTTTATAGAAAATACTAAAATGTTTATGGACTATAACTATACTGAAGAGTTGTCTATTTTGGCGACTAAAGAGTTAGAAAACATAAAAACCGCTATAAAAAAAGATGAGATAAGAAACGACACTATGAAAAGTCTAAATTTTATCTATATGATAGTTTTAGGGCTTTGTTTGTATTCGCTTCAAAAAACAGCTAGAAGAAACTCCATAGTTTTGGGGTAGGTTTATAAGCTGTTCATTTAGCACTTTTTATCGCAATGGTGAAGTTGGTAGATGTATTATTAGGGGTTTATAAAACTAAATTTATAAATGAAATTTTAAAACATAAATTACCAAAACTACCAGAGTCGTCATTGCGAGCTTGCGTTAGCAAGCGTGGCAATCCATCGAATAAAATTATAGGGAATTTATAAGATTTCTACTCAAATAAATTTTAGCTATAAATTTATAAAAAGAAAAGCATTAAATTTAACTAAAATTTTAATTCTAAATGTAACAAAAAAATACCTTAAATTTAATTAATGCTTTATTCAAATGGATTGCCACGATTTTTCGTTTCACTCAAAATCTCGCAATGACGAGATTGGTAGATATGTTATTATAAGAAATTTATAAAATGAGCATTAGACCAAAATTTAAAAAAATCGAATTCGCTAAATTTCACTCTAAAATTTCAAAAACTGGATTGCTTCAGCCTACGGCTTCGCAATGACCGCTGTAGAGTGAATTACTTTGTAGATTTACTTCTGAAAAATTACGTTACAGCTCATGTCTTCTTATTTTTTTAATGACAATATAAAGCAAAATCTAAACCCCAAGCCTAACATAAACTCTTTTTGGTGCTGGGTAGCCTTCAACTGTTTTAGAGCTATCATTTGGGTCTAGGAAGTCGTTTAAACTCTCGCCATCTATCCACTCTGTTTTTCTCTGCTCGCTAAAGTCAGTTTCTTTTGTGGCTAGAACAACAAAATCTTTAAATTTAGCCTTTTCACACCAGTTTTGAAGTGCGGTTATAGTTGGGACAAAGTAGACATTACTCATCTTAGAGTAACGCTCTTTTGGCACTAGAGCGAAGTCGCCATCTAGGTCGATATACATCGTATCTAGGAAAACTTCACCACCTTTATTTAGCGAAACTTTCAAATCTTTTAGCATTTTTACAGGGTCGCTTCTGTGATAAATCACCCCTAAACAAAACAAAGTGTCAAATTTATGCTCATAAAATGGCAGATGTTCCACTCCTAAAAGCTCAAATTTAATCTCACTTTTTATAAATTTATCTATAAACATAAACTGCAAATATGTGCGGATAGATGGGTCAAAGCCAACTAGCTTTTTAGCTCCCATTTCAAGCATTCTAAAAAGATAGTAGCCGTTGTTACAGCCGATGTCGGCGACGATTTTGCCATCTAAGCTTAGGTGTGGTTTTAAGATGTTAAATTTGATAAAACTCTGCCACTCGCTATCTATAAAGGTATCAAAAACCTTAAATGGTCCTTTTCGCCAAGGTTTTAGCATTTTGGCAGTGCCAAAAATTTCGGCTTGAAACTCGGGTGAAATTTTAGAATTTACACTTACAATATCATCAAATTTAGCCTCAGCCTCCACATCATCAAGGCTTTGAATTTGCTCCAACAAAGGCTTATAAATTTTAAATTCTAGTTCATTTAGTTTTGCTTTTCTAACGCTATTTAAATCCATAAATTATCCTATTTTTTAGGTATAATTTTAGCCAATGCTAAATTTAAAGGAACTAAAATGAAGAGTTATATGGAGTATTTTAAGGAAATTTGTGCCATTCCGCATGGAAGTTTTGAAACTGATGAGCTAAGAGACTATCTTATAAAGCACTGTGAAAAAACTGGCTTTGAAGTAAGTGTTGATGAGGCTGGAAATATCCATGCATATAAGGGAAACCCAAGGATTTGCTTACAAAGTCACTATGATATGGTTTGCGTAGGTGATGCACCAAATATAGTGCTACAAGAAAAGGATGGCTTTTTAAGTGCTAAAAACTCATCGTTAGGAGCGGATAACGGCATCGGCGTTGCTATGATGATGAGTATGATGGATAAGTATGATGACTTTGAGGTGATATTTACAAACAACGAAGAAGTAGGGCTTTGGGGCGTTGCAAGGTTTGAGGGCGAGGTAAAAAGTCCAAATTTACTAAATTTAGATAGCGAAGAGGACGATAGAGTCTCCATCGGGTGTGCTGGAAGTGTGGATATTTATGCCACAATAAAAGTGGAAAAAGAGCCAAAAACAGGGTATGTTTATGAGCTTTTTTTAGATGATGATGAGATGTTTCCTGGTGGACATAGCGGGACAGAAATTCATAAAAACATCCCAAATGCGGTTAAATTTATAGCTAAATTTATCAAAGAAAATGGCGGTAAAATAAGTGAGTTTGACGGTGGCGAGAGACGAAACTCTGTAGCTGCAAAAGCAAAAGCAAAAGTTGTTTTTGATAAAGAGCCGGGTAAAGTGCCAAACTATATAAAAGCTAAGTTTTTAGGAAAAGAGAGTGTTTCGGTGTATAAATTTAGTGATGAGCTTTTAAATATGCTCTGTGTTTTTTCACAAGGGGTTAGGGCGTTTAACACGGAAGTAAATATCCCTGAAGATAGTATAAACTTATCTACCGCAAAAGAAAAGGACGGGGTTTTTGAAGTGCTGTTTTTTGCTAGGTCTATGAGTGCTGAGGGCTTAGAAAACTCTAAATTTGAGACCATTACTTTGGCAAATGCTTTTGGCTTTGATGTAAGAACAGAGAACCAAACAACGCCTTGGAAACCAGAAATCAATGAGTTTTCAAAGTTTATTTTAGAGTGTCTTAAGAAGCATAAACCAGAAGCAAGGTTTGCCGCAGTTCACGCTGGGCTTGAGTGTGGGGTGTTTTTAGCTCAAAATCCAAATCTTAAAGTTACATCTATCGGACCAAATATTTTCTCACCGCATAGCATAAATGAAAGGCTTGAAATTGCTTCTGCGGATTTAATATATAAAGTTGTGGATGAGATAGTTAAGAACGCTTAAAATTTGAGTTTGTGGATTGCTTTTCAGTGCTCACTCAGAGATAGCTTGCTGCCGTGGTGTTTGTAGAATTTTATCTACCAACTTCGTCATTGCGAGATTTTCGTAGAAAATCGTGGCGTCTGCAGCAAAGCGTCTCGGCAGTTACGAGTGCATAGCACGAAGTAAAATCCATTTGAATAAATTTTGAGTTAAATTTAAGGTGCTTTTGCTTATGAATTTATAGATAAAATTTTTATTGAAGAAAAATCTTATAAATTCTTCAAAATGCTTTTGATGGATTGCCACGTCGCTTCGCTCCTCGCAATGACTATAGAGAGTGGTTATAAAAACGTTAGTTTGTTTTTACAAGAGGGAAAGGGGGCTTAAATTACGAAGTCGCTCCCCTTTCCCCCTTGAACCCCAATCCCTGGGCGACGTTCAGGGTTGCTGTGCTTCGCACAGGTTTAATTGCTTTTGCTATGCAAAAGCTAGAATTTAAGCGACAAATGAAAATATAGCTCTAACTTTCCTCTCTTTTAACTTTATCCTTACTTTTACAAAGCTCATATAAAAAGCATTTATCACACTCTGGTTTTGCAGCTTTGCAAGTGTAGCGACCAAAAAGCACCATTGCTTGGTGAAGCCAGTTAAGCTCGGTTTTAAAGGCTTTAGTTAAGTCAAGTTCAACTTTTTCAGGCGTTTTTTCCTTGCTTAGTCCAAGGCGGTGAGAAACTCTAAAAACATGAGTATCCACAGCCATTAAATTCGCGTCAAAGTACTCTATCATCACCACATTTGCGGTCTTTTGTCCAACGCCAGCTAAACTCATAAGCTCATCTCTAGTATTTGGAATTTCACCGCCGAAATCTTCCATGACAGACTTTGCCATTTTGATTAAATTTGTTGCTTTGTTGTTGTAAAAATTGCATGATTTTATCAGCTCTTTTACGCTCATTAAATTTGCTTTTGATAGGCTTTCTATGTCCGGATACTCGCTAAATAGGGCAGGGGTTATTAAATTTACTCTTTTATCAGTGCATTGTGCTGAGAGCATGACAGCGACTAAAAGCTCGTAGAGGTTTTTAAACTCAAGTTCGGTTATGGGCTCATCAAAATGCTCTAAAAACAGCCTTTTTATCTCTAATGTGTCTTTTTTTGTTCTCATGCGGAGATTTTAGCCTAAATTTACCAATAATCAACCAATTTAGTGTATAATCAAAAGAATTTTTTAAATGAAAGGTTATATATGAAAAAAATTTTATTTGGTGCTTTAAGTTTAGCAGTTGCGGCTAGCTTAAACGCAAAAGTGTTTGCTACAGTTGATGGAGTGGAGATAAAAAACGTTGATTTAGCTCCTATGCTTGCAGGTCTTCAAGGTATGGATCCAGCTATGCTTTCAGATGAGCATAAAAAGCAAATCATTGATAGAGCTATAGATATCAAGCTTCTTACAAAAAACGCTGTTGCAAGTGGAGTTAAAAACGATGAACTTTTTAAAGAGCAACTCGCAATCGCTGAGGAAAATATCGCACTTAGAGTTTGGGAACTTAGAGAGATAGAAAAACTTGAGATAAAAGATGAAGAAGTAAATAAATTCTATGAAGACAATAAAGCTAAATTTGTTGAGCCGGCGGGAATTTTAGCTAGCCATATCTTAGTTGAAAAAGAAGAAGATGCTAAAAAAATCATCGCTGATTTAAGCAAACTAAAAGGCGAAGAGTTAGAGAAAAAATTCGCTGAAATAGCTAGTGAGAAAAGTATAGACCCAAGTGGAAAAGAGAATGGTGGAAACTTAGGCTGGTTCCAAAAAGAGCAGATGGTAGAGCCATTTGGCACTTCGGCTGATGCTCTAAAAAAAGGTGAGATGACAAAAGCTCCTGTTAAGTCACAATTTGGTTACCACATCATCTTAAAACACGATGCAAAAGAAGCAAAACAACTAAATGTTGATGAGGTAAAGCCATATATCACAGGAATTATCAGACAAGATAAAGCTGTTGAAATGATTAACAAAAAAGTTGAAGAATTAAGAAGCAAAGCAAAAATAGAGTATAAATAAGGGATAAAAATGGGTGTTTTAGATGTTGTAAAAGCTGGTGTTGTAACTGGCGAAAATGTAAATAAGCTTTATAATTATGCTAAAGAAAACGGGTTTGCGATTCCTGCTGTAAACGTTGTTGGAACGAACTCTATAAATGCAGTTTTAGAGAGTGCAAAAAAGGTTAATTCACCCGTTATAGTTCAGTTTTCAAACGGAGGAGCGAGCTACTACGCTGGCAAAGCTTGCCCAAATGCGGCTGTTTTAGGGGCGATTTCTGGTGCAAGACATGTTCATTTACTAGCTGAGCACTACGGCGTGCCTGTTATTTTGCACACAGACCACGCTGGAAGAGAGCTACTTCCTTGGATAGATGCTTTAATAGAAGCTAGTAAAGAAAACATCAAGCTTTTTGGAAAACCACTATTTAGTTCACATATGATAGATTTAAGCATTGAGAGCTTAGAGTCAAACTTAAGTACTTGCGAAGAGTATCTTAAAAAACTAAGTGAGATAGGCGTAGGGCTTGAGATAGAACTTGGAGTAACTGGTGGGGAAGAAGACGGCGTTGATAATACAAACGTTGATAACGCTTTGCTTTACACTCAGCCAAAAGAAGTTGCCGCTGCATATGAAAGACTTATAAAAGTAAGCGATAACTTTACCATAGCAGCGAGTTTTGGTAACGTTCACGGGGTTTATAAACCAGGGAATGTTATTTTAAGACCAGAAATTCTTAAAAACTCACAAGCTTATATGGAAGAAAAATTTAACCTACCAAAAAAACCTGTAAATTTCGTGTTCCACGGTGGAAGCGGAAGCGATATACAAGATATCAAAGATGCTGTAAATTACGGTGTTATTAAGATGAATATCGATACTGATACTCAGTGGGCATTCTGGGATGGGGTAAGAGAGTATGAGCTTAAATATAGAAACTACTTGCAAGGACAAATCGGAAATCCAGAAGGCGATGATAAGCCTAACAAAAGCTACTATGACCCAAGAAAGTGGCTAAGAAAAGGCGAAGAGAGTATGAGGGATAGACTTCTTCAAGCTTTTGAAGATTTAAACTGTATAGATAGAAACTAAAAAGCATAAAAAGGAAGTTAAGATTCCATGCAAAATGAAGTAGTTGAATTAGCACTGTTAGAAGAGTCAAAGCGGTCTTTAGTTTTAGTTTATCTAAGGATAGTTTTAGTTCCAGTTTTGGTATTTCTGTTTTTTTTAGCTGGATATTTAGGATACACAGCTTTAAAAGTAGAGATTCACTCCATCGTAATGCTTGGCATTTTGCTTTTTATCGCACTTATTTTTGCAAGACATAGTGCAGAGTATGGGTGCTGTCTTTTTGAAAGAAAGACAAGTATTTTTAGAAGCGAGCTAAAAGACTACATTATAGGGCATTTGATGACTGTTGGAAACCGCAAAAAGTCAAATGCCCCTTTTGATAGTTTCGCTGAAAAGTTTACAAACGATATAAGAAATGACAACTACGCTTCAGTTGCTGCTGGAGTGTTTCCGATGCTTGGAATTTTAGGAACTTTTATAAGTATTGCTATAGCGATGCCTGAGTTTTCATCAACCGATATTGATGCACTTGAAACTGAGATAGCCCAGCTACTTGGCGGGGTTGGGACAGCGTTTTATGTCTCAATTTACGGGATATTTTTAGCTTTGTGGTGGATATACTTTGAAAAAAGAGGGCTTAGTAGATTTCAAAAGATACTTTATAGATATAAGCAGTCTAGTAAAGAGTTTTTTTGGGATAAAGATGAAATTTCGCAAAGCCTAATGCAAGAAATTTTAATAAGAAATGAAAAAATTGCAAATAGTTTTGAGACTATGTTTCTTACAGAGTTTAGCGAGAACTTAAAAGCATCTATGCAGAAAAACTATGACTCTTTTAACGACATACTTAAAAATCAAGAAAACACACTGAATCTCACAGCTGATAAGCTAAAAAGTACTAGAATTTTCCTAAATGAATTAGAAGAGAGCTCTTTTAACGCAAACAAAAGATATGAAAAAACTATATCAAATATCGACACTCTTTTAGAAAATGCAAACTCAGCCTATCTAGGATTAAATGCGAATTTCTACGAGTTTTTGTCTCAAAGTCAAAAGCAAAATCATAAATTTATAGAAAGTGTTGAAAAGCTAGTAAGTGAAATAGATGCTTTAAAAAATGCTAGTGCTGATTTGAATAAATTTGAAACTGGCATAAACGGTAGTATTGATGAGATTAAAAAAATAGTTCTTGAGTTGAGAAAAGAGAGTGACATTATAAAAACACTTCAAGATAGATATAAAAATGAAGATAAATAAAGAAGAAAAAGATACTTTTTGGATAGCTTATGCTGATTTGATGGCGGGGCTTCTTTTTGTTTTTATCCTGCTAATTGGTGGGATTATTGTAAAATATGTTTTGTCTCAGGAAAACTTAAAGAAAAAAGAAGCTGATTTTATAACCACACTTTCAAGCCTAAAAAGCCAGAGAGAAAAAAACACAGAGTTAGAAACTCTAAATCAAATCTTAAGCGATAGACTAAATGAGATAAATATCGAAGTTGGTGATTTAAAAAAAGAAAACTCAATTTTCATAGTTGAGATTGATGAGCTTAAAAAATTAGTTGATGCTTTAAATGATGAAAACTCCGATTTAAACGCTACTCTATATGAACTTTATGGAGATATCTTAAAAAAAGATGAAACCATAAGTGATATGAACGAAACAGCTTCCAAAAATGAGCTTAAAATCGCTTATTTGATGGAGCAAATTTCACAAAAAGATGCAAGTATTAACAAAATTCTCCACGACTTAAACATCACAAGAAACAAGATAGAAAACTTAACAGGTGTAAGCGTAAAAGCAGTAGCCCATATCAAAGAAAACTTAGGAGATAGTGTAAAGATAGACTCTGAAACAGGAGCTTTAACTCTCTCATCTGGAGTTTTGTTTGATAGTGGTTCGTATGTTTTAAAAGAAGTTGCCAAGCCTGAGCTTCAAGCGACTTTGGAAAAATATTTTGACGTGCTTCTAAATAACGATGAGATAAGACAAAACCTAGACTCCATCATCATAGAAGGGCACACAGATAGCGATGGCGGATATCTTTTTAACCTAGAACTCTCACAGATGAGAGCATTTTCCGTTATGGAGTTTATCAACTCATGGAGTGATGATGAGAGACTTAAACACTATCTAATAGCAAGTGGCAGAAGCTTTATGAACCCAGTTTTGAAAAACGGCGTTGAAGATAAAGATGCTAGTAGAAGGATAGAGATAAAATTCTCTCTTTCAAACAAAAACACTATAAATGAAATACAGAAAATTTTGAGTTATGATGCAAACAACAGCGAAATTTGACAAGATAAAATTTAGAAATTTAGAGTTTTACTTACTAAGAGACGACCTGCTTGGCGAGTTTAATGGTAATAAAGCTAGAAAGTTAGCTTATTTTTTGGATACTGATTTAAGCAAATTTAATACTGTTATCCTAAACGGCTCATCCCAGTCAAATGCTATGCAGTCGCTATCTGTTTTTGCAAAGCTTAAAGGGCTTAAGTTTAAATATGTGATGAGCCACTTAAACTCAAATTTAAAGGAAAATCCAGTTGGGAACTTTAAATCTGCACTTGATAATGGGATGGAGTATTTTATCAGTGAAGATAGAAGGGAATTTGCTCTAAATTTGATGGATGAGAGAAGCATTTTTGTTGAAGAGGGCGTTGCGCAAAAGGAGGCTGAGTTTGGATTTATAGCCCAAGCTAAAGAGATAGATGAGTTTGCTAGAAAAAACAACCTTAAATTTGACATCTTTTTACCAAGTGGAACTGGAACAAGTGCGGCATATCTAGCAAAACATACTAAATTTAGAGTTTTCACAGTGCCGTGTGTTGGAGATATAGCCTATCTAGAAAAGCAAATAGAAGAGCTAGGTTTAAATAACCTGCCAAATTTAACCATCTTAAACCCACCTAAAAAGTATCATTTTGGGGATTTGAAAAAAGAGCTTGTGGAAATTTGGAAAGAGCTTTTGGATGAGACAAAGGTTGAGTTTGACTTGATTTACGACCCAGTTGGGTTTCTAACTCTTTTTGCAAATTTAAGAGAGTTTAAAGAAAACATTTTATATATTCACCAAGGCGGAATTTTAGGAAACATTTCGCAACTTGAGAGATATAAATTTAAAAATATGATCTAAGGAAAAATATGAAAATTTTATATAGTAAAGATTTTGGTTTCAAAAGCGAGTTTGAAAAGCTTGTAAATAGAAGCGACAGCGATATGGCAGATGTGATGCCAATTGTCACAAGCATAATCAATGATGTTAGAAAAAGAGGCGACGAGTCACTAAAAGAGCAAATCGCTAAATTTGATGGCTGGGAAGTTCAGGACAACTTAGCTATCACAGAGGCAGAGATGAAAGAGGCTTTTGATAACACAAGTGATGAGTTAAAAGATGCTCTAAGCTTAGCGACTAAAAGGATAAAAGATTATCACGAAAAACAGCTTGAAAAAACATGGTTAAGTTTTGAAGAAAATGGCTCTATTTTAGGGCAAAAAGTTACACCTGTTGATAGTGCTGGGCTTTATATACCGGGTGGAAAAGCTGCTTATCCAAGCTCACTTTTGATGAACGCAGTCCCTGCAATAGTAGCTGGGGTTAAAGATATAGTAGTTTGCACCCCTGCTGTTAATGGAAAAGTGCCTGAACTTCTGCTTGCCGCTATGCACGTACTAGAAATCAAAAAAGCTTATAAAATAGGCGGTGCTGGTGCCATAGCTGCTATGGCGTATGGCACAGAGAGCATCCCAAAAGTTGATGTCATCACAGGGCCGGGAAATATCTTTGTCGCAACTGCTAAAAAACTAGTTTTTGGCGATGTAAATATAGACATGATAGCAGGACCAAGTGAAATCGGCGTTATCGCTGATGAGAGTGCCAACCCTTACCACATAGCGATGGATTTGTTATCTCAAGCAGAGCATGACGAGCTAGCAAGTAGCTTTTTAGTCACTCACTCAGCTAAATTTGCAAAAGAAGTTGAGAGTGAGATAAATAAAATCCTACCAACTCTAAGCCGTAAAGAGATAGCTAAAAAAAGCATTGGCACAAAAGCAGCGATTGTGATAACTGTGGATAAAAATGAGAGCATTGAGTTAATGAACGCTTTAGCGGTTGAGCACTTAGAGATAGCAACTGATGATGCGTTTAGTTATCTACCGTTTATCAAGCACGCTGGGGCGATATTTTTAGGACACTATACACCAGAAGCCATTGGCGACTACTTAGCTGGTCCAAACCACACATTGCCAACGGGCGGAAGTGCTAGGTTTTTCTCACCACTTGGGGTAAATAACTTTATAAAAAGAAGTTCGATTATCGGTATGAATAAAACTGGACTTGATGAACTAAGCGAGGCTTGTATGGCACTAGCAGACGCTGAAGGGCTGGAAGCTCATAAGCTTTCAGTTGAGATAAGAAAATAAAAGAAATTTCCGCTTTTAAAAAGCGGAAATTCTAGTTTACAACCCCGATAAATTTCCAAAAAGTTAAAACCATCAAACTCATATAGATACACGCTACCACGCTCATAACAAACCCTGTTTTCATAAGCTCTCTTGCTGTGATATGTCCAGTCCCCATAGCAACGGCGTTTGGCATGTTGCTAACTGGAAGCATGTATTGGTGCTGCATATTCATACCAAGAACTAGGGCAAATACAAGCGGGTCAGCCCCTATGACAGTTGCGTGAGCGATGATGATGGGTGTAAGTGCTGTTGTTTTTGGTCCACCACCTGTGAAAAACACCTGAAGCAAAGTCACTATCCAAATGAGGATAATAATTTGCATAGAAACGCTGTAATCAACGATTGGCGAAAGCATAGTTCCAGCTAGCCATTTAGCCGCTCCGCTTGTTGCAAGGGCTGCTCCCATGGAAAGCCCAGCACCATAAACTATAAAAACATTCCACGGAACTTTGCTTTGGGCTTCTTTCCAGCTCATAAGCCCACCTTTTGGAAAAAGTAGCATGATAACTGCTAAAAGCCCCACTACAGCGACATTTGTCTTATGTATAGAGTCAGTCGCCCACAAAACTAAGGTTATAAAAAACACAATAAGAGTGTAAATTTCATCTCTTGAAAACTTGCCAAGTTTTGCAAGTTCATCTCTAACGTAGCTCTCTCCTGCTCCTAGAGTCGCTTTTTCAGGTGCCCACATCCATTTAATTACAAAAACGGAAATAGTCGCAAGCGAGAAAGCTGGGAAACCGCCTATTTTAAACCACTCTGACCAAGAAATCGTCTCTTTAGTTGCTTGTTCGATTAACCCTGCTGTGATGGGGTTACCAACGTGAGCGGTGAGAATTCCTAAACTCATCATTGTTCCACTCATAGCAACTATGAAAACAAGGGCTTTTACGATGTTGCTCTTGCCTTCTACCGCTCCAAAAGCTTGACCGATACCAAGGATGATAGGAAGCATTAGAAGAGTTCTAGCGGTGATGGATGGAACTAAAAAGCTAAGTATCGCCATGACAAAAAACACAGCCCAGTAAACCCCTATGGCAGAGCCTTTGGCTGAGTTTATCATAAGTAGGGCGATCCTTTTTGAAAGACCTGATTTTTCCATACCGGCAGCCATGATAAAACCGATAACTATAAGCCATAAAGATGTGTTTGAGTACCCACTAAACGCGTCTGCTAGTTTTGGTGTAGCTTTAAAAGCAGCTAGTAAAAAGACGATCATTATCCCACTTAGTGCATCATCAACCGCTCCAGTTATCCAAACGATGATGGCAAAAACAGCCACTCCAAGAGAGACTTTTGCCGAGTGGGTTAGCCCGTCTATGTTAGGTGTTAAATAAGTTATAGCAAAAAAAGTGGCGATTGCCACTAAAAGCCAGATGAATTTTTTGTTATCCATTTTTTTATTTCCTTTTGTAGAAAATTTATAGAGATTATCCTATTTTGTTGCTTTAGAAGTGGTTAATGTTGGATTTTTAAGCTTAGTGTAAAGAATGTGACAAAGAATTTATTATTTATGATAAAAATGGATATGATTGTATTGTAGTTTAAGTTATGAAGCATATAATTAGAAAGAGAAATTTTAATTTAAAAAATTATAGTTATAGATTTCAATCACAAAGGCAAGATATGGGGTTTAGATTCAGAAAAAGTATTAATTTAGGTGGTGGATTTCGGATAAATATCAGCAAATCCGGAATTGGATATAGCTGGGGGACGAAAGGGTATCGTATAACAAGGACAGCTACAGGTAGAACAAGAAGAACTGCATTTATCCCTGGAACAGGTATATCTTATGTTGATGAAACAAGAAAAAATAATAGAAAACAATCTAATTTTACAACGAACCCTGTTCAGCAACCAACACCTATTATTGACAATAATCATTACGATACTGTAAAAATTGAAAATAATATTGCTACGGAGATGGTGTCTGAAGGATTAGAAGAAATGTTAGCTTTAGCAAGTAAAGCCATATTAATGAGAAAGCTATCAATTGTTGGAGTATTGATTTCTTTACTGATTGGTTTTTTTTATCCAATTTTTTTTGTAGTTGCTCTATTGTTTGTAGTATTGCTTAATTATGTTGAGACAAGAGGTATAATTGAGCTTGAATATGATATTGACGAAGACCAGCAAGATATTGTTAATGGCAGAATCAATCCAATGGTTAAAATTACTGAGTGTAAGAAAGTTTGGCGAATAACAGAAACTAGCAAAGTGATTGATAGTAAGTATGCTGCTGGAGCAAGCAGTACAGTCGGTAGAATAAGTTGCAATGCCACCACAAAAGCTCCATTCCCATTTAGGTCTAATGTAAAAGTTGCATCATTTAAAACAAGAAAGGAAACTATTCTTTTTTTACCAGACAAGCTTTTTATTTTTCAGGGCAGCAAGATAGGTGCATTGAATTATAGTGATATATCAAGCCATGCTTATACTAGGCGTTTTATTGAAGAGGAGTCCGTTCCAAAAGACGCACAAGTTGTAGATAAAACATGGCAATATGTTAATAAGTCTGGGGGTCCAGATAGGAGATTTAAAAATAATAAACAAATACCAGTATGCCTTTATGGTAAGCTTAAGTTAACATCTTTATCTGGCTTAAATACTGTAATTATGTTTTCTAATCCAGATGTTGTGAGAAATATATAGTTTTGTATTGTAAAAATAATTTAGCCCCTAAATTTAGGGGCTAAATTTGAAGTATAAAAGTGTTTAAACTCTATAAATTTCATCAAATTTAAGCACTATTTAAAAGGCTTTTAGAAAACCTTAGTACTGATACAAAAATGCTTTTACGCCTGTGCTTTGCTCTGCT
>JAAYPR010000013.1 GCA_012519705.1 Campylobacteraceae bacterium
CTCTTATGCCGTCTTCATCTTCGACTATTAAAATGCTTAAATTCTCATGCATCTATAGACCTTTCAATTGGTATTTTAATCAAAAACTCCACTCCATTTTGTAAATTTCTTGCACTTAGTTTTGAGTTCATATTTTGAGCTATAACTCTGCTCATATAAAGCCCAAGCCCTGTTCCAACACTTTGGTGCTTGGTTGTAAAATATGGCTCAAAAATTTTGTCTAGTATTTTATCATCTATTGGCTTTCCAGCGTTAAAAACCGAAACATAAGCAAACTTACTATCTTTTTTTATGGTTATTTTTATGTTCTCTTCGCCACTTTCTTTTAGGGCATCTTTTGCGTTGTTTAAAAGATTTACTAAAATTTGAAAAAGCTCACTTTTTATTCCATAAATCTTAGCGCCATCATCTTTTTGGATTTCTACTTTGAGATTATGCTTTTGAAATGAGCCTTTAAGTAGCCTCAAAGCATCATTTACAGCATCTTCTATGAAAAAATACTCTTTTTCTTTGTCAGTTTTAAAGAAATTTCTAAAGTCATCTATGGTGTTTGACATGCTTTTTATAATGCTTTTTGAGTGTTCGTAAGTTTTTAAAAAGCTCTCTTCATCAGCCATTTCTTGCTTTAGTTTAAAAAGAGCTATGCTTAGCTCGCTCAACGGCTGACGCCACTGATGAGCGATATGCCCTATCATCTCGCCCATACTTGCTAGCTTTGACTGCTCAGCCAAAAGCCTATTTTTCTCTTCATTTTTTAAAACCTCTTCTTCAACTCTTTTTTCTAAGGTTTTATTTAGCTTTAAAAGCTCCTTTGTTTGTGTGTGAACTTTATCTTCAAGTGATAAATTTAGCTCTCTAAGCTCTTCTTGAGTCTCTTTTAGTCTCTCATTTAGATTAAATATCTCTGTTACATCGTGCCTGATAGCTACAAACTCATCTATCTCATCATTTTCATCAAGCATAGGGATAATGGTTGCGTTTAGATAAAAAGCAGAGCCATCTTTAGCTCTACTTTTTATAACGCCTCTATAGACCTTTTTATCAAGTATCGTCTCCCAAAGCTTTTTAAAAACAGCCTCGTCAACATCTGGGTGACGGATGATGTTATGAGCTCTTCCGATGAGCTCCTCTCTTTTATACTTTGAAATCTGGCAAAACTCATCATTAACAAACGTTATAAAGCCATTTTTATCGGTTTTTGAGACGATATTACTAGCATCGATAGCGTCTTGATACTGTTGAAGTTTGCTTTTATGCATAACTTAGAACATTCCTCTTTTTTTAAGCTCATCTTGGTAGTATCTCTCAAACTCTAAGTCATACTCTTCCGTTCCAACGATAAGCTTTCTACTGCTATTTTCAAGTTTTTTTGCGACAATCTCTTCTATGTCATCGAAAACTCTCAAATACTCATTTATAGATGAATAGATGATATTTCTAGCTCTGTTTTCTGAAACTGAGTAATCTATCAAGTCCTTTTTCCAAGATCTTTCTAAAATTTCATGCGAAATTTTATTGTAGCGATCTTCATACTCTAAAATAAACCCACTCTCTTGGGCAAGTCTTTTTTTAACCATCCAAAACATGCTTCTTTTGTCAACTTGCATGATATGCATATCTTCGCTATTTTCATCTAAAAGCTCATTTACTCTCTCATCGATGGCTCTTTCTTTTTGAGCGTCTTCTTTTAAAACCTCTTCAGCGATAGCTACAACAGCGTTTCTATCGGTTTTAAAAGTTATAAGCCCTGACTTTAGCATATCGATAGAAATTTTTCTAGCAACATAAGGGATATGTGGTACTCTTACTTTCATACCTATCTCCTTATAGTGTCATCTCTTTTTGGGCTAGTTGAGACAAATCCAACTCTCACACCTGTTAGTTCTTCAAGTTTTTGGATATATTTTTTCGCATTTTCTTCTAGCTTATCAAACTCTCTAACTCCAACGACTGACTTCCAGCCCGGAACTTCTATGTAAACAGGCTCTACTTCATCTAAATTTGTAGGTAGGTAGTCGATTGTTTCTCCACATTTAGTCTTATAAGCGGTGCAAATTTTAATGCTTTCAAACCCGTCTAAAACGTCAAGTTTCATTAAAGCAAACTCATCAATGCCGTTTAGTCTAGCTGCATATCTTACAGCAACAGCGTCAAACCAACCACATCTTCTTCTTCTACCTGTTGTAGAGCCAAACTCATGTCCAACTTCACACATCATATCGCCAGCCTCGCCAAAATCTTCAGTTGGGAAAGGTCCATTTCCTACTCTTGTAGTGTAAGCTTTTACAATTCCTACAACATTTCCTATATCTTTTGGGCTAAGTCCAACGCCTTGAAGTGCTCCAGCCGAGACTGTGTTTGAGCTAGTAACATAAGGATAAGTTCCATGATCTATGTCAAGCATAGTACCCTGTGCACCTTCAAGCAAAATCTTTTTATTAGCCGCAACCGCGTCCCAAAGCATTTTAGTTGTGTTTGTAATAAATTTACCAAGAACTTCTTTGTATCTAATGAGTTCTTTTAAAACTTCTTCTCTTTTTGGAGTCTCTATCTCTAAAACCTTAAAAACATACTCTTTTTCTTCAAAAGTTTGCATTAAGCTATCACAAAGCTTTTCAGGCTCTAGCAAGTCTATTGCTCTATGTCCAGTTCTACTGATTTTGTCTGCATAGCTTGGTCCGATGCCTTTGCCAGTCGTACCGATAGCGTTTTTGCCTTTAAGCTTTTCATTTGCCATGTCAATTAAGGCGTGGTGATTTAAGTTCAGATGAGCTCTGTCGCTTATAAAAATCCTTCCTTCTAAATCACTAAAATTTGAAAGCTCTTCTATCAAAACAGCTGGGTTTACAACTGTTCCGTTTCCTATGATATTTATAATGTTTTTGTGTAAAATTCCACTTGGAACTAAGTGAAGGGTGTATTTTTTATCATCAACTACGATTGTATGCCCAGCGTTGTGTCCGCCTGCACTTCTACAAACATAGTCATAGTTTTTTGACATCATATCAACGATTTTACCTTTTCCCTCATCGCCCCATTGGCTTCCAACAATCAAATCAACCTTACTCATTTTTAGTCCTTTTTCTCTAAAATTTTCTCAATTACAGCATCGCTCATCAGAGCAAATCCGCTTGATTCTAAACCATCTATCTCATAGTCTCCACCACTACATAAAACCGAGTTTCCACTTATAAATCTAAAAAACAGATCATCATAATACCGCATTCTTGAGTAGTAAAGTGGTGCAAATTTAGCGTTTTTATGTCCGCTTGCAAGACTTTCCATGCTCTCAAGTGGTTTTATAAGTTCACTTGGGACAAGTTTTTTGATATTTTCTATATCGCCGGCTGAGTTTATCCTAGCTAGTTCTCTAAGCCACTTCACATCTGATGATAAAAACTGGCTAATGTCGCCTTTTTCAAAAATTTGAATCGGAATATTTAAAATTTTACAAATTTGTTTTGGGATTTCGATATTGCTTATTTGTAAGAATGAGTCTATTTTAAACTCTGATAAAATAGTATCGGTTATCTCTATAGCTAAGCTTAAATTTCTCTCGCCTATAAACTCAGCTCCGATTTGATAAAACTCGCTATTTGGATATTTAAAAACAGGCTGGATATAAAAAACTCTTTTTAAGTCATCATTTTTTAAGCGTCTTAAAACTATCCTAACCACATCCACCGTGCTATCTGCTCTTAGGCTTATATCGTGGTTTGTAGAGTCTTTAAAGCTTAAAATTGTATCACTTGCAACACTTAAATGCTGGTGGTATGAAAAATGAGGTGTTATAATCTCTTCAAAACCGTTTTTTTGAAAAACAGCTGCTGAAAAACTCTCAAGCTCCCTTTTTAGCGATGCAGATTTGCTAAAATAAAGTCTTGAGCCATTAGGAATTTCGTGATCTAAATCAGCTCTTGTGTTGTCCATATTTTTCTCCAAAAATTAACTTCGCATAAGCATATCACAAATTTGCTTATTTAAGGTTAAATTTGTGACTTTTTATAGATAAAATAAGAAGAGTCTTTCTCGCCTTTAGCTATATACATAGCCTGATCTGCTTGGTCTATCAGCTCCTCAGAAGTAACACCTTTAATTTGTGGATAAAAAGAGATGCCTATGCTAAGAGTCGTTTTAAGATTTTTAAATCCATCCACATCAATACCAATACTAGAAGCCCTTAAAAAAGAGTTAACCACACTTAATACATCATCTTTTTTCTTTAAATTTGGCACAATTACGCCAAACTCATCACCACTAAAACGAGCTAAAATTCCTTTGTCCTCTAAAGCAATACTCATCCTATCAGAAAATCTTTTTAAATAGGCATCGCCGATTATATGCCCATATCTGTCATTTATGCCTTTAAAATCATCAAAATCAATAAACAAAACTGCTAAAAATCTGTCAAATTTATGATTTTTAATTGAGTTTTCTAGCAACTCTTTAAAACGACTTTTATTAGGAAGTCCTGTTAGTTGATCGTGAGTTGCTACATATCTTAATATTTTTTCTTGCTCTTTAAAAGCTGTAATATCAAAAATGGAGCCAATGTAGTAAGTTTCACCTTCTAAACTTAATCTATTTATGGAAGCAAGAGTATAAATTTGATCTCCATTTTTACTATCTATAGTAAAGTCTCCATGCCAACAACCAATCTCTTCAACGGATTTATTAATCTCATAGCTCGCACAATCAAACAAAAAATATCTTCTGCCGATTATCTCATCTCTTTTATGTCCTGTGATTTTAAAAAACGTTTCATTCGCATTTAAAACTTTCCCGCTTTTGTTTGTGATAAAAATTCCATTATGTGCCAAATCAAAAATTTGATGATACATTTTCTTAACTCTAAATCTTTTAGTAACGCAATAAACTAAAAAACATAGTGTCGTAAGCATATAAATAGTCTCTACTGCTACGTTGTATCCACTAAAAAAATCAGTTTTCATAAAAATAAAACCTATAAAAAGCAGAGTGATAATAAGAAGATCGCGAGCGTCATTGTTTTTAAAAAGCATATCTTATCCGTGAAGTTTTGGCGAGAGAGTGAAGGAATCGAACCTCCCACGAAACGGTCAACCGCCCCGACATCGGATTTGAAGTCCGTGAACGCCACCAGGTCGTTTTACTCTCCGCATTTTTTGTAGTAAAAGTAATTTTAACAAAATTTAGATAAATGCTAGCTAAAATCAACAAAATTATTTTGATATTTCATAATTTCTTTTTTTAATATAACTATCTCTTATAAAAATATATGGGTCTGGATTTGTTTTTGCCTCTTTGCTAAATGCTCCTGGATTAAGAGAGTCTTCATTTATAGTTCTACCAGCTTTTACTCCAAATGCCGTCCAGTCATCCTCTATATAACTAAGCGGGTCTGAGAAATAGTCTGCTACCAAACCAACCGTGTCTCTTAAATTTGATGGTCCAATGATAGGCCAAACGATATAAGCCCCAGATGGAACTCCCCAAACAGCCAAAGTTTGCCCAAAGTCTTCGCTGTGCTTTGGTATATCAAAGTGAAGAGTTGCCGCGTCACTAAAACCAGCAAAACCAATAGTAGTATTTATAAAAAACCGCTTCGTCTCCACCCAGGATGCTTCAAATTTACCTTGAAAAAGGTTGTTTACAAGTCTCATTGGATAGAGCAAATTATCAAAAAAATTTGAAATCGCCCCTTGAATCGGGTCTGGCATAATGTAGTCATAACTATAACTTATAGGATACATTATATAGTCATAAAATGCCATATTTATAGATGTCATAACTCTGTTGTAGCCTGACAATGGGTCAGAAACCTCCATCTCTTTTTGGTTTGCAAAAATGATATTTACTGTAAGTAAAAAAGCTAAAATAACCCTCATTTAATCTCTCCAATCTCTTCAAATTTCGCTCTGCTTTTAAGAGTCTCATCATTTAAAAAATAAATTTCATCTATAAATTTGTGTTTAAAACTCATATTTCCAATTCTTACTGGGCTATTTCCAGCAAGCTCTCCAGCTATCCCAACGCTTAAAGTTGCCGCTAGACTGGCTTTTAGGGTGTCTTCATTTACGGAACAAAAAGCAGCGATAATTCCACCTAAAATGCATCCACTTCCTGAAAACTTACCCATCATAAAAGTTCCATTTTTGCACAGATAACTAGTTTTACTATCTGAAACGATGTCAACTTCTCCAGTTATAACTATAACGGAACCAGTTTTTTGCGATAAATCTCTTGCTATTTTTACCCTTTGGCTCAGCCCATCTTTTTCATCTAAACTACTTGCGTCAACGCCTTTTGTAAAACTATCAATGCCTGCTAAAAATTTAATCTCTGAGATATTGCCCTTTATAACATCAAATTTATAATTTTCTATAAACTTAATAGCTGTATCATTTCTAAGCTTACTAACCCCAACTCCAACAGGGTCTAAGACAGTTGCTATTTTTTTGCCGGTTTGACTCTTGGCAATATCAAGTGATTTTTCCATAGAACTAATAGTTTTAGAGTTTAGAGTTCCTAAATTTATGAGTAGTCCACTACTAAGAGTTGTTATTTTGCTAACTTCATTAACATCATCAGCCATCACGGGACTTGCACCAATAGCAATTATAGAATTTGCTACATCATTTACGGTAACGTAGTTTGTAATGCAGTGAATTAAGGGTTTTTTTGATTTAATGTTTGATATAAAACTTTCCATTTTTTCTCTTTTTTAAATTTGAATATTTTAGCAAATCAAGTTTAAATCGATATAAAGTTTTTTTCTAAATTTTTAAACTAATATATTTTTTTAATATTTATTTAAAATTTAATAAAACATTATTTAACTTAGTTATAATACTTTTATGAGCTTACAAAAAAAGGACTTTAAAAAATGCAAGCAGATAGGCTAAAAGGGATTAAGAGTAAAATTTACCATATGAGTGTGCTTTATGTAGAAGACGATAAAGATGTAAGAGAACAAACCACAAAAAACTTGGAGCTATTTTTTAGCAAAGTTGTCTCGTTTGAAAATGCAGTTGATGGCTTAAGTTATTTTAAATCAAACCCTGTTGATATAGTCTTTACAGATATTAACATGCCGCAAATAAGCGGACTTGAGATGATAGAAAAAATTAAAAAAATAGACCCTAATGTTAAAGTGGTTATTTTCTCAGCTTATGACAAGACTGAGTTTTTTACAAAAGCCATAGCACTTGGTGTTGATATGTATATTTTAAAACCATTTACTATAGAAAAACTTTTAGATACTTTTGAAAAAATAGCTCAAACTAGTAAAAATTTAATCTATCTAGATGGTGGATTTTATTGGGATAAAAAAAGTTCAAATTTACTCAAAGAAAATAGATCTATAAAACTAACAAAAAATGAAATTTTACTTTTAGAACTATTACTTAGCTCTAAAAATAAGATAATTAGCAGCTTAGATATAGAAAATGCAGTTTTTGATGATGACCTAAATAACAATAAAAGAGTTAGAAATTTAATATCTCGTTTTAATAAAAAGATAGGTTACATGCTGATTGAAAACATCTACTCACAAGGATACAAAATAAAATGTATATCATAAATAGTAAAAATAACCACGAAAGATTCAAAAAAATATTTTCAAACTCGGGTGTTGGAATTTTTATAGTAGATAAAGATAGAAACATAATAGAATGCAATGAAACTTTTTGTAAAATTTTAGGCTACTCTCAAGATGAAATTATTGGAAAATCAGCTGAAGAAATCCACATAAACAAAGATAAATATCTACATTTTGCCGATATAGCTTTCAACAAAGTAAGACAAAATCAAGCCCTATATTTAGACTATGAGTTCAAGCATAAAAGTGGTAAAAAAATATGGCTTAGAATTTCAGGAGACCCAATAGCCTCACAAGATGAGGTTTTATGGATAATTGTCGATATTACAAAAAGAATAGAAGCAGAAAAAAAGCTTAAAGAGAGTAGAGAAAAAATAAAACGCTTAAACAAATCCCTAAACGAAGAGGTTCAAAATCAATTACAAATCATAAGAAAACAAGATGAGCAGCTTAGGTACCAGCAAAGACTAACTCAAATGGGTGAAATTCTTGATATGATAGCCCACCAGTGGCGACAACCACTTGCAGCTATAACGGCTACATCTTCATATTTATATACAAGCATAATGATGGATGAGTTTAATAAAGCAAGTTTTTTAGAAGAAATTTTTAGGATAGAAAACTACTCAAAATATCTATCCCAAACCATAGATGAGTTTAGAGAATTTTTTAAACCAACCAAAGAAAAACAACTTACCAGTCTAGAAGAGCTTTCCAGTATGTCAATCTATATTGTAGAGGCTCTACTGCAGGCAAATGGCATTAAAATTTACACAGACTACAAATGCAATGCTACTTTTTATGCATACAAAAATGAGATATCACAAGTTATTTTAAACATAATAAATAATGCTGGAGATGCATTTATAGAAAGAGAGGCGGAAAATAAATTTATTAAAATTTCAACTTACACTGAAGAAAATTATCTTTGTTTAAGCATAGAAGATAATGCAGGTGGGATAGATGATAGCATTATGGATAAAATTTTTAATCTTTATTTTTCTACAAAAGAGAACAAAAACGGTTCTGGAATAGGACTATATATCTCAAAAATCATTATTGAGGAACATTGTAGTGGCATTTTAGAAGTTCAAAAAACTAAAGATGGCTCCTTATTTACCATAAAACTTCCAAAATGACACTTTTCTGAGACAATTATGAAATTTATAGTTTTTTACATAGACAAATGAAATGCATTTTTTGCATATAATTATCTTAATGAAGGAGTTTAACTTTATTAAGGAGGTAGAGATGGACAGGATATATTTAGAAGAGCGTAAGCTTGTTAGAAAATATAGCCCAACAAAATCAGTGTTGCTAAACAGCTTGTTTATCCTTGTGGTGTTCTATGCTACTTGGTGGATATTTCAAGATCCAAGAGGTCTTATGAGGATGTATACACCTTATGTTGGATATATGTGGTGTAGATGGCTTTTAGTTGTTATGATTTGGATAGCGTATATCTTTGACTTTTGGCCATTTAAAAGAGAGTGGATGTATAAAACAGACCCTATAAAAAAGGGGATGATTTTCACTGCTATAACGTTTTTTGTGTTTTTTGTGTTTTTAAAGGTGTTTTTTGAGTTTATACTTGGTGAGCTTGCTATCTCATACTTTAGCCCATCAAGACTTACATCTTTAGGACTAACTGAGTTTTACGCACTTGAATACTCAGCTCAAGCTATTTTAATGTTTGCAGCGATAGCCTCATGGCTTAGCCCTTCTTGGGTTGTAGCAGCTGAAAACGCACCTTGGGGAAAACTAAATCAACCAACAAGAGGTTTTAGTGTATTTGTTGTTACATTTTTACTTAGTATGATTACCTACTTTGTGTTTTTCCATTCACAAATGGGAATTTTATTTGATCCATGGCAACAATACACCGCAATAACACCGCCTTGGTGGCATAACTTTGCTGATACTGTGCATGGAAACTTTAACATTGCATGGATTATGTGTTGTACCGTTATGGTCTGGGTTTATGAGACTATCTGGGAAAGATATCCTTTTAGCCTAATTAAAAGAGATAATTTAAGAAGAGTTTGTGCGTTTTTTGGCATTATAGCTATGGCGTTTTGTTTTGCGTTTTTCTTTTATTATCTTCAAGAGCTAATTTGGGGTGTCCATATTAGAGGTGATAGAAGACTTTACGCACCTGACTGGAGATGGCTACACGTAGGTGAGATAGCGATATTCTGGCTTGTTCCAGTGCTATTTATGAAGTTTTATTGCAACAACGGAGTAAATAGATTTTCAAAACCTGTGAATGTTTTACTAAGAACTATTATATCAATGGCAGCTGCTATTGTTCTGTACTATGTTTACTATAAAACTTCACACTTCCTACTTGGAACTCAAAAAGGATTTTCGCATCCGCAACAATTCCCAATGATTCCTATGATTTGGCTAATTAACGTTATGCTCATAAATTATTGGTTTATGGATGGGTGGCCTGGCTGGAGATTAGCAGGTAAAGCAGAGGAAGAAGTAGCAACTGAAGAAGATGATTTTACTAATAAAAACTCATTAAAAGGACTACTTGTAGGTGTTTTATTAGGTATTATAATTTATTTTGTTGTTGTGTATTTTGCACCAGTTGTAGGTAAAATACTTACTGTAATTAAATAATAAAGGATTAGTTATGGCGGATAAAGCAAGAAGAGACTTCGTAAAAGGCGGAGCAGCAGGTGTAGGCTTAGGGATGTTAGCGAGTATGGGAGTGTTTTCATACTCCCCTGCAAGAGATGTGTTTTTCCCAGAAGAAACTAGAAAGATGATTGACTTTGGTGCGGTAAAAAGCGTTGAGGTTACAAACATTTCTGAAACTAGCTGGTTTGACAACTCAGTTCTTATGGGTGATATGAAAGGGGCTGGTGGATTACTAGTAGATCAATATCTATTTAACTGGCCACCTTTTGGAAACGGCAAAGGTCTTGCAAAAGGAAGTTATGAAGAAGGAATTGAGAAGATAAAACATCTTCTTCCACATGACGTGGATAAAGCTTGGGAGATAACAAAAGAACTATCCGTAAATCCTGATAATGCCGGTGGATTTTCAGCCCTAATTGACATAGAAAGATTAGATGGTAGCAAGAAAAAATACTTGCTTGATTGTGGCTGGTCTTTTGAGTGGATGCAAAAATGCTTTAAAAGAGAGGGCATTGATAAGATGTTGGAGAGCGGTGAGATAGATACACTTATAATCTCACATGAGCATTTTGACCACTTCTGGGGACTTCCTGTTGTTTTAAAATATAAGCCTGATATTAAAATCATCATTCACGAAGGGTTTTATCCTGAAGGCAGACAATATATAAAAGATAGTGGTCACACAGGCGAGGTTGTTGTGTTTAAAAAAGGTAGAAATGAAATCGAACCTGGTGTTTGTACGTTCTGCTATGATTGTCCTATCATTACAAGAGTTTTTGGTGAGCAGTCGATATTTGTAAACGTTGAAGGCAAAGGGCTTGTAAGCATAACAGGATGTTGTCATCAAGGAATTATAACATTCTCAGACTCAGCATATAAACAGCTAAAATATGACAATGATCAAATGTATGGAATATATGGCGGACTTCATATATCACCATTTGAGGACTGGGATCCAAAATATGACGACCTTGTAATAGGGCTTAAAAAGTGGGATTATCAAGTTATGGCTTGTAACCACTGTACAGGACTTTTAACAGTTCAAAAATTTGTAAGAAACGGCTATCCGATAGTTCAAGGAACAGCACAACATGGAAGTGTATCAACTAACTATCTTGGAAATGGCGATAAGATTAAATTTGGATAAGAGATGGGCTTAAAAACAGTTTTTCCGTTAGAGTTTGGATATAAATTTGATGATTATATCTCATTAATGAGATCAATTCTTATAAAGTCTTTATATGATAGCGATATAAAATCATCAAGTGGGTATAAAGGTATGCAAAAAAGCAACCATTTTAACGAGTGCTGGACGATAAAATTTGAGTATCTTAAAGGGGTTTATGGACTTGCTTTAAGTGATGTAAAAGACGGCACAGCAGAGTTTAGACTATACTACTTCCCAGACGAGGCGGAAAAACTTGTAGATAGTAGTTCTTTATTTGAGTCTATTTTAATCTCAAAAGAGGATTATCTAAAAAAGATAAGAAATTTTCTCTCTTTTAAAGAGATATATCTAAATTTTGAAATAGCTAGAGTTTATCTAAGATTTTCAAAAGATGGGATATCTGTTATGTTTAAAAGCCTGTTAAGAGATAGGCTTTATAGCAAAGATGGGGTTTATTTAAATGATAAAGCCATTATAAAAAGTGGCGGAATCGATAAAAACTTCCCATCTTTTGGAGTATCTTTACCATTCATAAACTTTTTTCATATAGCTATGGATAAAATTTATAAAACTGATTTAGAGAGTGCAAGAGTTTATAAAAAAACCATCTATCCTAAAATTTATGATAAATTTGGAAATCTCTACGACAAGAAAGACAATAAATTAACTCAAATTTGCATAAACATAACTTATGGAAAAGCTGATAGAGAATTTGATACTAAAAACCTAAAAAAGATACCAAATGACTCACATCTGCATAAATTTTTAAGAAATTTAAAAGAGAAAAATTTAGAGTTTAAAAGCCAAAATGCTGGAATAAATTTTTTTGTTGTAACGGGATATTTAGGCTCTGGAAAAACAAAGTTTTTACAAAACTTTATTGAGTATGAGGTGGGTCAAAGCAGATTTACAGGTGTTATTCAAAACGAAATTGGAAAAATAGGACTTGATGGGGATCTTGTAGATGCATCATATGCCCTTGTTGAGATAGATGAGGGGTGTGTTTGCTGCTCAATGGCGGGGCAAATTAGAAGTGCTGTTGCTATGCTTGAACCTAAAAATCCTGATACTATTTTGCTAGAAACTACAGGTGTTGCAAATCCTTTTAATCTACTAAGCGAACTTGATGAGGTAAAGGATGTTGTAAATTTATGCGGGATAATCACCCTTGTAGATGGGCTTAATTTTTTAGATACATATGAAAAAGCAGACATCGTGCTTGAGCAGGTTAAAGCAGCAGATATTATCCTGCTAAATAAAATAGATCTAATCTCAGATGATGAAAAAGAAAAAATTAGGCAAATTTTATATGAAAATAATAGATGTGCTGAAATTTTTGAAACTATGAATGGTGAGATAAATCCTAACTTTCTACTTCAAAACAAAAACCAAACCTCTTTTATGGCATCTTTACTAATAGAGGGGGAATTTCACACTACTCACGCAGATGATAAAATAAAATCATTTAAAAAAGATCTTCATGATGAGATAGATAGAGATGAGTTTGTTAAATTTATAAAAGAATTACCAGATAGTTTTTATAGAATAAAAGGCTTAATGTCTTTCAGGGGCGATACAAAGCAATATGTTTTCCAATATGTTAATAAAAAATTTGATATAACGCTTTTTAGCAATGAGAAAAAATGTGCAAATTTTTTAGTTTTTATAGGGAAAAATATAGATGAAGGTATAAATTTTCCGTTTGGAAAAGCGTAGTGAAATAAATCTTGAAGAAACTCAGTTCTTTGCTTTAATGCAATAACATAAACATTATAAGCTTAAACCTAAAACAATATAAAAAGTAACTTTTAAAAAGCTAATTAAAGAATTTAAATAAAATAAAAGTATAAAAAGAATAACAAAAACATAAACTAACAAAGTCCGCAGCGACTTACTTTCCCAGCATCTCAGTAAGAGAGAGTATCATCAGCCACGATGTGCTTA
>JAAYPR010000014.1 GCA_012519705.1 Campylobacteraceae bacterium
CTCTTCGTCGGCTTCGTTTATCTCTGTTCCTGTCATGCCGTAGTCGATTAGCTCAAGTTGGATCTCTTCTAAATCACCCTCTGGCATCTTAACTTCAAAAACCGATTTTCTACTAAACATATATGATAAGCTTCCCACAGGCAGAAACTCACCGCCGTTTTTGCCAAAGATGGCTTTGATATTTGCCACAGTTCTAGTTGTGTTTTCTGTCGCACACTCTACGACGATAAGGCAGCCATGTGGTCCTTTTCCATCGTAATGGATTGTTTGGATATCAAGGCTGTTTTTCTCAGTCGCCCTTTTGATAGCAGCGTCGATATTTGCCTTAGGCATATTTTGAGCTTTTGCAGTTGCGATAGCAGTTCTTAGCTTTGGGTTCATATCTGGGTCAGGTCCGCCTTCTTTTGCAGCCACTGTGATAGACTTTCCAAGTTTTGGAAATACTCTACTCATCTTTCCCCATCTAGCTTCTTTTGCAGCTCTTCTGTACTCAAACGCTCTTCCCATAAATTTACCTCTGAATTTGAATTTAAAAACTTTAATTATACCATAAAAACCGTTAACTTTTAAGTTGATAAATGATATCAAAATATTAATTTTAAATTTAGAGAAAAGAAGTATAATTTTTATATTTTTAATATAAAAAATCAACAAATAAAAGCTTTTAAGACAGAGCAGGAGATAAAAGTGTCAAAAAAAGTAAAATTAAATATAGCTGGAATGGGTTGTGTAAATTGTGCAAACTCAATCCAGAAAGCAACCAAAAAGATAGATGGCGTCGTGGAGGTAAATGTCAGTTTTGCTTCAAGCTATGGTGAGTTTGAGATAGATGACCCAAAAGCAGAGAGTAAAATCAAAGAAAAAATAGAAAAACTTGGTTTTGAGATAGCGACAGACTACAATGACCTGCTTAAAAAGAAGCAGAGTTTACTAAAATCGCTCCAAAATAAACTTCTGATTTCAGCTATTTTAACAGCCATTATAATGTTTTTACACATGGGGTTTGAGCATAGTTTTTTAAACTCTTTAGCTCAGTTTATTTTAACAACTATCGTTGTGTTTTTCTGCGGAAGCCATTTTTTTACTCACGCAAAAGCGGCACTTCAAAACAAAAACTTTGATATGAATGTTTTAGTTGCTTTGGGGGCTGGAAGTGCATATCTTTACTCAACTTTAGTTTTTCTTTTTCCAAGTTTAGTCCCGCCTAAGTTTAACTATGTCTATTTTGAATCAGCAGCGATGATAATAACATTTATAAGTTTTGGTAAGCTCTTGGAGGAGCACTCTAAATTTAGGGCAAACGACTATATAAAAACACTTTTAAACCTAACCCCAAAAGTTGCACTTTTGCTAAAAAAAGATGGCACAACGCAGGAGATTTTAGCTTCAAATTTAAAAGTTGGCGATATTATTTTGGTAAAAAATGGCACCACAATCCCAGGAGATGGGGAGATTATCCACGGTGGAGCGGAGATAGACAGCTCTATTCTAACAGGGGAAAGCTTGCCTGTGTATAAAAAAGTAGGTGATTTGGTAAATGCAGGCTGCCTAAACACAAACGGTGTTATAAATGTTAAAATTATCTCTAAAAACCACGAAACCTTGCTTTCAAGGATAACTAAGCTTTTAAGCGAAGCAGCGGCTAAAAAGATGCCTATTTCAAGAGTTGCTGATAGGGTTGCAAACGTTTTTGTGCCTACTGTGATAATTTTAGCGGTCATAACTTTTTTAGTTTGGTGGTATTTTGGAAACCCATACTATGGCATGATGTGTGCTATGTCGGTGCTTCTCATCTCATGTCCTTGTGCTTTGGGTTTGGCAACGCCGATAGCTATAGTTTCGGCTCTTTCAAATTTAGCTAAAAATGGAGTTTTGGTTAAAAACCCTGAAGTTATGGAGATTTTAAAAGAGACAAAAACTGTTATTTTTGATAAAACTGGGACTTTAACCAAGGGTGAAATTTCAGTTTATAAGACAAATTTAAACGATGACGAACTAAGTAAAGTCGCTGGGCTGGAGAGTTTAAATGAGCACTTAATCGCAAAAGCGATAGTGAAATTTGCAAAAGAGAAAAATGTTAAATTTACCAAATTTGAAGGCGAGTTTGAAAACATCATAGGAAAAGGGCTTAAAACTTCAAATTTAATAGTTGGAAATAAAACTTTATTTGATGAAAACGGCGTTAAATTTAGTGAAAATGAAGTGGTAAAGTTTTTAGATAATGGTTTTGGAGTCGTTTTAGTTGCGATAGATGGGAAATATAGAGGATATATCGCACTAAGCGATACTCTAAGAGAGAGCTCAAAAGAGCTAATCTCAACTCTTGATGGTGTAAAAACCGTTATGCTAACAGGAGATAACAAAAAAGTAGCAACTCATATCGCTTTAAATTTAGGTATTGAAAATGTTTATAGTGATGTGCTTCCAGAAGAGAAGCTCAGTGTTGTTAAAAAATATAAAGAAGAAGGCATAACCATCTTTGTAGGAGATGGTGTAAATGACGCTTTACCGTTAAAAGAGGCGGATTGTGGGGTAGCTATGAGTAGTGGTAGTGATATCGCAAAAGGAGCTGGCGACATACTTCTAGTAAATAACGACTTAAACGGGGTAAAAAGAGTTTTAGAAATGTCAGATAAAACTATGAGGGTGATTAAGCAAAATCTTTTTTGGGCATTTTTTTACAACGCTTTATGTATCCCAGTAGCAGCGGGACTACTCTATCCAGGTTTTGGGATTTTGTTAAACCCAGCTTACGCAGCACTTGCTATGGGGTTTAGCTCAATTACAGTAGTTTTAAACTCTTTGAGACTTTATAGAGGCAAGGTTTAAGTTTTGCCTCTATAAAGTTTTAGCCAAAAATATTGTAAATATCATCAACTAAAAAGTTTTCTTTTTTAATAGAGTCTTTAAAGTATATTTTAAAGGTTTCTTCATATGCTCTTTTGAAAAACCCCTCTTTGCTTAGTTCAATAATGGCTTTATTTACGGCATCTAAAAGCCCCTTGTTTCCTTTAGCTACAGCAGCAGCGGTGGGACTAGGGTCGCCAACTGCTTTGTTAGTTACTTCATATCTACCATCTTCAGCAGCAATTCCTGCAAGTGAAAACATAACGTGAAAGTAGCCATTTGCATCTTGCATATTTAGCATATCAACACAACTGTTTTGATTTTCACATTCGACAACTTCTACCTTATCAAAAAGTTTTTGGTTATTGTTTACATATTCAATGGAAGTAGTTCCTGGGATAACGAGTAGTCTTTTGTCGCGAAAGTCTGAAAATTTAGTTAAATTTGAATCTTTAGGGGCTAATATTGCCATATAGCTTAATAGATAAGGAAGCGAAAAATCAACCTCTTTTTCTCTCTCTTCTGTTATTGCAAACATTGCAATCATAAGATCCACACTACCATCTTTTAGCATTGGGATTCTATCTTTTGCATCAACTCCAACTAAAATAACGCCATCATCCTTTTTTAAAATTTTTTTACCTATTTCTTTGGCTAGTAAAACTTCAAATCCTTCAAATTCGTCATCATTTTTAACACTGAAGGGTGGGAAGTTTTCCCTAACTCCTATTTTGATGATGCCTTGGCTTTTAATGCTA
>JAAYPR010000015.1 GCA_012519705.1 Campylobacteraceae bacterium
AATCTACCCACAACTTACTATCTATTTCAGTGAAATATTAGAAAGGTATGAGTAGAATTATGAACTGGCAATCAGCGTCTCATTTAGAGACATTAGGTGGGTTTACACAGTTAGATGGACAGTGCCAAATTCTGCCAAATTTTACTTTTTAATTTTATAAATTTAAAACCTCTTTAATTAATCTTTAAAGAGGTTTTAATGATTTTATCAATCTCATCTCTTTTGCTTTCTATCTTTCTTTTAATCTCTTCTTGTTTTTCTAACTCTGATTTTATTTCATCAACAATTTTTTGTTGGAAATTTAGAGGGATATATGGAATTTGAAAATCAAATAATATCTCAGGTTTAATTCTTGGATGGTTTTTTCCACTCATTAAAAGAGTAGATTTTTCAACATAAAAACTACTTAGTAAAATATATAACAGGTATTCTTTTAGTACTAAATTTTGATTTATTTTCAAAGGAATCCACTCAGTTGTTCCTATAGCCTCTTTTTCAAACTCATTTAATATGCTTTTGCCAAGATATGGTCTTAGTTTAGTTGTCAAAATATCAGCATCTGCAAACAGTAGTTTATCAGAACCTATCTCGCTAACTTCTTGTATATCTAGAACTAGCCCGTTATTATTTCCAACATTTTCAAGCTCAATCAATAAATACTCAAAGTCAAGCTCTCTTTTTTTTAAAATTTGACAACTGCTATCTTCTAAAATTCTTTTTATTGAAATTTCTGGAAATTCATCTTGAGGTATCAGGGTAGAGCTTTTTATAAATAATAAATAGTTTTTAAAATCGCTAACACTAAATCTTAAATCTTTATGATTGTTAATATTTAAAAAATCTACTTCAAGGTGTTTTACATTTTTTAACTCTTCAAATTTTGCTAAATCAAATTTAAACTCTCTTGCAAAAACTTGATTGATGATTTCTTGCGGTGGTGTGATTTGTGCTTTTAATTTTTTGATTTTATTTTCAATCGGTTCTATTTTGGCAACGATTTTATCTTGTTCTTCTTTTGAAACTAAAGGAATTTTTATTTTCTTAAAATGGTCAAGATTTAATCCGGGTTGAGCTTTTTTTCTATAAGCCAAATCTTTTACTTGTGATTGAAATAAATTTGTTGTTGTATAATAAAAAAGAAATTTTTGATTTATTTCCGAACTTCCTCTTAAAATATAAACATGTTCGTTTACCATTACCTTGTCTGACGGAAATAGAGAAAAATCTACCCAACACGATTTGCCAGTTAAAGCACCATCTTTACAGATTAAAATGTCATTATCTTGTACTTTTCCTTTTGCGACGCTATCATAAAAATCAAAAGAAACATATGGAATTTTTGATAAGTCGAGGCTTCCATCTACTCCAATTTGCTCTCCACCCAAACTTATTGCCTCACCATCATCCTCATCGTTAATTCCACCTTTTGGTCTACTTCCAGATTCACATACACTTAAAAAATTATTTATTTTTTCATATCTATATTTAGACTTGGGCAATACAAAAGGAACCCAAAGACGAATACTTTCGTTCGATTTTAAATTTACAAAATCCACTGTAAATGTTTTTAATCCCATTTTACATCTCTTAGATAGTCTAATGCTGTTTCTTTTATCTCATCATCAACTAAAATTTCGTTCTTATCGTTTTCACGGTAGAGTTCGTTTGGTGCTGGTCTTTCGCCCCTTTTTGTTCTTTTGTAGCCAACATTTTCTACTTCTGCCATGAAAATTTTATAATTTAACTCTTTAGCAACTTCTCCAAAAACCCACCAAGTATTTACAAAGCCAAAGATATCTTTTGTGTCATTGTCATATTTGCAAAGCTCTTTTAGTTCGTCTTTGTATTTTTTTACTAACTCTTTTGATGATAGTGCCAAGTCTTCATCTTCGATGTAATCTTTTAGCATTCTTGTTAAAATTTCTTTTTCTTCAAGTTCTGTTAAATTTTTAATTGAAGGGAGTTTTGAACGCTCTTTTTCTCCTAGATAAACAGCTGATAAATTTTCACACCTTGTTTTAAGCTTGTTCCACTCATCAGAGTATTTAATCCAAAGCTTGTTCCACTCCTCTATCTCTTTTTTAGTTTTTTTCTGTGCAAAAAGCAGGCTTGTTTTTGTGCTAGTAAATGGCTCAAATGTAAGCTGTGGCAAGGAAACAACGGCTTTAACTTTGAAATATTTGTAAATAAAAAGACGGATGTATTTGTTTTCTGTAGTATCAAAAATACTCTCAGGCAAAACAACACCAAGCCTACCGTTTTCTCTTAGAAGCTGATAATATCTTTCTATAAATAAATTCTCTGAGTTTTTCTTATCTCCAAAAAGAAACTCATTTTTAACATTCTTTTTTGTATCGTTGTCTAAATCAACGCTAAAAGGTGGATTTGTTATGATGCAGTCAAATCCAGCATTGACTTCCTTATCAAAATAGACTTTATCGGGTTCGTACTGTTTCAAAAAATTTGGGGCGGTTTGTTTGTCATAAAATTTAAAAGGAAGCAACCCATCTTTTACAAAGATATTTGTTGAGCCATCTCCGTGTAAAATCATATTTACCTTTGTTGCTGTGCCTAAGTTAAAGTTGATTTCTATACCGTAGATAAAATTTGAAGCCCATCTATTTTCTCTATGGTCTGGCATAAACCATTCATGAAATTTATCTTCCACATCTCTTGTTTCGCGAAGTTTGTCTTTAAATCTTCTTTTTAAATTTTCAGTTATAAATTTCATATACTCGATAAGAAATGTTCCACTTCCTGCACTTGGGTCGATTAAATATGGAATTTCCAAGTCGTTATTTACTCTATCAATAGCTAATTTATCAAGTTGCAAGCCCCAAAGCATAAATTTAACTACATTTATATGAGTAAAAAACTGCCCTTTAGTCTGCTTAAAACCTTCTCTAATGATTCCTTCAAAAAAGTCACCTAAAATATCTTTTCCATCAAAACTGTTTTTACCATCTACAAAGCTAAATCTTTCAAGCTCTGAAACAGTGTATTTAAGCTTATTAAGTGAAAATTTGTTTTCATCTATTACGAAAGATTTTTTAAGCTTTGCTTCATCAAGGATATTTAGCCTTTTTTCTAAAGCTCTTCTATAAAGTCCGTTTATCCTTTCAAAAAGCTGTTCGTTTGTTTCAAAACTTTCACCGTCTTTAAAGGCAAAAATTTGAAAGTCATATTTTTCGCCTCTTTCTTTTTCTGATTCGTCTTGAATTTTTGCTAGGATGATATTTACTAAAGAAGAAAAAACATCGTTATCATCAGTTCCACCACCACCCCAAAGAACATTGTGTAAATTTTTTCTTAGTGCATCAAGCTGTTCGTGAGTAAAATTTGTCTCTAAGTCCTTTTTGTTTCTCCCCCCCCCCTTTAATATACGGCTCTTTTTGCGCTTTCCCATATCTTGTGGGTATCTCATCAGCAAAATCCCTAATATCTTTCCATGCATCAAAGGAGTTAAATTTTTCATAGTCAATTAAAATACATTTATCTTTGATTTCATTTTCGACTATTTCGGTGGTATAAAGAACAAGATATTTTACATCATTACCCTGCCCTTTTTCTTGAGAGGCGAGATTAAAAAGCTGTTTTTCAATAACTTCATCTTTATCTTTTTCATAATCTTGCGGGCTTTTTAGCTCAATATAGAGAAAAGCATTGCCTTTATCGTCTTTGACTATGATATCAATTCTAGGTTTATTTACCTTTGGTCTTCCAATATCATACTCTTTTTCTATTTCAAGGTTTTCGGGTTTATAACCAAGCTCATTTACAAGTTTTGTTAATAAATAAGCTCTAACATACTCCTCATCGCCTGAAAGTTTCGTAACTTCTCTGCCTTTTTTAATTTCAGGACAATACTTAACTTTTTCTTTGTCAATATCAAAATCTGAAACTACTTTACTTTTTTGAGAATTTATATACTCTTGAATCAGTTTTCGCACTTTTATCCTTATATCTCTTTTATAAAAGAAATGAGTATATCAAATTTTATAAAATATACAATAAAAAATTATGATAAATTTAAAAGAATAAAATATAAGATAATAAAATTTAAAAAGAGCTAGCAAGGGAAAAACTCCCCTGCTAAAATAATTACTTTACAGATGCCATCTTTCTTCTGATGTATGCGATTTGGTTTTGAAGCGGTAAGTGTTTAGGACAAACATCCTCACAACCTAGCAAACTCATACAGCCAAATATACCAGCATCGTCACCAATTAACTCGTAAAAGTCAGAGTCAGTTCTTTCATCAAGTGGGTCTTGGTGAAATCTTGCTATTCTATTCAGCCCAACTGCACCCACAAAATCATCTCTCATTAGAGCAGTACCGCAAGCTGCTACACAAAGCCCACACTCAACACATCTAGAAAGTTCAAATGTTTTCTGTGCCTCTTCTGGGTCAACTTTTTCTTCAAGTTTTGAGATATCAGTTTCTTTTGTAGTATGAACCCAGCTTTCAACTCTCTCGTTCATTTTTGCCATCCATTTGCCTGTGTTTACACTCAAGTCCTTTATTAGGTCAAAAACTGGCAGTGGCATAAGCTCTATAATGCCGCTTGGGTAGTCTTTTGTAAGGGTTCTACAAGCAAGTTGTGGCTTGCCGTTTACAAGCATCCCACAACTTCCACAAATTCCAGCTCTACATACAAAGTCAAAGCTTAAGTCTGGATCGTATTTCTCTCTTATGATATTTAGAGCAACAAACAGAGTCATCCCTGACGTCTCCTCAAGCTCATATGTCTCGAAATGTGGCTGCGAAACTCTACTTAGAGGATTATATTTAAATGCTTTTATTTTTATCTTTCTACTCATTTTACTCTCCTACTCTTTCATTCGGTGCTTTAAATTTAGCCTGAAGCTCGTAAGGCATTAAAGCATCTTGAATTTCATGTCTATTTTTGCCTTCTTCTTTCATCTTGGCTACTATCTCATCAACTTGCTTTTGTCTCTTTTCGCTATCTGGATGCTCGATTACGTTTCCTTTAGCGCCATATCCCCTAAATGCTGGTGGAATTTCCATCTTCATGATATCTAAATCTTCATAAGTTAAAGTTGGCATAGTATCGCCTTCTTTCCATGAAGCTAGAGTTCTCTTTAGCCAGTTAGCATCATCTCTTTTTGGATAGTCTTCTCTATAGTGAGCTCCTCTACTCTCTGTTCTATCAAGTGCACCTTTTGCAACACATAAAGAAAGTTTTAACATCATAGGTGTTCTATAAGCATCTTCAAGCTCTGGGTTACCAAATTTAGCTTTGTTTTTAACTTTTAAATCAAGTGATTTTTTGTATAGCTCTTCTAGTTCGTTTACAGCTGCTTCTAGCCCTTCACCTGTTCTAAATATCGCTACATTTTCCCACATAACTTCTTTCATTCTGTTTTTGATCTCATAGACATCATATTTGCCCTCTTTTTCTAAAAGGCTGTTGATGTAGTCTTCTTCTTTTTTAACGAAGCTTTCTATCTCTTTTGTGCTGATGTCGATGTCGTTTTCTAGACAATAATCAGCGAAATAATCCCCTACTATCATACCAGCTACAACTGTTTCAGATACAGAGTTTCCACCAAGTCTGTTAAATCCGTGCATATCCCAACACGCTGCCTCGCCTGCACTAAATAGACCTTTTAGCGTTGGGCTCTCTCCTGTTGGTTTTGTTTTGATACCACCCATTGAGTAGTGCTGCATAGGAAGGATTGGTGCCCATCCTTTTCCGATACCGTTTTCATCAAGTTCTGTATCAGCTGGGTCGATGCCGTTAAATGTCATACAAATTTCTTGAACGTCTCTTAAGTTTGTCTCGATATGATCTCTACCTAAAATAGAAATATCTAGCCAAACGTGGTCGCCATAAGGGCTTTTTACGCCTTTACCTTTTCTGATATGCTCCATAATCCTTCTACTAACAACGTCACGGCTAGCAAGTTCTTTTTTCTCCGGCTCATAATCAGGCATAAATCTATGTCCATCAACGTCTCTTAGGATACCACCATCACCTCTACAGCCTTCTGTTAGTAAAATTCCACTTGGAACGATTGGTGTTGGGTGGAACTGAACTGCTTCCATGTTTCCTAGCTGTGCTATACCAGTCTCAAGTGCGATAGCTGCTCCTGTTCCTTCACAGTTCGTTGCGTTTGTGGTTTGTTTGTAAATTCTTCCGTATCCACCAGTTGCGATTAATGTTCCTCTAGCAACATAAGCGTCAATTTCGCCTGTTATCAAGTCTCTTACAATCGCACCGTAGCATCTGCTGTCTTTATGGATAAGAGCGATAGCTTCTTTTCTATCTCTAATGTCAACACCGTGTTTTACACACTCGTTTGCAACGCCTGATAACATAGTATGTCCTGTAGCGTCAGCTGTAAAACAGGTTCTCCATTTTTTAGTACCACCAAAGTCACGTGAATGGATAAGTCCGTGAACTTCATCTTTTTCTGTGATAGTTGTTTTTTGAGCGTTGATTACCGCACTTCTATCGCCTTTTGTGATTCTAGTCCATGGAACACCCCAGCTAGCTAGCT
>JAAYPR010000016.1 GCA_012519705.1 Campylobacteraceae bacterium
AAGTACATCGGATGGCGAGTATGAGACAAGCGGGTTTGGAGCAACAAATTTAAAAGTAAGCTATGAACCAAAAGATGGGCTTAAATTTGACATCGGAGTTAATAATATCTTTGATAAATACTATGAGTTTAGCGAGGGTTATGGCGAGGATGGAAGAACATTTTTCCTAAATGCAAGATATGATTTTTAGAGGTATAGATGAGAGTTTGGTTTTTAATACTTAGTCTTTTTTTAACACTTAGTGCAAATGAGTGTAGAAACTGCGAGAATTTGGGCGAGATAAAAAAAGTCTATGCTTCAAACCCTGTTCTTATGTATCAGATGTATGCTATCGATAAGAGCAGGGTTGCTGGGCTGGTGTTTGAGTTTTGGGATATAGAAAAAGAGTATTTAGACTCAAATTTTACAAGCCTTCCTGTTGTAGGTGGGTTTTATGGTCAGGGTAGAACGCCAAATATTGAGCAAGTTTTAGCTCTAAAGCCTGATTTAATCATCACAAGCACTCTTACAACAGGGCAATATAAAGAGGTTTTTGATAAAGCAAATCCCAACTCTCTATATAGATGCTCTGACTTTGGAGGAGAGTTTAAACTCATTTAAGGTAATAGGTGAAATTTTAGGCGTTAGTGAGCGTTCGGATAGACTTTATAACTACGCTAAAGAGTCGCTTGATATGGCTAATGAAATAAGCCAAAAAGCCACTAAAAAGCCAAGAGTTTACTACGCTTTTGGTGATGATGGGCTTCAAACCGAGTGCGATAAAAGCAGTTACGGGGGCGTCATAAACCTAGCTGGTGGAGAGCTAGTTCATAAATGTGAGAATTTGAAACAAAATAGCAGGGTAAATGTAACGATTGAGCAAGTTTTATCTTATAATCCTGATAAGATTCTGGTTTATCATAAAGAGTTTTATGATAAAATCTACAGCGATAAAAAATGGCAGCTTTTAGATGCGGTAAAAAACAAAGAAGTCTATCTAATACCAAGAAAACCTTTTTCATGGGTTGGAAAACCAGCCTCTTTTATGAGGTTTTTAGGAATTCGCTGGCTTTTGGAAGTGCTTCATCCTGAAATTTCGCGTCTTGACATGCACCAAGAAACAAAAGAGTTTTATAAGCTATTTTTATATCTAGACTTAAATGAAAGTGAGATAAAAGATATTTTAAATGAAGAAATTTAGCCTTCTAGTGCTTTTTATAATACTACTATTTTTAGCCTTGTCAACTCTTTTTATAGGCAAATATAGTCTTGAGTTTAACGACTATATCACGGCTTTTAGCGGGGATAACGTGCTGGCAAATGTCATCATAACTGAAATTCGCCTTCCCCGCATCCTAGCTGCGATTTTAATCGGAGCAGGACTATCCATAAGCGGGGCAGCGTATCAAGCGATGTTTGTAAACCCTTTGGTAAGTCCAAGCGTGCTTGGAGTTTTAAGTGGGGCAAGTTTTGGTGCGGCACTTGCTATGGTGCTAAGGCTCGATATTTACAGTATGCAAATCCTAACTTTTATCTTTGGGGTTTTAGCCGTTGTTATCGCCGTTGCTATCTCTTTTATAAATCAAACTTCAAGGATTTTAATGCTAGTTCTTGGAGGCATCATAAGTGGGGCGATATTTTCATCGCTAAGTTCTGTGATAAAATACTTCGCCGACCCAAACGAAGTGCTTCCAAATATCACTTACTTTTTAATGGGAAGCCTGAGTTATGCAAACAAAAGCACGGTTTTAGCAGTTTCGCCTGTGATGATAATTTGCATTTTAGTTATACTTGCTCTATCAAAACAGCTAAATGCCTTAAGTTTAGGCGATGAAGAGGCAAAAAGCCTAGGTATAAATACCACTCTTTTAAAAGCAGTTTTGATAGTTGCGACAACTTTGGTTAGCTCTCTCTCGGTTCTTTTAGCTGGAGTTATTGGATGGATAGGGCTTGTAGTTCCGCATATTTGTAGGTTTATTTACGGCAGTGATAACCGCTATGTTATCGGGGCGTCAGCGATTTGCGGGGCGATATTTTTACTACTTTGTGATACTTTTGCAAAAGAGGTAATGAGTTATGAGATTCCAATCGGACTTGTAACCTCGCTTTTTGGCATACCTATTTTTATCATAGCACTTTTTAGGAGCAGAATTTGAATAAAAATGGTCTGAGTAGTCTAATAAGTGTTAGAAATTTAGAGTTTTCCTATCCTAAAAAAGAGATTTTAAAAGGTGTTAGTTTTGAGATAAAAAATGGTGAGAGTCTGTCTATACTTGGGGAAAATGGTTGTGGGAAAAGCACTCTTTTAAAATGCATGCTAAATTTGCTTAAATTTAGAGGTGAAATTTTGCTAAACGGCGTGAATTTACACAAAATTTCAAGAGCAAACTTAGCCAAAAAGATAGCCTATATCCCACAATTTCCAAATGTCACTTTTGAATATGAAGCTATAGATGTGGTGCTTATGTCAAGGCTAGCTCATAAAGGGTTTTTTGAGAATTACTCTAAAAAAGATTATGAAATTTGCTATGTGAGCATGGAACGCCTTGGAATTTCACATCTTGCAAATAGAGTTTTTAAAAGTCTAAGTGGCGGAGAAAGACAGCTAGTTTGTATAGCAAGAGCACTTTCTAGCGGGGCAAAGGCTATTTTTATGGATGAGCCAGTTAGTGGGCTTGACTTTGGAAATCAGATAAAACTTTTGAATTTAATCAAAGAGCTAAGCGGGGAAGGCTACACCATCGTCATCACAACCCATCATCCAAGACATGCAAAGTTTCTAAACTCTACTATTTTGATGCTTAAAAATGGAGTTAAATTTAGACATGGAAGTGCCGAGCTACTAGATACTAAAAACATTTCCGAACTTTACGAAGTGGACTATGAGAAATATAAGGAGATTTTATGAAATTTGAGGATATTGACTTTGCTGGGATGTTTAGAGAAATCCAGCGTGAGAGAAAAAAAGAAGATAGAAAGGCAAAGCAGGAGCGTTGGGATAAAAGAGCACCGAGTTTTTTAAGCCCTAAAAAAAGCTCATACACTAAAACTTTTTTAGATAAGATGACGCTATTTAAGGATGATGAAGTTATAGACTTTGGTTGTGGACCAGGAACCATAGCACTTGAGGTTGCACCAGTTGTCAAAAGCGTTTTAGGTTGCGATATCTCAAGAGGGATGTTAGACCAGCTTGAAAACAATGCTAGAAATTTAGGACTTACAAATATAGAAGCAAAACAGAAAGCGTTTGAAGATAGCTTTGATGATTTGCCCGAGTGTGATGTGTTTATAGCCTCAAGAAGCCTTGATGTTGCAGATATAGAAGACATTTTAAAAAAGATAATTTCTAAAACCAAAAGAAGTGTATATCTTACATATAAAGTTGGCAAATACTTTTTTGGTAAAGAAATTTCAGAGGTGTTAGGTGTGGCACCAGCACCTGATTATATCCTTGTTTTAAACATCTTATATAATCTTGGAGTAAATGCAAAGCTTGATTTTATAAGATATGAAGACACTAGGCTTGATTCTACAAGTTTTGATGAGTTTATCCAAAAAGTAAGTTGGTATTGTGGTGAGCCCTCATCAGAGCAAAAAAGGGAGCTTGAGAAAATTTATAACAAAAGAGAGCATAAAGACACAATGGGCTGGGCTTTTATAAGTTTTGATGTTTAAATTTATCATAACTTATAAAAACGAAGTAATTTACTCTTTGTCGGTCATTGTGAAGCTTTAACTGAAGCAATCCAGTTCTTGAAATTATGGTGTTTATTTTAGCAAATTTGGTTTTGGAATTTTTAAAATCATGATAGTAAAAAAAGCTCAATTTAACTTAAGTAGATTTTTACTTTTTTATTTTTTATGCGGTATGAAGTTATTTTTTTACGCCTTTGAATTTACTTAGTCTATGCTTGGAAAATCCACTTTTGTTTGTAGTCCTTAGTTGCGAATACAGTGGGTATCTAAACAAAATAAAATAAAAACCGGTGTATTATTGCCCGAATTTCTGCTTTTTTACTTCTCTTTTTGTATTTAGCTATTATCAAAATTTTTCAACCTATTCTGTAAGTTTATTTTAATATTTCTTGAAATTTGCATCAATTCAGATATTTTATAGTCTCTATAGTAACTAAATATTTAACAATCTCTTTAAATTTAGCCTTTGAAATTTGGAAACGATATATTTGGTTTTATTCGTGAAATTATGGTTTAAAACTCTTTTATTAGAGCATAAAGCCCATTAAGTCTTTGATGTTTATAATTTATTTAGGTTTAAGCTTTTTATTGCTAGAATTCAACGATTATCAAAATCATTTTAAATAAAGGATAAAATATGCGAACTAAATTAAGTTTGTGTTTGGTTCTTGCTATGAGCTATGCCACAGCAAATGAAATTATAGAACTTCAAGAAATAGAAGTTGTTACCGCAACCGGTAGTACACAACACATCAAAGATGCTCCAGCTAGCATAAGTGTTGTTGAGTCAAAAGATCTTAAAACTAGACCTGTTAAAGATATAGGCGAGATGATAAGCGATGTGCCTGGAGTTGATATTAGTACACATGGAAATAGTGGTCTTAAAAACTTTACCATTCGTGGTTTTGGTCCTGAGTATACTCTAATTTTAGTTGATGGAAAAAGGCAAAATCCTGTAAAAGGATCTTTCTCAAACGGTATGGATATCACGGCTGCTTCGTTTATGCCTCCACTTGCGATGATAGATAGAGTTGAAGTTCTTAAAGGTCCTGCATCTACACTATATGGTTCAGAAGCTGTTGGGGGCGTGATAAATATAATCACCAAAAAGCACCCCGCTACTGCAACTGGCTCACTTCAGATAGATGGCACATTGCAAGAGGACTCAGACTTTGGAAATAGCTATAACATAAATGCCTATGTAGCAGCACCGATACTTGAAGATATTCTCTCTTTCAACCTTCGTTTTGGCTACTATGACAAAAAACAAAATGATCTTTACTGGCCTGACCTTAAAAATAGAAATGACTTATTTGATATAGAAAAGCAATACGGTGGACCTGGGAAGTATAAGCACGAAGTAGTTGGAGCTAGGTTAAATTATAATTTAAATGAAAACAACTTCTTTTATTTAGATGTTGAGCGTGCTGTTAATACTATAAATTCTAAAAAAGCGGGAGGAGCTGTGGTTGATCTAGACCCTAGTGGAAAACCATATCCTGGTAGTGGTGCAAGGTCATTTAACTATAAAACCAAAAAAGACAACTTTGTTTTAAATCATGATGGTGAGTATAGTTGGGGTAGGACAAATACTTACTTACAATACAATCACCTTTGGGGAAATACCTCATTTAAGGGAATGGATAGTAAAATTTACACAGCAGAAAGTAAAGCAGTTGTGCCGTTTGATTTAAAAGATTTTGGCTATCTCAACGCAACATTTGGTATAAAATGGGATAAAGAAGAACTCTATGATAAAAACCCAGAAAAAGCAAAAAAAGACCCAAATACAAATCAAATGCCAAAAGCTTTCCCTGGAACTAAATCACAAGAAAATATCGCACTATATACAGAGCTTGAATATCTAATGACTGATAATTTCTCACTAACAGGTGGACTTAGATATCTATATAATGACCAGTTTGGAAGCGAGCTTATACCAAGAATTTACGCGGTTTATCATGCTAATGATTGGCTGACTCTTAAAGGTGGCGTTGCAAAAGGCTATAGACTTCCAAGCCCAAGAGAGCTAAATGATGGCATTTATGATATAAGTGGCGATAGTGTGAATCTTGGAAGTTCTGATTTAGACCCTGAAGAGAGTACTAACTATGAGTTAGGTTTTGTAGTAAATGCATTTGACGTGGCAAATATCTCATTTATGGGATTTTATACAGAGTTTGAAAACGAACTTTCAAACACCGATCCTTCAGAGATGGTTGGGCAAACTGTGCTAGGAAAAGTTTGTACTCCAAGTAGAGGTGGATGGACTTGCAGACAAAGAATCAACGAGGGAAAAACTAAAACAAAAGGTTTTGAACTTGGCATAAATACAGCTAAATACGAAGGCTTTAGTGGAAATTTCTCATGGACTTATGTGGATAAAGAGTATGATGGTGGTCCAAATGATGGTAAAAGGATAGGCGGTATCCCAAAACATGTGCTAGTGGCAAAGTTAAACTATGAAATTGGTGATTTTAGTACATATATAAGAGGTAGGGCTAGGCTGGACACAGTTAATAGAGGAAGAGGAACTCCTCCTTTTGAAAAATATAAAGATTTTTATACCGTTGATATAGGGGCATCTTACAAGATAGACAAGCATCAAACTATAAGTGTGGCTGTAAATAACCTGTTTGATAAAAACTACCTTGATCCAGTTCAAACTGGAAGCAGAAATAGGGGCGGTGTAAATGTACCAACCTATACAAACAGATACCAAGACTTTAACGAAGGTAGAAATTTCTGGCTAAGTTATAGGTATGATTTTTAAGAGATTTTTTCTATAATCTTGGAGCATGAAATTTTTAAAATTTAGCTAAATTCTAGCAAAAGCACCATTAATTGCTAGGAATTTAGCTATGTTAGTATCGTTAAATTCATTGAATTTAGATATTTTTCACACCGATTTACTTTGTAGAATTTCTGCTAATCCTGATATTTTAACTGCTTCCCTGCCAAGACAAAAACAGTTAAAAATTTCTCTAAAATTAAAGCTTTTTAAATTTATATGTTCATTTTTTGTCCTTAAAATTATAGTTTAAAATACCTTGTTAAAGATTAGCTTTAATGAATTAAATAAAATATCTATAGATAGACTATAATTAATTATTTCTTCAACTTTAAATGTTATAATCGTTATCAAAAAATAAAAATTAAAAAATATGAATTAAAAGAGGAAATTTTTGAGAAGTACGATTATATTGTCAATCTCGCTTTTTATACTTAGCTTTATATCCATTTTCATCGGTGCGATGGATGTGAGTTTGGCTGGGATAATGAGTGGAAATTTAGAAGAGCTTGAGATTTTGTTTGTTTCTCGCTTTCCACGGTTGCTAGCTGCTATTTTAAGTGGGATTTCGCTAAGTGTTGCAGGGCTTATCATGCAGCAACTCTGCCAAAACAACTTTGTCTCGCCAACAACTGGCGGAACTATCGCGTCAGCTCAGTTTGGGGTTTTGTTAGCTCTGATTTTTGTACCTGATTCTACCATAGTTTCAAGGGCGGTTTTTGCATTTGCAGCTGCGATGATAGGGACTTGGATTTATGTTGGATTTATCCAAGCCATTAAGTTTAAAGATACCGTGATGGTCGCACTTGTGGGCATTATGTTTGGTTATGTTGTGGGCGGGATTACTACATATTTTGCCTTTAAATTTGATCTTGTTCAAGCGATGAGCACATGGCTAACGGGAAGTTTTTCACTCATCATAAAAGGGCGTTATGAGATGCTTTATATCAGCCTCCCAATCGTCATCTTAGCACTCATCTTTGCAAATCATTTCAACATAGTTGGAATGGGTAAGGACTTTTCTAAAAACTTAGGCGTTCCTTATACTTTTATCCTAGTTTTAGGATTAAGCCTGTCTGCTATGCTAACGGCTTCTGTTGTGGTTGTGGTTGGGGCGATTTCTTATATCGGCTTAATCGTTCCAAATTTAGTTAGGATGTTTAAGGGAGATAATCTAAAGGGCATCATCGTTGATACCGCACTTTTTGGGGCTGTTTTTGTGGTTTCTTGTGACATTATAGGGCGTCTTATTATGTACCCTTACGAGCTTCCGATAGAGCTGATTGCTGGAGTGCTTGGAAGTATAGTTTTCATAGTTCTGATAATTCTCAAGCTAAATAAATTTAAATTCAAAGGCTTTGTAAGGCAAAATAGTTGCGGGTGCAGACCATGATGACACATGACAAAAAGCTTATCTATCTAATCATCATCGCTCTAGTTTGCTCTGTGGCTTATCTATTTTACGGGTTAAATTTCAAATATTTTGAGTTTAGTATGAAGCTTAGAGTTCCTAAACTTCTAGCCATGCTTTTAACAGCTTACTGCATCGGAGCAGCGTCACTGATATTTCAGACAATTATAAGAAACAACATCGTTACCCCTTGTTTGCTCGGTATGAACGCTTTGTATCTTTTAATCCACACAGGAGTTATGTTTTTCTTAGGAAGTGCTAGTGTTTTTGTCACAAATAAATACCTTAGTTTTGGGACGGATTTAGTCCTAATGGGGATAATTGCAACCATTGTTTATAGCTATCTTTTTAAGGTTACAAAGTATAATGTCCTTTATGTATTACTAGCTGGAACTGTGATGGCGACATTTTTTAGTTCACTTCAAACCTCGTTAGTAAGGGTGATGGATCCACACGAGTATGATACCTTGCTCTCATCTTTGGTTGCAAGTTTTAATGCTGTAAATAGTGATATTTTGCTGATTGCTTTTATAATAACTTTTATTTTAAGCGTGATTTACTACAAAGATTTAGCCCTTTTAGATGTGCTAAGCCTTGGGAAAAATCAAGCTATAAATTTAGGCGTGGATTACGATAAGAGCATAAAAAGACTGCTTTTAGGCGTAACGCTTTTTATAGCTGTTGCTACAGCTTTGGTTGGTCCGATATCGTTTCTTGGGCTGATAATTGCAAATTTATCAAGGCAGTTTTTTAAGACCTACCGCCACAAATACTTAGTCTTGGGCTCTGTTTTGATGGGCGTGATAGTTCTAGTTGCAGGGCAGGTTGTGGTGGAGAGAGTTTTTGTGTTAAGTATCCCAATTTCGGTGTTTATCAGCATCGCTGGAGGGCTATATTTTATGTATTTATTAGTAGTAAATCGTGGCAAAATTTAGAAGGTGAAATATGAAAATTAGAAATTTAATGAAAAATTATTTTGATAAAAAGGTTGTTGATGATGTGAGTTTTGAAATCCCAAAGGGTAAAATCACCTCATTTATCGGACCAAACGGAGCTGGGAAATCAACGATTATCAGCATGATAACAAGGCTTATCAAAAAAGATGGGGGAGAGGTTGAGTTTAAGGGTAAGAAACTGGAGAGTTGGAAAAGCAAAGAACTTGCAAAACATCTCTCTATCTTGTCGCAGTCAAATAACCTAAATATGAAGCTAACTATAAAAGAACTCGTTAGTTTTGGTAGGTTTCCATATAGTGGGAGTAGGCTTAAAAAAGAGGATATTGAGAAAATTGATGAAGCGATTGAATTAATGGAACTAACCGAAATGAGCGATAAATTCATAGATGAGCTAAGCGGCGGACAGAGACAAAGGGCGTTTATAGCGATGATTATCGCTCAAGATACTGAGTATATCTTCCTTGATGAGCCGACTAATAACCTTGATATTTACCACTCTATTTCCATTATGCAAATTTTGCAAAAGCTCTCAAAAGAGCAGGGAAAAACTATAGTTATGGTGCTTCACGAGCTAAACTTAGCTTCGTTTTATTCTGACTATATCTGTGCTTTAAAAGACGGCAAAGTTGTGAAATTTGGCAAGAGTGATGAGATAATGACAAAGGAGGTGCTATCAAATTTATATAAGGTTGATTTTGAAATTTTAAATATCAAAGATAGACCACTTTGTGTGTATTGTTAAAAAATAAATTCAAAAATTCAAATTTTAAGGAGAAAAAATGTTAAAGAAATTTAGGTTTTTGTTGGCTTTGTTAGTTCCGCTATTTGCGAGTGCGGTAGAAGTTGAAACGCTAAATGCTAAGGGGGAGTTTGTAAAAATTGATGTGCCAGCTAATCCAAAAAGAGTTGCGGTTGCTGACCTTTCAGTGCTAGATACGATGGATGCTTTAGGGCTTGGAGATAGAGTTAAAGGACTTACCAAAGCTCAAAGCGTTTACTATCTTGAAGATTACGTTAAAAACAAAGATATTGTAAACATCGGAAGCGTTAAAGAGGTGGATTTAGAAGCTTTGATGAAAAGTGAGCCTGAGATTATTTTCATCGGCGTTAGACTTGCTGCTGAGTATGATAAACTCTCAAAAATAGCCCCTGTGGTACAAGTTGGCATTGACTATAAAACTAGTACATTTGAAGGCGTTAAGAAAAATGTTAAAACTATAGCTAAGATTTTTGAGGTTGACGTGGATGTTAAATTTGATGAGTTTGAGAAAAGACTAAAGAGTATAAACGAAAAAGCAACTGGAAAAACAGCGATTATAGCGATGGTTACAAGCTCAAATTTAAACACTCTAGGCAACCAAAAAAGATGTGCGATGATAGGAACTGACGCTGGATTTACAAACTTAGCTTCTGAGGCAAAAACCACCCACGGAAATGATGCGAGTTTTGAGCTAGTGTTAAAACTTGACCCTGAGTATATCTTTGTGCTTGATAGAGATACGGCAATTGGTGCAGGTGGGGAAAAGCTAGCAAAAGAGGTGATGGATAACCCTATCATTAACAAAACCAAAGCTAGCCAGAGCGATAAAATTTTCTATCTAAACCCGTCAGTTTGGTATCTAAGTGAGGGAGGCATTACCGCGATGGATTTGATGCTTAAAGATTTGGAGAGTGCTTTAGAGAGATAAAGCTAAATTACTTCGTTACGCTCGCAATGACCGGCGGGAAGTGTTGCTTTGTTATCTTAAGTTATAAAAACACGCTCTAGTCGTCATTGCGAGAGATTAAAATCGCCGTGGCAATCCATCAAATAAAAGTATAAGAAATTTATAAAATTTCTACTTAAATAAATTTTAGCTTTAAATTTGTAAAAGAACAAATAGTTAAATTTAACTAGAACTTTATCTAAATGGTTTGCCATGAAGAACTTTTCTCTGGTCTCGCAATACACTTAGAGAGTGAATTTAAAACCAAATTTATTATCTAAAATTAAAGCCTACTAAAAACTCATTATCAAAAGACCATAAAAAACTAAATCAAAAAACCACGAAGTTCAATAATGTAAATATTGAGTATGATTATCATAAAATTCATTAATTTTTAAGCTGATATATTGTAAAATCGCCAGTTCATAAAGATAACAATAATTTTAAT
>JAAYPR010000017.1 GCA_012519705.1 Campylobacteraceae bacterium
ATAAACGTCATCAAGCAAAAAATATTTCTTCTCTGCGGTTCCTTTGAAGTAAACATCAAGCGTCTCCTCAAAAGCTTTTTTAAAGAATCCTTCTTTGCTTAAATTTATAAGCTGTAGATTTAAAAAATTTAGAAGCTCACTGTTTCCTTTTTGAACTCCTATCGCCAAAAAGTCTGCACTTCCTAAATTTTTAATATTTACCTCAAGGTCTTGATCGATTACCGGAAATGTTAGAGCTACTATGTTATCAGCTGCATATGCGTCACCTTCTCCTAGTTTTAGCATCATATAGCATTTACTTGCAGTATCGCAGTATTTAACTTTATATCCTTTACTTGAAAAGAAATCATCAGCAGTACTGCTTTCTGAGCATAAAACAACCTTATCTTTTAAGTCTGTTAAAGATTTTAATCTATCGCTCTTTTTTGTTAGAACACCAATATTAACTGCAAAGTAAGGCATGCTAAAATCAACATATTTTGCTCTTTCGTCTGTTCTTGTATAGTTTGCAATTATCAAATCGACTTTATTTTCTGCAAGAAATTTCATTCTATCTTCTGGAGAGACTGTAACAAACTCAATAGCTCCGGATTCTGGTGCAAAAACAGCTTGAGCAATCTTGTTTGCTAAATCTATTTCAAAACCAACAAATTCATTGTTTTCAAATTTACTAAATGGTGGCTGACCGTCATAGACACCTATTCTAATAACTTTGCTACTTTTTATCTCATCAAGAGACTTCCCAAAAACAAGGCTACATAGAGCCAAAAATAAGAAAAACATTTTTTTTATAAAAACTCCTTTGAAAAATATATGAGAGCATTATATCTAAAAAAGTAGATTTGAATTATAAAAATAAGATAAAATTAAGATATTTAGTTATATATTAGTCTTAGTGTTGAATCTAACACTAAGACTAATAGGCTATAGAGTAATAAATTTCTCTATTTTTTCAATAAGGAGTTTTTCAGTTATAGGTTTTGTTAAAAAGTCATTAGCACCTTTGCTAATAGACTCTTTTTTTGTTGTTTCATCAGTTGTTAAAACAATTACTGGTATGTTTTTAATCTTTGCTCTTACTTGGTTGTTGCCTAAAAACTCTAGTCCATTCATTACAGGCATAACTATATCTAGCAAAACAAGACCTATATCATCTCTTTGAAGCAAGATATTGAGTCCATCAAGACCATTTTTAGCCTTGATAAACTCACCCATAAATTTATTCCTTTTAAGCATAGATTCTACTAGTTTTAAGTTTATATCATCATCATCAATTGCTAATACATTTATTTTCGACACTCATTGCTCCTATATATAGTTTTTAATTAAACTCTCAAGTTGAGATTTGCTAATCTTGCTATCAAGCACTTCTGTAAAGCTAGATTTAAGCTCGCTTAGATTTAAATCTTTAGCATCCACAAATAAGATAGTTTTTGTCTCTGGAGAGAATTTTGAAACTGTATTTGAAATTAAATCAGAATCAAAATTTTCTATCTTTGAGTCTAGAAGAACTACTTTGTAAGATGTGGTTTTTAAAAGAGTAGCTATTTCATTTATATTGCTTGAAGAGTCAATGCTTGTAGCAAACTGCTGCAAAATACTAGTAAATATTTTATTTTCTAAATTATTTTTACGACAAACTAAAATATCTTTACTGTTCATAACTGGTTTTTGAATCTCTTCTTTGGCTGTCGGTTTGTTTTGTTCTGTTGCTACTTCATCTTTAGTTGCTGGAGAGATATTATCTAGGCTTATTTGAACATCAGCTTCTTTTTTCTCAGGTGCTTTAGGTGTTTCAACTTTTGTTTCAGCTACTTTTGCTTCATCTTCAAAGTTAACTCTTTTTTCAGGTATAAACATCTCTAGCATAGCTGCGATAGCTTCTTTTTTTATAGGTTTTGTGCAGTATTCATCAAGACCTTGAGACATAAATTTCTCTCTGTCGCCTTTTAGTGCATTAGCAGTAACAGCAACTATTGGGATAGGTTTTAAGCCATTTTCACTCTCATATCTTTTGATTTGTTGAGTTGCTTCAACCCCATCCATTACAGGCATTGCAAGATCCATAAATATCATATCAAAATCTTTTACTTTTCTCTCCTCTAAAGCAAGTAGTCCATTAGCAACCATAGTTATATCTAGTCCAAATAGTCCAAGAGTGTGGTGCATAAGTTTTTGATTTATCTCATTATCTTCTGCGACTAAAACTTTTGCATTGTATGTAGGATGTTTAGATGCACCTTGTCTTGTTGGAGCTGGTTTTGTAGTTTCTTCCAAAGATATGGTTTTAGGTAGCTCTATTTTCTTCTCTTCTGGACTCTCTTCAGGCATAGGTTTTGATGCTGGTTCTTGTATAGATATATCTTCAATTTTTAAAGAGTCGTCTAAGTCTATACTAAAGCCAATGTCTAGACTGTCGTCTTTTTTGGCTGTTTTCGCCACATCTTCCTCTGTTTTAGAATCATCTAAAACAATAGGAGCGTCAATTTTTGTAGAATCTTGAGATTTAGATTTTAATATTTCTCTAAGATTTGCTTTTTTAGGGGCAGATTCTGATTTTGGCTCTTCTGCTTTCGGCTCTTCTGCTTTCGGCTCTTCATATATCTCAGGCTCTTCTAGATTAGTTATTTCCTCTTGTTCAAATTTTGGCTCTAAGACTTTTTCTTTTTGCTCTATTTCAGGCTCTTTTGTTGTTTTCGTTGCTGGTGGCTGGATAGTGCTTATCTCTTCTTTGATTTTTTCGGTTGTTTTAACAATCTTTGTTACGTTAACAGGTTCGGATATGGTATAAATGTCATCTCTATCTAGGTCTGCGTTTTGTAAATTTTTCAAACTTGAGAAAACAATGATAGGCATATCAAAATCATCTTTTATAAAGTGATAATCTTCCAAATTAACTAGCAAGATATCAAACTCTTTTTTAATAACTTCTTTATCATTAGGAACAACTTTAGCAAAAGCACCCATATGAGAGATATAGTTTTGGATAAGTTCGTTGTGAATATCTTTTGGTCTTCTTGTCAAGATACCATATCTAGTGTTTTTAATAGCATCATATGCATGTTCTGAGTTTGTTTTTTTGGTTTCTCTAAAAGATAGAGTGAAGAAAAACTCACTACCTTTTCCAACTTCAGAAGTGACTTGAAGCATACCGCCCATCATAGCAACATAGTTTGATGAAATTGATAGCCCAAGACCAGTTCCACCGTATTTTCTAGTAACTGTTGAGTCAGCTTGTGAGAATGCGTTAAAAATTTTATCTAGATTGTCTTTATCTATACCAACTCCAGTGTCTCTAACGCTAAATCTTATGTTTGTCTCTGTAGTGCTGTTGGAAGGTATTCTTTTTATATCTACAAAAATTGTTCCATGTTCTGGTGTAAATTTAACAGCGTTACTTAGTAAGTTTATTAAAACTTCTTTAATTTTTGTAATGTCACCGTAAAGTAGGTTTACTAAGCTAGGGTCTATATAAGCAAGCAAGCTTATATCTTTTTCGCTAGCCTTTGCAGCATATAGCTCAATCGCACTTTCAAAGTCATGAATTGGATCAAATAAGATATCCTCAAGCTCAACTTTATTACTTTCTATCTTTGAAACATCAAGAATGTTGTTGATAATAGTCAGTAGGTTTTCAGAGCTCTTTTGGATAATGTTTATATAGTCTGTTTGCTCATTGTCAAGATCAGTATTTCTAAGAAGTTCTGTAAATCCAATGACGCCATTTAATGGAGTTCTTATCTCATGAGACATATTCGCAAGGAATACTGACTTTGCTTTACTTGCTTCTTCTATCTCTTGCTGGGTTGATATAGCATCAAGTGCGTCTTGGATAACAGAGTAGGCTCTTGCTATACCCTCAGTTGTTCTTAAATCCAGTTTTACGTCTTGACTTGTGATACGGCTAACACTGTTAAGAAGAGTGTCAAGTTCTGTTGTAGTCTCTTCAAACTGCCTAATAAGTCTAGTAGAGGCGATTAAAAGCAACATCGCTAAAAGAAATAGAGCACCTGCAATTAAAAGTCTAGTTTCTAGCTCGGATTGATATTTGTTAGTTTCTAAAACTAGCAAGTCGCTAAGTTTTTCTGTTATTTGTTTTGCTAGTGTTATTTTGTTACTTATTGTTGAAAACCACTCCATTATACCTATGGTAAACTCACCACTTAGAGCTTCTTGTTGCAGTTGAGCGTTTAATTGGTTTGCTGCAGATAATGCAGTTTGGGTTTCTGGAGAGTTTAAAAGATTGATTATCTCATCTTTTATGACTGAATTTGGTAGGGCAGTATATGATGGAAGCGAGCTTTTGTTGCTCATCTCATCCCATCTTGAAATAGCTGCATAACCTAAAGACTCTCTTTTTCCTATTATGGATGTTATATAGTCTCTTTGGTTGCTTGAAATATTTATAATCTCATGCGTTGAGACTAGATCTGTGGTGACTGCAAAAATATTTTTTGATGTTTCAAAAGTTTGAAGATACTCAGTGTAGTCAACAAAAAGTTGGTTTATTTTTTCAAAATAGTTGTAGAAAGTATCATCAAAATTTATCTCCAAGCTGTCTATTTGAGCTCTTACGCTATTTATTTGACCTAGCAGGGATGATAGCTGTATCAATTCATTTGGAACATTGTTACTTTTATGCAGTAAGCCACCCATTATGCTTTCATAGTCTGCAAGCAGGGCATTAAATTCATTTATTTTTTGATTAGTTTGCTCTCTTTTTGCGTTAAGAAGTTGCTGGACGTTAAAACGACCGTTGCTGATTACGTATATTGCACTAAGACCTCTCTCGTTTTCTACCGCGTCAATCATATCGCTTACATTGCTAAGCACGGACACAGAAGAATTTAGGCTATTAACTTCCTTATAGTCACTATAAGATAGATATAAGTAGTATAAAACTACTGATATAATAATAGCGACAGGAAGACCTGTTACAAGTTTAAGTATGGAAGTTGTATTTAGCTTCATGCTGTTTTCCTTTCAACTAGTTTATTTATTTTTGTAATAATATCTTTATATTCTCTAAAATTTACTGAAATCTCACTATTTTCAGAATTCTCTAATCTATATAAAATTTTTATTAAAGGCTTTATATCTAAAAAATAAGCTTTGCTTCTAATTTTAGCAAGAATTGTTTTTATTTGATTTTTGTCACCCAAAATCAGAGCTTCAAATAAAATTTCATCTTTTTGAATAGCTTCATTTGCAAGCTGTTTTAGCTCTTCAGCAAAACCATCTTTTGACATTGATAGTTTTTTGGCGTTATAATTAAGCCACTCACTACCAAGTTCTTCATCTGAAGTTTTGTTTATACTTTGCATCTCATTGCTGTAAGCTTGTTCAAAAACATTAGATATGAGCAAAGAGTTTTCTCTTGCGTTTTGAATGTTTTCTAAAGAGAGACTTTTTCTGTTTTGAACTATGGATTTAAGTGTATTTACATGAACAACATAAAGCTCTTCGTTGTTGCAATAACAAGTATCAAGAGTCAGTTCTATTTCTAAAGTTTTATTATCAACGCTACTTATAAAAGTTTTTATAGAGTTTTTCTGTTTTGATAGCATAAATTTTACAAAATGAATATCTTTGTGGAGATGGTTTCCATTTTCATCCAAAAAAAGCTCAGAAATATCATTATGAAGTGATTTAAAGCTGTGAAAACTTGGGTATCCAAGCAGTTTTAAAACAGAGCCAGACATCCCTACAAGGACAAAATTTTTGTCATAAAATAACATTAAAACCTCTTTTTATAAGATAAGCTAATATTTTACCATATATTTTAGGTTTTTTCTTTTAATAAGAGCTTTTTTGCAGCAATTTTTCCAATTAGGCTTGAAATTTCGTCAAAATTTGCTTCGTGAATCTTCTCAAAACTGCCATAATAATTAATTAATTTTTTAATTTTACCTTCACTTAAGCCTAAATTTAGAAGCTTTGACTTTTCTAAATCATCTCTTCTTTTTGTTTTTCTGTGAAAACTTATGGCAAAGCGGTGAGCCTCATCTCTTAACTTTTGAAAAAATTGTAACTTTTTATCATCAGGGCTTAGTGTAAAAGCTCCTTCTTTTGTGTAGAGTTTATCATTTGCCGCTCCTTTTGCTCTATAAGCTTTACTATCAACTTTTTCTTTTGAGATAGCGATGACATCGGTGTTTGCACCGCTACTTTCAATTATAGAAATAGCTAAGTTTAGTAACGCTTCCCCGCCGTCTATCACCCATAAATCAGGTGGGCTGATTCTATCAAACCTTTGGGCTCTCATAGTTAGTGACTCTCTCATCTGATCGTAGTCGTTGTTTGATGTTAAGTGAGCGTGACGGTAGTTTTGTTTAAAAAAGCCATTTTCATTATAGGCAATCATCGCTCCAACTATGGCAGAACCTTGCATATGAGAGTTATCAAACGCTTCAATGCTTACAGGTAAATTTGCAAATTTAAAGTACTCTTTTAGCTCCCTTAAAAACTCAAAATCATGAGTTTTAAGATGTTTGCTTATATTTAGCCTTGCGTTTTCATAGGCAATATCGCAAATTTTCCTTTTTTCGCCGATTTTTGGGACTATCAGTTCAAATTTCTTACCGTGCCTTTGGGTTAAAATTTCGGCTACTAAATCCTTGTCTAAAAACTCTTCATAAATATAAACTCTGCTTGTAGCAATAGGTGAGTTTAGCGGAAAGGCATCAAGCAGGACTTGTTTATAAATTTCATTCATTTCTGCTCTGTCTTGCTCGGCGTTTTTACTACTGTTTTTATCGCTATTTTCACCGCCATTTCCGTTAATGTTTTTATCAAAATGCTTTAAATTTGTAACCTTATATGATGAGTTTGCAACTCTTCCGTCTCTAATGCCAAGTCTTACGTAGCAAACAAAGCCATTTGATGAGTTTATAGATATCGCCTCAAAGTCTTCAAGTCGTGCTAAATCAACCTCTACTTTTACATCGATTTCTTTTAAAAGTTCTATTTTATCCCTTAAATTTGCTGCTTCTTCGTAGTTTTCATTCTCAGCGTGAAAAAGCATAGACTCTGTTAGTGAGCTTATCATAGAAGTTGGGTTTTTTATCGCTTTTATCGCATCTTCTACTATGATTTCATACTCTTTTTTTGTTATTTTTCCTTCACATGGGGCGTGGCACCTTCCGATTTGATGAAAAAGACAGGCTTTTTTCTCTCTTAAACAGTTTTTTTTCTGAACAAGTTTAAACTCACTATATAAAATTTCTAAAATTTCCTTCGCCCCTTTAAAGTATGGTCCAAAATACCGTATATTTGAGCCTTTGATAACTTTTCTTGTAATTTCAAAGCGTGGAAACTCTTCGTTTAAATCCACATAAATATAAGGATAGGTTTTATCATCTCTAAGCAAGATGTTGTATTTAGGATTTAGTTGCTTGATAAATGAGTTTTCTAAAATCAGTGCGTCAGCTTCGCTATTTGTCGTGATATACTCTAAATGTGTGGTTTGAGAGAGCATACTGTAAATTCTAGGGCTTACTCTTTTGTTTGGGGCTAAGCTTGGTGTGAAGCTAAAGTAACTTCTAACTCTGTTTTTTAGGTTTTTAGCCTTACCGACATATAAAAGCTTTCCGTTTTTATCAAAGTACTCATAAATCCCTGGGCTATCAGGAAGTGATTTTATCTCAGTTAGAAGCAAGGATTAGCTCCCTTATCTCTTCAAATTTGGCGTGAATTTTCTCATCTTTTATGTTGTTTTTAAATTTTCCTTTGCTTAGTTCAAAGTAGGGTTTTATTTCCATTGCTTTTTTTAAAAGCTCTTCTTTTTTGCGTCTTTTTGCCATAAATTCAGTCGCAACGAAAAATTTCACATCACTAACTTCTCTCAAATTTGATAAAGGCTTGAGTTTCACGTAAGTTTTTAATAACTCTTTTATCAAATTTATATTACTATCTCTTTTAAGTTCTTGTAAGCCTAAGTTGTGCTTGCAAGCGATGAAGAGAGTGCGTTCTTTTATGTAGATAAAAGCGATGACTTGCTGATGAGTTGGGCTTAAAAGCTTTAAAAAGTTCTGCAAATCTCTGATTTTATCATATAGGGGTGATTTTTGAATTTCGTTAATTATATCTTTCGTGCTTTTCATAAGCGTATTTTAGCATATTTATTATTAATCTTAGTTGTTAGCGGATGTGGGTATAAAGGACCGCCGGTTTACACTCCAGCAGACACAAACACGACTATATCAAAGTAGTTTTAGTTAAATTTAGTTATAATTTCACATTTTTAAGTTAAGGATAGTTATGAAAACAGCAGATATTGTAGTGCTTGACTTTGGGTCACAATACACCCAAGTCATAGCAAGAAGACTTAGAGAGCAGGGCGTTTATGCTGAGCTTATGCCATTTGATGCAAGTGTAGAAAAAATCAAAGAGAAAAATCCAAAAGGTATCATCCTAAGCGGTGGACCAGCGAGTGTGTATGCAAAAGATGCTTACTTTTGCGATGAGGGAGTTTTTGAGTTAAATTTGCCAATTCTTGGAATTTGCTACGGTATGCAACTAATCGCACATAAATTTGGTGCAAATGTCATCCCAGCGTCTAAAAAAGAGTTTGGAAAAGCTGAAATAAAAGTAGTAAAAGAAAGCGACCTATTTAAAGACACGCCTGAAACACAGATAGTTTGGATGAGTCATGCTGATAAAGTTGAGAGTTTGCCAGAAGGGTTTGAACTTTTAGCGTCGGCAGGTGAAGACGAAATATCAGCATTTGGCGATGATAAAAGAAAGATTTACGCTCTTCAGTTTCACCCAGAAGTAGCTCATAGTGAGTATGGCGGAAATATACTAAAAAACTTTGCTAAATATATCTGCGGATGCGATAGCACGTGGAACATGGGAAGCTTTGCTAAAAATGAGATAGAGAAAATCAAAGCAAAAGTTGGAGATGACAAAGTTCTTTGTGCTGTAAGTGGGGGCGTTGATAGCTCTGTGGTAGCGGCACTTTTAGCTCACGCTGTGCCTGATAATTTGATAGTAGTTTTTGTAGATACTGGACTTTTAAGAACAGATGAGGCAAGACAAGTTGAAGACATTTTCAAAACAAGACTTGGAGTTGATATCATAACTATAGATGCAAGTAAAATTTTCCTAGAAAGACTTGAGTATGTAACCGAGCCAGAACTAAAGAGAAAAATCATCGGAAATACCTTTATAGAAATTTTTGAAGAAGAGGCTAAAAAACATAAAAATGTTAAATATCTTGCACAAGGGACTCTGTATAGCGACGTTATAGAAAGTAGTGCATTTGGCGGAGCGAGTAAGACTATAAAAAGCCATCACAACGTTGGCGGACTTCCGGAGAATATGAAATTTGAACTAATCGAGCCTTTAAGGGAGATTTTCAAAGACGAAGTTAGAGCATTAGGACTTGAGCTTGGACTAAGCCGTGACCTAGTATTTAGACACCCTTTCCCGGGACCGGGACTTGCCATAAGAATCATGGGCGAAGTTACAACAGAAAGACTTGAGCTTCTTAGAAAAGCTGATGTTGTACTAAGACAAGAGCTTAAATCAACTGGCTGGTATGATAAAACTTGGCAAGCGTTTTGCGTTTTATTAAACGTAAACTCAGTTGGCGTTATGGGCGATAATAGAACCTATGAAAACGCAGTTTGTGTAAGAGTTGTAGATGCAAGTGATGGTATGACAGCGAGTTTTTCAAGACTTCCTTATGACCTGCTTGAAAATATAAGTAGAAGGATTATCAACGAAGTTGATGGGATAAACAGAGTTGTTTATGATATTTCAAGTAAGCCACCAGCGACAATTGAGTGGGAGTAAATTTATTTTTTATAGAGAATGATTGATAAAAACAATGCTGTGCTGTAAAATAGCCAAAATTTATTCAACAAAAAGACCGCACTAAAAATAGCGGTCTTTTTAAATTTAAAACGCCATAAAGTATAACGAAGATTTTGACGGGGAGGATATGGTTGTGATTATTCCAAAGAGTCAGATGACAGAAGAAGATATAAAGCTAAATTTTATTACTCCAGCTATCCAAAGCCGCGGATGGAAAGACAAAATCACAATGGAAACCAAGGTTAAATTTACAGATGGGAAAATAAATCTTAAAGGAAACCTAGCTTCTCGCGAGTCAGCTAAAAAAGCAGACTACATTTTATATATTAATCCAAATAACCCTATCGCTATTATAGAAGCAAAGGATAACACTCACGCAATTTCACACGGACTACAGCAAGCTATGGCGTATGCTAAAATGCTTGATGTTCCTTTTGCATATAGTTCAAATGGCGATGCTTTTTATGAGCATGACTTTTTAACTGGCTTGGAGAGAGAAATTCCACTTGATGAGTTTCCCACTTACGATGAACTTTATGAACGGTTTAAAAGAGAGTCTAACAACCACCAAGGCTTAAGCCCATTAGAAACAACTATCATAAATCAGCCATATTACACAAGTGCAACAACTCATTCCCCAAGATATTATCAGCGTATCGCAGTTAACCGAACAGTGGATGCTATTGCGAGGGGTCAAAAACGCCTGCTTTTAGTTATGGCGACTGGCACAGGAAAAACCTATGTTGCATTTCAGATTGTTTATCGTTTATTAAAAGCTGGTCTTATTAAAAAAGTTCTTTATCTTGCAGATAGAAATATCTTAGTAGACCAATCCATCAGCCAAGATTTTGCACCTCTTTCAAAGACGATTCATAAGATTAACTTTGCTAAGGATGACCCATCTACTATCACTTCCTATGAAGTTTATTTTTCTCTTTATCAGCAACTTAGCGATAAGCAAAGCGATGAAGACGATGAAAATGAAGAAGAGGCACTGTCTCGTTTAAGTCAGCTTTTTAGCTCAGATTTTTTTGA
>JAAYPR010000018.1 GCA_012519705.1 Campylobacteraceae bacterium
CAAGAGAAGCTCTTACTTTGTCAATGCACAAACTACCGTTTAAGACAAAAATAGTAACAAGAGAGAGTGAAAATGAACTATACTGAGTTAAAGGAAAAGAGCGTTTCTGAGTTAAACGAGCTATTAAAAGAGAAAAAGGTACTTCTTTTTACACTTAGACAAAAGTTAAGAACTATGCAGCTTACTAACCCTAATGAAATCGGTGAAGTTAGAAAAGATATCGCTAGGATTAATACTGCACTTAATGAGCTAAAAAGGGAGAGTAAATAATGACTTCAAAAAGAGTAATCCAAGGCGTAGTGCTTAAAAAAGCTGGAGATAAAACAGCTACAGTTTTAGTTGAAAGAAGGGTTATGCACCCAAGATATAGAAAAATCGTAAAAAGATTTAAAAAATATCTAGTGCATGATGAAAATAACACTGCAAATGTGGGTGATACGATTTCTGCGATTGAGTGCAGACCTCTTAGCAAACATAAATCATTCCGCTTAAAAGCAGTCCTTCAAAGAGGAGTTGAGTAATGATACAAAGCTTTACAAGACTTGCAGTTGCTGATAACAGCGGTGCAAAAGAGATAATGTGTATAAAAGTTTTAGGTGGAAGTAAAAGAAGATACGCAACTGTTGGCGATATCATCGTTTGTTCAGTTAAAAAAGCTCTACCTAATGGCAAGATAAAAAAAGGTCAAGTTGTAAAAGCAGTTGTTGTTAGAACCAAAAAAGAAATCCAAAGAAGAGATGGTTCTTTAATTAGATTTGACGAAAACGCAGCTGTTATCCTTGATGCGAAAAAAGAGCCAGTTGGAACGAGAATTTTCGGCCCAGTTGGAAGAGAAGTAAGATATAGTGGATTTATGAAAATAGTTTCACTTGCTCCGGAGGTTTTATAATGATAGTAAAGTATAAAATTAAAAAAGGCGATACTGTTAGAGTTATAACAGGTGAAGACAAAGGCAAAACTGGCGTTGTTAAAGCTGTTCTTGCAAAAAAAGGTCAAGTTATCGTTGAGGGTTGCAAGGTAGTTAAAAAGGCAGTTAAGCCAAGTGAGAAATTTCCAAACGGTGGTTTTATATCTGAAGAAAAGCCAATGGACATCTCAAACGTAGCAAAGGTAGAGGAGTAAGATATGAATAGACTTAGAGCTAGATACCAAGATGAAATAAAAGCAAATTTGGTTAAAGAACTTGATATCAAAAATCCTATGTTAATACCAGCTATAGAAAAAGTTGTTATCAGTGTTGGTGCAGGAGAAGCTGCAAAAGACCAAAAAGTATTCCAAAATATGATAGACACTATCTCTTTAATATCAGGACAAAAAGCATTAGGCGTTAATGCTAAAAAATCAGTTGCTGGTTTTAAAGTAAGAGAGGGCTATCCTGTAGGTATAAAAGTTACTTTAAGAAAAGAGAATATGTTTGTATTTTTAGACAAACTTATCTCAGTTGCACTTCCAAGAGTTAAGGACTTTAGAGGTCTTCCAACAAACGGATTTGACGGTAGAGGTAACTATAACTTTGGTCTAGATGAGCAGTTGATGTTCCCAGAAGTTGAGTATGATAAAATTCTTAGAACTCACGGTATGAACATTGCGATTGTAACAACAACAAATAGCGATAAAGAGGCATTTAAACTTTTAGAGTTAATCGGTCTGCCTTTCGCAAAAGGAAATTAAGATGGCAAAAAAATCAATGGTAGTAAAGGCTAGAAGAAAGCCAAAATTTAGCAGTAGAGCTTACACAAGATGTAACATCTGTGGACGCCCTCACTCTGTTTATAGAGATTTTGGAATTTGTAGAGTTTGTTTAAGAAAAATGGCAAACGAAGGCTTAATCCCAGGTCTTAAGAAATCAAGCTGGTAAGGAGAAGAATATGTTAAACGATTTAATATCAGACGCACTAACTAGAATTAGAAACGCTGCTCTTAGAAGACTTGACACAACTACTCTTCTTCACTCAAGATCAGTTGAGGAAATAGCTAGAATTCTAACTGAAAAAGAGTATCTTGAGAGCTATAACGTTGTAGAAGACGGTAATAAGAAATTTATAAATGTTGTGTTAAAATACGACGAAAATGGCAGAAGCGTTATTAATGAACTAAAAAGAGTTTCAAAACCAAGTAGAAGATTTTATCAAAAAAAAGATGAAATTAAAAGATTCAAATATGGTTATGGAACAGTTATAGTTTCAACTAGCCAAGGAATTATGGCTGGTGTAGATGCTAGTAAAAAAGGCATAGGCGGCGAAGTTCTTTGTACCGTATGGTAAGAAGAACTTTTTAATTCTGCTTTTTATGGTATTGTGGTATCCATTCGTAAAAGTAGACATACCCTAGACAAGTAAAAAGGATAAAAATGTCAAGAATAGGCAAACAGCCGATATCTATCCCAAGTGGTTTAGATGTAAAATTGGAAAATGGTGTTTTAAAGTTTTCTAAAGGTAATTTAAAAGAAGAACTTACTGTAGAAGGCTTTGTAGATGTTGAGCTAAAAGATGGTGCTTTAACTTTTGCTCCAAAAGGTGACGATAGACAAAGTAGAGCATACTGGGGAACATTTAGATCTTTAGCTAACAACATCGTTGTAGGCTTAACGGAAGGCTTTTCAAGAAAACTTGAAGTAAACGGCGTTGGCTATAGAGCAGCGGTTAAAGGAAATGTGTTGGAGCTAATTTTAGGTTTTTCACACCCTATTAACTATGAACTACCACAAGGTGTTTCAGCAGCTGTTGAGAAAAACGTTATTACTATTTCAGGACATAACAAACAAGCTGTTGGTCAAGTAGCAGCTGAAGTTAGAGGATTTAGACCGCCAGAGCCATATAAAGGTAAAGGTATTAAATACGTTGAAGAGCGTATTATTAGAAAAGCTGGAAAAACATCTAAGAAGTAAGGGATAGAAAATGAGAGCAAATATTTTAAGAAAAAAACTATCTCTAAGAGATAAGAGAAAAAAAAGAGTTAGAGCTAAAATTTCAGGTTCGTCTTTAACTCCAAGAGTTTGTATTTTTAAATCAAACAGACACATCTATGCTCAAGCTATAGATGATATTGCTGGAACTACACTTTGTGCAAGTGATGGAAAAGTGTTAGGTATAAAAGCAAACAAAGATGGTGCTGCAACTCTTGCAAATGATTTAGCTAGTAAGCTAAAAGAAAAAGGCATTAGTGAAGTTGTTTTTGATAGAAACGGTTATTTGTATCACGGTGTTATAGCATCATTTGCAGAGACACTAAGAAATAATGAAATCAAGTTATAGGAAATAAAAATGCAAACATATAATAGAGAAGAATTTGAAGAAGTAATCGTTGATATCAGTAGGGTAGCTAAGGTTGTAAAAGGTGGTAGAAGATTTAGATTTACAGCTTTAGTTGTTATAGGAAACAGAAAAGGTTTAGTAGGATATGGGTTTGGAAAGAGCAAAGAAGTTCCAGACGCTATCAAAAAAGCAGTTGATGATGCATTCAAAAACATCACAGAAGTTAAACTAAATGGAACAACTATACCTCACGATATTGAAGTTAAATTTAACGCAAGTAGAGTTCTTTTAAAACCAGCAAGTGAAGGTACGGGAGTTATCGCGGGTGGTTCAACTAGACCAGTTTTAGAACTAGCTGGAATTCAAGATATCCTAACAAAATCACTTGGTTCAAACAACTCATCAAACGTTGTAAGAGCAACTATTAAAGCTCTTAGCATGCTGAAAGGATAAGAATATGGGATTAGAGAATTTACAAAAAGCACCTGGTTCAACTCACTCTTTAAAAAGAGTTGGAAGAGGTAGAGGAACAGGCTGGGGAAAAACAGCTGGCAGAGGTCAAAAAGGTCAAGGCTCAAGAACTGGTAGTGGAGAAAAAAGAGGTTTTGAGGGTGGACAACAACCACTTCAAAGAAGACTTCCAAAAATCGGCTTCACATCAAGAGTTGTAAAACCTTATGTTATCAACGTTGAGAGAATTTCAGAGATTAAAAATCTAGATGAGATAACATTTGAAAGCATTAGATCAGTTCATAAATTTTCAAACAGTGTAACTAAGATTAAATTGATTGGTGCTAGTGCAAGAGAGCTTGCCCCAAAAATTAAAGACGAAAACATAACAACTAGCGGACAGTAAAATGAGCAAGTCACTTCGTAATAAAATCTTTATAACTTTTGGGTTTTTGTTGGTTTACAGAATACTAGCGTATGTGCCAGTTCCAGGTGTTAATACCGATGTTATTAAAGACTTTTTTACAACAAATAGTGATAATGCATTCGGTATGTTTAATATGTTTAGTGGAAATGCCGCTGAGAGACTTAGTATCATCTCTCTAGGCATTATGCCTTACATCACAGCTTCTATCATTATGGAGCTTTTAGCAGCAACTTTCCCTAAACTAGCACAGATGAAAAAAGACCGCGATGGAATGCAGCAATATATGCAAATCATTCGCTACTCAACTGTTTTAATAACCATTGTTCAAGCAATTGGTGTGAGTATCGGACTTTTCCATATGAATAGTGGTGGTCAGAGTGCTATTTTAATAAATCAAAATTTATTCATCGCAATAGCTTGTGTTTCTATGCTAACTGGAACTATGCTTTTAATGTGGATAGGTGAGCAAATCACTCAAAACGGTATAGGAAACGGTATAAGTTTAATTATCTTTGCAGGTATTGTTAGTGCACTTCCATCTGGAATAGTTGGAGCATTTAACTTAGTAAATACAGGCGAGATGAACTTCTTAGTTCTGCTTTTAATTATAGCTATTATTTTAGCAACAGTTGGGTTTGTTATTTATGTAGAACTAGGCGAGAGAAGAGTTCCTGTTTCATACTCTAGAAAAGTTATGATGCAAAATCAACATAAAAGAATTATGAACTATATCCCTGTAAAAGTAAACTTAAGTGGAGTTATTCCTGCGATTTTTGCTAGTGCGATTTTAATGTTTCCACTTACTATTTTTCAAGCAAGCACAAACCCAATCGTTCTTAAAATAAACGACTTTTTAAGCCCAAATGGTTATGTGTTTAACTTTTTAACGTTCTTATTGGTTGTATTTTTTGCATATTTTTACGCTTCGATTGCGTTTAACTCAAAAGATATTAGTGAGAATTTAAAAAAGCAAGGTGGATTTATACCAGGGGTTAGACCTGGAGCAAGTACAGCTACATACTTAAACGATGTTGCAAGTAGGCTTACGTTTTGGGGTTCTATTTATTTAGGACTTATAACTACGCTTCCGTGGTTGTTAGTTAAATTTATGGGAGTTCCGTTTGCATTTGGTGGAACTTCAGTTCTAATTGTTGTCTCAGTTGCCCTAGATACTATGAGAAAAATTGAGTCTGAAATTTATATGAGTAAATATCAAACTCTAAGTGCGGTAGGACTATAATGGCGATATCTTTGAAGAACGCTAAAGATATTGAAGGGTTAAGGGTAGCGAACAGAATCGTCGCCCAAACCCTTGATTATGCAGCTGAGTTTTTAAAGCCAGGGATGACTCTTTTGGAAGTTGATAAAAAAATAGATGATTTTATCACTTCAAAAGGTGCCTATCCAGCTTTTAAAGGCTTATATGACTTCCCAAATGCAGCATGCCTTTCACTAAATGAAGTTTGTATTCACGGTATCCCAGATAGTACTGTTTTAAAAGAGGGTGATATTTTAGGTGTTGATATCGGCTCAAGGATAGATGGCTATTATGGGGATAGTGCAAGAACTTTTCCAATAGGTCAAATTTCAAAAACAGATGAAGAGTTAATCGCTTGTAGCAAAGACGCACTTTATTATGCAATCAATGAGATAAAAGTAGGCATGCACTTTAAAGAGTTAAGTTTTTTAATAGAGCAGTTTATACTTGAGAGAGGTTATAAGCCACTGATTGGATATTGTGGTCACGGTATCGGTAAAAAGCCACATGAAGAACCAGAAATTCCAAACTATCTACTAGGCGGAAAGCCAAAACAAGGTCCAAAGATAAGAAATGGAATGGTGTTTTGCATAGAGCCGATGATTTGTCAAAAAGATGGAACGCCAGTTTTAGCAGCAGATGGCTGGGCAGTAACTAGCAAAGATGGTCTTAGAACAAGCCATTATGAACACTGCGTCGCTATCGTAGATAACAAAGTAGAAATTTTAAGTATCGCATAAAAAATTATAAATTTATAACTTTTTAATGATATAATGCCTACTAAAAAAGGCAAATTTATGCGAATTATATTTTTAATTTTCAGTTTTATAATATCACTAAATGCCTATGAGTGCAAAAACTGTGAAAACTTAGGCAAGGTAGAAAAAGTTTACGTGGCAAATGCAACTACTCTCTATCAGCTTTATGCTATTGATAAAAGCAGGGTTGCTGGGCTTTTGTTTGAGTTTTGGGATATAGAAAAAGAGTATTTAGACCCAGAGTTTGTAAATTTGCCAGTCGTTGGTGGATTTATGGGGCAGGGAAGAACGCCAAATATGGAACAAGTTTTAGCTCTAAAACCAGACCTTATAATCGCTGGTACAAAAACAACGCAAACTTACAGAGATATCTTTGATAAAACTAAAATTCCAACTCTCTATATCGACTCTACAACACTAGATGAAAGCATGAACTCATTTAAGGTAATAAGTGAGATTCTAGATGTTAAAGAAAAAGGCGATACTCTTTATGATTACGCTCTAAATTCACTAAATTTAGCAAAAGAGGTAAGCTCTAGAGCGACCAAAAAACCGCGAATTTACTACGCTTACGGTGATAATGGACTCTCAACAGATTGCCAAAACTCAAGTGTTGGAAATTTAGTAAGCTTAGCTGGCGGAGAGCTAGTTCACAAATGCGACAAAGATAGAGCCAACCTAAACTTTGAGCAAGTTCTAGCCTATAATCCTGATAAAATTATCATATACCACAAAACCTTTTACGACCAAATTTACAAAGATAAAAAATGGCAGCTTTTAGATGCAGTAAAAAACAAAGAAGTTTATCTAATACCACGAAAACCGTTTTCATGGGTTGGAAAACCAGCCTCTTTTATGAGGTTTTTAGGAATTCGCTGGCTTTTAGAAGTGCTTCATCCTGAAGTTGCAAATTTAGATTTGCACCAAGAAACAAAAGAGTTTTATAGGCTATTTTTATATCTAGATTTAGATGAAAAGCAGATAAAAGATATTTTAAATGAAGAAATTTAAAACCAAATCACTCTCTATCGTCATTGCGAGACGGACGAAGTCCGGCGTGGCAATCTAGTGGCTTTTTATAAAAAGAAATTTTAAAATCAAATTTGCCAAAAATAAATATAGAATTTTAAAAGCTAGATTGCTTCACTAACGTTCGCAATGACGGGTAGAGAGTGAAATTTAAAACTAAATTTGCAAACAAATACTCTGAAATTTCAAAAACTGGATTGCTTCGTCACTTCGTTCCTCTCAATGACGAGTGGAGAATGAAAATTGTTCGCAACTACACGCGGAGTTACCTTTAAATTTGCAAAAGCTTATATCTAAAAACTTGAAACTCAATTAAAAATCAAAACTTAAAACAGATAAATTCATACAAAAACAACATTAAAATAGACAATTTCACTAAAAACTAATTAATAAATTTAAATTTACCTTATAAGTAAATTTTTAGCATAACCTGCTACAATTCCAGTTATATATTTGACTATATAATTAAATGAGCTCAAATTATTTAGTCAAGATGAAATCAATCAAGGAAACTACTATGAAAAAAGCAGTGTTGTGTTCGCTAACACTTAGTGCGGCTCTATATGCTAATGTGTTTGAATTAGGCGAGATAGAAGTAACTGCCTTAAAAGAGGGCGTAAGTGATTCAAACATTGAAGTGATCGACCAAGAGAGCATTCAAAAGACAGAAACAAAAAGAGTGCCTGATGTGGCAAAATCAACTCCTGGTGTTTACTACCAACCATCTGGTGGAAGTAGAAACGAGACAAATTTAATCGTTCGTGGGTTTAAATCAACAGCCGTTCCTATTTATATGGATGGAATTCCTATCTATGTTCCTTATGATGGAAATATGGACTTAGGTAGGTTTGTGACTGGAGATTTAAGTAGGATTACCATTAGCAAGGGAGCTAGCTCTGTTCTTTATGGACCAAATGCTCTTGGCGGGGCTGTGAATTTAGTTAGCATGAAGCCAACTAGAGAGCTAGAGGGAAGTGTATATTATGGTTTTACAACTGGCAAGGATAGCGATACTTACTCAAATTTAGCTGGTCTTAGACTTGGAACTAAGCAAGATCTATTTTATTTACAGCTTAGTGGTCAGCTTTATGATGTAGAAGGCAGACAAGCAAGCAGCGACTCTAAATTTGATGGAAAAATTCCAGGAACTAATAGTGATGACTATAAAATCAGCCTAAAAGCAGCATTTACGCCAAATGAAACCGATGAGTATGCATTTATATATTCAAAACAAGAGGGTGAAAAAGAGGCTAGAATTTATGAAGGTAAAAACCCAAGCAACATAGGAGCCGATAGATACTGGAAATGGAAAGATTGGGATAAAGAGAGCTATTATTTCCTATCTCACACTCAGTTTGATAGCTTTTATCTAAAAACAAAAGCGTTTTATGATAAATTTGAAAATACTCTAGATAGCTATAGCAAAGGGTATGTTAAAAAGGGGACAAAAAACGAGTTTGTAAGCATTTATGATGATTATAGCTGGGGTTTAGGTGCTGAGGCTGGAAGTGAAATTTTTGATAATGACACTTTGAAATTTGCAGTTAACTACAAAAAAGACGTCCATAGAGAACACAATGTCGGCGACCCAGAGCAAGAGATGAGCGATGAGACTGTCTCTTTCGCACTTGAAAACACCTATGACTTTAGCGATATGACAAGCTTAGTTGTAGGACTAAGTTACGATATGAGAGATGCTAAAAAGGCTGAGTATTTAGATGCTGGGGTTTTAAAAGAGTTTCCAATGGATGACAATGACGCCTTTAACTACCAAGCACTTTTAAGACATAGCTTTGATGAGAATGATGAGTTAACTCTAAGTTTTGCTAAAAAAACAAGATTTCCAACTATGAAAGATAGATACTCTTATAGATTTGGTAGGTATGAGCCAAACCCTTATCTAGATGAAGAGATAGCTTATCACTATGAGATAGGATATAACAGAACTTTCTTTGATGAGCTAAATTTAGGTGCAGCGATTTTTTACTCAGATGTTAAGGATAAAATTCAAGAAGTTTATATCGATAAGTGGAGTGGTGGTAAACAACTTTATCAAAACCAAAACGTTGGCGATGTAGATTTCTTCGGAGTTGAGCTAAGTGCTGTTTGGATGCCAACAGATACTTTAGAACTAGGTGCAAACTACACATATATAGATGCTGATGAGAGCACCGATAAAGATGGTAAAAAGATCTATATGACAGATATCCCAGAGCATAAATTTTATGCCTATATGGACTGGGAGTTTGTACCAAAATGGAATCTTTACATAAGCCAATACGCTCAAAGTGGTTCTAAAAGTACATCGGATGGCGAGTATGAGACAAGCGGGTTTGGAGCAACAAATTTAAAAGTAAGCTATGAACCAAAAGATGGGCTTAAATTTGACATCGGAGTTAATAATATCTTTGATAAATACTATGAG
>JAAYPR010000019.1 GCA_012519705.1 Campylobacteraceae bacterium
GCAACTTTCGAGGTTAAAGGCAAAATTGGTATAGTATAAATTTGACCCTTTGGGTATTGAAACTAAAAGCAGAGCGTGACATTTTATTCCTATCACAGTATAAATTTGACCCTTTGGGTATTGAAACCAGTCAACAGGTGCTTTGAAGAGTGGGCGAAGATAGTAAAAATTAACCCCCCTAAGCAATTAAAATCAAAAAATCAAAATTTAATATAAACAGTTTATCAGGTCAAGCCACATAAAAAAACAAAAAAGGATAAAATATGAACAATGAAAACATAGCCAAAATAGCTTGCAAAAAGCTGAGCATAACACAAAAAGAGTTAGCACAACGCATAGGAATGAACCCGGATAGTTTAAATAACGCCATAAATAAAAATAAAATTAGCAAAATGACCCAAAATTCTATAAGGCTCATACTTGAAAACGAGAGTTTAAAAAATGAGCTCAAAAAATATGAAGCCTTCAAAAGCACTTTAAGAGAGACATTGCTGTAAAGATATGCAATGAATTTATCAACCATTAAATGCACTGAGGCAAAATGGAAAATCTAATAAATAATTAGATTTAATTATAAAGCCAATCATAAAAAAAGGTAGAATATGCTCATTATAAAATCAAGAGTTCCATCTAAAAACTTGCAAATTTACAAAGGACTTTCACAGCTAATTCAAGGCTTTTTATACTCAAACTTACCAGCAAAAGAGCATGTAGGATACAGACATAGTAGTGGTAAAGTTTTTAGAAAAACGAACTTTTGTTTTAGCTATTTTGATGGAAATTTAGAGATAAAATTTACCGCCTTGGAAAAAGAGCTAGAGGAGCAACTCGCTATAAATGTCCTAAAAAACGGTCTAAAATTAGGTGAAATTCATCTGCTTGACACGGCTATAAATTTGAGCGAACATAGAACTGAAAAAACCGAAGCGAAACTAAAAGGCTACGCGGCTTGCAATGTAAAGGGCTTTTTAGATAAAAAGGTGTTTTTAGAGCCAATTGACTCTAGGCATCTTGAGATTATGACAACAAATTTGCTTCAAAAATATGAAACGTTTTATGGCTCTTCTTATAACGGCGAGCTTGAGATAGAACTTTTGTGGCAGGACTTTGAGCGTTTCCGTAAGTTCTACTATGGAAATAACAAAAACTATATGAAAGCTTGGCTTGGAATTTGGAGCATGAAAGCTGACAACGAACTCATAAATTTAGCTCTAAGCACAGGACTTGGAAGCGGGGTTATGAGCTATGGGTGTGGGTTTATGGAAGAGGTTTAAAATCTATTAATATAGCATTTTGACAAGGCAAAACTTTTTCGGTACAATTCAAAAATCACAAAAAGAGGTTAAAAATGAGCTTGGCTAAAAAACTATACGACATCGGCAGCTTGGTAACTGATGATGAGTTTATAGAGCTATTAAAAGTTGATTTTAACCCAGCTGACTACGCCACTTTGTTCATAGACTTTACTATAAAAGATGGCAAAGCAGAGGCAAAACTTCAAAAATCATCACTTGACAATACAAAAACCCTTTTTACAAAAGCTATCGGCGGGCGTGGGCTAGGATATTACTATCTTTATCCAAATTTTAAATACGACAGTGAGAGCGACTTATATAAGAAATTTAAAAACTCTTTTCACACCTTTGAGAAATCCGTTCTAGTTTTTGGAGGTGAGAGAAATCACGACTTAATAAAGCCGGTTGTTGAGTATATAAAAAACTATAACCAAGATGAGCTAGGTTTAAAGAGCTTTGATAAAGGAAACTATCTTTTAGTTTTTGGAGTAAATGGCAAAACCATAAGAGAGCTAATGCCTGAAATTAGTTCAAATTTCGCTAGTAATGCCGCATTTTTACACTCAGATTTGGAAGAAAAAGAAGCTATTGATTATATAAGTGGTAAAAAAGAGCTTTGTGGTTACAATCCAGACGTTAAATTTTTCACTTATGATAACTACCACAAGGGATTTAAACCTCAAATTTTAGACAAACTTCCACTCTCAAAACAGAGTGCCACTTGCATAAAAAAGGGCTGGATTTACACTATAAATAATCTTAGATTTTATCACAAAGGATTAGAGTATATCATCATCCCTTCACTTCTCAAATTTGATGAGGTTGCTTATAAAAAGATATTAAACGGCTTAAAAAGGATACAGCAAAGCACTAAAAACCTAGAGGAAAAGTCTATAAAAGAAGATAGTTTCATAAGAAGGCTTGAGGCTCAAAGCGAGGGTTTAGTAGGCAATGCCTATCTTGATATCTACTTCACAGAGCTAAATTTAACAAATTTATCAGTTAGAATTTTTGGTTCGATGGAGGATCTGTTACCAAGCAAGATAAGAGAAGTTGGCTCTAAGATGATGAAGCAAAAAGTTTGTGACTACTACTTGGCAGAGAGAAAAAAAGAGGGATATTTGTGTTTGGGGGATTATTTTTCTAAAATAGAGCTTTTTACAAGCTTTACAAAAAGCTCTTTGCCAAACAAAGTTTTACAAGAAAAAATCTACCTAGCAAAACTATTTCTAGGCTATGAAAAGATAGAGCATAAAGAGCTTTTGGATAAATTTGAGCATTACAGAGAGTATGACTTTGAAAACAAGAAAAAACTAACCGATGAAGGCGTGAAAAACTGGATAGAGTATAGCGATAGTTTTGTGGAAAATGAAGATAGAACGCTTGAGTTTTTGGGTAGTATAAATGCGATAAAAAGGAGTTAAGATGGAGCTTTTTTCAGAGCAGTTTGAAAAACTAGAGATAGATGAGAAGTTTAAATTTCCCTATTTGGTTGGGGCTTACTCAAAGGCAATTATTGATAGTTCGTATTTTTCTGACATTTCAAAGGAAAACACCACATTTAAAAAATGGATTTCAAACCAACAACTTATAAAGTCAAATTTGGTTAAAATTTTTAACAAAGCAAATGAGTTTGAGAGAAAACTTAGGCTTGATAGCGTTAGAAATAGTGACTTATCAGAGCTAGTAACTTCACATTTAGAAACAAACTCAAACATAAGAAATAGCGAAGTTTCTTTTTATTTTATAAGAGGCTTTAATGATTATAGAAAATTTAAAAAAGAATTTCCAAGTAAAGAAGGAGAGAAAAATGACAGCAAAGCATAGTGAGTTACTTTTTATCTGGGATGCCAAAATGACAAATCCAAACGGTGATATGTTAAACGACAACGCCCCAAGATACGATGAAACCGATAGAAAAGCCGTAGTTAGCGATGTTAGAGTTAAAAGAACCATAAGAGATGATTTACAAAAGAGAAAAAACAAAGAAATTTTTGTAAACAACCCTGAGATAGTCCAGTCCGCTGAGACAAGGTTTAAAGAGCTTCAAAAATCATCAAATTTAAAAGATGAAAGAGAGATTTTTTTAAGCTGTATAGACAACAGACTTTTTGGCGGAGTTGCCCCAAAGAGCAACATCCAAATCATCGGTTCAGTACAGTTTTCATGGGCGAAGTCGCTTAACCAAACTGAGACGATTTTAGGTCAAGGAGCAGGTGCTTTTGGAAAAGACGGAAGTGGCAACAAAACCTTTAGAACTGACAACTACCTTCCTTACGCACTTTTTGCGATGTATGGAACGATAAACTCACTAAGTGCAAAAGACTCAAAAGCAACCGAAGATGATGTAAAAGAGATGTTAGACTCTATGTGGAACGGCACAAAACTTCTAAACACAAGAAGTAAAATCGGACAAAAACCAAGAATGCTAATGAGAGTGATTTACACAGATACCTATATGATAGGTTTGCTTGATGAGCTAGTACATCTAAAAAACGAAAACTCAGATGAGATAAGAGAGCTTGGGGAGTGTGAAATTTGCTTTGCGAAACTTATAAAAGCTTTGAATTTAGCTGATAGTTTCATAGAAAAAATCGAAATTTACTACGACATCAGCATGGAAGATAAAATCGCACCTTTAAAAGAGCTGAAAAAAGCTGAGCTAAAGGTTTTATAATGTTTGCTTTTAGAGTTTGGAGTAAATTTGGAGCTTTTAAAGACCCTTTTACCATTAGCCAAAACATAACTCTAAATTTCCCACCTAAAACGGCTATTTCTGGGATGATGGCAGCTATTTTAGGGGAGAGCGATTTTTTGGAAAAAGAGGAGTTTAGTAGCTTTGGTTACAGCGTTGTTATGGATGGCGAAATCATCAAAAAAAGCTTTTCTCAAAACTACATAAACGACTACACAAACAAAACAAACTCGCATTTAGCTAGCCTTGCTAAGCTTGATTTTGAAAAGATAAGTGGCGGTTTTAGAGATACTAAAGCTCCACAAAAACCAACCAATAGAGAGCTTTTGATAAATCCAACATATACTATTTTTATAAAGGATTTTAAACTTGAAAATGAAATCATCCACAACCTAAAAAATAGACTTTTAAGATACAATATCTACATGGGAAATAGCGAATTTGCAGCAAATTTTAGCTATATAGAAGTTCTTGATAGCAATCTAAAGGAGTTTGACTATGTGGAGTTGGACTCATTTTTAGAGCAGGATTTTGTCTCAAATTTGAAGTTTAAAGAAGGGATTTTTTATAAAAATGCCCTTATCCCAACGAGGCTTGATAAAAACCGCTCCCCAGTAAGTCAAACAAATCTAATCTACTCATCATCCAAAGTAGCGGTTAAAAGCATCTCAGCTTATGAGATAAAAACAGCTGATAGAACTTATCTTTGTAGGTTTGTATGAGTTTAGCAACTGATTTTAGACCCAAGTTTTTGGATGAAATTTGCGGTCAAAAGCACATCATCGGCAAAGACACCGCCCTTTATAAGCTGATAAAAAACGGCTCTATCCCACACTCTATGTTTTTTGGACCAGCAGGAAGTGGCAAAACAACTCTTGCCAAAGTTATAGCAAATGAGCTAAATATGGAGTTTTACGAACTCGACGGCACTAGCTTAAAAGTTGATGAGATAAGGAAAATTCTAGATAGACACAAAGGCACACTTCTAAAACCACTCATTTTTATAGATGAAGTTCACAGGCTTTCCAAAACCCAGCAAGAAGTCCTGCTCATCCCTATGGAAGCTGGCGACGCCATCATCATCGGGGCAAGCACTGAAAACCCATACTTTGTTTTAAGTAGTGGGATCCGCTCTCGCTCAATGCTTTTTGAGTTCAAAGAACTAACTGATGACGACCTAACAGAGCTGTTTGTTAGAGTTCAAAACGCTCTTAAATTTAGCATAGACGATGACGCTAAAAGTTACCTTATCAGCTCAAGTAGTGGCGATGCTAGAGCGATGTTAAATTTACTTGACTTTGCACTAAAGATAGACACAAATATAACTCTAAAAACCCTAAAAGAGCTTCGTTCACAGCCCCTAAAAGACGGCGTTAGCAGTGATGACACTCACTACAACCTAGCAAGTGCTATGATAAAAAGCCTACGTGGAAGCGACATAGACGCTTCTCTTTACTACTTAGCAAGGCTGATTGACGGCGGGGAGAGTGCTGATTTTATAGCAAGAAGGCTTGTGATATTTGCAAGTGAAGACATCGGAAACGCCACCCCAAACGCACTAACCATAGCTACTAACACACTCACAGCTGTTAGTAAAATTGGCTATCCTGAAGCTAGGATAATTCTTGCTCAATGCGTTGTCTACCTAGCAAGTTCGCCCAAGTCAAACTCAAGCTATATGGCGATAAACAAAGCCTTAGACTATGTAAAAAACAGCCCAAAGTTAGCCATCCCAACTCACCTTCTAAACACTCATCCTGATAAAAAGAACTATTTATACCCGCATGACTTTGGTGGCTGGGTGGAGCAAACCTACCTAGAAAAGCCTCTTAAATTTTACGAAAGCAAAGGCGTAGCGTTTGAGCAAAAGCTAAATTTATGGCTTGAGATGATAAAAAATAGAAACTAAGCTTATTTAAGCTTATATATCTATACTTAGCGGGTATTAAGTTCTTTATCTATATAATACACCATTTTAACCACTTACTTCTAAAAGGGGCTGTCATGGCAAGAGTAAAAAGAGTAGAACTAGGCGACAAATCTAACCAAACCACAAATTTTGTTGGCAGAGAAGAGCATCAAGAGCTGTTTTACAAAGCACTTAAAAACATAAACGAAACAGAGCATAAAGTTCTTCATTTTTATGGAGTTGGTGGTATCGGTAAATCAAGCCTTCAAAGACGCCTTCAAGAACGCCTTAAAACAGAAAAAGAGAGTAAAAAAAGCGTTATATACACTCAGATTAATTTCGCTAACCAAGATGTAAGAAAGCCAGCCGAAGCGTTTAGAGTTATAGCTCAAAAATTTAGTAGTGAGTTTGGAGTGGATTTTAGATATTTCACACTTGCTTATATGATTTATCTTAAAAAAGCGGGAATGCCTATCGTAAAAGAAGCTTTGCCTTTTAAATGTGAGACTATTGAAACTTTAAGTGGAATTTTAAATTTTATAGGTGGAGCTGTTGGAGGGCTTTTTCCTTTTGCTACAAAGGGTGTAGAGTATATCTTTAAAAAAGCAAACGATTTTTTTATAAACAAAAAGATAAAAACAGAATTGGCAAATTTAGGCGAACAAGATTTTAACGAGATAGAAAAAGAACTACCGAGATTTTTATATCACGATTTAAAAGCTTATAGAGATAAAAACCCAAACACAAAAATAGTTATATTTTTAGATACTTATGAAGCTTTATGGGAAAACGATAGAAAAGAAGCAAATGATTTAACAAAAGATGAGTGGATTAGAAATTTCATAGACCAAACCAAAAATGTACTTTTTATAACATCTGGTAGAGAAAAACTAAAATGGTTTGACGATGATAAGGCTTGGGAAAATGACTTAGAGCAGTGCCATATCGAAGGTTTTAGCAAGACTGAAGCTAAGTCTTTCCTTGTGTCTCGCGGGATAGAAGATGAAAACTTGCAAGATGCTATCTATGAAGGTAGTAGTGGGGTGCCGTTTTATCTTGAGCTTTGTGTGGAAATTTATAGAAGAGATAGCGGTGTAAAGGCTGAAGAGTTTTCATTAGGCAATGGCGATGAAAGAAAGCTTAGTGATTTGTTTTTAAAATACCTTAATGATAACGAAAACGCAACACTTGAAGCTCTATCTGTAGCGACATTTTTCAATGAAGATATTTTTAAGCTTCTTATTGGCAAACTAAACACAGGCTATCCAGCAACCAGATTTGATAGATTTACTCAGTTTTCTTTTATCAGTGAAGATAGTGGTAGGTATTTTATCCACAGCCTTATGAAAGAGACATTATCTAAAAAAGTAAAAAAAGATGATAAAAAAGATGTTATTGAAGTTTTATCTAAATATTACAACGAAAAACTAGAAAATTTAGATATGAAAAATTTACCTAGTGATATATCTACTATTTTAAACGAAGCGTTTAAGTATAAAAAAGAGCTTTTAGATTTTGACAAATTGAGTGAGTGGTTTTGGGGTATTTTTACTAAATTTAGCCAATATCGGCTAGATTTTATGCTTTTAGATATATCTTTAGAATTTGTAGATATACAAAAAGAAACCCTTGGAGAAAACCATTCAGATACAGCGGGTTTTTATAATAATATCGGAGTAATTCATTATAATTTGTGTAATTTTAAAGAGGCTTTAAAATATCATGAAAAAGCATTAAAGGCAAGAAGGGAAGCTCTTGGAGAAAATCACAAAGATTTAGTAGCTTCTTATGGCAATATCGGAAATGTTTATTATGGGTTAGGCGATTATAAAGAGGCTTTAAAATATCATGAAAAAGCATTAAATATACAAAAAGAAATCCTAGGAGAAAATAACAAAGATATAGCAACATATTATAATAATATTGGAGTGGTTTATTCTCATTTGGGCAATTACGAAGAGGCTTTGGGATATCATAAAAAAGCATTAAATATACAAAAAGAAACCATTGGAGAAAATCATCCAGATACAGCAATATCTTACAACAATATCGGGAATGTGTACTATATATTAAATAAACCAACAAGGGCTTTGCGATATTATAAGAGAACGTTAAGCATAAGAAAAGAAACCATTGGAGAAAATCATCCAGATACAGCAATATCTTACAACAATATCGGAAATGTGTACTATAGTTTTAATAGACTAAAAGAAGCTTTAAAATATCATGAAAAAGCATTAAAGGCAAGAAGAGAAACCATTGGAGAAAATCATCAAGACACAGCAAGCTCATATAATAATATTGGAAATGTACACTATAATTCAGGCGACTTAGAAGAAGCTTTAAAATATTATGAAAAGGCATTAAGCATAAAAGAAAGAATCCTTGGAGAAAACCATCTAAACACAGCGAGCTCTTATAATAATATCGGATTTGTTTATTATGATTTAGGGAACTCAAGAAAGGCTTTAGAGTATTGTAGTAAAGCCTATGAAATATTTAAAGAAGCCCTTGGAGAAAACCACCCGCAAACACAAAAAGCATTAGAAGTTGTAAAGCTTATAAAGCAAAGAATCTAATACGAATAAAACCAACCTAGGAGCATTATTTTAAACATTAAGACAATCTTAAATCATAATAAGCTAAAATTAGCCTTGGTTCTTTTGCTGTATAAAAGACAAAATGGTAAAAAAGGAAAAAAATGAGCGAGATAATCGCATACAAACTAAACGGCGAAATCATCGACACTCAAAGTATCGATGCAAAAGCTAGCAAAGAAAGTGCCGAGCCTATCTACTATGATGATAGTGAAGATGCACTTGAAGTTATAAGGCACTCAGCAGCTCACATAATGGCAGAAGCTATTTTGGAGCTTTATCCAGACGCTAAGTTTTTCGTAGGACCTGCGATAGAAGATGGGTTTTACTATGATTTTAGAGCTTTTAAAGAAGACGGCAGTAAAATCGGCGAGAGTGACTTAAAAGAGATAGAAGATAAGATGAAAGAGCTTATCAAAGCTAAAGCCCCGCTAACAAAAACAGTTTTTACAAAGCAAGAAGTTAGTGAGAGATTTAAAAACGATGATTTAAAACAAGAAGTATTAAAACGCATTCCCGAAGGCGAGGTGAGTATCTACTCACAGGGTAAATTTGAAGATATCTGTAGAGGACCACACGTTCCAGATAGTAGATATGTAAGGTTTTTCAAACTTACAAGAGTTGCCGGAGCATACCTTGGCGGTGATGAAAAAAGAGAGATGCTAACTAGAATTTACGGCACCGCTTTCGCTACAAGAGAGAGCTTAAACGAGCATGTTAAAATGCTTGAAGAAGCTAAAAAAAGAGACCATAGAAAACTTGGCAACGAGATGCGTCTTTTTACCTTTGATGAAGAAATCGGAGCTGGACTTCCTATCTGGCTACCAAATGGTGCAAGACTAAGATCAAAGCTTGAAAAAGCACTTTTTAAAGTCCATAGAAAAAGAGGCTATGAGCCAGTTCGCGGACCAGAAATCCTAAAGTCTGATGCGTGGAAAATTTCAGGACACTACTACAACTACAAAGAAAATATGTACTTTACACAAGTTGAAGACCAAGAGTATGGCATCAAGCCGATGAACTGTGTAGGACATGTGAAAATTTATCAAAGCGACATTAGAAGTTATAGAGACTTACCACTTAAGTTTTTTGAATACGGCGTAGTTCATAGACATGAAAGAAGTGGGACAATGCATGGGCTTTTTAGAGTTCGTGAGTTTACGCAAGATGATGCTCATATTTTCTGTAGACAAGATCAAATCAAAGAGAACATTTTAGAAATTTTAGATTTTGTTGAGAAAGTTATGGATATTTTTGGCTTTACTTATGATATGGAAATTTCAACTCGCCCTGAAAAAGCCATCGGAGATGTGGAAGTCTGGGACGTAGCGACAAAAGCACTAAAAGAAGCTTTGGATGAAAAAGGTGCAAGTTACGGCATAGATGAAGGTGGCGGGGCATTTTATGGTCCAAAGATAGATATCAAAATAACAGACGCACTAAAGAGAAAATGGCAGTGCGGGACTATACAGGTGGACTTTAACCTGCCTGAGAGGTTTGACTTAAGTTATATAGATGAAAACAACGAGAAAAAACGTCCTGTTATGATACATAGGGCGATTTTAGGAAGCTTTGAGAGATTTATAGGAATTTTAGTAGAGCATACTGCTGGCGAGCTTCCGTTTTTCATCGCTCCAACAAATGTTAGCATTATCCCGATAAGCGACGCTCACGTGGAGTATGCAAAAGAGATAGCTAGCGAGCTTATGGAACTTGAAGTTGACGCTGAAATTTTATCTAAAAATGAGACTTTAAATAAAAGGATAAGAACAGCAGAAAAAGCTCACGTTCCTATGATTTTAGTTATTGGTGACAACGAGGTTGAAAACAGAAGTGTTGCCCTAAGAAATAGAAGGGCTAGAGAAAAATCCGACATGAGTTTGGATGAGTTTATCAAATTTATTAAGGAGAAACTTGATGAGGTGCATTTTTGAGTAGAGAAAAAGTTGTATATCTAAATGAAGATATTCGTGCAAAAGAGGTTAGGTGTGTTGGAGATGATGGCGAGGTTTATGGCATCATCTCAAGAGAAGAAGCTCTTGAGATAGCTGCAAGAGAAGGGGTTGACTTAGTTCTAATCGCTCCTGATGCAAAGCCACCAGTTTGTAAAGTTATGGACTATGGCAAATTCCGCTATCAACAAGAAAAAAAGCAAAAAGAAGCTAGAAAAAAGCAAAAAACTATCGACATAAAAGAGATAAAACTCTCAGCTAAAATAGCTCAAAACGACGTTAACTACAAAGTTAAACAAGCGATTGAGTTTTTAGAGAGTGGAAAACACGTTAGATTTAGAGTGTTTCTAAAAGGACGTGAGATGGGAAACCCTGAAGTTGGAGTTGAGCTTTTAAACAATGTCTATGAGATAGTCAAGGACCACTGTGATAAAGATGGTGAGCCGAGATTTGAAGGTAGATATGTAAATATGCTTGTCACACCTAAGAAATAATCTACTATTATTACAGCCTGCTCTGCTTGGGCGGGCTGTAGCCTTCATAAATAAAACTAAATAAATATTCAAAAAATTATAAATTAATTTCAAACAAAACTAAGCTATAAAATGAACTTATAGTGATAAATTTCGTTATAATGTAGCTTTCAAATTACTTAAGAAAAGGGGATAATTTGCAAGTTAATAGACGAAATTTTTTAAAGCTTAGTGGACTAACTAGTGCTTATATGATGACTGCAACAGCAGATGAGCTAAACCCGCTAAAATCAGACGAAGAAAAGACTTTCATTGGCAACTGCCCAGTAAACTGCGGTAGTAAATGTGTGCTAAAAGCTCACGTAAAAGACGGTGTTATAACTCATATGACAACGGACGACACAGGCAACGATAAAAACTATGTTGAAAGACAAGTAAGAGCCTGCCTTAGAGGACGTTCGACAAGATATAGACACTACAACCCAAACAGAGTTATCTATCCTCTAAAAAGAGTTGGCAAAAGAGGCGAGGGTAAATTTGAGAGAATCAGCTGGGAACAAGCTCTTAGCGAAATCGCTACAAAAATGAACGAAATCAAAGCAAAATACGGCAACGAAGCATTCTACAACCCTTACGGAACAGGAACTATCGGCTCAATCATGGCTGGCTGGATAGATGGAAGCTTCCATAGACTTCTTTCTGTTTATGGTGGATACCTAAGATATCACAATGACTACTCAACAGGTCAAATTTATAACGGATTTGACTGCTTTTACGGCTCATTCCCAGCTTCAGACATAGAAAACGCAGCTCATGCACAGCTTGTAGTTCTCTTTGGCACAAACCCAGGCGAGACAAGACTAGGTGGTGGAAGCACAGGATACTCATACCATGAAATAGCTAGAAGAGGTAACGCAAGAGTTATCTGTATCGACCCAAGATATACTGATACTATGGTAGGAATAGCTGATGAGTGGATACCAATCGCTCCTGGAACAGACGCAGCTCTAGTAGCAGGTCTAGCGTATGTGATGATAAAAGAGAATTTATACGATAAAGAGTTTATGGACAAATACACTATTGGCTTTAGTAGAGAGACTCTTCCAGAAGGTGCACCTGAAGATGGCTCATATATGGACTATGTTTTAGGAACTGGATATGATAAAACTCCAAAAACCCCAGAATGGGCGGAGAGCATCACAAGAATTCCAGCCTCAAGGATAGTAAAACTTGCTCGTGAAATAGCAAGTGCAAAACCGTGCTTTATAGAGCAAGGTTGGGGGCCTCAAAGACACGCAAACGGAGAGCAACTAAGTAGAGCTATCGCAACACTTTCATGTATGACTGGAAACGTGGGAATTTTAGGTGGAAACACAGGTGGTTTTGCAACAGTAAGCAGTGGGGCGTATGGCGTAACAACTCTTCCTATGGATAACCCAGTTAAAACTTCGGTTCCATGTTTCTTATGGTATGAGGGAATCAGACTAGGCGAGAAGATGAACGCAGTTGAGCACGGTGTAAGAGGGGCTGAACATTTAAAAGTTCCTATTAAGATGATGCTAAACACAGCTGGAAACTGTCTAACAAACCAGCACGCTGACATCAAAAAAACAGCTAAAATTTTAGAAGATGACTCTTTATGTGAACTAATCGTTGAGATAAACATCATGAGAACTCACTCTAACTCATACGCAGACTATATCCTGCCAAGTGCTTTAAGCTTTGAGCAAAACGACATCTCAACAACCGGAGCTATGAGTACAAGACCTTACTTTATCTACTGCCAAAAAGCGATTGAGCCAGTTGGCGAGTGTCTGCCTGCTTATGAAATTTGTAGAAGATTAGCAAACAAACTTGGCGGAAGTGAGCTAGAGCAGAAATTTACAGAAGGCAAAACGCAAGAAGAGTGGCTAGAGTGGATATATGAAGATACTAAGAAAAACTATCCAGACGTTGGACTTCCAAGCTTTGCGGAAATCAAAGAAAAAGGGCTTTGGAAATCGCCGGTTCTAAAAGAGCCACTAGTTGCTTTAAAAGAGTTCCGTGATGACCCAGTAAAAAATCCTTTAAACACTCCAACAGGAAAGATTGAAATTTACTCAACTAAACTAGCTGAGATGAAAAAAACGTGGAAACTTTTACCAGGTCAGCAAATCGAACCAGTGCCGGTGTTTGAAGATGTGTTAATGGGAGCAAGAGACCCTATGAGAAAAAAATATCCACTTCAGTTCTTTGGATACCACTACAAAGGTAGAGCACACTCAAGTTTCTGGGACAGTCCAGCTGTCAGAGAGATAAACCCACAAGAAATTTGGATAAGCAACTTTGATGCTAAAAAACGCGGTATAAAAACAGGCGATGAGGTAATAGTTGAAAACCATATCGGCACTATGAAAGGTATAGCAAAAGTTACATCAAGGATAATGCCAGGAACCGGCGCAACCTACCAAGGTGCATGGGCGAAATATGACAAAGACGGCGTTGATATCGGAGGATGTATAAATACCCTAACTTCAGACCAGCCAACAGCGATCGCTAAAGGAAACGGCGTTCATTCTGTTTTAGTAGAGATAAGAAAGGCATAATAATGAGTAAAATAAATAAAGATGAACAATTTGGATTTATGATAGACCAAAGCAGATGTGTAGGTTGTAGAACTTGCCAAATGGCTTGTAAAGACGGCAGAGATAGACCAGTTGGTGTAAACTTTAGAAGAGTTTATGAGTATGAGGGTGGTGGATATAGTATGGATGAAAACGGAACTATCATCTCAAATGACGTTTTTGCTTACTATTCATCAATTAGCTGTAACCACTGCACCGACCCAGCTTGCATAAAAGCATGCCCAACTGGTGCTATGATGAAAACAAGATATGGCATAGTTATGGTAAATGATAAAATGTGTGTTGGCTGTAAAGCGTGTGCTATGGCTTGTCCTTACGGTGCACCACAGTTTAACAAAGCAGAAAAACATATGAACAAATGTGATGGCTGTATAGATAGGATTGATGAAGGACTTGATCCATTCTGTGTTGCATCATGTCCGTTTAGAGCATTAGAGTGGGGAAATATAGCAGACTTAAGAGCAGAACATGGCTTTTTAGCAAGTGTAGCACCACTTATTGATGAGAGTGCAACTCTTCCAAACTTAGTAGTAAAACCTGAGAAAAACACAAGAAAGAGTGGAAACAGAGACGGTGTTATGCACTTACCACATAGTTATCAAGGAGTAAAAGATGACATTATTTAATATTATAGCTCACGAAATTCCACTTCTGTTTTTTACAGTATTTGCTCAAGCTGTTATAGGGCTGATTTTTGTCTATACGCCAGCTTACTGGAAAGGTTATAAGACGGATTTAAAAAGATTTGGTCTTTTTACAACCATAGCTATGGGTCTTGCTATCCTTCCATCAGTTTTCCACCTTGGCGACATCACTCACTCACTAAACTTTATAAGAAGAATGGGTGTGTTTTATGCAAACAATGAGTGGCATATAGGCTGGATGAATAACGAAGTAGCATTTGCAGGATTAGTTGTACTTTTTGGTGGACTACTTTGGCTAAAAGAAAAAAGAGTGTTTTTACATCTTGCTCTAGCGTGCGGGATACTATGTATATTTTTCATGGCAGGAGCGTATGGAAGTATGCAAAAAACTGTTACAACTTGGAGATTTGATATAACACTACTCTCTTTTTACTCATCAATGTTTTTCCTAGGTGGACTTATGTATCACACTTTCTTTGCTCAAAGTGAGCATGAAGAGAAAATGGCATTCTTAGTAGGACTATTTGGTGGTGGACTACTACTAGTATCAATAGTTTTCCAAACTCTACATTTAGGAAATGTCCAAGTAGCAGGCATCATCAACCCATTTGACCTACTAAAAGGAAACTATGCTAAGTTTATCTTTGGTGGGGCACTTTTAGTTGGTGCTTCTATGATAATTTGGTATATCAACAACTATCTAAGAAAGAAATGCTACATAGCATCGGCACTAGCTTTAATACTAGGAACATTAGGTGTGCTAGCTATTAGAGCGATATTCTACGGACTTGTAAATACGCATGTTATGTTATAGTTTTTGTGCTGGTTTTTTCGCACAAATTTTTTACACGGCAAATGAGAGGCTTTTTGAGAAGATAAAAAGCCTTGATTTGCCAAATAACTACTTTTATGATAGAGAGAGCGAGAGCCTTAAAAAAGGGCTTTCGCTACTCTCAAAGCCATGTGAGTTTAGGGACGTGACGGCTGACTTTACAAGGCTTTTTATAGCAGACTTGGGTGGGACAAAAGCTCCGCCGTTTGCATCATTTTATTATTCAACTGGTGAGCCTGAAATTTATGGCAAAAACTCTATGAAAGTTTCTAAAAAATATCAAGAAAATGGCTTTAACTCTTACTTCATAGACTTACCAGCAGACGCGGTTGCAAACGAACTTCTATTTTTAGAGTTTGCTTTTAAAAATGAAAATGAAGAGCTTGCAAAAGAGTTTTTAAAAGAAGAAATTTTGCCTTATGCTTTTAAATTTAGCCAAGATATCATAAAATATGCAGATACTTCTTATTATCAAGCTTTTGGATATCTTTTTAAGGACTATCTAAATTTACTCAAAGAGAAATTTGAATTAAAACCTAGCAAAAGATATATAAATTCAGTTTAAATAAAACTTTTTTTGATATAATCAACGCTTACTTTAAATTTATAAAGGATTAGTATGCCAAAGATGAAATCTGTTCGTGGTGCAGCTAAACGTTTTAAAGTAGGCAAAAATAAGATAAAAAGAGGCTCAGCTTTCAGAAGCCATATCTTAACTAAAAAGTCTCAAAAACGCAAAAGAGATCTCAGACAAGAACAACACGTTCACAAGTCTGACGAAAAAGCTGTAAGAAGTATGCTTGCTATGTAATTTAGCAAGAGAAAAAAGTTTTTGATATAAAATCATTCAAACTCCCCTAAATTTTAGGAATTTTAGGGCAAGATCCGTAGCGGACGCCAAAATTTAAAAGGATAAATATGGCAAGAGTAAAAACAGGCGTAGTTAGAAGAAGACGCCATAAAAAAGTCTTAAAACTAGCTCGTGGCTTTTATAGTGGTAGAAGAAAACACTTTAGAAAAGCGAAAGAGCAACTAGAGAGAAGTTTATGCTATGCATACAGAGATAGAAGAGCTAAAAAGAGAGATTTTAGAAGACTTTGGATTGTTAGAATCAATGCAGCTTGTAGACTAAACGATATAAGCTATTCAAAATTCATACACGGTCTTAAAAAAGCTGGCATCGAGCTAGATAGAAAAATCTTAGCTGATATGGCTATGAACGACCCAGCAGCTTTCGCAGCAGTTGCAAGCAAAGCTAAAGCAGCTTTATAAATTTAACTTACAACAACTTTTAAGTAAATTTAAACAGTGTTCTTTTTGGGACACTGTTTCTTTTTTTATTTCAATTTCTTATAATTATTCAAATTTACCTTCTATCAGTCATTGCGAGATTTACGAAGTAAATCGTGGCAATCCACATCTTAAACATACAACTAGCTAATTTAAGAGTTTTTAAATTTCCTATAGTTATTCAAATCCCAATCAATCGGTTTTTTACCAAGTTTAGTTAGAATTTGATTTGTTTTTGAGAAGTGCTTACAGCCAAAAAACCCTCCCCTTGCAAGCGGGCTAGGGTGCGGTGCCATTAGGATAAAATGTTTTTTTGGGTCTATCAAACTAGCTTTATTTTTAGCGAAATTTCCCCAGAGCAAAAAGACAACCCCCTCTTTTTTGTCGCTGATGTGTTTAATAACTGCGTCTGTGAACTCATGCCAACCAAAGTTTGCATGTGAGTTTGCTCTTCCAGCCTCAACTGTAAGTCCAGCATTTAGTAGCAAAACTCCTTGCTTTGCCCAGTAGGTTAAATCCCCACTATTTGGCTCTACGATGCCTAAGTCATCATAAATTTCTTTATAGATATTTTTAAGACTTGGTGGAACTCTTATGCCATTTGGAACCGAAAAGCTTAGCCCCATAGCCTGACCTAAGCCGTGGTATGGGTCTTGTCCTAAAATGACAACTTTTACTTCATCAAAAGGGGTGAGATTAAAAGCGTTAAATATCAAATTTGACGGTGGGAAAATAGTAGCTCTTTCCTTTGCTCTAACTAAATTTTGCTTTAGTTTGAGAAAGTAGGGTGCTAAAAACTCATCTCTTAAAACTTCTTTCCAACTTTGCTCAATCTTAACTTTATCTAGTGAAATTTCCATAATTAGCCTTAAATTTTTAGAGATTATAGCTAAATTTAAAATAGCTGTAAATTTACTACTCCCAGCTAGAAATCAGCTCTTTTCCTAAATACCCATTTTTATCGCAGGAGAATATATCCAAGCTTTAAATTTTTTGTAGTCCATTTTGCACATTATCTCTTTTCTAAAGTAGTGGTTTTCTTCCACACCTTCTAAAATGTCAAGGCTTTTTAGACACTCTTTATCAACGGCGTAAAGTTCGATTTCTAAATTTAACCCAACTCCAGTTTTATCAAAAGCATAAGGAAGAGCCCCATCTATCATAGGAAATTTATCCACCGTTTTGCCACGCCCTAAAAACTGCTGATTTTCTAAGAAGTGATGATTTGTAAAACCTTGCTTTAAAGTTCCATAAACGGCGACTATATTTTTATACCAAAAATTTGAAAAAAGAATTTCTCCTTCCGTGTACCACTCTCCGCTTAAAATGTGAGCTTTGCCCAAATTGTCCATATAAGCAACTTTTGAGTTTCCGCCAAGCAGACTAGCGACATGTGCTTTATCTTCTAGTCCAACTCTTGATAAGATATCTCCTAGATAGTAGCTATCGCTTTTATCTGAGTGCTCAAAGGCTAAAGAGCGAACCGTTCCGTTGTGAAAATACGCTCCATCTTTGAACCTAAACGGCTGGCAGTTTTCTAGAGTGATACCTCCAACAGTTGCTTTTCTTTGGTGGATGAGCATCTCTTTATCCATGTTTTTGTTGATTTCATCTTTGAGTTTATCAAACTCCATCGTGGTAAAAACAACGAGTTCTTTACCGTCATGATATGAAAGCCCAAAGCCATCGAAGTTGTTTTTAAGTGCGTTTTCTAAATACTCTATATCAAGTTTTACATCTTTTGGTTTGTAGGTTATCATACACATTTAAAACCTTTTATTTTGAATTGGTGGAATTATATCATAATAGATAACTACCATATTTAAAATTTATTTAAGTTATTAAATTTCAATTTTTGATATAATTTTACGAAATATTAAGTAGTCATGTAGCGAGCGTGGTAAAGCTAGCAGATTAAAGTTTGCGTATATTGTTCGAGTCTGAACTATTTAATGTTTTGGGATGAGATAATTGATGGCGGTAATGTAGTAGTTCGAACACTCCTTTTTTAGAGCGGGTATTGTGTGTGCAAGCCCCGCCGCTATCTTATCTTTTATTTAATGTTTTTTTGGGGCGAAGATTGCTAAGTCTTTATGGCAGGTAACAGCGTGAGGCAGAAATGTCGGCTTATGTTGTGGGTTCAAATCCCACCCGTCCCAGCTGATTAAATTTAGCAGGGCAAATGTGAAGATGTGAAGCTTTAAGCAGGTAACCACAGAATGAAAATTCAATGTTGCAGGTTCAAATCCTGCCCACATTTGCCTCAGTTTTAGCTACCACAAGGGAAATAAAATGAAAGATTTGGAGCGAAGAAGAAAAGATGTTAAATATGGGGCAGATAATTTTTTAACCTTGTTTTTTATTTTTACTCTCGGATTTATTTTTCTATTGTTTGTCTCTGATGAGGAATTATCTTTTTTAACTGTCCTTGCTTATATTTTAGGAGCACCTTTTGTGGTGCTAATTTTACTTCCTGTTATAGTTTCACTAGGTATGATTCTTACTTGGTTGTTTAGCAAGCTTTGCAAACCTGTCTATATGTTTATAGTTGATATATTTGTCGGAATGAAAATGTATGATGAGAAATTTTCAGATAAATAGTGATTTTATTATGCTTAAAACCAAATTCTACACTGGGAGACTCTTATGAAAAAAGAATTTATGAAATTTATCACTAGTGATATGGGGTTTTTGTTCTTAACATATGTTGGGATTGTTATTTTTTTACTATTAAACTCATTTGAGTCTTTTGGTGTCTTTGAGTTTATTGCTGCTTCGATGTTTGCTGTGTTTTTAATGCCTTTTGCTATGCCTTTTACGGCTATAGTCTATTTTATCCTTGAAACTATTTTTGGCGAAAAAGTAAGAAAATACCTTAAAAGTCTTAAGTAAATTTAAAGAGATAAAAAGAGATAGTTTTATTTCGCGCTTAAAAGAGTGTGAATATAGGTATAATATCAAAAAAGATAATAAAGGCTCATATAAGACATTACTAAAATTAATAAGAGTTCTTGGAAAGTTACGAATTAAGTGAAGTAAAAGCCCTCTTAAGCTCCATTGAGCCTTGAACTTTTACTGTAAAATTTACTGAATTTAGAAGAAAGGTGTAAGATGATTTTAGTTCCGGAGTTTAACTTTGTCACAGCTATACTTTTTTTATGGTTCATTTGGTATGGATTTAAACTAATTGATGATAAATACAGGGTCGTAGACACCACCACTAAAGCATATCTTTTAAAAGAGGAGTTAAAACACTCTGATAAGCTCTTAGATGCTTTAATGTATCCTATTATAAAGTTCATTATCCCATACGATAGAGTTAGTAAATTTAGACTATTTATAGTTATATCCATTCTCTTATTTTGGTTTGGCTCAAATGCCAAATAGTTAGCCTTATAGCTTACTTTGTGCCATATCAATTTGGATAATTTTCAAAAAAATATACCAAATTCATCGCCTCGTAATGTCGGCTACCAGTCATTACGAGGAGCATAGCGACGAAGTAATCTAGTTTTTGAAAATTTAGAGTGATTATTTGCAAATTTGGTCTTAGAATTTCTTTAAGTTCAAGGGCTAGATTGCCACGTTTGCTAACGCAAACTCGCAATGACAGGATAGAGAGTGTTTTGTAAATTTCTTTAAAATTAGCATCTGAATTGCTTCGTTTGTTTCACAAACTCGTAATGACGATAGAGAGTTATTAAAGCAGCACAATGGCGGTAAAAAGCGAATTTTAGTCTAAAAGAACAACGCCAGACGGCAGATGTTAGACTGCATTTATTCATAAAACAATAGTTGTTTTTTTGCCATCATCATCTACCGTTATTTCTAAATTCTTTGGGAATTTATCACGGTTATTTTTTATAAAGTTGATTATGCTTTCTAGTTCTTTCTCAGTAGTGGTAAAAGTCTCATGAAAGTTTATATCTTTTAACTTGTCAGGCTTTTCATCGCTAGGCTTCTCATCTCTTCCATGGGGTGTTAGCCATCTAAAGAGATAGTAAAAAACAATGCAAGTAAGTATAAAAGCTATCATTTTAGTCCCCTTATAGTGAGTTTTCTATCAAATTTATTTCATCTTTGGTTAAGCTGTAAAGCTCATAAACCATCTTATCAATCTCTTTATCGGTTTTATTAATCTCGTTTTGAAGTCTTAAAACTTCGGCTTTGTCGTGTTCAAAAAGTCTTTGCCACTCATTTTTGAAATTTCTCTCGTCTAGTTTATCAGCAAATTTAATCTTTTTAGCCTTGGTAAGCTCTTTTATAAACTCATCAAATTCCAGCTCCTCAAAGTTCTGCAATTTAGTTGGAATTTTTTCTAAATTTAGCTCATTTAGGAAATTCTCTTTTGTGCTTTGTAAATTTTGGTTTAAATTTAACAAAATCGTGGCTAAGCTCTCAAATTTAACCATTTTATCGTTTGGAATTTTTACAATAGGCAAATTTTCTAAAAATGCTTTTTTATATCTAAAACCACTTCCCAAACCACCACCTGCATAAAAGTTTTTAAAACAAAAAGTTATAAATTTTGAGTGAAATGAACATAAAAGATATTTTAAATTTTTACCTGTCATTATAAAGCTAGTTGCTTCGGCATAAAATCTTTCTTTTGTGTCAAGATAAAATTGTGGTGCTTGAACTATCTCACTATAAATAATTTTATCTTTTTCAAATTCATTATAATAAGCTGTATTGTCTTGAATTTCAAACCATTTATTGTTAGTCTTTTTTCTGCAACCTTTTTCGCCTGATTGATTAAGTTGTGGCATAAATTTATATAGATATTCTTTTAAGGTTGGATAGTTTTCTATGTCTAAATTTAAACTTGGAAAAGTGCAAATAATCCATAAATTTGCCCATTCATACGAGTATCTTTTTATATCTCTACCTCTTAAAAGTGGCTTTATGATGGCAGTTGTTTTTCCCTTTTCGTCTATACTTTTACAACTACTTAAAATTTCATCTTTGGTTTTTGTATCAATTATAAAAGCGTTATTTAATCCTGTTGTAACGCCACGATAAATTGTAATATCCCACTCTTTAAGCGGTGTGCCTTTGTTTTCAATCTTTTGTTTTATACTATTTTCAAGTGGATTTAAAAATATAAAGCTCTCTTCGCTAAGAGAGTTTTGCGGTAAAATTTGCGGTGTTTCATCTAAATTTGAGCTAAATTTAAAGCTAGAATTTTCAGAAATTTCTTTTTTAAATATAGTTATAGCACTATCAACCGTTGCATCTTCAAAGACTTGAACTCCGCTAAAATCAACTATACCTTTAACGCTAGAGTTTTCAAGGATAAATTTCCTTAAATTTGTGCCGTATTTTGCTCTAAAGAATTTATTTGAACAGATAAAGCCTAAGTAGCCACCATTTTTAAGCATTTTTAGCCCAAGTTCGTAAAAATAAACATATAAATCGGCAGTCCCATTATATACTTCATAAATTTGGCTTAAAGCTTCTTTTTGCTCTTTTATCGCTTCTTGTCTGACATAAGGCGGATTTCCGATGACTATATCAAATGAGCTTTCAGGAAACGGCATATCTAAAAGCGAATTTGAACAAAGAATTTTGTCACTTAGATTTGTTAGAGTTCGACCTTTTCTTGCTGTGCGTAGCCAAAGGCTTAGTTTGGCGATTTCTACTGCGTCTTTGTTGATATCAACGCCGTAAAGGTTGTTTTCTAAGATATCTGTTTCTATGTCATAAAATCCCAAAGCATCACCTTCAAACCCTCTTCTAAGCCTGTCAATTTCGCCGTGTTCTGTGATGAGAAACTCTAAAGCTTGGTTTAGAAATGCACCACTTCCACACGCTGGGTCAAGGATTTTTAAATTTAACAAAAATTTGCGGTAAGCGTGGATATTTGCTAGAGTTTGGCTCTCTTTTTTGGTTAGTCTTTTAGGGTTTTTAGGAATTTCTATGTTATGCAAGTTTAGCTCATCTTTTTTGTTTTCGCAAATTTTACCTAAGGTGTTTTCTACGATATACTTTGTGATATATTCAGGTGTGTAGAAAATGCCATCTTTCTTGCGTTTGGTCTTGGTTTTGTCAAAGTCCTTGTTCTCAATCTCTGCTTGAAGTTCTTCTAAATCAGTCAAACTTTGTTCAAAAATATGCCCCAAAATATTAACCGAAATTTCACTTGCAAAGTCGTAGTTGCTCAAAGCTTTGGCATTTAAGGCGTCATCATCTATGATGAGGTTGTCAAGTTCAAGGTCTTTGGCAAAAAGTCCGCCGTTATAGGCTGGAATTTCTAGCTTGTCGTTACCTAAATTTATAGCTTCAAAGTAGATTTTATAGTATCCATAAAGCGAAACATTGAAAATATCTTGCTCGTGGCGTTTTTTTATCTCATTGATTGTATTTGGTTTAAGTAGCCCTCTATCTTCGGCAAATAGGATGAAAATAATGCGGTCGCAAAGCTTTGAAGTGTGGTTTAAAAGCCTCTCTTTTGGAATTTGCTCGTTGTTTTTAACTAAGTTATCAAATAAATTTAACCTAAAATTTGAGTAGTCTTTGTAGAGATTTTTAGAAATTTCGTTATCAAAGTTGGTTGAGCGTTCTTTTAAAACTAGCGGGATATCTTTGGAAATGCTATCAAAGCTAAGAAGTAGGTAAAGCTCTTTAAACTCATCAAAACTCATGCTAAACAGGCCAAACTCTCTAAACTCAACTTTTTTATCTATATAAAAGCGAAGTTTTTCAAAGTTTGAAGTGATGATATAGCGTGAGTTTGAGTGAGAGTTGTGGTAGTTGAAGGCTTGAGACTCTATGCTTTTAAGCTCTTTTGTCGTGGTGTCTTTTAGCTCTATGACGCCTATAACGGCGTTATCTTTTATGATGACGGCGTCAGCTTTTTTAGCGTCGGTTTCGTTTTTCATCTCTCTTTTTAAGTTGAAATTTGCTGGGTCTGTGGTGTCAAGAGTGTATCCTAGGCAGTTTTCAAATATCTCTTTTAAAAAGCCATCTTGATAAACCTCTTCTTTGAAGGTTTTTATCGCTTCGCTTTTGGCTTGGTAGAGTTTTAGGTTTTCATAAGCGGTGGCAAGGGCTTTGGTGTCAAGTTTTTGGATAAAGGTTTTAATGATTTTAGGTTGAAACATGCTCTTTCTTTTTTCATGAATTTTTTAGTATTTTAGCGAGTTTTTGTTAAATTCTCTAATTGTCATCGCCTTACAATAGCGATAATAGCTAAATTTAAGATGTGTATTGATTTATTAAGCTATCAAAATAACCTAGAATTTATAATATTGTAACTATAATTATTAAAATTTAAAAAAGGTAAATGATATGGGAAATTTGTATAAATTTTTGGCTGGACTGGTAGTAGTTTTTGTTATTTTTGCTATTTCTTTTATGACAAGTTACAATAAAATTCCAACTCTTGATGAAAATGTAGTAGCAAAATGGTCGCAAGTTGAAAACCAGTATAAAAGGCGTGCAGATTTAGTACCAAATTTAGTTAGCGTGGTTCAGGGCTATGCAAAGCATGAAAAAACTACGTTAAATGAGGTAGTTGAAGCAAGAAGTAAGGCGATATCTATAAAAGTAGATGCCCAGTCTTTGAGTAATCCTGAAGCGATTAAAGCGTATAGTGAAGCTCAAGGTGCGTTAGGTTCGGCACTATCAAGACTTATAATGCTAACTGAGAACTATCCTGAACTTAAAGCAAATGAGAATTTTTTAGAGCTTCAATCACAACTTGAAGGCACAGAAAACCGAATCGCAGTTGCAAGAAAAGACTACATTGAGGCGACAAAAGAGTTCAATCTCGCCCTTAGAACTATACCGACAAAATTTATCGCTAAAATGTTTTTCCCAGATTTGAAGCCAAAAGAGCCATTTAGCGTAACAGCTGAAGAAAAAGCAGTGCCGAAAGTTGAGTTTTGAAATACCTAACGCAAACTCAAAAAGATGAAATTTTAGAGTTAATTAGGCTTGTAGAAAGCAGGAGTAGTGCTGAACTCGTTGCGGTTGTGGCTAAGCAGAGTTTGCTTTTTTATAGACTCTATCCTGCAAGTCTTAGAAAAAAGCTATTAAGAAATAGAGCGAAAAAACTCTTTTTAAATCACAGGCTTGATAAGACTGAAAATAGGCTTGGAGTTATGTTTTTTGTAAGCATAGCTGAGCGTCAGGTGGAGATAGTTGCAGATATTGGGATTGGCACAAAAATTTCAGATGCTTTTTGGCAAGATATTGCTAATGAGTTTATAGAGTTTGTAAAGCGTGATGAGTTTGGAGCTGGCTTAAAGTATGCGATTAGCAAAAGCTTGGCAATGCTAACCCAGAAATTTCCTATCAGCGATAGTGATAAGAATGAACTAAGTGATGAGGTAGTTGAGATTTGAAAAAGTTGATTTTATGGGCGGTTTTTGCTACTTTTTTGGTTGCTGGGATAGCTTATCCAAATTTAAGTGGTAGGGTTGTTGATGAGGCTGGAATTTTACCCAGTAAGACATACTCGGAGCTAACAGCAAAAATTTCACTATATGAACAAAACTCTACAAATCAATTTGTCGTTGTAACGCTTAAATCCTTGCAAGGAATGAGTATAGATGAGTATAGTTTAAACCTTGCAAGAAAGTGGGAAATAGGGCAAAAAGGTAGTGATAATGGTGTTTTGCTCGTTGTCGCACCAAATGAAAGAAAAGTTAGAATTGAGGTTGGATACGGACTAGAAGGCAAACTAACTGACGCAAGAGCAAGTAAAATCATAAACAGCGTTATAATTCCAGAGTTTAAAGATGGAAATTTTGCAAAAGGCATACAAAACGGGGCGGACGAAATTCTAGTCATTATAAACTCTGATGAGGAGTTTTTAAAAGCTGAAGATGAAAAAGAGGCTTTAGTTACTGTAATTCTTGGGCTACTTTTTTTGATTTTTTCATACTATTTGTATAGAAAATTTAGAGAGATAATAGCCGATATTGACTTTGAAACCGATACTTATAGGTATAGCGGAAGTTCTGGAAATAGCAGTTCTAGAAGTAGTAGTTATGAGAGCAGAAGCTATGGAAGCAGTAGCTCTAGGAGTAGTTTTCGCGGTGGCGGGGGTAGTTTTGGTGGAGGCGGTGCTAGTGGGAGTTGGTAGTTAAAGGACTGTGAGCGGATATTTTAACTAAAACAAGACACTAGTTAAACTAAAAAAGGCGTTTTAAAACGCCTTTAATTAAAGTTAATTTACAGTATTTGTCTCTTTTTTAGCTTTAAAATTTTCTACTGATATTAGGATTTTATCCCATACATAAATTCTTAACTTATCTACATAAACAGAGCCCAAAAATACTGCTATTAAAAACAAGAAATTTAGAGTGTAAAATGCAAAATATCCGTAGTTTTCGTGCAAGTTTTTAATAAACCCTATAAAATGAAGAACTAAATTTGGGTTTGTGTGAATCAGATAAACCGCAAACGCTGACGCACCACACCAGTTAATAAATCTGTTTTGGAAGCTGATTTTAGTAAAAAATAGAAACAAAAACAAAGATGCCAAAATAACGTTTGGAGCACAGTAGTAAAGGTAGCTACTAGTTGCATCAAAGTTATTTGTATAGATTAAAAACTGCACCATAAAGATAGTTATACCAAAGTAAATTCCCAAGTCTATATATTTATCCAAAGTGCTAAATTTAGGACTATAAAGCCTGATATATCTAGCCAACATATAAAGTCCGATAAATGACATAGTTGAGTAACCTCTATCAAAAAGCCTTGGAGTGTTTAGATACCAGCCAAAAAACAGTTCAAACGCAAAGTATGAAATCAGCATGGTTTCAAAGGTTTTTTTGTTGGCAGACTCTATGAAGCCGTTTAAAATAGGTGCAAGCATATAAAGCCCTAAATACGCAGGAACAAACCACGCTAAATCAACCAAACCAAAGCACTGTTTTATGCCTCTAACAGACAGCTCGCTAATGCCTATGATAAGTGAAAAAACATAGACTAAAATGTATAAAAAGAAACATTGAAACAAAAGCGTAAGAACACTTTTAACCTTAGGTCTGATGCCAAACCAGCCAGAAATCAGTATGAAAAGATTCACACAAGCTATGGCTAAAAGTTCTAGTACGATTTGTGTTTTTCCATCAAGTGGGTTTTGCTCTAAATACTCAGCTGTCGGAGCTCCAAGTGCGAAGTACATAGAGTGCACTACTAAAACTAAAAACATAGCCAAATTTCTAAGTAGTTCGATGTTTGAGTTTCTCTCTTTTGCCATAAATTTCCTTTTATAAATTTTTTATCATTTTAGCGTAAATTTCGCCGTAAAAGTCTAAATTTATAGCTTTTTCAAAGCCAAATTTAGTATAAATTTCAGGTGTTAGTGTTATGAGACTTACTTTTTTAAAGCCAGCTTCTTTTGCTAAACTAAAAGCTTCATTCATCAACGCTTTAAAGTAGCCCTGTCCCCTAAACTTTGGTAAAACTGCGATACTATCTATATAAAACTCATCATCTTCGCACTCTTTTAAGATAAGCTCTTTGCCAAGGCTTTTTAGTCTCTCATTTAAAACCATATCTAAAAAGTCGCTTTCATATCCAGCATATACACACATCGCGGCACAAATTTGAAAGTCCTTCTCATATAATAAAACATTTTCAAAAGAGAGTCTGTTGTTTCTAGCTTTGAAAAAACGCTCAAAAACTTCCATCTTTTTTTGTGGCTCGCTCTCGCCAAAGATCACTTCTGTAAACTCACTCATCGCAAGCTCTAAAACTTTTACACACTCTTTTGCATCATTTGGCGTAGCTTTTCTTATCATGTTTTTTATCCTTAATTGAATTTGCCTTAAATTTGCTTTAATAAATTTATTCTCAATCAAAAAGTGTTTTTTCTAAAGCTTTTATTTTATAACTTCTTCTGTGAAACTCTGTGTAACCGTAGGTTTTGATGAGGTCGATGTGTCTCTTTGTCGCATAGCCTTTATGTTTTAAAAACTCAAACTCAGGGTATTTTGCGTCTGCTTTTTTTAGGTTTTCATCTCTTGTATGCTTTGCTAAGATACTTGCAGCACTTACTTCTTTTACTTTTGCGTCTGCTTTTATCATGGTTTTTAGCTTTTCGACTCCAAATTTAGAGTTGCCATCAAAGATAAGTTCATAGTTTCTAAAATACTCAGCTATTTCACTAAGTCCTAAATTTAGACATTTACTAAGTCCTAGCTCATCAACTTCTTGGCTTGTAAAAGTTACTATTTTGTATTTAGAGTCCCCACAAATTTCGCTAAAAAGCTTGGCTCTTTGTTTGGAAGTTAGCTTTTTACTATCATCTAAACCTTGAATTTCGCTATTTAAAACAACCCCAGCTATACATAAATCCCCAGCCAAACACCCCCTGCCTGCTTCATCTATACCACAAATCATTTTTTCACTCATAAATCCCCCCCTACAAGCTCAACGCATACTGCCAAAACGGCACTACGTGGCATTTTACACTGTCTATATTTAGGCTTGCTTCATTTCCCATTGTGATGATAAAAAGCTCTTTTATATCGAGCTCTTTTAGCTTTGGAAGGATTTTTTTAAACCTTAAAAAGATAAACTCCGTCGTTGTAAAAGGGATGATGAGAAAGCCACTATTTAGGTTTGGAGCGTAAAAGTCAAGCTCATCTGTAAAAAACAGCTCTTCATTTAGCTTTAAAAGTTCGCAAAAGAAAGTGTTTGCAAGTTTTTTTGAAAACTCTTTTTTATAGTTTAAACTATCAGAAAATGAAAAATCCCCAAAATAAAGCCTTCTTAGAGTAGAGTTAAGCTTAGGTAGGAAATAGATTAAATCCTCATCTTCAAATTTATCTACCGCACTGTAAACGCTATCTTTTGAGATTTTATACTCATCTTTTAAATTTAAGTAAACCTTGTTAGCACTAAAGCTGGAGTCGGTAAATTTAGCACTCTCAACTAAGACTAAAAGCTCGGTTTTATCATAGTTTGAACGGAGGTTATTTTGCACAAAATCAACTCTGTGAAACGCTCTTTTAAGTCCATTTCCACGCTTTAAAAACTCACTGAAATTCGCCCCTAAATCACTTCCTTTTCCGGCAAATCCAAGATACTCTTCAAAGTCAAGCCCACGTAAAACAAGCTCGCTAAAACCATCAATAAACAAAGAGTTTTGTTTAGTTGTAACTACTATTTTTTCTAAGTTCAAAGTAGGAAGCAGGCTTAAAATAGCTTCGTGTTCACGGCTTAAATTATCAAGTGCTAAAGCTTTTATTTTTGGATTTTTCTCTACAAATTTTGCTAAGTTTAAACTACTTAGTTCAACTCTAAAATCTTCTAAATTTAGATATAGAAGTTCTGCGTTTTTATACTCTTTTAAGCTTCCAAGCAAAAGATAGCTTTTACCAACGTTTGTAGCACCTTTGATAATGGTTTTAGTGTCTTCTATTTTAACTTTTCTCTCTATAAATTTATCAACCACCGGTGGATTTTCATAAAAAAACTCTAAATTTTTCATAGGGCAAATTATAGCATTCTATCCTTAAAAAAAGGACAATACTATCAAATTTGCTCTAAATTTATAAATTATCCTTTTTAAAAGGAAAGAAAATGAGTAAATTTGATAAATTCCTTGACTTGAAAAAACTTTTTCTATATAATCACACTCTTTTAAGTAAAAGGTCACGCGTTGTGACAAGTTCTTTAACGAAGGAAAAACCATGGAAAAAATCAGGTTAAAGCTAAAAGCTTACGACCATAGAGTTTTAGACAGAACAGTTGCGGCAATCGTAGAAGCCGTCAAAAGAACAGGTGCGGATGTTAGAGGTCCAGTGCCACTACCTACAAAAATCAAACGCTATACAGTTTTGAAATCACCACACGTTAACAAAGATTCAAGAGAGCAGTTTGAGATAAGAATTCACACTCGTATGCTTGATATCGTAGCAGCGACTCCAGAGACAGTTGATTCATTAACTAAACTAGACTTAGCTCCAGAAGTTAATGTTGAAGTTCGTGCGATGGGTAAATAAGGGGTAATTTATGGAATATATTGTAGAAAAAATAGGTATGAGCAGGACTATTGGAAGCACTAGCGTACCAGTAACTCTGCTAAAAGTTGTAAATGCTAAAGTTTGTGAGATTGGCGAAGATAAAAAAGCTATCGTAGCTTACTCAAAAGGCAAATCAAACAACAAAGCGGTAGCGGGACAACAAAAAAAATATAACTTAAGTAAAGAATTTAACAAATTTGCAACTTTAGAGGTAGCAAATGAAGAAGTTGGCGACCAAGATACAACTCCACTAAGCGAAGCAAAAGTATTAAAAGTAAGTTTTAATACTAAAGGTAAAGGCTTTCAGGGTGTTGTTAAAAGATACGGATTTGCAGGTGGACCACAAAGCCACGGTAGTAGATTCCACAGAAGAATCGGCTCTATCGGTAACGCTGAGTTCCCAGGAAGAGTTCAGCCAGGTACAAAAATGCCAGGTCAAACAGGAAACGTTAAAGTAAGTGTTAAAAACGAAGTTGTTAGCTATGATGCAGATAACGGCGTTTTAGCAGTTAAAGGTTCAGTTCCTGGATTTAACGGTGCAATGGGCAGAATAAGGATAGTAAAATGAGTAAAGTAGTAGTTTTAAACGATAAATTTGAAAAAGCAAGTGAGATAGATTTACCTGCAAGTTACGCAGAAGTTAATCCTCACAACCTATATTTATATGTAAAGTCATACCTTAGCTCAGTTCGCTCAAACACAGCTCATACAAAAAACAGAGCAGAAGTAAGCGGTGGTGGTAAAAAACCATGGAGACAAAAAGGTCGTGGTGGTGCAAGAGCTGGTTCAACTAGAACAAACGTTTGGGTTGGCGGTGGAGTTGCTTTTGGACCAACAAATGAGAAAAACTATTTCCAAAAAGTTAATAAAAAACAAAAAAGATTAGCACTTGAAAGAGCTTTGGCTGATAAAGCAAATGAAGGTAAAATTTACGCGGTTGATAGCGTAGAAGTAAGCTCAGGTAAAACAAAAGACGCAGCTAGCGTTATCAAAAACCTAGGCGTTAGAGATGCTTTAATAGTTGCAGATCTTGGAAATTTAGAGAGCATCGAGCAAGCAACAGCGGTTCAAAATACGTTCTTAGCGTATAGAAACTTATCAAACTGCTACGTTGTAGATGTAAGTGAAGTAAATGCATACTTAGTTGCAGTATATAGTGCAGTTATTATCGAAAAATCAGCACTTGAAACAATTATAAAAGAGGGTTAAAATGGCGGATATAACAGATATAAAAACAATTGTTTATACAGAGAAAACTTTAAACCTTCAAGAAGATGGGGTTGTTGTTATCCAAACATCACCTGATATGACTAAAAATAGGTTAAAAGCGATTTTAAAAGAGTACTTTGGCATCACTCCTTTAAGAGTTAACTCTTTAAGAATGGATGGAAAAGTTAAGAGATTTAAGGGAGTTGTAGGACAGAGAAATAATTTCAAAAAATTCTATGTTCAACTTCCAGAGGGTGAAACCCTAGAAAACATAGGAGCGTAAGATGGCAGTAAAACATTATAAACCATATACTCCAAGTAGAAGGTATATGAGTGGATTAGAAAGTAGCGATATCACAGCTAAAGCTAGTGTTAGAAGTCTTCTTAAAAAACTACCATCAGCAGCGGGAAGAAACAACAATGGTAGAATAACTTCACGCCATAAAGAAGCAGGTGCTAAGAAACTATATAGAATTATTGACTTCAAAAGAAGAAAATACGGCATCGAAGGCAAAGTTGAAGCTATCGAGTATGACCCATACAGAAACTGTAGAATTGCTCTAATTAGCTATAAAGATGGCGAGAAAAGATATATTCTTAGACCAAGTGGTTTAAATGTTGGCGATGTTATCGCTGCTGATGAAGGCGGACTTGATATAAAACCAGGTAACGCAATGAAACTTAAAAACATCCCACTAGGTACAATTATTCACAACATTGAGCTAAAACCAGGTAAAGGTGGTCAAATAGCAAGAAGTGCTGGTGGATATGCACAATTAATGGGTAAAGAAGAAAAATACGTAGCTATTAGACTTCCAAGCGGCGAGATGAGAAGAGTGCTAGCTGAGTGTATGGCAACGATTGGCGAGGTTGGAAGTGAAGACTGGGCAAACGTTGTAATTGGAAAAGCTGGTAGAAACAGGCATAGAGGTATCAGACCACAAACTAGAGGTTCTGCGATGAACCCAGTAGATCACCCGCACGGTGGTGGTGAAGGTAAGAAAAACTCAGGTCGTCATCCTGTTACTCCATGGGGACAACCAACTAAAGGTCTTAAAACTAGACGTAAAAAAGCTAGTGATAAGCTTATAATTTCAAGAAGGAAAGGAAAATAAATATGGCTAGATCGCTAAAAAAAGGACCTTTCGTTGATGATCATGTGATGAAAAAAGTTCAAGCTGCAAAAGCTTCAAAAGATAATAAACCTATCAAAACATGGTCAAGAAGAAGCACAATAGTGCCTGATATGATAGGTCTAACATTCAATGTTCATAACGGCAAGAGCTTTATCCCTGTATATGTTACAGAACATCACATCGGATATAAATTAGGTGAGTTTGCTCCAACTAGAACTTTTAAAGGCCACAGAGGCTCAGTTCAAAAGAAAATCGGTAAATAAGGGGTAGAATATGAGTAGATCAGTTATTAAATTTGTTCGCCTTTCGCCGACAAAAGCAAGACTTATAGCTAGACAAATTCAAGGCATGAACGCTGAGTTCGCACTTGCAACTTTAGAGTTTACACCAAACAAAGGTGCAAAATATATAGCAAATGCAATTTCGAGTGCAGTTGCAAATGGTGGATATGAGCCTGAAGAGGTTGTGGTAACATCATGCAGAGTGGATGCTGGTCCAGTTCTAAAAAGATTTAGACCAAAAGCTAGAGGCTCAGCTGGAAGAATTAGAAAACCAACTTCGCACATTATGGTAGAAGTTGCAAAAGAAACAAAGAAGGATAAGTAAAATGGGACAAAAAGCCAATCCAATAGGACTAAGACTAGGAATTAACAAAAACTGGGAGTCTAGATGGTTTCCTTCTAAAGAGAGTCTACCTGAAAATATAGCTGAAGACTATAAGATAAGAAAACATCTTAAGAAAAAACTTTATTATGCAGGTATCGCTCAAATTATCATTGAGAGAACTGCGAAAAGAATTCGCATAACAATAGTAGCAGCAAGACCAGGTGTAATCATCGGTAAAAAAGGTAGCGAGGTTGAAAACCTAAAAAATGAAGTTGCTAAACTAATCGGTAAAGATGTTAGCATCAACATTAGAGAAGTTAGAAGACCAGGTGCTTCAGCTCAACTAGCTGCTGAAAACGTTGCTACACAGCTAGAAAGAAGGGTTGCATTTAGAAGAGCTATGAAAAAAGTTATTCAAAATGCTCAAAAAGCAGGAGCTAAAGGTATAAAAGTTGTGGTTTCTGGAAGACTTGGTGGTGCTGAAATGGCAAGAACTGAGTGGTATCTAGAAGGAAGAGTTCCACTTCATACTTTTAGAGCAAAGATTGATTATGGTGTTGCAGAAGCACATACAACTTATGGAAACATAGGTGTAAAAGTATGGATTTTCCAAGGTGAAGTACTTCAAAAAGGTATTGAGCCAGAAAAAACAGAAGAAGCTCCAAAGAAACAAAGAAGACAAAGAAGGAGTAGATAACCATGTTAATGCCAAAAAGAACTAAATATAGAAAAATGATGAAAGGTAGAAACCGTGGTTATGCAACAAGAGGAACGCAATTAACATACGGAACCATCGGCATAAAAGCGGTTGAAGCAGGTAGAATTAACTCACGCCAAATCGAAGCAGCACGTATCGCGATGACAAGAAGAGTTCAAAGACAAGCTAAAATTTGGATTTGTGTTTTCCCTGACAAGCCTTTAACTAAAAAACCACTTGAAACAAGAATGGGTAAAGGTAAAGGTGCGGTTGAAGAGTGGGTTATGAATATTAAACCAGGTAGAATTATTTTTGAAATGGCAGGACCAAGTGAAGCACTTGCAAGA
>JAAYPR010000020.1 GCA_012519705.1 Campylobacteraceae bacterium
ATATACTTATTTTTCATCCTTGAAATCATAGTTTAAAGCTCCTTTGTTAGAGCTTAACTTTAATTGAGCCTACTATTTTTATGAAATCATAGGATTAATTTTGTAATTTAATTTTACATAAAGATATAAAATATAATTAAATTTTAAAGAGTTATTACAGAATAATTAGCACTCTTATTAATTAATTGCTAAATTTACTTGACTTTTATTTTAAAGTTTAGTATAATACACTCAATTTAAATAAATAAATTAATTAAAGGAGAAAAAATGAACATTAGAAAGTATGAACCATTTATGAGTTTGAGTGATTTTGAGGATAGATTCTTTAGATTTCCTATGAGAAATTTAGAGAGAAATATCTCGGGCTTTACACCTTCAGTCAACACAAGAGAGGATGATGAAGCTTACTATGTTGAGCTTGATCTACCAGGTGTTAAAAGAGAAGATGTAAATGTTGATGTGGATCAAAACCATATCTCGATTAGCGGTGAGAGAAAAACTAAAAGCGAGATAAAAGAGGATGACTACTATAAAACCGAGAGCTTCTTTGGTAAATTTAGCAGAAGTTTTTCACTGCCTGATACAGCAGATAGTGAGAACATTACAGCTGAGTTCAAAGACGGTGTTCTTGAAATTTACATCCCTAAAATAGCACCAAAGGTTGCTAAAAAAATAGAGATAAAATAACATTTTAACTCTACTATCAAATTCCACGCGGCCACCCTTTTGGGTGGCTTTTTGAATTCTAACAACATATTTTGTATTTTCCAGTAAAAATTCTTACTTTTATAAAAAGCATATCTACAAATCTCGTCATTGCGAGATTTTGAGTGAAACGAAAAATCGTGGAAATCCATTTGGATAAAATTTGAGTTAAATTTAAGGTTGTTTTCTTTTTAAATTTATAGATAAAATTTCATTGAATTTAATGGTTTTTGCTTTTGTAAATTTATAACTAAAATTTATTTAAGTGAAAATCTGGTTGATTTTTATAATTTTTTCTTAATGGATTGCTTCAGCCTAAAGGCTTCGCAATGACGACTCTAGAAAATTTAAGTCTCTTTTTAATTATCAAAAATTCATGTTTTTGTATAAAAATCTTAATTTTCTTATAAATTTTATCAATCAATCTCGTCATTGCGAGATTTTGAGTGAAACGAAAAATTGTGGCAATCCATTTTAATAAAGCTTTAGTTAAATTTTGTGGTGTGTTTTGTTTTAAATTTATAGATAAAATTTCTTCTAGTGGAAATATTGTAAATTTCTTATGCTTTTATTTGATGGATTGCTTCGTCGCTTACTCCTCGCAATGACGACTCTAAGAGTCATAATTTTCTTTTGCTATTAGAAATAATGGCTTTGAGAAAGACTAAAACAAATTTATAGCAGGGAAAAACCTGCTATAAAAAGGAGTTATTTTAAATAAGTTCCCTGAGTTGTAGGGTTTCTTGAGATATTTGTATTTGTTTGTTCATACTTTCTAAAGATAAAGTCATCTTCACCTTTTAAATAAGCGATGATGTAGCCAAGTTCGGTTGATGTTATCCTATCAGCGATTGGAGCCATAGTTACGCGGTGTCCTGTTCCGTGAGATGGGTCATTTACATAGGCATTAAATGACATATAAATTTCTTCTCCACTCATTTGAGAAAGTCTTCTAACTCCGCTAGCACTTCTTTTAGTTCCGTTCTCACCGTGACATTTAAGGCAGTTATCGTTATAAATTTTTTCGCCTTGCTCTTTTGAATACTGAATTTGAGTGTTTAGCCCAATGCCTAGAAATCTATCATCTCCGACGTTTTGATTACCACTTGGGGCTTGATAGACCTTTATATCTACGCCTTCATCTTTAGAATGTTTTTCAACTAGCTCTTTGAGTTCTTTAGCAAACTCGCCTTTTGCTTCAAAAACATAACTCTCTTCTGCTTTTAAAAAACTTAACAATAAAAAACATACTAAAAGTGAACGTTTCATAAATACTCCTATATTAGAATTTAAAAAGGGTGTAGCCTAAGCCACACCCCAAAAAGTTTCAAGAAATACTCTTAGAAGTTATATCTAGCTTCGAATCTAACTCTTTCGTTTTCCCAACCAGTGCTATCTGTCATGTTAGCACCATCATCTTCAACCCATGAGTACCATGCTCTAAGAGTTAAGTTTTTGTTGTGTTTATAAGTAATTCTTGCAACAACTTCTTGCATATCAAAATCTTGATCACCAGCACCAAAATTATAGGTTCTTTCACCATTTAAATAGTCAACACCTAATGTTACACCTGTATCTGGAATAGTATAAGCTGCTGTTACATACCATGCCCAGTTCTCGCCTCTATAAACTGTATAGTCAAGTAGTTCTTCACCTGGGCTAATAAATTTACCCTGATCTTCGAATGAAGTTAGAGAAACATCATCTGTATCAGTTGAGAAATTTAAATAACCAGCTGAGAAATCAAACCCAGAATAGCCAGTTGATGCTTCAATTGCCCAGAAATCACTATCATCTAATGCTGGCTTATAGTTGCTATCAATATCAGCAAATGCATACTGACCTTTTAGTCCTAGTGACCAATCCTCAGTGATGTCAAAATCAGTTGCTAGTTCAACTGCAAAAAGATTTGTAACATCTTCTAAAGCTGCAAACCATAACTGGAAGCTAACTGGGTCGTAGTTACCTAAAGCAGCAACACCATATAAGTTGCGATCTGTAACATCTTTGCCATCTAGACCAAGTGTACCAGCTGAACCAATCTCGCCATCATTCTCAAGTGCATCCATAAATAGTGCAGCAAGTGTTAAACCTTCGATATCTGTATTTGTAACTTTGATA
>JAAYPR010000021.1 GCA_012519705.1 Campylobacteraceae bacterium
TAGTTTCAATACCCAAAGGGTCAAATTTATACCGCTCATTTTGTGCTAGACCAAAATAGAGTAGCTGGTTTCAATACCCAAAGGGTCAAATTTATACTCATTAGGATAGCACCATCTTTTAGCTCATTGTTTGGTTTCAATACCCAAAGGGTCAAATTTATACTTACGAAAAAAATACCTGTTTGTTTTAATGTCTCGTTTCAATACCCAAAGGGTCAAATTTATACTTGAATATCATCTACTATTTGAGTGATATGCTTAGTCAGTTTCAATACCCAAAGGGTCAAATTTATACTCCCTCGTCCCATCCGGATTCTTCACAGATGAAAAAGTTTCAATACCCAAAGGGTCAAATTTATACCTTTTGCGAAGGCTTGTATCGCAAGTTTCTACCAGTTTCAATACCCAAAGGGTCAAATTTATACCTTTATCTCCCCCTTGTTTTTTTGCTTTAGTTTTGGGTTTCAATACCCAAAGGGTCAAATTTATACTATCCGCCACAAAGTCTTTGCTACAAGCATCACAGCGTTTCAATACCCAAAGGGTCAAATTTATACGTTTTTCCTATCGCTGAATTATTTTGCAAATACCGTTTCAATACCCAAAGGGTCAAATTTATACGGATATCATCTACTATTTGAGTGATATGCTTAGTCAGTTTCAATACCCAAAGGGTCAAATTTATACAGAGCTTTCCTTAATATTTTATGGGAACGTTCGTCGTTTCAATACCCAAAGGGTCAAATTTATACTTACGGTGTCGTCAATTTCAAAAAGAGCAAGAAAGTTTCAATACCCAAAGGGTCAAATTTATACAAGTGTTTCGTTAAGGGCTTTATCAAAATCAAAACCGTTTCAATACCCAAAGGGTCAAATTTATACTTATAAGAACTATTAAACAAAGTGGTGAAGCAACGTTTCAATACCCAAAGGGTCAAATTTATACAAATGTTTCACTGGATTTCAACTGCTGAATATTTGTTTCAATACCCAAAGGGTCAAATTTATACACAGGACAGAAAAGAGAATTTTTACTGGCAAAATTCGTTTCAATACCCAAAGGGTCAAATTTATACCAAACTCAGCCAACTCAAAGCGTGTAAAATTATTCATGTTTCAATACCCAAAGGGTCAAATTTATACAAGCCACGAACGGACGAAGCACACCTATAAGGCGGTTTCAATACCCAAAGGGTCAAATTTATACGAACAGGACAGAAAAGAGAATTTTTACTGGCAAAATTCGTTTCAATACCCAAAGGGTCAAATTTATACAGCAAAAATTTCCCGAAAAAATGGACATTTGCTAGGAAGTATTATATTTTTAATCAGCTTAAAATTTGCTAAAAACACACAACTGTTTTATGCAAAAAGTCCTAAATTTCGGACTTTTAGAAAGCTTAAATTTAGCTTTAATTTCTTGTTTTTAATTTAGCGGCACTAGATTAGGTATAGATTGTCACGGTTTTCTACGAAAACTTCGCAATGACGGATAGAAGATGTTTTTATAAATTTTAGCTCTAAAGTTTTATTTTTAAATTTATGGATAAGAATTTTCTTAAGTAGAAAGCTTATAAATTTATCAAGTTATATTTGATGGATTGCTTCGTCACTTCGTTCCTCGCAATGACGACTTTGGTGGTTTTGGTGAATTTAGTTTTTAGAATTGTTTTTAATAAATTTGATTTTTAGTTTCTTTTTAAATTTTGGCTTTTAATCAAATTCTAGTTTAAAGCCTAGATTGCACGGCGATTTTTCATCGCCTTACAATGACCACCGAAAAGTGAATTTCAAAAACTAAAATGTTTACTTCACTTTACAGTAACAGTTAGGTAAAATTTAAAAAATACCCCCCGCAGCCCCCCAAAAAAAGTTAGAGATAAAAGCGGAAGGCAAAAAACAAAAAGAAAAAAGCAAACAAAAACACCAAAATCTACCTCGCCACAAACCCCTCATATGGGAAGTTTTCACAAATGCACTTTTTGATTTGGTTGGCTTCACGTCTGATTATCTGCCTGTATGTCAGAGTTTGCTCGCCAAGCTTGAGCGTGGAAGTGAGAGTTTTTATCATATTTAGCTCTATTTTTTGCACAGCATCGTTGGTGAAGCGGATCCTACCGGCGTCAGTTTTGAAATCTTTTGCGGTGATTTCCTTTTTGTTTAGCATATTAAAAATAAGATTATCGCCTAAAACCGGCTTAAATATCTCAGCTAAATCAAGATGCAAACTAAGCGAGCGATAGTTTGGCTCGTGCAAAAATGAAATCCTTGGGTCTAGCTCGGTTTTATAAATTTCACTTAGGCAGACGTTGTAAATACGCGTGTTTATGTAGCTTATCATCGCGTTGATTTTGTCAGTTGGCGGGCGTTTTGAGCGGACGGTGAACTTAAAACTTCTTTGGTCTTTGATGATTTCATTCCATTTTTGGTAGTACTCTTTTGCAAAAGCTCCCTCAACTGCCATGATTTCAGGCACTGTTTTTGCACTCTCTAATGCTCTTAAATGCGAGGTTTTATCAAACTCTATGCCTCTTTTTGTGCAGTTGTTTGCAGCGTTTATAATCCTTGCTTTGGTTATGGCTTTAGCTATGAAAAGTCGCTTAATCTCATCATCAAAAGTTCGCACTTGTTGCAAAAGAACAAAGCCGCTTTTGTTTACAGAGTTTGGCGAGTTTGGGTAGAAGTTGCCACGAAAACTTCCGTAGTGGCTGAAAATGTGAAGCAAGATATTGTTCGTGCTTAGAAACGCCATAGTGTAGGTGTCAAGCTCCACTTTTCCAAGGATATAAATCTCATTTATAGCATTTATAGGGATGATTTTGGTGCCCACGGTCTCGCCGTTTTCGTCAAATTTATCGAAATAGATGTTGTTGTCTTGGCGTCTTAGGCGACCATTACTTAAGATAAAATGGGTTCTGTCGTTTTTCATCATTTTCCTTTTATTTTAGCTAAAAAGTGGCTCGTTTTTATCCACGCCGATGACCTGCCTCTCGGTGTAGCTAAGTTTTTTAAACTTATAAATCACGATAGAATCAAGCTCGGCGTGAATGAGCTTTTTAAGCTCATGCGTGAGTTTTCTAAAGTCACTTTCTCTAATCTCGCCCTCAAACACGCTATACTGCACGCGTGGCAGGTATTTTTCCACGAGTTTTCTGATGCGATTTGCGTTGTTTTTCTCTTTTTCATCGCTACTTGAGATATCATAAAACAAAATCACATACATTTTTAGCCCTTTTTATTTCTAAGTTTGCCACAAGATTTAAAAACAGTAGTCATTATAAGCACAACTTTTGCAAAACCTCGTTGGTTCGGGCTTTGGCGGGGTTTGGACGCTTAAAAACTCACTCATTTCACTTAGCAAATTTTGCATAAACTCAAAACTCTCATCGCTATCATCGACGTTTATAATTTTTTTACCACTCACAACTCTGCCATAAACTTTCTTTAAATTTAGAGCGTTTTTAAGGATGTAGATGTAAAAAAGAAGCTGATTTTTAGCGGCGGTTTCGTTTTTTAACGTCTTTTTATACTCGGTGATTTGATAATGCCCTTTTTGCTTTGCAACTTTGTCAAACTGGAGGTTTGAATAAGGAAAATCGTGTAAATTTTCTTTAATCTCAGCTAAAGTTTTGCCCATCAGGATGTTTTCATCATCTTGTCTTGCGTGAATTTTCCTAGAATAAAGCCACGCCTCACGCTTGCAAGTCGAGTAGTAGTTTACCAAAGTGCCGGTGATTTCATCTTGTGAAAAGGTCATGAAAAAGCCTCCTCTTCTATGGTTAAATCAAGTGTAAAGCCAAGCTCTTTTTTGTAGTTTGCAAAGCCATAATTTAAAATATATCTTCCAAACATCTCTTTTAAATTTAGCGTTTTTATGAGATTTGCGTTGATATTTATGGTCTGGCTTGAGAGCTCTTTTTCTAACTCTTTTATAAGAGTCAGTGCTTCAAATTTATTTGAGTGAGCGTCTAAAATCGCCTTTCTTTTTTCTATAAACTCCATAAACTCACCGTTTTTTTCCTCTATAAATAGCGAAACTTTCCAAGGCTGTTTTGGCATGAAATATTTGTTAAACTCATCATAAATTTTTTGAAACTCAAGATTTTGCATATTTTCTCTGATAAAGGTGTGGTTTGTTTCTTCTTTTATCAAGCTAAAATATTTCTCTAAAATTTCAAAAATTTCTATCTCATAGATGCCGTTTTTTAGCTCTTTTTTTATAAACTCTTCTTGCAAATCAGTCATCTGATAGGGCAGTTTTTTATCCACTCTGTTTAACTCTAAAAAGTCAAAAACATAGCAGCTGCTTATCTCGCGCTTTGCTTCTCTATTTACTCGCCCTACCATTTGGATAATGGATGGAAACGGTGCAAACTCCCTAAATCCCACGCTAAAATCCAAATCCACTCCCGCCTCAATCAGCTGAGTAGCTATAAGTTTTACGGGTTTGTTATTTTTTAAATTCGCCCTTATCTCCTCTAAAATTTCAACTCTATGCTCTGGCGTTTGATGAGTTGTAAGAAGGTATAGGTTCTCGTCTTTTGGAAGCTCTTTATAGATGGTTTGAGCCTTTGCTATGGTATTTACAACGCAAAGCACGCTTGAAGTTTGAGAGTTGATTTTAGCAGCTAAATCATCAACGCTTTTTATCTCATCATCGTAAATAAGCCTGTATCTGTTTTGCTTAAGTTCGTAAAATTTATCATCAGAAATGACGGTAAAATTCTCTAAATCAAGCTTTGGCATGGTCGCTGACATGATGATGAAATCGATGTTGTAAATACCCCCAAATTTATTAAACACAAAAGCGATATCTTTTAGCAAAACTCGCGAGATATTTTGAACTTCGTCTATGATTATAACGCTATCTCTAAGGGTTTCGAGCCTTAGATTGTCTCTGTTGGAATTTGAGAAAAAGGTGTTTAAAAGCTGGTTAAAAGTGGTTACTATAAAGCTCTCATGCCAGATATCAGCTAGGAAAACTTTTTTAGAAAACTGGTTTTCTTCATCTTCGCTAGTTTTTTCCTCATCAGTGTATTTTGTTAGGTGATGATACTTTAAAAGTGAGCAGTTTTGTGGTAGCACTTTTTCATACTCTATAAAGGTTTGGTCTATTATAGAGGTAAATGGGATGGCTGTTATGATGCGTCTTTTTGGCTTGTTTTGTGCGATTTTAAGGGCGAGTTCTAGGGCGATATAAGTTTTTCCGATTCCCGTTGGTGCTTTGATGATAAATTTGTTTTTATCTTTGGCTTTTTCGTAGTTTTTAAAGATGGTGTTTCGGGAGTTGTTTCTATACTCGCTCTGTCTTTTTTGAGAAATTTCAGAGTGGATATTGCCTATAATTTCTTGGCAAATCTCAGAGCTTAAAAACTCTAAATTTTCATAAGATTTATCAAAAATAGCTTCAAACTTATCAGCTATTATTAACCTTGAAAATCGCTCTTTAAATTTAAAGAAATTAGCTAAATTTTGCATCGGTTTGATATCATCAAGCCTATCTTCAAAAAAATCTGTAAATTGATAAATGTTTTCCAAAATATTTTTATTTTGCAATAAGCCTGAGTTTGCAATCGAAGTTTTGATATTTTCACGGCTAAATTTGGGGTTTGCTTCTATAAGTGCAAGCTCATTTAACATTTTTTCTAAATCACCTAAATTTGAGTGATGTTTGCTTATAGAGCAGATATTTGTTATAAAATCATCATCTTTTTTATCTCTAGCAAAAAAGTAGATATAAGCACTTTCTAATGAGTGAGTTGTTTTTAGTTTTTCTCTTTCTTTTTCAAAGGCTTTTTTGTCGCTAAAATTTTCTTCTTTTAAAGTAATGTATGTTTGAAATTTATCAGACTGCTTTGCAAAGTCGTGAAACTCAGCACACTCGGCATGGTTTTTATCATCGAAACTTTTAGCAATATTGTCTATGTGAGAACTATAA
>JAAYPR010000022.1 GCA_012519705.1 Campylobacteraceae bacterium
ATTTACACTCTCTCCGTAAAGTGCATCAAGCAGAGCAAAAACAAAGAAATCACTCGCTGCTTTTACATCAAAAAAGGCAGGAACATTTTTGTTATTTTGTCTAAAAATAGCGTTTAGTTTTAAATTTAGCACCGGTTTTTCATAGCTAGACAAGGCGATATAGCTTTTTTCATCCATTATAAAGGCTTTTTCAACGCTTTTAAAGCTTGTTGGCATTACAAAGTCACTATCAAACTCAAGTCCATTTTTTAGGATAAACTCACCATTTTTATCTTTCAAAACCACAGCTTGATTATGAGTTAGGTTTAAAACTAAAGTTTTGATTAGCTCTTTATAGTTTGTCTCATTTACTTCTACAAACTCGCCGTCTAAAAGAACTGAAATTTCACTAAAAATACCGCACTCATTTTCTAAACTATCGCTATGATTTACATAGTTTTTAACAACGTTTGGGGTTAAATTTGGAAGTTTTAAGCTTGGAATCTCTAAATTTGACTCTTTCATCTCATCCACAACCAAAACTTCGCTTTTTGTTAGAAAAACTGAGTTTGGTATGAGTATCATCCACTCATCGCTAAATTTCAAAAGCTCTTCTTCTTTACCTTCTACAAATAGCGATATAACGTCATTTTCTTTATATATGGAGTAAGGAAGCTTGCTTTTTTTGGCATAAAAATCCAAAAAATAAGCCAAAAGATTTGTTTTGTTAATATAGTTAAATTTAAACTCTAGTATCATACTTTACCTACTTTTTCAAATTCATTTGCTATATCTTGAGCGTCGAAATTTGCAACTTTCTCATACTCAAAACCAAGCTTTTTTAGGTGGTTTAAAACTACTTTTTCCATCACTTTAGTTGCCTTTATAACCTCTTCGCTTAACTCAAAAGTGATAGGCTCTATCCTTTTTGGGATGACACCTAAAATTTTAGTAGTTGGCATATCTCCGCTAAGTTCCATCATCTGAAGAGTTTGAAGCATCTCAACTTCATGAGCTGAACCGCTCCATTTTATCATCTTTGGCATATCTAAGTAATCAAAAAAATAGACATCTCCAACTTCACCGTCATCAGCATCTATACAATCAACTAAGATAAGATAGTCATACTCATCTATTATATGCATTAAAAAGTGAGCCAATGCTCCGCCATCTATAAAAGTAATTGAGTGTGAGTTTGAGTGAAATTTATAGTTTTTTTCAAGCTGCTTTACAAAATGTACTCCGATGCCTTCATCGGAGTACAGTACATTTCCAATGCCTAAAACTAGTACTTTCACTTAGTCTTCTTTTGGAAATTTATAGCCACTTATGACAGCGTCCATTCCGCCTTCTCTACCTTTAATAGCGTTAAATACTGCCATATAAACGTGAGCTAAGATAAAGATTAAAAGCACATTCATACAAACATGGTGAATCGCTCTAACGTTTGCAAGTCCGCCCATAGAAACTTCAAGTGGTCTTAACATATCATAAATCGCCCCACCAAAACCTTCGTGGTAAACGTGCATATATAAAATAAGCCCTGTGATGATAAGCAAAAATGCTATAGCGTAAAACATTATATAAGCAACGAATTGCAAAGGATTATAAACCCCTCTTAAGTGCGGATGCTCATCGCTTAGATAAAGATAGTATTTTATCTGGGCTATCCAAACTTTAGGGCTTAAAAAGTCCTTTATACTAACTCTTTCTATCTTGCTCATACCATCAAAAACAAATAGATAGCTTTTGTAAATAACAGTTGCTATCATCACAAATCCAGCAACTATATGTGCAAAACGCCATTTTGCTTGTAAAAATAGCACAGGCTCACTACTAACTTCAGGGCTTTGAAATACAAATGAGATATAGTAACCACTCACGATAAGAATCATAATAGCAAAAAACCTTATCCAGTGAGACGCTCTATACCCTATAGAAAACTCATATTCAGCCGTTCTATTTCCTTTTTTCATTTTTGCCTCCTTATTAGCAGCAGATATTAGGATCTACCTTGTACGAGCCAAGCTCATTGCCTTTTGTATCCATAACGTGAACAGCACAAGCGATACAAGGGTCAAATGAGTGAATTTTTCTAATAACCTCTAGCGGCTGTGTTAAGTCATCGATTTTAACACCTATGATACTTGCTTCATAAGGTCCCATTTTTCCATCTTTATCTTTTGGACTAGCATTCCAAGTTGATGGAACTACAGCTTGCCAATTTTCAATAACACCGTTTTTGATTCTACACCAGTGACTTAAAGCACCTCTTGGAACGTTACCGATATATCTGCCTTTATACTCTTTTTTCTTGTCTATTTTGTATTTAGCACAAGTTTCAGTATCGCCTGATTTGATGTTTTCAACCATGTTGTTAAACGCAGTTAGTCCATTATCAGCTACGATTTTTGCCTCTAGCATACGACAAGCAGTTCTTCCAAGAGTTGAAAGCACCGCACTTAGTGGAAGTCCTGTATCTTTTAGGAACTTATCAACCACAGGAACAACGTATTTATTTCCTTTTGCATAGTTTACAACTATATTTGCTAAAGGTCCAACTTGAAGTGGCTCTCCATCATATCTAGGAGCTTTTATCCAGCTATATTTGCCTTTAGTATCAAGAACTTTTGTATCTACCATTTCGCCTTGAGCATTTAGAGTTTTTTCAACTTTAAATCCTGTGTAGTTTGGCTCTTGTTCGCCGTCATATGGATGAAGTGCTTTGTCGTTTTTATACCAAGCGTGAGTTGCTTCTTCTGTGATTTTATCTTCATCAAGCTCTAGAACTTTTGATAAGTCGCCATTTAGTATAAGACCACTTTCAAACAGCCACTCATTTGCACTTAGTGGGCACTCTTCATGAGTCCACAAATTCGCAGTTCCAACGTCATTTAAAACGCTTGGCTCGTTTGCATAAGCTCTGCCTGCCATAACAACGTCTGGATAGTAAGCTCTGTTTATAAAGTCAGCTACTTCTTTAAATTTAGTTAGATACTCACCTAGTCTTGATGGACTTAAGATATCCATTACAGATGTCACACCGCCAACGGTTAAGCTTTGTGGGTGAGGCTGTTTACCGCCAAATATAGCCATCATCTGAGCAGCTGTTCTTTGAACTCTTAGGTTTTCTAAGTAGTGACTTAGAGCGATTAGGTTTTGCTCAGGTGTAAATTTGTAAGTTTTATGTCCATAGTATGCGTTTGCAAAAGGTCCTAAGTTTCCTTTATCTACAAATTTTTGAACTCTTTCTTGAACTGTTTTTAAATGGTCTGCCCCGCAAGCGTAAGGGTTATCTGTGTATTTAAACGCCTCTTCACTAGCTGCTTTTGGATCAGCACTTAAAGCACTTACTATATCAACAAAGTCAAGTGCGTGTAGTTGGTAGAAGTGAACTGCGTGGTCATGCATGATTAAAGCACAACTCATCAAGCTTCTTGTAAGAACTGCGTTTAAAGGAGGAGTGATTCCTAGAGTATTTTCAACCGCCATAATGCCTGCTTTATAGTGAGAGTATGTACAAACACCACAAATTCTTTGCATAAAAAAGCCAGCATCTCTAGGGTCTCTGCCTTTCATGATGGTTTCAAGTCCTCTCCAAAGAGTTGAGCTAGTATAAGCATCAGTTACAACGTTATTATCATCTACTACAACATCTACTCTTAAGTGACCCTCTATTCTAGTAATCGGGTCTATAACTATTTTTTGACTCATTTTTACTCTCCTTTATTTTTCTTAACCATACCAACAGCAGCATGAGCTGCTATAGCAACACCTGCTACACCTAAAACACCTATGCCTATTTTATCAGCAGTTGCATCTGCTCCAAGACCGCCAAACACAGAGTGATATAGTCTATCAGCTAAAGGCTCTTCAAATGGTCCCATCGTATCCCAGAAATCTGGCTCCGAGCAACCTATACAGCCGTGTCCTGCTTGAATCGGCCAGCTAGTATGTTGGTTAAATCTCTCTTGTGAGCAGTTGTTAAATGTATATGGACCTTTACAGCCTACTTTGTATAAGCAGTAGCCATCTTTCGCACCAGCGTCGCCAAAGTGTTGAACGAACTCACCAGCGTCAAATCTACCTCTTCTTTCGCAAAGATCGTGGATTCTAAGCCTGTAAGCCCATTTTGGTCTATTGTAAGCATCAAGGGAAGGAAGTGTGCCAAACAGAATGTAGTGTAAAACGTTTCCAACGATGTTTTTCTCACTTGGAGGACATCCCGGGACATTTATAACTTTTTTATTTGTGATTTTACTAAGTGGTTGAGAGTTAGTTGGGTTTGGAGCAGCTGCTTGGATACCGCCAAAGCTTGAACAGGTTCCTATGGCAAAGATTGCCGCGGCGTGTTCGCTAGCTATTCTACAATGTTCAGCTCCTGTTGTACCGTGTGGTCCAACTGTTAGATAAAACTCATCAGAGCCAGCTGGGATACCACCCTCAACCATTAAAATATACTGACCTTTGTATTTTTCAATAGCTTGTTCTAGGTTCTCTTCAGCTTGCCAACCACTTGCTGTCATAAGCGTTTCGTGGTATTCAAGTGAGATATAGTCAAAGATTAAGCTATCAATCGAAGGTGCATCAGTTCTGATTAAGCTCTCACTACAGCCTGTACACTCAGCCATATGAAGCCAAATAACTGGAAGTCTATCGCTTAGCTCAGCAGCTCTTGCGACACTTGGGATAAAAGAAGCAGGAAGTCCAACTATAGCAGTCATCGCTCCAGCCCATTTCATAAAGTCTCTTCTAGAAAAATTACCGTTAATTTCATCCTTTAAAGACTTCTCTTTTAACTTTGGTAATTTTTCAACTTCATCTAATCTACGAGCAATTTTTGCCAACAAATCTTGATTCATAATTACTCCTTTATGGATAGTTGCATATATCATGCACAAAATGCATAATTTGAAGGAATTATATCGAAACATATATTAAATTAACTTAAATTTATGAATAATATTTATTAAGAAAAAATAATACTTTAGGATAAATTTACTAAATTAGAAATTTATCCTAAGCATTTTTTAAAGAAAAGTGTGTTTAGAAAACAGAGATTTTTATCTCGCCATTTTGAGCGTCTATTAGAATTTCATCCCCACTTTTTATCTCATCTTTTAGTATCATTTCAGCGATTTCATCTTCTATAAGCTCATACATAGCTCGTCTCAAAGGTCTAGCACCAAACTCTATGTCAAACCCAGCTTCAGCTATTAACTTTTTAGCATTTTGGCTAAGAGTTGCTTTTATATCTCTATTTAGAAGAGTTTTTTCTAAGCTTTTAAACATAATGCCAACTATATCTACTAAGTTATCTTCATTTAAAGGATTAAATATGATGATATCATCAAGCCTATTTATAAACTCAGGCTTGAAGTGATTTTTGAGTTCATCTTTGATAAATTTCTCTCTTTGCTCGCCTTCAAATTCCATTATATATCTTGAGCCGATATTTGAAGTTAAGATGATGATTGTGTTTTTAAAGTCAACCGTAACACCCTTATTATCAGTCGCTCTTCCATCATCTAAAATTCCCAGTAAGATATTAAACACATCTTTATGAGCCTTTTCTATCTCATCAAAAAGTAGCACTGAGTAAGGCTTTCTTCTAACTGCTTCAGTTAGCTGTCCGCCTTCATCATACCCCACATACCCAGGAGGTGCTCCAAGAAGTCTTGAAACGCTATGTTTTTCCATATATTCACTCATATCAAATCTTATCATCGCCTTTTCATCATCAAAGAGAAATTTCGCCAAAGCTTTTGCAGATTCGGTCTTTCCAACTCCTGTTGGGCCCAAAAACAAAAAGCTTCCAATCGGACGATTTTCGCTACTAAGCCCAGCTTTGTTTCTTTTAATCGCCCTTGACATCGCGTGTAACGCCGCATCTTGCCCTACAACGCTCTCTTTTAGATGCTCTTCGATTTGCAAATATTTCTCTTTTTCACTTGTTAGCATTTTAGAGACTTGAATACCTGTCCATTTACTTAAAATTCCAGCTACTAAGTTCTCATCAACTTCGTTTTTAAGAAGCGTTCCACTCTCTTGCATCTTAGCCCACTTCTCTTCAAGCTCTTTTATGGAGTTTGAAATTTCAGGGATTTTGCCATACTCTATCTCAGCAGCCCTGTTTAAATCCCCATTTCTACGAGCATGTTCAGCTTCATTTTTAAGCGAATCTATCTCTTTTTTAGCTAGAGCAATATCATTAAACACCTTTTTTTCGTTTTCAAACTGTGAATTTAGAGCGTTTTTAACTTCATTTAAATTTGCAAGCTCTTTTTCTATCTCATTTAGTCGTGGCTCGTTTTTCTCTTTATCTTCCATTTTAAGAGCTTCTTTTTCAACTTGAAGTGTCACAATGTCACGCTTTGCTTTTGCTAGTTCAAACGGCTCACTTTCGATTTGCATTTTAAGTTCAGCTGCTGCTTCGTCGATTAAATCTATCGCTTTATCAGGCAGAAATCTATCAGAGATATATCTATCGCTTAGTTTTGCTGCCGCAACTAATGCACTATCAGTTATACTAACGTTGTGATGAACTTCAAGGCGTTCTTTTATGCCACGAAGTATTTGTAACGCTTCATTTACGCTTGGTTCGCCCACATTTACAGGCTGAAAACGGCGTTGTAAGGCGGCATCTTTTTCAAAATATTTGCGGTATTCTTTTAGCGTTGTCGCTCCGATGGTGTGAAGCTCGCCTCTTGCAAGTGCTGGCTTTAGGATGTTTGCCGCGTCCATTGAGCCTTCACTTGCACCCGCTCCAACAATGGTGTGAATTTCATCGATAAATAAAATCACATTTTTAGATTTCACAACTTCATCAATCACCGCTTTTAGCCTATCTTCAAACTCGCCTCTGTATTTTGCACCTGCGATTAAAGCACTCATATCAAGAGCGATAAGTTTTTTGTTTTTAAGGCTTGTTGGAACTTCATCTTTTACGATAAGCTGTGCTAAACCTTCGGCGATAGCGGTTTTTCCAACGCCTGGTTCACCGATTAAGATAGGGTTGTTTTTGGTTTTACGTATGAGAATTTGCATCATTCTTTGAATTTCTTCATCACGCCCGATAACTGGGTCAAGTTCGCCATTTCTTGCTTTTTCGGTCAGATCAATTCCAAATTTAGCTAAACTATCCATAGTTTCATCAGCAGTTTGAGAGTCCACTTTCCTGCCACCACGAATAGCAACGAGTTCTTTTTTAAACTCGTTTAAATCTATAAATTTTGAGAGTATTTCACGAATCGGCGAGTTCTCTAAATTTGCCAAAAGCCAAGTATCAACCGCGATATAGCTATCTCCCATCTTTGTCATAAGCCCTTTTGCACTCTCTAAAGAGTTTGCAAAGTCTATGCTTAGTTTAATGTTGTTTTTACTGACATTTGAGCTTGTTGGAAGAGATGAAATTTGACTTTTTATCTCTAGTTCAACAGCTTGTTTTGAAACGCTAAATTTATTTAAAATTTGATTTAAGATAGAGCTACTATCAACACTTAACGCCCAAAGCAGATGAAGTGGCTTAACTTCGCTATTTTTAGAGTGAAGTGCTAGTGAAACTGAGCTTTCAACTACGCCTCTCATCTGGTCGGTTAAAATTTCAAGTACATTACTCATTTTTTATCCTTTAGTTTATAATGTTTGTATTATATAACTTTAGTCTCTTAATGTCAAGTTTACTAATTAAATTTTCTAAATTTTAATAATATTTTAAAAACTAAATATGGTTTATCTAATCTTTAGCAAAATATGATAAAATCACGCTTTATAATTTATTTGGAGACTATATTGAAACATAACATAAAATTTTTAACAAAACTCTCTTTGGTAGCCGTAACATTTTGTGCTACTTTATACGCAGAAGCCCCTAAAAAACCAGACACAGAAGAGACAAAACTAGAAAGCCTAGCTAAATTTACAAGAGTTATCGCCACAGTTGAGAGCGACTATGCCGATGAATTAACATTTTCAGAAATTATAAACAAAGCCATAGCTGGACTTATGACAAACCTAGATGCACACTCAAGTTACCTAGACGCAAAAGCTTTTGAAGATACAAAAGTCCAAACCGAAGGCGAGTTTGGTGGACTTGGTATAACTGTTGGGATGAAAGATGGAGCTTTAACTGTCATAGCTCCGATTGAGGGAACTCCAGCTGATAAAGCAGGCGTTAAATCAGAAGACGTGATTTTAAGAATCGATGGAAACGCAACTTTAGGCATAACTTTAGAAGAAGCAGTTAGCAAGATGAGAGGTACGCCAAATACACCTATTACCATTACCATCGTTAGAAAAGGTGAGCCAAAACCTTTTGACGTAAATATCATAAGAGATATCATAAAAGTCGACTCTGTCTATGCAAAAGAGATAGAAGACCACGATGTTTTATATCTTAGAGTTACAAATTTCGACCAAAAAGTAACAAACGAGTCAAGAAAATTTATAAAAGAGCATAAAAACGCAAAAGGGATAGTTCTAGACCTTAGAAACAACCCTGGCGGACTTTTAGACCAAGCTATCGGGCTTACAAATCTCTTTGTTGATAAGGGTGCTATAGTTTCCCAAAAAGGAAGATATGAGAAAGAAAATATCGTCTATGAAGCAAAAAAAGGTGAAAAAATTACAGATTTACCTCTAGTTGTTTTAGTAAACGGCGGAAGTGCAAGTGCAAGTGAAATCGTAAGTGGAGCTTTGCAAGACCTAAAAAGAGCTGTGGTTGTAGGTGAAAATACATTTGGGAAAGGAAGTGTTCAAGCCATCATGCCACTAGGCGAGAAAGAAGCCATCAAAATGACCATAGCAAGATACTATCTTCCAAGTGGCAGAACTATCCAAAACACAGGTGTTGAGCCAGACTTAGTAGTTCACCCAGGAAAAGTGCCAGACAATGACAATAGCTTTAGCATCAAAGAAGCGGACTTAAAACTCCACCTTGAAAGTGAGCTTGAAAAAATAGACAGTAACGCAACAAAAGTTGCTGAAGGTAACTTAACAGAAGGCAACGCCACAGAAGGCAACGTAACCAAAAAAAATAGAGATAAAATCATCACAAAAGCTGATTTATACAATGACATTCAGCTTAAATCCGCAGTTGATACGATAAAGGTTTTATCTATAGCAAAAGAGTAAGTTTTGATAAGAGTTTTAATATTATTAGCAACCATTTTTCTAGGTCTAAAGGCTGAGAACCCAGACCTAGAGTTTTTAAAAAGCATTAAGCCAGTCTCTAGAGAAGAAGTCGCTCCAAAGGTAGAGAGTGCACCTTTAGGAGACGGGGCTTTAACACTGGAAGATTTAATCTACCTAACCCCAACAAATGAGATGGAACTAAACGTAGATATGGCAAATTTATACCAGGAAGTTAGAGTAACTAACCTACTTCTATCAACTTTAAACGTTCCCAAGCAAATTTATAAAAACCAAATTTTTAGTCTAAATTTCAAAGCTGACATCCAGCAAAACGTAACTTTAGACTTAAACTTAACTATGGATAAAACTCCAAGTCTTAAATGGCTAAATGAAGGCAAACTTAACTGGAGCAAAGATATCAAAGGAGTTTATACTACAAAACTTTGGTTTGAAGCAAACGAAACTGACGCAAAGCTAAATGAAATTTTAGTTATAGCAAATAGAAACGGTGAGTTTTTCCAAAAAGCAAAAATAAAACCTAAAATGCCAAAAATCATAGAAGTTGAAGAAAAAGCCAACTACGCTCACATAGTAGCTGATGAGCTAAAAGTTCTAAACTATAAAACATCTAAATTTGATGATAGTTCAAACATTATGACCATAGAACTATCTAGCAAAAATGCAAACTTAGAGTCATTTTATGTAAATAGTCCAGATATCATCAGGCAAGGTGTGGACTCGCTAAAAGGCTCTTTTGCAAACCAAAGAGGGTTTTACTTTGCAGTTGTTGAAAACGATAAAGAAAACTTTGATTTTAGCTATTTTAACATCCAAACAAAACAGTTTGAAAACTTCTCTTTAGGGATAAATTTAGAGCTTGATGACTTAAGCACTCAGACAAATTTAAACCCGCAAAATGACCCATTTGCTCTTTATAAAAAAGCAGCTATTTATCTAGGTGTGGTGATTTTACTTTTCTTATATATAGTCTCTCAAAACTCAAGCCCACTTATCTTTGCTTGTGCTTTGATAGCTCTAAATATCTATATCCAAGACCCTTATGAAAAAGGTGTAGTTGCAAAAGATGCTAAGGTTAAAATTCTGCCTATTAAAGACTCAACGGTGTTTTACATCCCTGAGCAAAATGAGATAGTTGAAGTCTTTACTGAAAATAACAACTACTATAAAGTCCTTTTTGCTAACCAAAAAATCGGCTGGGTTCATGAAGATTTTATAAATTTAAAATAGTGCGGCGGAAAAATAGCTTATGAAGATAAAAGTGTTTTTAAATTTAGAACAACTTTATAGCTAAATTTAACCACTATATTTCTAAAATCGCCCAATCCCGCGAAACATCGTCATTGCGAGGAGCAAAGCGACGTGGCAAACCATCAAATAAAGGCTTGATAAATTTATAAGATTTCTATTTTATAAAATTTTAGCTTTAAATTTAAATCAAAATTTATCAAAATGGATTACCACGATGGACTTCGTTCATCTCACAATGACGACGCTACGAGGTTTCAACACTCTTTATTTTGCCCGTAATGACGTCCATATAGTTTTAATGGCTTTTCACATCACAACAACAGCCCTTACGAGTGATGAGAAAAGCTATTTGCTTACTTGCTTTAAAACTCTTATAAAGAAACACAACATTTAAAACTAACTTGATATAAAGAGTATCAACTTAGTTTATATTATTCTCCACTACTTCTTGCAAATTTCATCACAATAAGCTATAATCTGCTAAATTTAAAATTAAAGGATGAAGAATGGAAAAACACGAATTTCAAACAGAAGTAAGTGATTTACTAAATTTAATGATTCACTCACTTTACTCAAACAAAGAGATATTTTTAAGAGAGCTTATCTCAAACGCAAGCGATGCACTGGATAAATTAAACTATTTAACCTTAACAGATGAAAACTACAAAACTCTTAGCTACACTCCAAAAATAGAAATAAAACTAGATAAAGAAAACAAAACCTTAACCATAAGCGACACAGGAATTGGGATGAGCAAAGATGAGCTTGTCTCAAATTTAGGAACGATTGCAAGAAGCGGGACAAAAGGGTTTTTATCAAATTTAAGCGGTGATGCTAAAAAAGACTCAAATTTAATCGGACAGTTTGGAGTTGGGTTTTACTCAGCTTTTATGGTGGCAAATAAAATAGAAGTTTTAAGTAAAAAAGCTTTAAGCGATGAGGCAAATGTTTGGAGTAGTGACGCTACAAATTTCAGCGTCTCAAGTGCTAAAAAAGAAAACCATGGAACTAGCATAACGCTTTACTTAAACGATGATGAGTATCTAAACGAATATAGAGTTGAAAGTATCATCAAAAAATACTCAAACCACATCCCATATCCTATTTTTATGGATAAGGAAGAGTATGTCCCAGCTGAGAAAGAAGGCGAAGAAGGCAAAACTGAGATTAAAAACACCCAGATAAATAGAGCAAGTGCTCTTTGGAGAATGCAAAAGTCAAGTTTAAAACCAAATGACTACAACGAGTTCTATAAACAAATCAGCCACGACAGCAACGACCCGCTTCTTTATATCCACACAAAAGCAGAAGGGAAAATCGAGTATAGCACCCTATTTTACATCCCTAGCGTTGAGCCGTTTGATTTATACAGGGTTGATTATCAAAGCGGAGTAAAGCTTTACGTAAAAAGAGTGTTTATCACTGATGATGAGAAAGAGCTACTTCCTTCGTATCTACGCTTTGTAAGGGGGATAATCGACGTTGAAGACTTACCACTTAACGTAAGCCGTGAAATCTTGCAAGAAAATGCAATTATGAGAAGCGTTAAAGATGCAAGCGTTAAAAAGATTTTAAACGAGCTTGAAAACCTGCTTAAAAACGATAGAGAAAAATACATAAAATTTTACATACTTTTTGGAAACGTACTCAAAGAAGGGCTTTATGGCTTTACTCCATATAAGGAGCAAATTTCAAACTTACTACTTTTCAAGACAAATTTAAGAGATGAGTATATCACTCTAAAAGAGTATAAAGAGAAAATGACTGGCGATGAAATTTACTACATCACAGGAAAAAGTGCGAACAAAAACTCCCCTATCTTAGAGAGCTTTAACAAAAAAGAGATAGAAGTTCTGCTTTGTGACGAAGAAATCGACACTATCGTTATGCCGATGGTTCATGAATATGATGGCACAAAACTAACTCTTGCTTCACAGGTTGAAGTTGAAGATGAAGGGCTTGATAAAGAGAAATATCTAGAACTTACTGCAAAAATCAAAGAAGCCTTAAGTGGCAAAGTAAAAGATGTTAGAGTTACATCTAGGCTTGATAAATCAGCATCTTGTTTAGTCTATGACAAAAACGACCCTGACTTTGCAACTCAGCAAATTCTAAAACAAATGGGACAAGATAACCTGCCTGAAATTCTACCTATTTTAGAGATAAATCCAAATCATGAGATTATTAAAAAACTTGATGAGAATAAAATCATGATACCTGAAATTTCAACCCTACTTTTAGGCATGGCACAACTTGATGAGGGAATGGAGATAAAAGATAGTAAAGAGCTAACAGATGCTATTTCATCTATCATAAAACAAGCACTTTAATTTAACGCATTGATTTTAAAATAAATAAAATTTAACTCCAAACTTCTTACAAACCCCCTAATTAGAGTGGCTTCAACCACTCTAATTATAAAAAATATATTAAAAATGAAAATTAGATATATAAACTTAAGTGTAATTTATATTTTTATTTTAGATTAATTAAAAATGTGTTATAATGCGGTTGAATTTCAAAACAAAGGAGAATAGATGGCTACAAGAAAAGAACACGACTTTATAGGTGAGTTAGAGATCTCTGATGATGTGTATTATGGTATACAGACATTTAGAGCGGTTGACAACTTCCAAATGACAGGGAGAAGGATTAAAGACTATCCTTTCTTCGTTAAAGCTTTTGCTCAGATTAAAAAAGCAGCTGCTTTAGCTAACAAAGAAGTTGGCGTTTTAGACGCTGAGAAAGCTGACGCTATCGCTAAAGCTTGCGATAAAATTATAGCTGGTGAGTATCTAGATCAATTCGTTGTAGATATGATCCAAGGTGGTGCTGGAACTTCGACAAATATGAACGCAAACGAAGTTATTACAAACGTTGCGCTTGAAATTCTAGGACACAAAAAAGGTGAATACCAATATCTTCACGCAAACGACCACACAAACTTAGGTCAAAGCACAAACGACGCATATCCAAGCTCTATCAAAGTTGCAGTTCATGCAAAACTAGGCGATTTACTTAAAGCAATGGAGCTTTTAGTAACTGAGCTAGAGAAAAAAGGCGTAGAGTTTAAAGATATGATTAAAATGGGTAGAACAGAGTTAGAAGACGCTGTTCCAACGACTTTAGGAAATACATTTAACGCATTTGCAAGCTATGTTAAAGCTGATATTGAAAATGTAAAAGTTGCAAGAGAGCTTATGACAAATTTAAACATGGGTGCAACGGCGATTGGAACAGGTATCAACTGCCACCCAGCTTATAAAGAGGCGGTTCATAGAAAACTAAGTGAAATCACAGGTGCAAATTTCAAGCCAGCTGCTGACTTCATCGCTGCTACTCAAGACACAGGTGACTTCGTTCAAGTAAGCGGCACTTTAAAAACTGCTGCTACAAGACTATCAAAAATGGCAAGTGACTTAAGACTTATGAACTCAGGACCAAGATGTGGTCTAGGTGAAATTGATTTACCAAAAATGCAACCAGGTAGCTCTATTATGCCAGGAAAAGTAAACCCAGTTATAGCTGAAGTTGTAGGCGAGGCTTGCTACGAAGTTATAGGAAATGACGTTACTATCATGCTTTGCTCACAAAGAGGAGAGTTTGAGCTAAACGCGTTTGAGCCGGGCATTGCTTACGCACTATTTAACTCATTAATAGTTCTAGAAAATGCTTATATAACTTTAGCAAACAAAGCTATCAAAGATACTAAAGCTAGACCTGAGGCGTGCTTACAATCAGTTCTTAACTCAGTAGGAATTGTAACAGCATTCAACCCAGTAATCGGCTATGAGAAATCATCACAAGTTGCTAAAGAAGCACTTGAAACTGGTAAATCAGTTGGCGATATCGCGATAGAAAAAGGGTTCTTAACAAAAGAACAGGTTGATAAACTTCTAGATCCAAAAAGCATGTTAGATCCGCATATGGAACATACAGGCAAATAAGATTTAGAGCTAGCGTAGGTTAGGCGTGGCTTAAAATCACGCCTTTTTTTGAGAAATTTATAAAAAGGATTCTTATGGACATTATGATACTCCTACAACTCATAGTGCTTTTCGGTGGCATCTGGCTTGGCGTTAAGATTGGCGGTATGGGTGTTGGATACGCAGGTGGTTTAGGTGTTATCATCTTAACTATGGTTTTAGGTATGGATACCAAGATGAGCTACATCCCGATAGATGTTGTTTTAATTATCGCATCTGTTATATCGGCAATTACAGCGATGCAGGTTGCTGGAGGGCTTGATTATTTAGTTCAAGTAGCTGAAAAAGTTCTTCGTAAAAACCCTAAGCACATCAACTACCTTGCACCTGTTGTTACGTATCTTTTAACGATTTTTGCAGGTACTGGTCACACTGCTTTTGCTATGCTTCCAGTTATTACAGAGGTTGCAAAAGGACAAAACATTAAACCTTCCGCTCCACTCGCACTAGCTGTTGTTTCATCTCAAGTTGCTATTACAGCAAGCCCTATTAGTGCGGCTTTTGTTGCTATGACAGGTGTTGTTGAGCCGCTAGGTGTAAGCTATCCACTACTTCTTGCGATTTGTATTTCAACTACTTTTACAGCTATGCTTATAACTGCATTTATTGTAAATAAGTTCTACAACCTTGACTTATCAAGCGATCCTATCTATCAAGATAGACTTGCAAGAGGTTTAGTTGCAGAAGTTAAAGCAACAGAGTATAAAGAGTTAAAACCATACGCAAAAAGATCAGTTGCGATATTTGGTATCGGTGTTTTATGTGTAGTTTTCTACGCACTTGCTATCTCTCCAGCTGTTGGGCTAATCGGACACACTGACCCAGAAACTGGAAAATGGGTAGTTCATTTTGGTAGAGATTTAGCGATTATTAGCTTTATGCTAACAATTGGTGCTGTTATTACAATCTCATGTAAAGTTGACTCAGGAAAACTGCTTTCAACTAGCACATTCCAAAGCGGTATGAGTGCGATTATTTGCGTTATCGGTATCGCGTGGCTTGGAAGTACATTTGTAAACGGTCACTTAGACTCTATTAAGGACGTAGCTCAAAATATAGTTGTTCAACATCCATGGACTTTAGCTGTTGCGCTCTATTTCTTAAGTTGTCTGCTTTACTCACAAGCTGCAACTACAAGAGTTATGATGCCAGCTATTGCTTTAGCACTTGGTATGACAGGCCCAGAAAATGCACAACACGTTTGGATTTTAGTAGGATCATTCGCTGCTGTTTCAGGACTTTTCGTTCTGCCAACATACCCTACAACACTAGGAGCTATTGCAATGGATGACACTGGCACAACAAAGATTGGTAAGTATGTATTTAACCACTCATTTATAGTTCCAGGAACTATAATGGTATTCTTATCTTGTCTATTTGCATTTGCATTAGCAGGAATGCTACTCTAATTTAAAGCTGGAGATTTTCTCCAGCTTTTTTTATCTCTATCTTACTCGACTTCTATAAATCCACCTAAATTTATATCTTTATAACTTAGCGGACAGCCGTATCCGAGAATTCTCTCTCTATAGGAAATTTGAGCTGGTGAGCCCTCTTCCCAAATTTCATCAAGATAGTTTAGAAATTTCTTTCTATCATATCTAAGCATGACAAGTTCTACATAAGCATCTTTTATCTTTGTGCTATAAAGGGCGTTTTTATGCGGCTCTTTGCCAATCCTTGTCACAAGCCCTGTTATAAACTCGCTGAAATTTGGCATCCCAGTTGAACCGTTGTTTATAAAAGCGTTATTTCCTAGTTTCATAACAGCAGCTTTACAAGTATGAGTTGTGGCGATGATGTCAAATTTAGTTTTAAAAAACCACTCTTTTATCTCATCAATTCTTTCATCTTTAGCTAAAACTTCATGGTCAAATCCCCAGCCATTTAGCATTTTCTCATCGCCGTGAGTTATAGCTACTTTAAGCCCCAAAACTTCAGCAAAAAGAGCTGTGCCTCTATCTTTAAAAATAGAAAAATCAGCATCCATACTCTTTAATCTTTGGTGGATTAACTCTGCATTTTTAACGACAATTTCCTCTTCCCACTCTGGATAGTTACATCCACAGCCAAATTTATCACTCTCTCTTGCAAGTTCTAGCTCAACGTTTCCATTTAGTTTTATACTATTTTTAGTTAGTTCTTCAACCTGGTTAAAATAGGCTGGATTTGCATCAAACCAATGCAAATCCCCATTATAAACTATTGTGCTATCCCCTGCTAGTTCATTTAGTTTTTCTATAGCAAAGATATTTCCATACACTCCGCCAGCTATCCAAATTTCATCACATTTGATTTCCGCAGAGTCTGAAAACTCTACTTTATAACTAATGTCGCAACTTTGCAATATATGCTCCTAAAAAATAGAGTGCAAAACATCCAAGAAGCCCGTAAACGTTTATCCCAAGAAGTCCTGCATAAGCTCCATCTCCGATATATAAAGCCTTTGGAAGAATGCCTAAAACCTCCACAAACCCACAAAACAGCCCAAAGAAAAAGCTTAAATAAAAGCTAAGTTTGTTTATCGTAACAACTCCGTGAAGCATAAATATAGGTGCCATTCCTATAACCATAGTTCCGCTTATCGTTGTAGCTTTTAAGATGTCAGTTCCTAAAAACATCGGGAAGTTTCCAACGATTGATAAAACTACCATAGAAATCATACCGATGATTACAGACTTTGAAAGCCAGTTTGGATTGATAAGTTTAACCCAGTCGTGAGCGATTAGCTTTGAAAGACTTGCAAAAGTGCTATCTAGAGTTGAGCCAGCAGCACTTATCATAACTATATTCATTAAAAACAGAGCCCCAAGCCCAAAGCTTAGTGCCACACTTGCTGGGATGTTTGAGCCAGTTATGCCCTCAAAAGAAGCATAAACTCCGATAAAACTAAAGATAAAGATGGCTAAAAACCCAGTAATCCCAGCTATGATGAAGCTTATTAACATTCTTTTTGGTGAGCATAAAAAGCCCCTATCTGTTAAAACTGGGTCGTGAAATGGATAGCTAAAAATTTGAAGAAGTGCTACTAAAAGCAAATCAACCCCGCCAACTAAACTCCACTCTCCTGAACTTACTATTTCACCAACTGAGTATTTTGGCAACACAAAGGTTAAAACAAACCCAACACCTATGACAAAAATCACAGCTTGAACGATGTCTGTAACTATACTTCCTCTAAGCCCTCCTTTTAGTGAGTAAATAAGAGTTATAAAAGTAAAAAGAAGTGCCGCTATGATAAAGCTTGTGCTTCCACTCTCGCCATAATACCCACCAACAACAGAAGTATTTGACCAAACTTCGTTAAATAGCCTAATTAAAATCGCGATACTAAAACAAAAACTTGCAAGTCTGCCGTAGTTTGAGTTTAGAAATTCAACTAAACCAGTTGCGTTGTATTTAGTTCTAAGTCTGTAAAGGATGATGCCAGCAACAGGGATACAAAGCCAGTAAGCCGCATAAGCAACGCCCCCAACTATGCCGTATTTCGCCCCTAAATTTGCAGCGTTTGTAACAGACTTGGCAAATATCCAGCTTATAAAAATACTAGTTGAAAGAAGCCAAACATTTACATCCCTGCCCTTATCATCGCTTCCTCTAAAAAAGCCATCAAAGCTTTTAACTTTAGGGCTTAAAAACCACAGGATTGCCCCGTAAACAAACAAAAAACCCCAAAAGGCTATGCTAAAAAGTGTTGTCATTTTTTTCCTTAAAATAATTAATATTCTAACCTAGAATCTTTAAGCTGAAATTGTATCTATTAAATTTTAAATTAGATTTAAATTATTAAATAAAAGTTCTTTTTAACATAGAATTTAACTTATTTTTGTATAATTCCAAGCTAAAGATGACAGGCTGTCATATTACAAATCAAGGTACTATATGAGATAAATTTCTACTTTTTATTGTTTTAATTGTGTTTTTAAATTTTGTTGATTTGATAAATTTGGCATAAATTTAGAGTTTTTAAAAAGCTTTTATTTTATGCCAAATAGACTCAAATTTTGTTTTTTATAATTTTATTTAGGAGAAAATATGAGAATTAAATATTTAGTTTTAGCAGCGGTGCTTGCATTTTTTGTAGGCTGTGGTGATTCAGGAGTTGTAGCTGGCGAAAAAATGGCTGGTGAAAAACTAGCAGCTATCCAAGCTGACAACAAAGAGAAAGAAAACTATTTAGTAATCGACGTTAGAAGCAAAGAAGAGTATGACCAAGGTCACTTAAAGCATGCTATTAACATACCTTTTGAAGTTTTCTATGACAGAATCGATGAGATAAAAGGCTATGAAAATAAAAATATAGTATTCTACTGCACAAGCGGTAAGAAAAGTAACAAACTAGCAGAAGAGCTAAAAGCAAAAGGCTTTACAAAAACTGCGGGTGCTGACAGCTTAAAAGAGTATAACTACGAACTATTTAAATTTGGAAGCATAAATGCAGCTGAGTATAACAAAATGGATAAGAGTAATCTTTTAATCATCGACGTTAGAGAAGCAAAAGATTATGAAGCTGGACATATAGAAGGTGCTATTAGCATTCCAGATGGACAGCCTTTAGAAAACTATAAAGATATCTTAGAAGCAAACAAAGGTAAAACTGTAGCTATTTACTGCTATACTGGAAACAGAAGTGCAAAACTAGCTGAAAAGCTACTGGATAAAGGCTTTGCAGGTGTTTATAATATGCTTGATGGAACAAAAGAATACGATTATAATCTAGTAAAATAATGAAAAAAAACTGCTTAATTTTTTTTACAAAATCCCCAGAGTTAGGTAGATGCAAAACAAGGCTTAATGACTTTTTAAGCCTTGAGGAAGCAAGAGACTTGCAAGTTCATCTACTAAATAAAAACTTTGAGATAGTTAAGAAATTTAACTATCTCATCTTCTACGATGGGGATTTGGAAATTTTAAAAAACTCACTTTCCAAAGATGAAAAAAACGAAATTCCAACCTATCTTTTTAAAAAACAAAGCGGCGAAAATATCGGCGAAAAAATGCAAAACGCCTTCAAAGAAGTCTTTGCATTAGGTTATAAAAAAGCTGTGCTTATAGGAAGTGATTTGGATGATTTAAAATCATCTGATATCAAAACCGCTTTTAAAAACTTGGATAAATTTGACTCTGTTTTTGCCCCAAGTAGCGATGGTGGCTACTCACTAATCGGGCTTAAGTTTATGATAGATGATATTTTTGACATCAAATTTAGCACTAAAAATGTGATGAAAAACACTATCAAAGCCCTTAAAAACCATAGTTACTTTTTATGTAGAGAGATAAAGGACATTGATACCAAATTTGATATCATCGCAAAATTTACAAAAAGTAGTGAAATTTCACATCTTGCAAGTGGGGAGTATAACTCAAATTTCATCTTTAAAGATGGCTCTAAGAAAAGGATTTTTAGAGTAAATCACGCATCTCAAATGGAGTTAGATGAACAAATTTCTTATGAATACAAAGCTCTTAAGATTTTAGAGAGTTCTGGCGTTACACCAAAGGTTTATAAGCTTTTTGAAAAAAGCCCATATCTGCCAAACGGTGCTTTAACGATGGAGTTTTTAAAAGGTAAAAGCCTAGACTACAAAAAGGACATGAAAAAAGCGGCTTTTATCCTAGCTAAAATTCACACTCATAAAATCCCTAAAAAACATAGCTTAATCGTCGCACAAAAGCCATTTTTAGAAATGTATAAAGAGTGTAAAAAGATGAGTGAAATTTACCTAAAAAACGAGTTAAGACAAGAAAATGTTGCTAAGTTTTTAGAGTTTGCTTTTAAAACTTGCGAGAGTTTAGGGCTAGAGAGTGAAATCTCAAACAAAGCCATCGTAAATACAGAACTAAATAGTTCAAATTTCATCATCGGTAAAAAACACTCTTATCTCATAGACTGGGAAAAACCGCTCATTAGCGATAAAGAGCAGGATTTAGGGCATTTCTTAGCCCCAACTACAACTTTTTTTAAAACAGATGTTATTTTGGAGTTTGATGAGATTGAGAAGTTTTTAGATGAGTATGAAAAGTTAAGCAAGTGTGAGAGAAATTTGGTTTATAAATATATCAAATTTAACTGTTTAAGGGGGGTTAGTTGGTGTGCTATGGCAAGTGTCTCTCATCAAAACACAAACGCACCGACCAATCCAAAAATCGCACTCTACTTAGAAAATGAGTTCTTAGATAGAGTAAAAAAATTTATGGAGAAAAAATGAGAAGTAAGCTAATTTTACTAGCTATTTTTGTAGCTTTTATAGCGGTTTATTTTACCTATGAACCACTAAATTTGTGGATAAATAACTCGCTTTATATCATCAAGGAGGCTTCTGTTGACCTTGATTTAGGAAAACTTGCTGAGTATCTTAGAGGCTTTGGGATGAAAGCTTGGATAGTGAGCTTTTGTCTGATGGTTTTAAGCTGTATCTTAGCACCGATTCCTGCTTTTATCATCACACTTACAAATGCTGCTGTTTTTGGCTTTTTGGGTGGGGCGTTTTTGTCATGGAGTAGTGCTATGGCGGGAGCGGTAATGTGCTTTTATATAGCTAAAATTTTAGGTCGTGATGTGGTTGAGAAAATCGTTAGCAAAAACGCACTTAAAAAAAGCGATGAATATTTTGAGAGATATGGAGCTCATACGATTTTAGTTTGTAGGTTGCTACCTTTTATCAGCTTTGATTTGGTAAGTTACGCTGCTGGGCTAACGGGCATGAGATTTTGGAAGTTTTTCATAGCTACTGGTATCGGACAGCTTCCAGCAACGCTTGTATATAGCTACTTTGGTAAGAACTTAGACGGCTCTGGAAAAATAGTATTTATAACTTTAATGCTTATATTTGCTTTAAGCATAGTGATTTATATTTTGAAAAATATCTATGAAAACAAAAGAAAAGCTGCTTAAAACCCTAGTGGTTTTAAGCATTATAATATGTTCTATTTACATTTACTACCATGTAAATACAATTAAAGATTTTATCTTAGAAAATAGAGATTTAAGCGTTTTACTCTACACTCTTGCATGGATAGTTTTGCCGATTTTTCTCTTTCCTGTGCCTATTTTAGCTTTAGTTGGTGGAGTGCTTTTTGGGCTGTTTTGGGGAAGTGTGATAACAACTTTAGCCGCTATGATAAACATAATACTTATGTATTATATCGGCAGGTTTTTAGGCGTTAAAAACTTTACAATGAATGTCAAAGATAGCTTTATGAGCGTTTTGATTTTACGCTTTATCCCGCTTGTGCCTTATAATCTGCTAAATTACGCTTGTGGGTTTTTGGGCATCGGGCTTAAAAACTACATTTTAGCCTCTTTTGTAGGCATTATCCCTGGGACTGTGATTTTGATAAATTTAGGTGAAAATGTGCTAAATTTTGGCTCAAAAGAGTTTTGGCTTTCGCTTTTATATCTATTTATTTTAACAATTATCTCTTTATGGTTAAGACATGTCTATAATAATCATCACCCTAAATGACCCAAATTTAGCTAAACTTTTAACTCAAATTTTTGCTTTAAACTTTGATGGCGAATTTGAGGTGATTATAGTAAATGCTGGAGAGCCTTTAAGCCTAGAAAACAAAAAGATAAAGGTTATAGAAAACGCACCTAGAAACAGAGGTTTGCAACTAAACTTAGGTGCGAATTTAGCTAAATTTGAAACTCTTTGGTTTTTGCATTCTGATAGCAGTATAGATAAAAACTCGTTAAATTTGATAAGCTCTGCTCTAAGAAGCTCAGAAATTGGCTGTTTTAGGGTGAAATTTGACAAAGGTGGTTTTTTTATGAAATTTATAGAACTTGGTTCAAATTTAAGAGTAATATTTAGAAATATTGCTTTTGGAGATCAAGGAATTTTCATAAAAAAATCTCTTTTTGAAAGCCTTGGCAAATTTAGAGAAATTCCTATCATGGAGGATTATGACTTTAGTATGAAAGTTAAAGAGAGTGGATATAAATTTAAACTCGCAAATGGCTATATAACCACATCGGCAAGGCGGTTTAAAAACCCTTTAAAAACTCTTTTTAAAATGCAGGTTTTGCAATATAAATTTAGAAAAGAGCGAAAAAAAGCAAATTTAAAGATGGAGAAATTTCAAAATGAGTATCAAAAGATTTAAGCTCAAAGAGACAAAAAACGACCCCCAGACCTGTATAGAGTGTGGGCTTTGCACGAAACACTGCGACTTTTTAACAAAGTATGATATCCATCTAAAAGATTTTAGTCACAAACCAGAGATTGCAAATGAGTGCTGTTTATGCGAGCAGTGCTACAATGTCTGCCCTAAAAATATCAGCGGAATGGAGATCGCCCTAGCCCACCGTCAAGACGCGAACTTTAAAAACCCATTTGTTAAAACTCACAAAAGCCCTTATCTTTTTAGAAATAACTCTGATAAAACTTGCGATGATCTGATCTTTTTTGGCTGTAATTTTGTAGGAGTTTATCCAAAAACAACTAAGCATATAGTAGAAAATCTTTGCGGTAAAAACGGCGATGAGATAACGGACTTTAGCATAGACTGCTGTGGAAAACCACTTCTTATGGCTGGATACACAAAAGAACAGAGCCTTAAAAGCACAAAAGAGCTAGTTAAGAAAAAAAAGGTTAAAAGGATAGTAACCGCCTGTCCTAACTGCTACCATTTCTTAAAAGATAGCCTAGGCGTAGAGGTCGTAAGCATCTACACAAAACTAAAAGAACTTGGGCTTATGAAGATGGTAGAAGATGAAGCTCATCTTTTCTACCCATGTAGCGAGAGAAACAGTAGAGCTATGTTTGATGAGTTTAAGGAGTTTTTGCCAAACAAACAAGATAGTTTTTTAGATATAAACTGCTGTGGGGCTGGTGGTGGCGACAAAGAGATAGCTAAAAACTACCCAGAAAAACTAAAAGCTAAAAATAAACCAAATTTATATGTTTATTGTGCAACTTGTGCTTTGGTTTATACAAAAGCTGGAGTTAGCGATGTGAAGCACTTAACGACTCTGTTTTTAGGTGTGGACGAAAAACCAAATTTAAGCTTTTCAAAAAATGTTTTAAAAATGAAATGGTATAAGAAAAATAGATAAATAAAAAATAGACAAGCAAGGAAAATAATGGAGATAACTTTTAATAAACCCAAAATCATGCAACTAAACATCACTAGAAAGTGCAATATGACCTGCTACCACTGCCACGTGGAAGCAAATCCATCAAGAACTGAAGATATAACAAAAGAAGTGGTTGATAAAGCTTACGCCGTGTTTAAAAAGTTTGGTTTTGAAAGCCTTGATATAACGGGTGGTGCACCTGAGATGAGTGAGCATTTAGAGTATATAATCAAGCTTTTTAAAAACGCGACCGATGATATCAGCGTTAGGTCAAATTTGACGATTTTACTTGAAGATGGATACTCAAAATTTATAGAAATTTATAAAAATTACGGCGTAACAGTCATCGCTTCTGTGCCATTTTATGAAGAGAAATTTAACGATGCTATGCGTGGAAAAGGAAGTTTTGAAAAGCAAATCAAAGCTCTAAATTTACTAAACGAGACCGGAATTGAGAAAATAAATCTCATCTATAACCCAAACGGAGCATATCTGCCGCCAAATCAAGATGAACTTGAAAAAGTCTATAAAGAAGAGCTTGTAAAATATAGCGTTAAATTTGATAAGCTTTACTGCATCGCAAATGTGCCAATAGGCAGATTTAGAAAAATGCTAGAACGCTTTGATGAGTATGATGAGTATATAGAGCTTTTAAAAGAGAACCTTAAAGAGGAAAACTTAAAAGATGTGATGTGCACAACTCTTTTAAATGTTTCGCATGATGGGAAGCTTTATGACTGTGACTTTAACGCTGCTATTGGTCTCTCATCAAGTATCGGCTCACTTGATGAGGCTCTAAATTTAGGGAGTTTAGATAGAGTTATCAAAACAGACACTCACTGCTTGGCTTGTGTAAGCGGTGAAGGCTCAGGGTGTTTTGGAAGTATTAAAAAGTGAAAATCTACCCAGCAGTCATTGCGAGCCAGACGTTGTCCGGCGTGGCAATCTAGACTTTAAAGATTTAGGCTATATTTTTGTAAAAAGTTAAAATTATATTAAAAAGGTAAAAAATGGATATAAAAGAGTATGTAAAAAACGAGTTTAAAACTAAAAATTGTGCTCAGATAGTTTTAGGTTATTTTTATGATAGTGATGAGTTAAATGCCCTAACTGCTGGGTTTGGTGGTGGGTTTGGTACGGCTAAACTTTGTGGGAGTTATGCTGGAGGCGTAGCAGTTTTAGGACTTAAATTTAGAGATAAAGCAACTCTTGATAACAAGATGAAAGAGTTTGAAAACGAGTTTTTAAAGGTTTATAATAGCCTAAATTGTAGTGAAATTTTAGGAGCTGATTATAGAGAAAAAGAAGGACTTAAAAAAATAGAAGATGAAAATCTTTTTGGAACAGTGTGTGTTGATTTAACGGCGAATTGTATAGAAATTTTAGAGAGTTTGATAGCTAGGGGCTAAAAAGCCCCTAAATTTATCAGCCCTACTCTCTTGGTGCGACCATTTTTTCTGGTACTACATATCTATCAAATTCCTCAGCTGTAAGCAAATTTAGCTTAATAGCTGCTTCTTTTAAAGTTGAGTTATCCTCAAACGCTGTTTTGGCAACTTTTGCTGCGTTTTCGTAGCCGATGTGTGGATTTAGTGCGGTTACAAGCATTAAAGAGTTGTTTAGGTTATGCTCAATTTGTTCTAAATTTGGAGTTATACCATCCACACAATGAACCCTAAAGCTCTCCATCGCATCGGTTAAAAGCCTAACTGATTGTAAAAAATTATAAACTATAACTGGTTTGAATACATTTAGCTCAAAATGCCCCTGACTAGCCGCAAAGCCGATCGCCGCGTCATTTCCATGCACTTGAACCGCCACCATAGTAAGAGCCTCGCTTTGCGTTGGGTTTACCTTGCCTGGCATGATGGAACTTCCTGGTTCATTTGCTGGGATGTTAATCTCCCCTATCCCACATCTTGGACCACTTGCAAGAAGCCTGATATCATTTGCTATTTTCATCAAATTTGACGCCAACGCTTTTAACGCCCCACTTGCAAAAACCATCCCATCATAACTTGTTAGAGAGTGGAATTTATTAGGAGCTGTGATGAACTTTTTACCACTTAGTTTAGTTAGTTCGTCCGCTACCATTTCGCCTTGTTTTGGATGAGCATTGATACCCGTTCCTACAGCTGTTCCGCCAAGTGCCAACTCTCTTAAATCATCCAAGCTCCTCTCAATCTGAGAGTAAGAGTGCTCAAGCATAGACCTATATCCGCTAAACTCCTGCCCTAGAGTTAGAGGTGTTGCATCTTGCAGATGAGTTCTGCCGATTTTAACGATACTCATAAACTCATTTTCTTTTGCAAGAAATGAGTTTTTAAGTCTTTCTAAGCTTGGCAAAAGCTTATCTGTGATTTCTAAAACTGAGGCGATATGCATAGCTGATGGGAAAGTATCGTTTGAGCTTTGACCCATATTTACGTGGTCGTTTGGATGGACTAGTTTTTCTTTTCTAAAGTCCCCGCCTAAAATTTCAGTCGCTCTGTTTGCGATAACTTCGTTTAAGTTCATATTTGTTTGAGTTCCGCTTCCTGTTTGCCAGATAGCTAGTGGAAACTCTTTGTCAAGCTTGCCAGCTATGATGTCATCAGCTGCTTTTATGATGGCATTTGCCTTTTCATCATCAAGTTTTTTTAGGTCGTTATTTACCTTAGCAACTGCTTTTTTAAGTAGAGCAAAAGCTTTGATTAGTTCAGGTGGCATTTTTTCAACACCTATTTTAAAGTTTTCAAAGCTTCTTTCTGTTTGAGCTCCAAAGTAACTATCATACGGGACTTTTACTTCTCCCATAGTGTCTTTTTCTACTCTATATTTCATAAATTTCTCCTTTAAATTTTTTATATATCATAGTAAAAGTTTTCAAATAGATAAAAACAAAATGAAATTCATTATTAAAATTTAATTATTTGTATTTTTTATAATATTAAGGATTAAATCGTCATAACGACAAGCTGCCTAATAGTGACGAGAAAGTAGATATCTAAATTTAAAAAAGGGATGAGTCATAAACCCATCCCTTAAAGAGTTCTTATAAGTTAGTCTCTTTTGGCTGGTTATAGTTTAAAACCTATACTCAGCTTTAACACCGCCACTAATTCCCTCTTTATCTCCTAGATATCCTTGAAGATTAAGTCCAAGGTTTAAGTTTTCTATTGCTAAGAAGTTAGCACCTAGTTCTAAAACTGCACTATCGCCTTTTAGTTCAGGAGCTTCTATCTCTCTACCTCTATGGTCATATCCTTTAGCTTTACCATCAAACTCTCTTTCATAAGCAGCACCAAAGTATAGTGTAGAGATATCACTTATACTGTAGTTATATCTAGCACCTATCTTAGTTCTTATAGAGTCTATACTATCAAAGCTAAACTTTTGATTGGCTACAACTACATCTGTGCTTTCTAAGTTAGTATAAAGTAGTTTAGCATAAACATCAAGGTTTGAGTTGTTGTTTATATCTATGATATTACCTACTCCTATATGAGCACCATAGTATCTTCTATCTAAGTCAAACTCTACTGGTATACCAAAGTCACCACTTTTATACTCTGTATCTGTTTTACCTACTCTTAAACTTCCTTCTATATAGAAATTATTAGCTAGATTACTATGTAGCATAATACCTAGACCATAGTACTCTGTATCTCCAGCTCCTCTTACTACACTACTATTAGCAAAGCCATTGAAGCTATCATACTCACCCTTACCTGCTTCTATAAATGCAGAGTAAGTTGTATCATTAACTGATGATGCTACACCAGTAAGAATGCTTATACCTTTAACATCTACATATGAGCCAGTTTTGGTTTTAACATCACTTCCAGCTACAGCTAAGAATGCTCCTAGGTTATCACTCTCATCTATAGTGTGTATCATAGTACCAGCATTATCAGCTATTAAGTCAGCTCCACTATTTACAAAAGATACAGATGCAAGTCCTGCTTCTAGGAAGGATTTAACTTTAGGGTTTTGCTTAGAGGCTGGTGTTTGTGGTTTTTCTGGTGTTGGAGGTGTTGGTAGAGTATCAGGTGATAAAACCTCTGCATATAGATAGTTAGCCTCATCATTTTTTAACTCAAATGTATAGATATCACCTACACCAGCCATAACATCCATATGGTTAGTCATATCTGTTGGATGGATGACATTAGCATTTTCTGAGTGGATTAAATTTACTCTATCTCCTGTTAGTAGTTCAGGTATATCACCTTCTAATACTCCTACTCCCACTTTAGACTTAGATAAGTCAGTATCTTCTGTATCAGTTAGAGTAAGCATAGTATCGTTTGCTTTAGTATTAGCCGGGAGATAGAAATTTATAAACTCAAAGTTAGCTATGTTTTTAGCACTTAGTCCATTTGAGTAGAAATTTAGAGTGTTGCCTTTGGCTAGTCTAGTAAAGTCTCTATCTGAGTAATCATCATAGTTTGCACCACCATAGATGATAGCATTAGTAAAAGATGGAGTTCCTTTTATAGTTACTATGTTATCTGTAGCTAACCCCGATATATTTCTTATTTGACCTCCAACTATAGAATCTCCTGATATACTCCCACCAGAAATGATAATGCTATTAGAAATAGCTGACTCGTTGTTGCTATATCCTCCACGCACATTGGCATCTATATTTCCACCTAATATTTCTACTGTATTTTTAACCGCTTTAGCATCTTTAGATCTACCACCATAAATATTCTTTTTTATATTTCCGTCTAAGATTTTAATGCTATTTAAAGTAGCTAGACCTTTAGTGCTACGCCCACCATAGATATAGTTTTCTAGAACTCCACCCGATATAAAAACTTTGTTGTCAGAAACTAACCCATTCTCACTAAACCCACCATAAACATAGCCATCCACTTGTCCTGCTGAAATTTCTACACTATTTAAAGTGACCGAACCACTATCACTACGCCCACCGTATATAAAGCCACCCACCTTTTCAGCAGATATTTTTACAGTATTGTGCACTACCTTGCCGTCTGTATCGCCTTTTGACCTACCACCATAAACGCTACCTTTTATTATTCCATTTAAAATTTCAACCTCATTATTACTGGCTAAATTATTTTCACTATAGCCACCATAAACCCAACCATCAATAGTCCCACTTGAAATTTTAACTATATTTTTATCTGCTAAGCCGTTTATACTTTTACCACCGAAAACATCGCCTTGAATTTCAGCAATATCCACTTCAACTTTATTATTTTTGCTAGTCTCAGACCCGCCAGCATAACCGCCATAAACTGAACCTTCTATCACAGGGCTTGAACTTTGAGATATACCAGTTATTTCAACTTCATTTTCAGAAACTTCATTTGCTCCGCTATATCCACCATAAACGCTTCCTTTGATTGTTGTGCGTCTTGTATCGCTGTCAGAATCTATGATAACTTTATTTTTTGTTACTTTGCCCATATAAGAATAACTACCGAAAACAGAGCCACTATCCGCATCTGAGCCACCACCTATAACTGTGCCATCTTTTACAGTAACAGTATTATTTAAAAGTTCTGTATTTATATCGTTATGGATAGCTCCATAAATAGCTCCTTTAATACGGTTTGTACTATCTTGTATAATAAAGTTATTATTAGAAATATCTATTGTTTGAAGTGTTGGAAAAAAGCTTTTATCTGGCGTACCATAAATATAACCTAACCTACTATCGGGGCTACTATCGTTAAATGTATAATCTTCAGCACTAAGAGGTAGTATAAATGCACTAGCTATAATGCTAAGACTTAAAGCTTTTTTTAAAGCAACTTTTGATAAACTTCTCGTCCCTATATTAAGGGAGGGGGTAGTAGTTTGCAGTTTCATGACTGCCTCCTTTTATAAATTTGAATATATACAATACATCTTTCTAATGAAATTATACTAGGCTCAATGGAACTTAAGCGGGTTTTCACTTATTAATTTTTAGTAATGTTTTATACAAATCTTTATTATCTTTTTTGATATTGTATCTATATTCACACTCTTTTAAGTGTAAGATAAAATTATCTCTTTTTATGCCTTTAAATTTGCTTAGCCTGTGCTTACAGTATCCCCAGAAGTTTTCTATACCATTAATGTGATTTCTGCCATTTGCAAATTCATCTTTAGAGTGTTTTGCTCTATAGTGAGCTTTAGCACCATAATCCACAAGTCCGTCATAAGCTTTCCAGCTGTCAGAATAAATTACACTCTCATCAAGATTGCTAAATTCCTTTAAAATAGGCAGTAATTCTTTGCTAGAGCAATTTTTAACAACTTGGGTATAGACCTTGCCATCTCTTTTAAGCATTCCAAACACAGGTGTTTTATTGCTTGCACCCCTGCCTCTTTTACCACGAACTCTTTTAGCTCCGAAGTAGCTCTCATCTACTTCTATTTCGCCTGAGAATTTGCTTATCTTTTCACACTCATTCATCATTAAAACTCTAATTTGTTTAAATATTTTACCTAGTGTTTTTTCTGAAACGCCTGTTAATTCTGATATTTTAACTGCCTCTATATCAAGACAGAAATACTTTAAAATTTCTCTAAATTTAGTCTCTGAAATTCTTGAACGATATATATACTTGTTTTTCATCCTTGAAATCATAGTTTGAAGCTCCTTTATTAGAGCTTAAGTTCTATTGAGCCTTATACTATATAAAAAAATAAATTTAAATGAGTTTATAACAAATTTTTTAGAAAAAATAAATGTTTTTGAAAGTAGTAAATTTTGGGCTTTTACAGTCCTTCGCTCACCATCCCAGCCTCAACTAAAAACTGGCTTGGCTGATAGGTGATTTTCCTGATTTTGTCGTATTTGGCATAGCTTAGTATAAGCTCATCTCTAGCTCTTGTAACTGCTACGTAAAAAAGCCTCCTTTCCTCTTCAATGTTCCCACCCATCGCCATTAGTTTTGAGTTTGGGAAGCGGTTTTGAGCAAGATCAACTATAAAAACCTGCCCAAACTCTAGCCCCTTACTTGCGTGTATGCTTAAGAGATTTACCCCCTCACCCTCGTCCATCTCGTTTGAGCCAAGGGTTAGGAAGTTGTAAAACTTATCTAAATCACTATAATTCCTTGCCATCTGTAATAAAACTTCACTTTTTTGATAGATGTTTTCTATATGGCTTTGTTTTAACTCCTCATCAACTTTGCCGTTTTTTAGAGTTGCTCTTTTTGTAGCTATTTCACTTGCAATGATGGCAAAAATTTGAGAGCTAATGACGGCTCTTAACACTTCAAAACTCCTTGTTAAGCCTCTAGTTTTTAGAAGCAGGTTATAAAACTCACTAAGCATTAAAGCCCCGTGTTCGCTTAGTTTTGAGTATCTCAAAACTGGATTTCCCCTAAACTCACTACTCATCTTAACGCCCTCAAACCTAGCACTCTCATCAAAGATATCAAACTCATCAAAAAGCCCTAGTTGATAGTTCTTTTTCCTTGCTTCATAAACACGAACACTTTTATCAGGCGATAAAAAACCTTTTATGATATTTCCATGCCCTAAGCCACTAAGTGCTTCGTAAATTTCTTTAATAGACGCCGCCCCTAAGCCTTTTGCATACTCTAAAATCTGCATAAATGCCATCAAATCTTTTGGATTTATAAGAACTCCGATGAAATTTATCAAAGCTTTTATTTCTCTGTTTTCAAAAAAGCTAATGCCCCCTTTTCTTTTAGAACTTATACCAACTTCCCTTAAACTCGCCTCTACACCGTCCGCACTTGAGTTGTTTCTAAAGATAACGGCGATGTTGTCTTTTTCAAATTTAGAGTTTTTTATCATCTCGGCGATTTTTGAGTACTGGGCATAAAGCTCGTCAAATACTAAAAGCCTTGGGTTTTTAAACTCACCATCTCGGTGCACAGTTAGGTGCTTTTCATAAAGGCGGGGGTTGTTTTCTATGACTTTGTTTGCAAGAGCTAAAATCCCTTTAGTTGAGCGGTAGTTTACATTTAAAGCGTAAATTTTAGCGTCTCTGTAACGCTCCCTAAAAGAGCCGATTATCTCTATATTTGCCCCGTTAAACGCGTAAATACTTTGGTCGAAGTCCCCTACGCAAAAAAGGCTTTTTGTATTAAACGCATCTATCAAACTTCCTTGAAGTGTGTTTGTGTCTTGATACTCATCAACTAAAATTTCTGTGAAATTTAGGGGTGCTCCTTTTTTAAGCTCTCTTTTCATATTCAGAAGCAAGTCGTTAAAGTCAGCATAACCAAATTTTGCTTTTTCTGCTTCAAACTCAGTTAAAATATCATCATAAATTTCAGCATAAACACTTTGCTCATCGTAGTTTTCGCTAAACCACTCATAAAAACTTTGGTTTATTATCTTGTTTTGAAAAAACGAGTAGATATCATAAAGATAAGCCCCGCTATATGGCTTAACATCGCTTATATGGTCAAACCTTCTTCTTGATGCGATTGAGCGAAGCAGAATTTTAAGTTCGCTTGGTTGCTTTAAAGTGACACCTTTGCCTAGACTTCTTAAAAGAGAAAATGAGGTTGAGTGGAAAGTCCCAGCTGTGATTTTAGCGATGATTTCTTTATCAAAGTAACGCTCTAGCCTACTTATCATCTCGCTTGCCGCTTTGTTTGTAAAAGTAAGAAGCAGTATTTTCTCAGGTGCAACGCCTAAATTTAGTAGATGTGCAATCCTAGCAACTATAGTTGAGGTTTTTCCTGTTCCAGCACTTGCTATGACTAAATTTCGCCCCAAAGGTGCGGTTGCTGCGGTGTATTGGTCTCTATTTAACTTTGAAAGTGGCAAATTTAACTCCTTAAAAAAAGAAAAGATTATATCTTGTGTGGCTAAATTTAAGCCTAAAATTCACAAAAGTTTTATACAATTTTAAAATGAAAACTAAAACTCTAGCTTGTTTCACACTCTTTTTAGTGGCTCTGTTTTTCGTGCTAAACTTAGCATTTCCGCTAAAACTTCCAAATTTACATACATCATCAATACTTTATGATAAAAATGGACTCATTATTAGAGAAAAACTCTCCTTAAAAGATGAGTGGCTTTTTGAGGCAGATGTTATTCCACCCATTATAAAAAAGAGTGTTCTACACTTTGAGGACAGATATTTTTACTACCATTTTGGTATAAATCCTTTTTCTATCATAAGAGCTAGTTTTCACAACCTTGCAAGCCCCAATAAAATCGGTGCTTCAACCATAACTATGCAAGTTGCTAGGATGATAGAACCAAAGGAAAGAAGCTATAAAAATAAAATCATTGAAATTTTTAGAGCCATTCAGCTAGAGCTTAACTACTCAAAAGATGAAATTTTAAACTTGTACTTTAGCCTTGCCCCATATGGTGGAAACATCGTTGGGATAAAAGCGGCAAGTAGGTTTTACTTTAACAAAACTCTTGATGAGTTAAGTTTGGGTGAAATCGCCCTGCTCTCAGTCGTGCCTAAAAACCCAAACAAAAACCGCCTTGATAGAAGTAGAAATTTAAACCATCTAAAAGATAGAGTTTTAACAAGTCTGTATAAAAGCAGGGTTATAGATGAAAGTATGTATAAAAGAGCTTTAAATGAGAGCTTTAAACCTAAAAGATACGAGGCGTTAAATTTGGCTTATCACTACTCAAATTTAGCTTTTGAAAATAGTAGTAAATTTGGCGACATAACTTCAAATTTAGACCTAAATTTACAACTCGAAATTGAAAAAATAAGTAGAAATTTAATGCTTAGTTTTAGCAAATTTGATATAAATAACGCTAGTGTTGTGGTTATAGATAACGAAAAAATGGAAGTTATAGCCTACCTTGGAAGTCATAACTTAAAAAGCGATGAGGGTTTTAACGACGGAGTTATGGCAAAAAGAAGTGTTGGTTCAACCTTAAAGCCTTTCATTTACGCCCTTGCTTTAGAAAACGGGCTTATCACGCCAAAACAAAGGCTAATTGATACAGAAATTTTTATAAACGACTACTCGCCACAGAACTTCACAAAAGAGTTTATCGGTGAAATCAGTGCCATAGATGCCCTAACTTTTTCACTTAACACACCTGCTGTTTTTCTAAACTCAAAGCTTGGAGAAAACTCACTCTATGAGCTTTTATCAAAAGCAAATTTAGCAAAAGAAAAAAAAGAGTTTTACGGAGAGGCGATAGCGTTAGGCTCTATTAACTTAAGCCTTTTAGAACTCACTCATCTATTTACAATTTTTGCAAATGAAGGGGTTTTAAAACCTCTTGAAGTTGCTGGGAAAATAGTAGGCAACGATACAAAACTTTTAGAAAAAGAGAGTTCTTATCTAGTAGGTGAGATGTTAAAAGAAAGCCCAAGAAGCTATCTAAACTCAGTTTGGCAAAACACCTTTGATATGCCTGTGATTTCCTTTAAAACAGGAACAAGTGCAAACTCTGTGGATTTACACACCATAGCGTTTAACAAAAACTACACCGTTGGAGTCTGGCTTGGAAACTTCAGTGGAAAACCAACAAGTGGCTTAACAGGGCTTGAAAGCTCTGCAAAAATAGTCTTTGAAATTTTTAGATATCTAAGTAAAAACTATAACTTAAATAGCGTAAAAAAACCTGATGGCTTAGTTGAGGCAAGAGTCTGCACTGATGCTTTTATTTATGATGAGTGTAAAAGCTATGAAACTGACACTTTGATACAAAACGTAACGCTTAAAGATAGATGTGGACTTATCTCAAATGAGCAAATTCACTACCTTTTTATAAACGATTTTATAGATAAAGATGACATCATAAATAGTCCTTGTTTTGAAACGTTTAAGCATATCAGACCGTTAGTTGCTTACCCTGCTGATGGAAGTCAGATAGTTAGTTTTGACAGCATAATAAATGTTAAATGTATAAGCTTTTTAGGTGATGAAATTTACCTAAAAATCAACGAAGAAGAGTATAATAAATTTAGAAGTGGTGAGAACTTGAAATTTAGTCTGGATTTTGGTTATCACACTATAAAATGTCTTGATGAAAACTCAAATTTAGCCACGTCTAAAATACAAATAAGGAGTTTTGAATGAGAGTTTTAGCGATTTTCTTTTTGCTTTTTAGCTCTATCTTTGGACTAAATATCAATAGTTCTTTAGTTCAAAAAGATAGCATTCGCTTTGGTGTGAGTGATGTTGACTACAACAAAATAGGAGAAGTTTATAGTAGCTCTCTTATGGAGTGTAGTCCCAAGCTTGATGGGGTTTTTCACCTTGAAAACGCCACGGATTTAGTCTTTTATCCTACTAAAAGTCTGCCAACTTCTTCGTCTTATAGTTGTACATTTAATGGTGCAAAGATAGACTTTAAAACTGATGAGTTTAAGGTTGTCGCTTTTGAGAGCATTAAAAAAGATAGTTTTGTAATTGCTTTTAACGATGAGGTTTTAAGCTTAGAAAAGCACATTAGACTAAGCGATCAAACCTTAAAATTTAACATCTCAAAGGTAGATAGTAGCTCATATGTTATAGATGTAAATAACCCAAATAGCTTGAAATATGAGATTTTTATAGACTCAAAACTTGCAAACTCTAACTCAAAAACTTTAGGTAAAGAGATAAAGCTAAGCCAGATGAAATCAGTTAATCTTGACAAGCTAGAAACTCTTGATTTAGATGTTTCAAATGTAAAAGGCATAGCATATAACGGCAAAGTTCTTGGGTTTAGACTTATCTTTAATAGCTACATTGACCTGAACTCACTTCTTTTAAAAAGTGATGGGATTAGTAACTTTAGCGTTAGAGATAGTGGCTACTCATACGATAGCGTTAATGAGACTTATAGCTACTACGCTGATATCGTAAGTAGAGAATTTAAACCAAACACTAGCTATGAAGTTACCCTACTTGAAGGGTTTGGAACTGTTTATCCTAGTTGGGGAAATGTGATAAAAGATGAAACAACTTTTAGCTTTACAACGCCAAACTATAAAAAAGAGGTAAATTTCATAGACCAAAAGCCTTATATCTCAAACAAAGGCGGAGTTTTTATAAATAGCACAAACGTTGATGAGATAAAGACAATGCTTTCCAAAGTTGAGGATGAAAACATAAGATACTTCTTAAACTTTAACACTACAGATGCAGTTTTTAGCGAGTATAAAACTAAAAATTTCACTCTTGATAGCGTACTAAATGAGGACACAAATAGCACTGTTAAATTTGACGGCATAAGGGATGGAATTTATAAATTTGATGTTTTTTATAAGGACGGCGATAACTTAAATAGTGTAAATAAATATCTCTATTTTAGCGATATAGCTATAAATGCTAAGGTTTTTGATGATAGTGTTTTTGTCTTTTTAAACCGCTTATCAAGCAGTGAGGTTGTAAGCGGAGCTAAAGTCACCCTATTTTCTGATAAAAACAAAGTCTTAGCAACTGGCATAAGTAATGAAAACGGAGTTTTTAGTTTTGATAAAAAAGATCTCTCAAAAGAAAATCCAAACTCTTTACTTGTTGAACTTGGCGATGAGAGAAACTTTTTAATATTTAGTGAGAAAAACGGTGATGGCTTATATAAATCAGCCGTTAAAAAACCAAAATCTTACGTCTATCTTGCAAGTGATATCATCCGCCCAAATAGCGAACTTCAAGGCGTCATCATCGTAAAAGAGAACTTTAAAAGCCTTAAAAACCTGCCTGTAAAAGTTCAAATTTATGACCCAAATGATAGCAAGGTTTATGACAACGCCGTGAGCTTAGATGAGTTTGGAACTATTAAACTACATCTTAAAGATGGCTTTACCCTAACTGGAAAATACTCTTTAAAAGTAGTTTTTGAAAACAAAGTTTTAACTACAAAAGAGTTTAGCGTTGAGTCTTTTGTCCCGCAAAACTTAAAAGCAACTGCAAAGTTTAGCAAGGATAAATTTAAAGGTGGTGAGAATTTAGGTCTGAACTTAAGTGCGGCGTATCTATTTGGTCAAAGTGCTGCAAATTTAAGCGGAAATTTAAACGTTCTTATCCATAACTCTAGCTTTGAAAATGAGAAATTTAGCGGATATAAATTTGATGATGAGAAAGAGTTTGGAACGCCTATTTATAACTATAACGCCCCTATTTTACTTGATAAAAAAGGAAATGTAAGCTTTTTTATAAAGCCAAATTTCAAAACTAAACTTAACTCAAAACTTGAAGTTAAGACAAATTTCATGGTAAATGATAGTGGCAAAAGCTCATCAGACTACGCAACTAGCGTGATTTATCCATTTGAAAGCATAGTTGGGATAAAGCAAGATGAGAATCTAAATTTCAAATTTGTAACTCTAAATCCTTTTAACCTAAAAGAGACAGACTCTAAGATAAAAGCAACTCTTTATGAAGAGTCATGGAACTATAACTTTAACGAAAAAGGCTATATATCGTGGTTTGTAGATTACAAGCTTATAGATGAGTTTAACGTTGAAAATGGTGTTTTAAATATATCAAATTTAGGTTATGGTAGTTATAAACTTGTGGCAAAAGACTTAACAAGCACGCATGAGTCGGCTATTAGCTTTAGCACAGGTGGTGCTCTAAGTCCAAGCGATAGGCTAAATCTTGCAAATATCACTCTAAACAAAGCAAGTTATAACCTAGGCGATACCATAGTGGCAAACATAAACTCACCTCTGAAAGAGGCTCTACTTTTAGTAACTTTGGAAGATGAGAAAGTTTTAGAGTATCAAGTTGTACAAGTTAGCAACTACTCAGCAACTGTTAGCTTTGAGATAAAAGATGAGTTTAGCGGTATGTATCTAAGTGCTAAGGCTTTAAGAGTGGCAGATACACCAAGCCTATTTTTACCATTTAAAGCTGAGAACTCTGTCTATGTTGCAAAAGATAACTCAGATAAAAAGATAGAGCTTAAAATGCAGCTGATAGAGCAATCTAAATCAAATGAAGACTTTAACGTTGCAATCAAAACAGAGCCGAACTCTAAAGTTTATCTTTTTGCAGTGGATTATGGTATTTTAAATATCATCTCTCAAAAAATTCCTGAGGCATTTGAGTACTTTAACACTATAAAAGAAAAGCTATTTGCAAACTTTGATATTTACAACGAATTAACTCACTTTAAAACAGGTGGCAAAACCCTTGCCTTTGGTAGTGGTGGAATGCTTATGAGTTTAGAAAAATATCTTGACCCAGTTGATCCAAAAGATACATTTATCAAGATGTATGATGCAGTAAGTGATGCAAGCGGTATAGCAAATTTCACTCTAAATGTTCCTATAAATACAAAAGTTAGAGTTGATGCCATAGCTCTAAATGATGAAAAAATCAGCCAAATAAGCAAAAATGTCGTTATAAAAGATGATATTTTAGTAAAAATGCCAAGCGTTTTATACCTGCTAACTGGCGATAGTGTGGAACTACCAATAAGAGTGTTTAACAACACAGATGAGAACAAAGTTATAAACTCTAGCATTATAGCATCGCCAAATTTAGAATTAAGTAGCGATAGTGTGAACCTAAACTTAGAGCCAAATAGCTTTGAAACTCTAAATTTAGTAGTTTATGCAAATAATGCAGGTGATGCTAAAATCAGCATTTTAGATACAGATATGAGCTTTAAAGTTTTACATAACTCAGCTCTAAATACAAAAGTTCTAAGCGGGGTTTTAGATAAAGATAAAAGTCTAAGCTTAAATGATAGTTATAAAGTAGCAAAACTAAGCTTTACAAACTCACCTGCTGCACTTTTCTTTAAAGATAAAGAAAAACTTATAAGCTATCCTTACGGTTGTGCTGAGCAGACTAGTTCAAGGCTTTTTGCCCTGCTTTACTCAGAGCCTAAAACAGAAAGAGAGACAAAAGATAGAGTTAGCTTTATAAATAGTGGCATAAAATCTCTTATCCAAAAACAGAAAAAAGATGGAACTTTTGGCTACTGGGACGCTGATAGTAAGACTCATAAATACTCATCAGTTTACACTCTAGATACTCTTTTAACTCTAAAAGAGGCTGGATTTGAGGTTTTTGACTTTGTTATAAAGGACGGTTTAAAAGCACTGCAAAACCAAGGTATGAGTTCAGAGTTAGCAGATATTTACGCACTTTATCTACTTAGTCAAAACGGCATTATAGATGAGAGTAAGATAAATATATTCTATGATAAGAAGTTTTATAAAGACTCACTTGTAGCTCACTATATGATGGCTGCTATTTTGCAAAAAGCAAGCTTAACAAATGAGTTTAACAAAGTTAAAAAAGAGATAGATAGTTACAACCTTAAAAACTACAAAGAGGACTATGATAGCTTTAGCTCTAAGGTAAGGGATTTAAGCTTTGCATTCTATCTACACTCAAAACATTTTGGTGAGAAAAACGAAGCTCTACTTAAAGAAATCATCTCTTTAAGACATACTATCTCATCAACTCAAGATAGAGCTTTTGTTTTAAGAGCGTTAAATGAGTTTGAAAAAGATAGCGAGGTAAGTGTAAAAGTTGTAGATGGAAAAAATATCTATCAAATAGATGAGGTGGGAACTCTGGATCTAAACTTAACAAGTAGCACTTTAAAACTAAGCCCAATTAGCAAAAACCCATACTACTCTTTTGTAAGTTATGGCTATGAAGAACAGCCCATCAAACATCAGTTTGATAATAAATCTTTAAATATCTATAGAGAGTTTGTTGATATGGATGGAAATTTAGTTGATTTAAGCTCTATCAAGCTAAATAACATCATCTTTGCCAAAATCACACTAAGTTCTCTTGCTTACTATAGCGATGTTTTAGTTCATCAAAAAGCCCCATCTTGCTTAGAGATAGTAAATGAAAGGATAGTTCAAAACATCAGAACTAACAAGCATAGAGACAGTGCATACTTCTCATACACTGACATTAGCGACACAGCTATAACAAATTTCTTAGAGCCGTTTTCAGGCGAGAGAGTTTTCTATGTTCCATTTAGAGCGGTTCTAAAAGGAAGTTGTGTGTTGCCTGAAGTAAGAGTTGAGAGAATGTATGATGAGACTATAAATAACTACGATTTAGAGCGTAGATATATACAGGTGTGGTAGTTTTTATATAGATAAAAGCTAATTTTGGGTAAAATCTACTCATTTTATTTAAGGAAATTTAAGTGAGTAAAGATTTTTATAACCCAAAAGAGATAGAAGAGAAATACTACCAAATTTGCGAAAATCGCGGATATTTTGAAGTAGATGGAAACAAAGATATCCAAACTGGCAAAACATTTTGTATAATGATGCCACCTCCAAACGTTACAGGAGTGCTTCACATCGGGCACTCCTTAACCTTCACCCTACAAGACATAATGACTAGATATAAAAGAATGGATGGTTACAAAACCCTGTATCAACCAGGGATGGACCACGCTGGCATCGCCACTCAAAACGTAGTTGAAAAACAGCTCCTTGCAAAAGGTGTGACAAAAGAAGAACTTGGCAGAGAGAAGTTTTTAGAACAAGTTTGGAAATGGAAAGAAGAAAGTGGTGGAACTATCCTAAAGCAGATGAGAAAACTAGGCATCACTCCGGCTTGGTCAAGACTTAGATTTACCATGGATGATGGTCTAAAAAGTGCTGTTAAAAAAGCTTTTGTAAATTTATACAACGACGGTCTTATCGTTAGAGGCAACTATATGGTTAACTGGTGCACACATGATGGTGCACTTAGTGATATAGAGGTTGAACATAAAGAAAATCAAGGAAAGCTTTATCATTTAAGATATTATTTGGCGGATTCCACTAAAAATGAGACTAATTGCAGTGATAAGGCACAGTATCGTGCGGTAGATTTGGAAAATTTAAGCGATGAACAAATGAGATGCACTACTGGTGCTTCGCAGTGCAGTTCGAGTGAGAATTTTTCAAAGATGCCGTACGAGACAAAGCCTTATGTTGTAGTGGCTACAACTAGACCTGAAACATACTTTGGTGACACCGCTGTAATGGTAAATCCAAACGATGAGAGATATAAGCATTTAATCGGTAAAAAAGTTGTTCTACCTATCATAAATAGAGAGATAGAAATCATCGCTGATGAGTACGTTGATATGAGCTTTGGAACAGGTATAGTTAAAGTTACTCCTGCTCACGATCAAAACGACTATGAGGTTGGAAACCGCCATAATTTAGAGTTTATAACTATCTTTGATGAAAAGGGGATTTTAAACAGCGAGTGCGGTGAGTTTGAAGGACTAGAGAGACTGGAAGCAAGAGACGTGGTCGTTAAAAAACTAGAAGAGCTTGGAAATATAGAAAAGATAGAAGATTATGTAAACCAAGTAGGATACTGCTACAGATGTAAAAACGTAGTTGAGCCATATATCTCAAAACAGTGGTTTGTTAAAAAAGAGATCGCAGATAAAGCTATAGTTGCTGTAAACAACGGCGAAGCTGAGTTTTACCCAACTCACTGGATAAACAGCTTTAACGCTTGGATGAGAGAGCTAAAAGACTGGTGTATCTCAAGACAACTTTGGTGGGGACATCAAATTCCTGTATTTTACTGTAAGAGTTGCGGTCATGAGTGGGCGGATGAGGCAGATGAGCCAAAATGTTGCCCAAAATGTGGTAAGTCAAATTTCCATCAAGACCCAGATGTTCTTGATACTTGGTTTAGTTCAGGTCTTTGGCCGTTCTCAACTCTTGGCTGGGGAAATGATGAGTTTTATAAAAATGAAAAATGGTTTGAGAGTGATTTAGATGAGTTTTATCCAAACACTATGCTTATAACTGGGTTTGATATTTTGTTTTTCTGGGTTGCTAGGATGATGTTCCAAAGTGAAAATGCACTTGGAAAAATCCCATTTAAAGATATCTATCTTCACGCTTTAGTTAAAGCAGCCGATGGGGCGAAGATGAGTAAAAGCGTTGGAAATGTTATCGACCCGTTAGAAAAAATAGATGAATATAGTGCCGATATACTTCGATTTACTCTAACTCTGCTTTGCATTCAAGGAAGAGATATTAAGCTAAGTGAAGAGAAAATGGTTCAAGTTAGAAACTTCACAAACAAACTTTACAACGCTCATAAATACCTGCTTTTAAATGCAGAAAAATTTGATGACTTAAGCACATGCGAGACAAAACTTGGAAAGTATATGCTAAGTAGATTTAACGCTTGTGTTAATGAAGTTAGGGCAAATTTAGATGTGTACCGTTTCAATGATGCGGCAAATACCTTGTATAAATTCCTTTGGGATGAGTTTTGTGACTGGGGAATCGAGCTAAGCAAAGCTGAAAAAGAGAGCGTTGGCGAACTTGGGTCAATCTTTAAAGAAGCGATGAAACTACTAAGTCCGTTTATGCCATTTTTAAGCGAGTATCTATATCACGAATTAAGTGGCTCAAATTTGGAAAATAGCGACTCTATCATGGTAAAACCATATCCTAAAACGAGCGTTATAGACGAAGAAATAGAGAGTGTTTTTGGAACCGTGATAGAAAGCATTGTTGCCATAAGAAGAGCAAAAGCAACCATCGACTTAGGAAACTCAAAAACACCACTTGCTTATATCAAGCTAAACAGCGATATGGATTTAAGCTGGGCGATTAAATTTATTTCTCTTCTTGCAAAGTGCGATGAAGTAAAGCTAACTGATAAAAAGATAGAAAACGCAGTCGCTGATGTAAGTGAGAACTTAAGCGTTTTTGTGCCACTTGAAGGGGTAGACTTAAGCGAAATTTTAAAAAGACTAAACGCTCAAAAAACTAAACTTGAAAAAGAAGTTGCTAAGCTTGAGGGTATGCTAAATAATGAAAACTTTGTTAGAAACGCCCCTGAGAGCGTCATACAAACAAACCGCGACGGACTAAACTCAGCAAAAGAGCAACTTGCAAAAGTTGAGAGTGAGATAAAGAGTTTGGAAAACAGTAGATGAATATGCAAAAACATCTAGGCAGGAATGAAACTATAAATTTAGGTAGCTTTTATACACCTAGATTTATAGTCCAAAAAGCCTACGAGATGCTAGAAAAACAGGTAAATTTAAAAGACTATTTGCTTTTTGATAGTAGTTGTGGGTATGGGGATTTTTTCTTATATAATGAACTGAATTATTTAGGTGCCGACATTGATAGTGTCGCACTCTCAAAAGTCTCACCAAATATTAGAACCATCCATACAAACTCGCTTCATGATGTCGGTAGAGAGAAATTTGGTATAAAAAAAGATGAAAAACTGATTATAATCGGCAACCCACCATATAATGATAAAACCTCAATCATCAGAAATCACATTAAAAAATCGCTTTTTGAAATTGATAAAAACTTAGCTTTTAGAGATTTAGGAATTTCTTTTTTGCGGTCTTATGCTGTGTTAGAACCTGAATTTGTTTGTGTATTGCATCCGCTTTCATATCTTATAAAACGTTCAAATTTTAATGGTCTAGCAAATTTTAAGTCAAATTATCGCCTAATAGATGGCTTAATTATAAGTAGTGAAATTTTCACGCCAAACTCAAGTACATTTTTTCCAATTATCATCGCACTCTATAAAAAAAACAGGGCTGGAATGAACTATGAGTTTATAAAAAATTTTGAGTTTAAAACATTAGAAAACCATAAATTTAGACTAAATGACTTTGATTTTATAACAAATTATGTAGGCAAATATCCAAACCCTAACGATAAAAGAAAAGAAGTTGCATATTTCCACACCTTAAGAGATATAAACGCTCTAAAAAGAAACCAAACTTTTCAAACAAAAAAGAACTCAAATTCAATAAGGGTTTTTGCTGAAAATTTAAAATATTACTGTTACATCCATCATTTTAAGCAGTATGCAAACAAACTTCCATACTATTTTGGAAATTTAGATATTTTTATAAACAACGATGAATTTCTAAAGATATCTAATGAATTTTTAGAGCTAAAAAGAAAACCAATTATAGAAAGCTATTTTAAAAACTTATTTAAGGAGCATATTTGAAAGTTTTAAATTATGAATTTCCATTAACAAGTGTTACAGGAAAAATTCGCATAAAGGAGAGGTTTGCTTTTAGTGACTATGGGCAACCTATAGCACCAACCAAGACTATCATCACACCTAAGCACTATTTAGAATGGCAAATAGGCTATGATAGAGCTATAGAAAGTGGTGAAGAAACGCATTTTATCGGTGCAAATGGCAAAAATAAACAAATTTATGAACTAAGTGAATTTTTAGAATTTGGATTAGAAAACAGTCTTATATCATTTGAAATTTTAGAAAATTTAAAAAATGAAATATTGGAAAATGAATTTTTTATAGATGAAAAAGAAGAGATTACTCGCTCTCATTTTGTCCCAGAAACCATAAATAATATAGAGTTTCTAAAATCAAAAGTAAGTTATCCACTTTTAGTTAGTAAATTTCAAGACGATGATTTGCTTTGTGAAATTATTGTTCGTGAAAAACAAAGAGCTGTTGGCACAATGCCTATGCTTTATTTTTGTATATCTCTAGCAAATATTAGAGATAAGAATGGAAATTTTGGTTTTATTGGTCGCAAAATCAACAGCAAAGAGCGTGGATATTTACAGATAAATAGTAAAAATATCTTAATTTTTGTTAAGATATTTAAAATATTTGGGCTTTTAAGCAGAGCTCATAAGCACGATTGTTTAGAAATTTTAGGATATCTTACAAGTGATAGAAGTTAAAAATTTAAGCAAAAGTTACGGAAATGTTGAGGTTTTAAAAGCAATAAACTTTAATGTTCAAAAGGGCGAAATTTTTGCTCTTGTAGGTCATAGTGGTGCTGGTAAAAGCACCCTGCTTCGCTGCATTAACGGGCTTGAAGAGTATCAAAATGGAAGTTTGAAAGTAAACGGCGTCGAGATAAAAGACGTAAAAGGCAAAGAGTTAAGAGAGCTAAGAAAAGATATCGGCATGATATTTCAGCACTTTGCCTTAATGAGTAGGAAAAATGTGTTTGAAAATATCGCAACCCCGCTTAAATTTTGGGGTTATGATGATGAGTATATCCAAAAAAGAGTTGATGAGCTTTTAAAAATCGTCTCTTTAAGTGAGAAAAAACATGACTACCCCGCTTCGCTTTCAGGCGGACAAAAACAGCGTGTGGCAATTGCAAGAGCTTTAGCACTAAATCCTAGCATTTTACTAAGTGATGAGGCAACTTCGGCACTTGATCCAAACACTACAAAGCAAATCTTAGAGCTTTTAAAGCGTATCAACAAAGAACTTGGCATCACCATCGTCATCGTAACTCACGAGATGGAAGTTGTAAAAAGCATAGCTCATAAAGCTGTACTTTTAAAAGACGGCGTCATCACAAACAAAGGCGAAGTTCACGAGCTTTTCCTAAAACCTGATGCAAATATGCGTGAGTTTTTGGGCGATGATATGGTAGTCCCAGACACTGGGCTAAATATCGCTCTATATTTCCCAAAAGATGTTGCTTTTGAGTGCGTCATAACATCCATGGCAAGAGAGCTAGACCTGAATTTTAACATCGTTTGGGGTAAAATCGAGCAACTTAGCGACCTAGTTCTTGGACATTTGGTTATAAATATAGAGCCAAAAGACAAAGAAAAAGTGGTTGAATATATCAAAAAAACAGGTGTGCTATGGGAAATTTTAGAGAGTAAGGAAACAAAATGAGCAAAAAATTAATTCTATTTTTAAGCACAGTTTTAGTTCTATTTTTCCTATACCCTTTTTTTATGGGTTCAACTATTTTTGAGACTATCGATAGCACGTTTTTTAAAGAAGTGCCATTTTTTAGCTCTTTGTTTGATGGCTGGAAAGTAAGTTTAACGGAAATTTTGGGTAGAAAAAACTATCAAATTTTGATAGATATCTTACTTGTTGCAACTTGGGAAACTATCTATATGACTATAGTTTCAACTTTTTTTGCTACTATTTTGGGGCTTTTTTTAGCCATTATTTTAGTTCTTACTAGAAAAGGCGGACTTATGGCAAACGCCCCAGTTTACGCCGTGCTTGACTTTGTTATAAATGTCATTAGAAGCTTTCCTTTTATAGTGCTTATCATCGTGCTTTTTCCTTTTGTTAGGCTAATTATCGGCACAAGTATCGGCACGGACGCGGCTATCGTTCCCCTAACCATCGGCACAGCACCGTTTATGGCACGCCTTATAGAAAACGCTTTGATTGAAGTTGACGGCGGTATAGTTGAAGCAGCAAAAAGCTTTGGAGCTAGCAAGATGCAAATCATCTTTAGAGTTATGCTAGTTGAGGCAGTTCCCTCACTTGTAAATGTTTTAACTCTAACTATCATCGTGGTTATTGGCTTTTCAGCGATGGCTGGAACTCTTGGCGGTGGTGGACTTGGAGACGTGGCTATAAGATATGGGTTTCAACGCTTCCGTGGAGATATCATGCTTTATACGGTTATAATCTTAATCGCCATGGTGCAAATAGTCCAAATGATAGGAAACTCTATATATAAAAGAGTTAAAAAATAATTGTTTATAAAAAAGATATATAATTAAAGCTTTAAATTTAAGGAGTATATATGAAAAAAATCATTACAAGTTTAGCGGCAGTTCTTTGCCTAAGCGGTTCACTTTATGCAGAAAAAATCGTAGTTGGTGCAACACCAGTTCCACACGCTGAAATTCTAAATGCCATAAAAGACGACTTAGCAAGCAAAGGTTTTGAATTAGAAATCAAAGAGTTTAACGACTATGTTATCCCAAATTTAGCTACAGCGGACGGCGACTTAGATGCAAACTTCTTCCAACACACACAGTATTTAAATGAGTTTAACAAAAACAAAGGAACAGATTTAGTTCAAACAGTTGGCGTTCATATCGAGCCGATGGGAATTTACTCAAAAAAGGTTAAAAACCTTGATGAGCTGAAAAAGGGAGCAAAAGTTAGCATTCCAAACGACCCTACAAACGAAAGTAGAGCTTTGGATTTGTTAGAAAAAGCTGGACTTATAAAGCTTGATGATGTAGAGCTAAAAACCCCGCTTGATGTTATAGAAAACCCTAAAAACTTACAGTTTGTAGAGGTTGAGGCAGCTACTCTTCCAAGAACTTTAGATGATGTGGAAATTTCAGTTATAAATACAAACTTTGCATTTGGTGCTGGTTTTAACCCTTCAAAAGACGCTCTTATGATAGAAGGAAACGATAGCCCGTATGTAAATATCATCGCTGTTAAAAAAGAAGACGTAGAAAAAGCAAAAATCAAAGCTTTAAACGAAGCTATCACAAGTGAAGGTGCTAAGAAATTTATAGAAGAGAAATACCAAGGTGCTATAATCCCTGCGTTTTAATTCTATTTTTTAAACAAGCTTTTACTAAATTTTAGTCCAAATTTAACCAAATTTGGACTAAACTCTCTAAAACCACCTAAAAATGCCATTTTTATATAGATAAATTTAAAAAATAACCAAATTATTAAGTATTTTTTTGTATAATCAAACGATTTTCATTTTAAAGGAAAAATATGAACAAAATTTTACTTACAACACTTAGTTTAGCAACTGCTATCACACTTAACGCTGGAGTTTTAGCAACTGCTGGGGACATTACAATCACTGATGAGGACATCGCTCCTTTTTTAATCGCACCACAAGATGATTTTCACGGTATGGGTGGCGAGCTTACAGCTGATGATAAGAAAAACATCGTTAACAACCTTGTTAAATACAAACTTTTAGTTAAAGAAGCAAAAAAGAGCGGTGTAGAAAATGACCCTGCATACGCTAAAGGCTTAGAGGCAGCAAAAGATAGCTTGGCTTTCAATCTTTGGCAAGAAAAAGAGTTCCAAAAAGTTGAAATTAGCGACGAAGAAGCTAAAAAATTCTACGATGATAACATCAACCTTTTCATGAAACCAGAAGAGATTAAAGCTAGACATATCTTAGTTGATGACAAAGCAGAAGCAGAAGAAATCATCGCTACACTTCAAAAAGTTAAAAAAGATAAACTAAAAGAAGAGTTTGGCAAAATGGCAGGCGAAAAATCAAAAGACCCAACTGCTGTAAAAAATGGCGGGGAACTAAGCTGGTTTGCAAGAGAGCAAATGGTAGCTGGCTTTGAGGATGCTGCGTTTGAACTAAAAGATGGTGAGATGACAAGTGCTCCGGTAGAAACTGAGTTTGGCTATCATGTAATACTGAGAGAAGAGACAAGAGCTGCTGAGCCGGTTGCGTTTGATGAAATCAAAGAGCCTTTAAAAGCTGATTTGAAAACTAAGAAATTTGGCGAAGAGTTTGAAGCTCTAGCAAACAAGCTTTTTGAAGAAACTCCAGTAGTTTTCACAGAAGGAAAATAATCACTTATTAAAACAGACTTGCTAGGCAGGTCTGTTTTATCTCCTACTTTTTATACCTATTCCAAATTTAAGGACTTGTTTTGAGAAATTTTATAATGATTTGTGTTGTAAATTTCTGTCTTTATTTTTCAACATATTTAACTATGATAAGTGGCACAAACTACGCTAAAATCGCACTTGGTGCATCTACAAGCACAGCTGGGTTAGTCACACTTTTGTATATCTTAGGGCTTATTTTTAGCACACTAGTTTTTGGTAAGTTTATAGATAGTATAAATTTAAAAAAAGCTCTATTTATAGTTATGGGGCTTGATGTGGTTGTTACATTTTGTTATTTAGTGGCAAATAGCACCCATATTTTACTCTTTTTAAGAGTGCTAACTGGGGTTCTTTTTGGGATAGGAACTTCTATTTGCAACACCACAATTTCAAAAATCATACCTGAGAGTAAAAAAGGCGTGGGAATTGGCTACTACAATATGAGCGTTATCATCTCATCTGCCATCTCGCCGTTCTTTGCTATCAAATTTAACGCTAGCGGGCTTTATAAAGAGAGCTTTTTACTTGCGACAACCGCGTTTGTGGTGAGCGTTTTAGCTATTTTGTTTATGAACTTAAAAGAGATAGAAAACTCTTGTACCGCTACAAAAAAAGAGTTTAGAGTTTCAGATTTTATCGAGCCAAAAGCCCTGCCAATCGCCACTATAGTTTTAATAGCTGGTTTTTCATACGGCGGAGTTTTAGCGTTTTTAAGCCTTTACACACAAAGCCTAAATTTAAGCTTTGCAGGAAGTATCTACTACCCGTTTTATTCGGTTTTTGCTCTTATTTCAGTATGGGTTTATGGAAAACTATTTGATATCAAAAAAGAAAACTTAGCTTATATGCTGTCGCTTCTAGCATTTTTTATAAGCCTTATCTTGCTCTCAACCGCAAGTAGTAGTTTTGATATCTTAGCGTCAGCTTTTTTCCTTGCGTTTGGTTGGGCAAGTAGCAAAAGCTTGGCCCAAACTATAGCTATAAAACTCTCTCCTGAAAACAGAGTTGGACTTGCAAACTCAACATTTTTTATCTTTGTAAACTTAGGCATAGGTATTAGCCCTTATGTTTTAGGGCTCGTTGAGCCGATAGTTGGATTTAGCGGGGTATATCAAATTTCAGCCTTAGCTCTTATTTTAGGGGCGATTTTATACTATCTTTTAGTTTGGAAAAACTTTAAGTAGATATTTTACCCTTGTTTTGTATAATTTAAGATTTTAAAGGAGAGTTATTGGAAAATATAATCAGTTTTATAGTAAATTTAGTTGATAGCTGGGGGTACTGGGGGATATTTTTTATGATGTTTTTAGAGAGCACATTTTTCCCTTTTCCAAGCGAGGTTGCTATGATACCAGCTGGATACTTAGCTTTTCAAGGCAAGATGAATGTTTACATGGCATTTTTTGCTGGAACTATCGGCTCTTTAGCGGGAGCTGCTTTTAACTACTATTTATGCTACTTTTTTGGTAGAGGCTTGGTTGAGAAATATGGCAAATATGTTGGGATAAATGAGAAAAATATGCAAAAATTTGAAGCATTTTTTAACAAACATGGCGAAATTTCAACTTTTAACTGCCGTTTAATCCCAGGAATTAGACAGTATATCAGTCTGCCAGCGGGACTAGCAAAAATGCATTTTGGAAGGTTTGCTCTATTTACAACTCTTGGGGCTGGAATTTGGGTAGCTATACTTATCGCACTAGGCTATTTTCTAGGGGCAAATCAAGAGCTGTTGTCTGAGAAACTTCACATTATAACTGTAGTTTTACTTGTTTTAGTTGCGATTAGTTTTGTAGTTTATTTTAAAATTTATAAGAAGAAGCACAAAAAACGAGACTAAATTTAAAGGGTGATTTTACCCTTTAAATTTCTTACTTATCAAGACTCTTTATCAAAAAATCTTTTGATTTTAGCGTTTAGTTTTAGCCACTCTTTAAGTTCAGTTATCGGAAAACCGCCATATGTTTTAGAGCCCTCTAAACTTTTAGTAACTCCGCCTCTTGCGGCTATTTGAGCGAAGTCCCCTATTTCTAGATGTCCTGCTGTAGCACTCTGTCCACCCATCACAACATTTCTTCCTAAGATACTAGAGCCAGAAACTCCAGTTTGTGACACGATGATACAGTTATGTCCTAGCTCGCAGTTATGACCTATCTGAACTAAGTTATCTATCTTTGTGCCACTTCTTAAAATGGTTGATTTAAACACGGCTCTATCTATCGTGGTGCACGCCCCAACTTCAACATCGTCTTCTAAGATAACATTTCCGTTATGATAAATTTTGATATGTCTTCCATCTTTTGTATGAGCGTAACCAAACCCATCACTTCCTATAACGCTATTTGCATGGATATAGCATCTATTTCCTATAATTGTATCATTATAAATCACAGCGTTTGGGTAAATGATACACTCATCGCCGATTTTTACGTCATCACCGATATATGCACCGCTCATTATAGTTGTGTTTTTACCGATTTTTACACCTTTTCCTATATAGGCATTTGGCATTATAGTAGCTGACTCATCCACCACAGAAGCGGGACTATCTCTAAAAAGTTTTTTTGAGAAATGTTTACTTAAAATGGCAAAACCAAGATGTGGATTTTCATAAACTATCGCTTCACAGCCATTTGGCACATACTCAACCAAGCTCTCATTTACTAGGACAAATCCAGCACTTGAAGTTTGTAGAAATTTAGCATTTTTTGGACTATCGCAATAGCTAAGCTCATCTTTTGTAGCCAAATCAAGTGAGTTTATCGAGGCTATCTCTTTATCAGCCCCGCTAAACTCTAAGCTCAAAATCTTATAAATTTCACTAAGTTTCATCTTACATCTCTAAAAGAACAGATCCGCTTCTAACGATATCAATCGGGTTATATTTTTTCATAGTTTTTATAAAACTATCGATTCTATTTGCATCATCGCATGCCATGACGATGAGAATTTTATCATCACTATTTGCAACGCTTCCGTTGTATGACTTTAAAACCGCATCAAGTCCAGCTAAGTTTTCAGCTAAAGGAATTTTAATTAATGCTAGCTCTTTATCAACAAACTCCTCTTTTTCTATAACTTTATAGATGGGGATTAGTTTATAAAGCTGCTTTACTATTTGTTCAAACACTCTAACATCGCCACTCGTTACGATACTTACTCTTGAGTACTCACTCTCAGGAATGGGAGCAACCGTAAGGCTATCTATGTTATACCCTCTACCTGAAAAAAGCCCAACTATCCTTGATAAAACACCGTGTTCGTTTAAAACTATTACTGAAATCAATCTTCTTGTATTCTTCATCTTCTAACCTTTTGCCTTACTTAAGTATCATGTTAAATAGTGCCCCACCAGCTGGAACCATCGGCATAACATTTTCAAATCTATCTATTCTAACGTCTAAAATAGCTGGTCTTTTACTCTCAATCGCCTTTTTTAACACACTTCTAAACTCATCTTTTGTAGTTGCCCTAAAGCCAAGCGCCCCAAAACTCTCAGCTAGCTTGATAAAATCAGGCTGTTTGCTAATGTCAGTTGAAGCAAATCTCTCTTCATAAAACAGACTCTGCCACTGTCTAACCATACCTAAAAACTGGTTGTTTAAGATGATAGTTATCACAGGTAAGCCGTTTTCAGCGATGGTTTGAAGCTCTTGGATGTTCATAAGAACCCCGCCATCCCCGTTGATGTTTATAACTGGCTTATTTTTATCTAAAAACTGAGCTCCAAGTGCTGCTGGAAGCCCGTAACCCATAGTTCCTAAGCCACCACTTGTTAAATTTGTTCTTGGAGCGTTAAATGGATAGTATTGTGCCACCCACATTTGATGTTGTCCAACGTCAGTTACAACTACCGCTTCATCATCGCCAACTATCTTTGCAGTCTCTTCTATAACCCATTGTGGTTTTAGGATTTCGTCGCTATCCTCATATCTTAATGGATAAATTTCATCATATCTTTTTAAAGTGTTTCTCCACTCTTCAAAGTTGCTGCTATCAACACCCTCTTTAACTAAAGGAAGCAGCTCTTTTAAAACAGTCGTAACATCCCCAACAACAGGATAGTGAGCATTTACTATCTTTGAAATCGAACTTGGGTCGATGTCGATATGAACGATGGTTGCCTCTTTTGCGAACTCGCTTAGTTTCCCAGTAACCCTATCATCAAACCTTGCACCAACGCTGATTAAAAGGTCAGTTTCGCTCATCGCCATATTTGCTGCGTATTTTCCGTGCATTCCAACCATTCCAAGATTTAGTTCATCATCTTTTCTTAAAACCCCTAAAGCCATAAGAGTTAAAACCGTTGGCATTTTTGTAGTTTCTACAAACTCGCGGATTAGCTCGCTAGCTTCTGAGCTTACCGCTCCACCGCCAACATAAAGAAGTGGTTTTTTAGCTTCGTTTATTAGGCTTGCTATTTTTTTAATCTGTCTAGCATTTCCCTTATAATTTGGTTTATAAGTTGGAATTGTAATCTCATCTGGATAGTTAAACTCGCCAATCGCAGCACTAATATCCTTTGGAACGTCCACATGAACTGGTCCTGGTCTACCACTTCTAGCGATATAAAAAGCCTCTTTTAAAATACGTGGAAACTCTTCGATGTTTTTAACTAAATAGTTATGTTTTGTACATGGTCTTGAGATCCCAACTGCATCGATTTCTTGAAACGCATCAGTTCCAATTTGTGCGTTTGAAACCTGCCCGCTTATTAACACCATAGGAACTGAGTCCATATAAGCAGTTGCAAGTCCTGTAACTGTGTTTGTAAACCCTGGTCCACTCGTCACAAGTGCAACGCCAACTTTCCCGCTCGCTCTTGCGTATCCATCAGCAGCGTGAGTTGCAGCTTGCTCATGTCTTACCAAGACAAGCTCAAAATCTTTTTGTTTATAAGTTTCATCAAATATATTAAGAGCAGCACCGCCAGGATAGCCAAATACAACCTCTACCCCTTCATTTTTAAGTGCTTGCATTATCATTTCTGAGCCATTTAATTTAGCCATAATTGCACCTTTATAATAAAATTATAATAAAATTCTAAGATTATACCAAAAACAACTTTAACGACACTTATATATCTTTCTCAAAACGAAATCTTAAGTATCCCTTAAACTCTATGCTATCCAAAAAGCTTTTCTCTTTTGTGATAGGTTCTGGGTTTGTGGGTTTAAAATGAATTTCTTTAGTTGAGTTTTTATCTTCTATTATATAAGTAGCGTTATTTTCCGCAAAAACAAAGCTGATCATTAAAAAAACAGTTATTTTTCTCATATCTAAAACCTTAAATTTTGTGCTAAATTCTATACTAAATTTCTAAATTTAGATAAAAAAGAGTAAATTTGTTACAAATAAATTTAATAACCCCAACAAAAGTAAATTTTTATCAGTTTATTAGAACTAGTTGATTACAATATACAAATTACGTTTTTACAAGGAGCTTATGTATGACAAAAGGACTTTTCTTTTTAGCTGATGAAGAGGTTGAAAACCTAGAACTCATCCAAAATCTTTTAGCAACTAAATTTAAAAATATCACAACTTTATCGCTCGTTGGCGATGATTTAGAAAACGAAAAAGAGTTAAAAGTTTCACTAGTAGAAGATGGTGAAAAACTTACAAAACTAAAAATCATGAGAAAGATAGAAAAAGCTTTAGAGGGAAGCGATTTTATCCTAGTTTTAGGAGATAAAGATAGATTTAACATCTCACTTGCAAAAGATATGAAATTTCTTATCTTAACCGAGTGTAGTAGCAAACTAGATGTAAACTTTGAAAAGTATAGATTTGACTTCCTAAACTCAAAAAGATTTGCCTATATTTTTGAAAATCAAATAACTTTTGAAGAGAGTGGGAAATCAGTCTCTTTTGATGTGCTAGAAGTTAAACCTGAAATTTTTACAAAAGAGTTAAAATCTCCAAATTTAACAACTCCGCTAAATTTTGAGTATAACCTTTACAAAAAAGCTGGCGAAAGTATCAAAACCGTAGTTCTTCCAGAGAGTGAAGATGAGAGAATACTAAGAGCATCTCACACACTTTTACAAAGTAGAGCTGTAAATTTAATCCTTCTTGGAGATGAGAGCGAAGTAAGAACAAAAGCTACAAATTTAGGGCTAAATTTAGACTTAGCAACCATCATAAATCCAAGTTCTAGTAAATTTCTAGATGAGTTTACGCAGGAGTTTTACAACCTTAGAAAACACAAAGGCGTTACTTTGGAGCAAGCAAGAGAGATGGTAAAAGATAGAAACTATTTTGGAACCATGTTAGTTCTGCTTGGAAAAGCTGATGCTATGGTAAGTGGTGCGGTTGGAACTACAGCTGATACTATCCGCCCTGCCCTTCAAATCATCAAAACAAAAGCAGGAGTTAGCTCTGTAAGCGGTGCTTTTATAATGTGTTTAGAAAATGAAACTCTTCTTTTTGCCGACTGTGCGATAATGCCAGAACCAAGTGCGAGTGATTTAGCAGGTGTTGCACTAAGCTCATGCGAAACAGCTAAAAACTTTGGAATCGAGCCTAAAATAGCGATGCTTAGCTACTCAACAGGAGAAAGTGGCACAGGAGCAAGCGTTGAAAAGATGAAAGAAGCTACGGCTTTAGCAAAAGAGAGCTTTAAAGAAGCTGGACTTGAAAACGTAGTTGATGGGCCACTTCAGTTTGACGCCGCAGTTGACGCAGTGGTTGCAAAGAAAAAGATGCCAAACTCAAGTGTAGCAGGAAATGCAAATGTCTTTATTTTCCCTGATTTAAACTCAGGAAATATAACTTACAAAGCAGTTCAAAGACTAGCAAATGGCATCGCTATGGGGCCTATACTTCAAGGACTTAAAAAACCAATAAATGACCTAAGTAGAGGTGCTTTGGTTGAAGATATCATAAACACAGTACTTATCAGTGCGATACAATCAGGAGAGTAATATGAAAATTTTAGTTTTAAACTCAGGAAGTAGTTCTATCAAATTTAAACTTTTTGAGATGGAAAGCAAAGCCGTTTTAGCAAGCGGAGTTATCGAAGAGATAGGAAATTCAAACTCAAAAGCAGCTATAAAAACAGAAAATGAAAAAATAGAAGAAAAAGTTGATATCCCAAACCACGAAGTTGGAACGGCTATCATGAACGAGCTTCTTCATAGAAGCGGGGTTTTAAAAGACTTTAACGAACTAAGTGGAATCGGACATAGAGTAGTTCAAGGCGGAGATAGATTTAAAGCATCTTGTTTGGTTGATGATAGCGTCATAGAAGCTATTGATGAGCTTTCACTTCTTGCACCACTTCACAACCCTGGGCATTTAGCTGGGATAAAAAGTGTTATGAAAAAAGCACCAAATATCCCAAATGTTGTTGTTTTTGACACTGTGTTTCACCAAACTATGCCAGAGTATGCTTATATGTATGCCATTCCTTATGAGCTATATCAAAAATATGACGTTAGAAAATACGGCTTTCACGGAACTTCGCACAAATATGTAACCGAGCAAGCTGCTAAGTTTATGGGTATAGAGTTAGATAAATTTAACGCTATCTCACTTCATATTGGAAACGGTGCAAGTGCAACCGCTATAAAAAACGGTAAAAGTGTTGATACTTCTATGGGGATAACTCCGCTTGAAGGGCTTATGATGGGAACAAGGAGTGGGGATATCGACCCAGCTGCCATCACCTACCTAGCTGAAGCACTAAATACTAGAAGCAAGGAAATTTATAAAATCCTAAACCACAATAGTGGACTTTTGGGAATTTGCGGTACAAGTGACATTAGAGAAGTAAATAGAAGAATCGTTGAAGAAAACGATGAGATGGCAAAACTAGCTTATAGTATGTATATGTATAGGCTAGTTAAATATGTTGGCTCATACGTTGCGATTTTAGGAAGGGTTGATGCGGTGATTTTCACAGCTGGAGTTGGTGAAAACTACGCAAAACTAAGAAGTGATATCTGCGATAGGATTACGCACCTTGGCGTTCATATCGATGAGGAGCTAAACAACTCAGATAGTAGAGACATCAGATGTATCACAAAAGAAGACTCTGTTATAAGGGGTTTGGTTGTTCCAACTGATGAAGAACTAGCAATTGCTTTAGAGGTTAAACAACTTATCTAAAAGGAGAGTGAAATGTTAAAAGATTTGCTTTATATCGGTGCTGGCGGATTGCTTACAATCCAGGATAGAGTTAGAAAAGAGCTAAATGCTCTTGAAGAACGTGGGAAAATCACAAAAGAAGATAGTGATGCGTTTATAGACAAACTTTATGATAGAGCCAAAGCTGAGCATGATAAAAATATGGAGTATTTTAGAGAGGTTGTAGGTGAGCTAAACTTAGCTACAAAAGATGATATAGAAGCTCTTAAAGAAAAAATAGAAAGCCTTGAAAAACAGCTTAATGAGAAAAAATGAGTATAATCCGCTTCGGATTTATAAGGTTTTTCGCCTACTTTTAACATTTTATCTACTCATCATGAGAAGAGAGAGTCTCTTCTTTTTTAAACCTATAAGCCCAAATGAGATATCTAAAACCATCAACTCTTTGGGCTCAAGTTTTATAAAAATGGCTCAAGTCTTAGCCACAAGAAGCGACTTTTTCCCTCCTGCTTATCTTAACGAGCTTAAAAAAGTTCACGACTCACTGCCACCGATGAGTGAGAGTGAGTTTGAAAAAGTTTACGTGGGTGAAGATAAAATTTTTGCTAAATTTGACAAAATTCCAATCGCTTCTGCTTCCATCGGGCAAGTTCACGAGGCTTATTTAAAAGATGGCTTAAAAGTGGCTGTAAAACTACGAAGATATGGCATAGTTGAGAGAGTAAAAGCTGATTTGAAAATTATAAATTTCTTTAACTACTTATTTAAACCACTCTTTTCTCACTATACAAAAAACTCACTTGAAGCTGTGATAAGCGAGTTTTCAAGCACAATTTTAAAAGAAGTCAGCATGACAAAAGAGCTTGAAAATTTAAAGAAATTTAGCGAAACCTATAAAAACTCAAATATAATTTTTCCTAAATTTTATGAAGATATCAGTAACGATGATATGCTAGTAATGAGTTTTGAAGAGGGTTTTAGGTTTGATGATAGGGAAAATATCGAGAAATTTAGCATTGACATTAGAAAAGTTATAAAAGATTTGGTTCTGTTTTATGTAGAGCAGATGCTGATTCGTGGCTACTTTCACGCTGACCCACACCCCGGAAATGTATTTATAAACAAAAACTCACAGCTTATTTTGCTTGACTTTGGGATGGTAAAAAGCGTCCCAAACCAAACAAGGCTTAACATTATCGCACTTTTAAAAGCAGCAAATGAACAAAACTATGAGAAATACATAGTCGCTTGTAAGAATTTGGGAATTAGTGCTTACGAGACACCAACAGCTATGCTTGCCGAGTTTGTAGAGCAAATTTTTGCGATTTTTGCAAATGATTCACTAAAGAAAAGCACTATGCAGGATTTAGCCTTTGAGGTGATGGAAAGCACCGCCAAGTTTCCTTTCAAACTCCCAGCTGAAGCTATTTACATCTTAAGAGTAAGTGCGATAATAGAAGGACTTGGAACAACTTACATCGAAAACTTTAACGGAGTTAAAGATATTTTGCCGATTTTAGTTGAGAATTTACCGCGTGCCATTGGGGCAAAAGATACGCTTGTTGATGCGATTTTTGACGAACTTGAAGAACTACCTGAAAACTTGCACCATATAAAAAATAGCTTCTATAAAATAAGCACGGGAGAAATTGAGACAAACATCTCAAAGCTCCAGCTTAGCTATTTTGAAAAAGCTATAAACGAAAAAATCAACTCTATAATTTTCCCATCTGTTTTGGTGCTAATATCTTTCTTTCTTCTTTTGGTAAGCGAAGAGAATTCAATCATTTCAACTGTTTTGTTTATCATTGGGATCATAAAGCTTATTTATAGGAAATAAGCTTTAAATTTTATCTTATCTCAGCAAGTTTCATATCACCAAATTTTATCCAACCCTTTTTTCTCATATATTCACTAACTGCGAGTGCTATCACAGCGGGTAAGATAAAGTGCATAAGAGCTATTTGAACTAAAACTTCACTCGAAGAGCCCATAACTTCTATCATAGCAAACTGCCCAACTAAGCCACTTGTACCCATTCCAGCACCTTGAGCGTTTGAAGTCATGCCTAAAACTGCTGAAGAAATCGGACCAAGCACGGCAGAAGCGACAATGGCTGGTATCCAAATCTTTGGATTTCTAGCGATGTTTGGGACTTGAAGCATAGATGTACCTATGCCTTGAGCGATAAATCCACCCATTTTGTTCTCTCTATACGATGCCGTGGCAAAGCCTATCATATTTGCACAGCACCCAACAGTCGCAGCTCCTGCGGCGATGCCATCAAGCCCTAAAGATATCGCAAGGGCAGCCGATGAAATAGGAAGAGTCAGAATCATCCCCATCAAAACCGAAACTATTATACCCATCGGGATCGGCTGAAGCTCGGTTGCTGTGTTGATGATAGCTCCAAGCCCTGACATCACACTAACCATCACAGGACTAATAAACTGCCCAACTATGCCACCCACGATAATGGTGGTCATAGGAACTATAACGATATCAACCTTTGTTTTGCCAGCAACTAGCTTTGAAACTTCAGCTGCAACTAGAGCTGCTACAAACGCCCCAAAAGGCTCGCCTATCACAATTTTTGTGGTAGACGCATCAAACACTATACTCCCAGCCCCCACAGCTCCAACCGCCACACATGACATTATAGCTAGAGTCGGAGCTTTAACAGCGTAGGCTACACCAACTGCAATAGCTGGACCCATCAGTCTTTGAGCGATATTTCCAAAATGCACAAGCATATCAATTCCCGCAAGCACTCCGATTTGCTTAATGATAAGCCCTATAAGAAGTGATGAAAAAAGCCCCCACGCCATGCCGTTTAGGGCGTTGATGATATAGTCGTTGATTTTAGAGCCAAGTGATTTTTCTTTTTTAGCTTCCATTGTAGCTTTCATTTCCCGCCTTTATTTTGAGTTTAAATATGAGATTTTAGCAAATTTTAGGTTTTTAATTAATAAAAGTTTGAAATTTAGATGAAAAAGTTTTGAAAAAGTAATTATATAGAGAATTTACCCTTTTAAAAGTAGCAAATTCTCCCTAAACTCATATAAAATTCGGTGCATCATTTGAGAAAAGTATCAAATCCCCTGCCCTAGTTTTTTCGCCTAAAACTTTGGTTAGCTCGCTTTTATCTTTTAGTACTATAAGCTTTTTCTCATCTATTATGCTTTTAAAAATATCAGCGTTTAGCTCGCCTGTGATGATGACTAAATCAAAGACCTCATTTATCCTTTTAGCTAAGTTTTCGTTCATCTCTTTTGTGGCTTCTACGATGCCAGGGGTTATGACGACTTTTCTATTTTCATACTCAACTACTAGGTTATAGCTCTCGCTCATCCCCTCTAAGTTGCCATTAAAGCTATCATCTATGATGAACTTCCCGCCAGCTTCAATCTTTTGAAGCCTATGCTCGACGCTTTGCAAATTTGCAACTTGGTTTTGGATTTCTTTTATATCCATACCGAGATATTTTGCTGTATTTATACAAGCGGCTAAATTTGAAGCGTTAAACTTACCTAAAATAGGTGCTTCAAACCTATAAATCTCGCCATCAAATTTCATATCAAACTTTAAAGACTCCAAATTTGCCTCAACGCCGCTTAAATTTGAGTTATAAATCACAGTCTTTTCATCTCCGCTGTCTTTAGCTGAGCTATGAACAAAAGCCATCTTTAAATTTGACGAAGCAAGGGCTTCAAGCTTAGTTTTTCTTATATTTTCTATGGTTTTGAAGTATTCGATATGTTGCTCGCCGATTTCGCCAACTATCACGATGCTAGGCTGTAAAAAACTAGTTATCTCTTCTATATCGCCGCTTTGTCTTGCCCCAGCTTCTGCTATGTAAATTTCAGTGTCTTTAGGCAACTCTTCATTTATATCTTTAACCAAACCCATCAATGTATTTACGCTTCTTGGGGTTTTGTAGCATTTAAACTCTTTTTCTAAAATTTGATATAAGAAGTTTTTTATACTTGTTTTGCCGTAACTTGCGGTGATTTCTATAATGGTTAAATTTGGCATGCCTTCTAGCTTTTTAGCAGCTTGTTTTATGAAAAGTAAGGACTGGTATTTTTCAAAGCTAAAACTTATCAAAAACGTCACCGCCAAAGGCAAAAATAGTGGTAAAACAGCAGCTTTCTCATAAAGTAAGATATCTATAAAAATAGTTGTCAAAACTAAAATAACAAAAAACCTTTTAACTCTAGCGGTAAAAACTAGCTTTTTATCAAGTTTTTTATGCCAAAAAAATAGAAGTGGCAGATAAATAAGATAAAAATAAGCGTAAAAATAGAGCTCATTTAAAGCATTTAAGCCAAAATATAAAACTATCGGCAAAAACAGATAAAGAGCGTGCCAAAGCGGCTTTGTAAAGTGAAAAAACACCCTTTCAAACCTATATGAAAACCACTGAAGCGTGGTTATAAGGTAAAATCCAAGTGTTAAAATAAACAAAATATGAGTTATAAACATCATCTCTCTTCCCTCTCCATCTTCTCAATCGCTCTTTTTATTCTCTCGATATAAATATCACTAAATCTTTTTACCGGCTCTTTTTTAGGAGTTTCTACAGGAGTTTCTGCTTTAATGGCTTCTTGCGTTTTTAAAATTTCATCTTCAAAAACTTCGCTGACTTCTTGGTTGTCAAGATAAGTTTTTATATCGGTTTTGGTTTTAAACTCTTCGTTGTCAAAGATTTCTTCTTTTTTATTTTGAGTCTCTTTTTTAGGCTCTACGGCTTTTGTTTCTACAGTCTCTGTTTTAGTCTCTATACTAGCTTCTTCTGTTTCATCGCTAATTGCAATTTCTTCTTTATACTCTCTTTCAACCGCCTCGCTAACATTTGAATAGAAAAGCTCCATTTGGGGCTCTATAATTTCTAGCTCATCTTCTAGTTTTTCTAAACTTTCTGTTTTACTCTCAGCAATTTCTAAAATTTCACTATCTAGCTCATCTTTTTCTAAAATTTCCTCTTCTTTATACTCTCTCTCTATAGCTTCACTTACATCACTGCCAAAACTTTCAAACTCTTCTTTTTGCTCAGAAATTTCTATAATCTCTTCTTTTAAATCAGTTTCTAAAATCTCATCTGCTGATTTAATATCTTTTAAAACTGGCTCTTTTGGTTTGTAATCTCTCTCAATTACATCGCTGACGTTGCCGTAAAAATTATCTATTTTTGGTTCAGCTGGCTTTATATCTAATTTAGTTTTTATCGTTTTTAGCTCTTTGTTATCTTTTTTATCTTCTATGTTTTCCAAATTTAGAGTTTCTTTAGGCTGGTAATCTCTCTCAACCACCTCACTAACATTTCCATAAAAATTGTTAAATTCTTGTTTTTCAGGTTCTTTGATTTCTTCTATATTTTCTAAATTTTCGCTAGAATATATTTCCACCACTTCGCCTACTTCATCTCCGAATAACTCTAAGACTCTATCTTCTTCATTTTCTATCTCATTTTCTAAAACTGCTTCTTCTAAAATTTCCACTTCTACATTTTCAGAAATTTCCTCTTCTATATTCTCTATTATCTCCTCTTCTTCTTTATAATCTCTTTCAATAACTTCACTAACATTTCCGTAAAAGTTCTCTATTTTAGGCTCTTCTACTGTATTTTTTTCGGTTTCGATTTTTTTGGTTTCTAAAATTTCAATATTTATTTCGCTATCCGCCTCACCCTCAATGATTTCTGGCTCTGTTTCCAAGCCCGCATCTTTAGGCGAATACTCCCTTTCAAAAACATCGCTAACTCCACCAAAAAAACCGCTCTCAACAGTTTTTTTAACCTCTTCTTCTGTTTTGTATGGGTTTTTTTCTAAGTTTTTTTCTTCTTTAAAACTACTTTTTAAACTCTCTATTATGGCTTTGCTTTTTTTTGAACTCTTATCTAAACTATCTCTTTCAAAAATTCCCTCTATCCCAGAGTCACTATCTAGCTCTATAACATCCGAAATTTCATCCAAACTATTGTCCACAACCTCGCTACTATCATCAACAAATTTAGCACTCACAGTTTGGGCTATAAATTTAGAGTGAAGCAAGAAGAAAAAGTGATCCCCGCTCAGCGGATAAAACTCACTTCCTTTTATAAGTCTGTTTATAAGTTCACCACTTTTTACACTTACTGCTTTATCGCCCTCGCCCCAAAATATAAGAGTTTTAGAAGTTGTTTTTGCAAATATTTCTCTAAAGTCTTCATCCACCACATTTTTAAGAGTTTCATACATCTCTCTACTCATACCCTCTACATCTTTTGTAGCAAAAAGTTTGTATAAGCTTCCAAAACCAGCTTTTTTAAATGCTTTAAAAGTCTTAATTTTAGCTCTAACGATAAAAGGTTTTTCTTCCACGATGCCAGCGGTACTTAGTAAAACTAAGTTTTTAGGCTTTAAAAGAGTTGCAACTTTACCACCAAAACTATGTCCCATGATTATATGTGGCTCATTTGGCATAGTTTTTATAAACTCTTTTATGATAAATGCGTATTTTTTAGTATTAAGTGGATCAAACATATTGCTCCCACCAAAACCAGGTAAATCTACATAAATTTGCTTAATATTATCAAAATGCTTCTCAAAAGCTTTTATCATAAGCTCTTTGTTTGCACCCCAGCCGTGAAGGATTAAAATGTAGTTGTTAAATTTTGGGTTTTTTATCTCGTAGCTTATTTTATAAGTTTTACCAAATGCCTTTATCTCTCTAATTGCCATCTTTTTGCCTTTTTTGAGAATAGAGTATATCTAGAAGATTTACAGCTTTTTCAAGTCTTTCATACTCTTTTAAACTAAGCATAACAGCTTCAAATTTGTTGTTTTTAACAATAACAGCTTTTTTTATCTCTCCGCTACTTACTTTTGTTAAAACTGAGCTAAAGTTTCTAACAACTTCAGTAGCGGTGTAAATTTCATCTTGTTTAAAACTAGTCATTTATACTTCTTTACATAAAATTTTATGTATAATTTAGCATAAATTTCGTTAAAATTTACTTATGAACTGAGATACTTTGTATATACTCATACCCCACTGGGATTTTTTGATACTCAGGCAAGCTATTTGCAAGAGAGTTAATCACATCGTTAAAATCATCAAAAAGATAGTAAGCAAGGCTTCCTGGGTTTGTATTTATCTCATTTAGATACACTTCGCCATCTTTTACGAAAAAGTCGCATCTTGGGATACTTCCATCAAAACCGTAGTTGTAAAGCTTGCTAAATGCCTCTTGTAGTTTGCTCTCTAACTCTTCGCCAATATCAGCTTTTCTTATCTTTGAGCTTCCGCTAAAACTAAGGTATTTTTGATCAAAGTCTAGAATCTCATCACTTTTATTTGGCTCTTCTACGATTGAAAACTTTATCTCACCATCAATCTTACACCCAGCTAAGTTATACTCTTTTATGCCTTCAAAAAACGGCTCCGCCAAAATGATATCATCATACTCAAACGCTTTATCTAGGGCATACTCAAGCTCATTTTTATCTTTTACGATTTCTATACCAATACTACTTCCAAGTCTTGCTGGTTTTAGGATGATAGGTAGTTCTAGCTTCAAAGCATCGCCTCTTCTTAAAACCTGATGAGGAAGTGTTTTAACCCCCGTCACCTCAGCCAAAAACTTAGTTAGAACTTTATCATAACTAAGAGCTGCTGCCTCTAAGCGTGAGCCTATAAATTTAATGTCAAAAAACTCAAACAAAGCTGATAGTTTGCCATCTTCGCCGTCGCATCCGTGGATTAAATTTATATAAGCTTCAGCTTCAACTTTTTTTGAAAACATCCCCTCTGTGTAGAATCCACCTTGTTTTATGTTTAATTTCTTAGCTTTTTTATAGCCACCACTACTAAAATAAGTAGCTTTCATATCTTTAGCTTCTATTAGATAAAACTCTCTATCTTTATCACAAAAAACATAAGCTACTTCGCTATTTATAACATCTTTTAAAGTTATAGCTGAAACTATGCTTATCTCATGTTCATAACTTTGTCCACCAAAAACTATACCAAATTTCACTATTTCTCCCTTTATATTTTAAATTTATGCTAATTTTTTAAGTGCTTCTTTTATCAAGTCAGCTGTATTTGTCGCCGTACACTCAGAAATTATTTTTAAAACTCTATCTCTTTTAAACCCAAGACTCTCAAGTGCTAAAATCGCATCACTTTTATAACTCTCCACACTTTCACTACTTATAAGTTTCGCATCGCTTAGCTCAGCGATGATTTTCCTAGCAGTTTTAAGCCCAATTCCTGGAACTGTGGTTAAAACTTTTGTATCGCCGTTTACTACTGAACTTACAAACTCTGAGTATTTTAGAGTCGAACAAACAGCCATCGCTGTACTTGCCCCAACCCCGCTAACTTTAAGTAACACCTGAAACATATTTTGCTCATCTTTGTCTTTGAAACCATAAAGTAGATGTGCATCATCTCTGATAATCTGGGTGATTATGAGTGAGGCTTTTTCACCCACCGTTAAGCTTGCACTACAGTTTAGCGAAACTATCACACCGTAACTTAAGCCACTATTTAGCTTAACAATAGCTAAATTTGGCTCAAGCCTTGTTAAAACTCCCTCAATGCCAACTATCACTATTTTCTTACCTGCTGTTTTATTTCGTTCATAAGCCTATCAATAGCTTGATTTACAGAGATATCCATATGTTTTAAAATAGTTGGAGTGCTTGGGTCTGGAACGAAAACATGGTTTTTTATAACCCCTGATTTTACAGAAGACCCACCCTTCATCAAGTCATAGCCTAAAATAACTTCTGCTTGGTCGTGATTTACTTGAAGTGAGAGAAGTGAAGTGTTTAAAACATAATCTTTAGTATTTGGTCTAAAAATTTGCTCAAACTCACACTCTGAAGCAACTGCACTTACAATTCCTTTATAAACCATCTCACTTGGCAGAGTTACATACTTCGCATCATTAACATATCTGATATTGTTTCTACTATCAACTATCAAAATATCTCTGTTGTCAGCTAAATTCAAAGCTTGGATGTTTGAGACATAAATTTTTTGTGCTTTTGGTGATCGCACCTCGCAACTCTCACCTTTATATGTCATCTCATAGTAGTTATAAGGTTCTGATTTTTTAGCTAAACAGCCGCTTAGCAAAAGAGCTGCCGTAAATGTAAATAAAATTTGTTTTTTCATATTTTACCTTTCTTTATCTATTTCTTTCTCTCTACATCTCTAAAGAAAAAGTCATAAGGATCATCTTCTAACCTAAACAATGCATTTTGAAACTCTCTAAGAGTCTTTTTAAGCTCAATCAACGCAATTGATGTCTCATGCAATGTTGGGCTTAAAATTTCTTTTATATTATACTCACCATTTTCTAGGCTTTTGTTAACTAGACTTAGAGTTTTGTTGAAATTTGCTGAAGTTTTGGTAGAGGTTTTGCTAAATTCATTGCTATTTTGAACAAGCTCATCAAAATTTGCAACCAAACTCATAAAGCTAGTTTTATTCTTATCAAACTCTTTTAAAATGCTATCAGTAGACTCTAAAATAGAAGCTATTCGCTTAAAGTTCTCATCGCTATCTAGTTTTTTTGTAAGGCTTTCGATTGACTTTAAAGTGTCACTAAAGTTTTTAACATTCTCTTCTGAAAGTAGTAAATTTACGTTATTTAAAACACTGTTTATATTTTCACTAACCTTTCCAGCCTCTTCGTTTAACTTGCTTAAAAGTCCAGCTTCTAGTTTTATAATGCGTTTTTCATCTTTTTCAAAATCAACATACCCTTTTTCGATATTTAGGCTCACAATGCCTCCAATTCCTTGAATTTCAACATTTGCAACGCTATCTTTTTTTATAGGAAACTCTTTGTTTATATCAAGAACTAACTCTATCGTATCATAGTTACCATTATCAGCAAAATCTATTCTCTTAACAAACCCAGCAGGAACTCCAAGGTATTTAACACTTCCACCCTCTTTTAAGTTTGTAGGCAGTGTTTTTGTGTGGATATAGTAAGTTGTATACTCAACACTCGAATCAGACTTGGTTGTTATCCACCATACAAACCCAGCGATTAATAAAGCAACTACAGTTGTAAACATCCCAACTATAGTAAACGAACTTCTATTTTCCACACTTAACTCCTACTATCAAATAACTCTTGCAAAGGGTTGTCTTTAAACTCTTTAACTTCATCTAAGTTTCCCTCAAACACTATTTTTTTATTATCAACTATTAAAAACCTATCTAAAATACTAAATATACTATCCACATCATGCGTTACCATCGCAACGGTTAAACCAACTGTATCTCTTAAATTTAGTATTAGTCTATCCATCGCCCTTGCACTAACTGGATCAAGCCCTGAGTTTGGCTCATCTAAAAAAAGCACCCTTGGACTAAGAACCAAAGCCCTTGCAAGAGCAGCTCTTTTTTTCATACCACCACTTAGTTCGTTTGGGTATAAATTTGCAGCCTCTTTTTTAAGCCCTACTTTTTGAAGCCAAAACATCGAGATATCATTTATATCTTTGTTTGATAATTTACTATACTCTCTAAGCATTAAGCCGATATTATCTAAGACTGTCATCGATGAAAACAGAGCCCCAAACTGAAACATAAACCCTGTTTGAAGCTTAACTTTTTCTCTCTCTTTTAGGCTTAGACTCCAAAGGTCTTTATCAAACATATAAACCTTGCCTTTATCTGGCTCTTTTAGATAAGTAAGAGTCTTCATAAGAGTTGTCTTTCCGCTCCCACTTCCACCTAAAAACCCATAAATTTCAGCCTCGTTTATATGAAAGCTGACATTGTCGTGGATGATTCTATCGCCAAAGGCTAGAGTTAGGTTCTCACCTTCTATAAATCTTTTAACTACAGCCATCAAATACCAACTTCTATGAAAAATATAGCAAATATCGCGTCAATTACTATAACCCAAAATATCGCATTTACGACGCTAATTGTAGTTTTTTCGCCGATACTTTCTGTGCTTCCATCAACTTGAAGCCCTCTTAGACACCCAACAAGAGCGATTACAAGCCCAAAAAATGGTGCTTTTATCATCCCAGCCCAAAAATGCTTTGTTTTAACTAAATCTTTAAATCTATCAAGATAAGTATCAAAAGGGATGTCCAAATACCCATAAGCAACTATCATCTGCCCTAAAATGCTCGCCATATCAGCTAAAAAAACCACAAAAGGCATGATGATAATCATAGCTATAATTCTTGGGATTACGAGATAAATAAACGGGTCAAAACTCATAGTTTTCATCGCATCTATCTCCTCAGTTATCTTCATAACTCCTATTTGAGCGGTAAATGATGAAGCTGTCCTACCAGCCACAACTATAGCAGCAAGCAAAGGTGCAAGCTCTCTTAGAGTAATCATCCCCATAATCTCAACTATAAAAATCGTCGCTCCAAACATCCCAAGCATATCAGAACCAATATAGACTAAAACCACACCTATCAAAAAAGCAGTTAAAGAGACGATAAATACAGCATTTATCCCCATATCTCTACAGTGGTTTGAGATTTCTTTAACTCTAAGTTTACGGGGGTTAAAAAGATTATACCCTGACTTAACACTTAGCTCGCCTAAAAAGCTAAAGAAACTTACACTGCTCTCTTTTGCCTCATAAACTGCCTTGCCGATGTCATAAAAAAGGTTAAATTTTGGTTTTTTAGGAGTGTATTTAAAGTCGATTTTTTCATCATCTACTAAAGAAAACATTGAGCTAAATTTACTCTCTTCTAGCTTTATGGTTTTATCATGTTTTACAGCTAAATCTTTTATGATAACTATAACGCTATAGTCGATTTTTTCTACGTTTTTAAAATCTAATAAAATATTTTTATCTGCTTTAATAATGCTGTTTTTAAGTTTTGAAATTTGGTTTTTGTTGGTTTTGTAGTCCCATCTGCCAAATAGTGAAATTTTGGTAAGATTAGACTCTTTTTCAACATCAACCCTAGTTTTTATCAAATTTAATCCTTAAATAAATTTTAAAATAAGCGAGATTATACTATAATCGTCCTTTAAATTTCATAATAAACAATGGACAGGTATTTGAAAGCAAAATTTGGCGTTTTTAAAGGGTTTTTTACTAACAGCGTTGGCATACTCACATCAAGAGTTTTAGGATTTATCAGAGATATGCTTACAGCTAACACACTTGGGGCCGGCATTTGGAGTGATATATTTTTTATAGCGTTTAAACTGCCAAATCTTTTTAGAAGGCTTTTTGGAGAAGGTGCTTTTACACAAGCCTTTTTGCCAGGCTTTGTGAGTGCTAAGAAAAAGGGAACTTTTACAGCAAGTGTACTTATAAGATTTACTATTTTTATACTTTTTTTAACTCTTTTAGTAAACCTTTTAACCCCGCTTTTTACTAAATTTCTAGCTCTTGGGTTTGACAGAGAAACTGTAAATTTAGCCACGCCTTATGTAAGGATAAACTTTTGGTATCTAACTTTTATCTTTTTGGTTACTCTATTTGCTTCACTTTTACAGTATAAAGGGCATTTTGCAACTACTGCTTTTTCAACCGCTCTTTTAAATATCGCTATGATAGGAGCTCTTGTTTTAGCAGATGGAAAAAATAAAGAAACTATCGTTTTATATCTAAGTTTAGGCGTTGTAGTTGGTGGAATACTTCAATTTTTAGTCCATATCATCGCCTTAAAACAAACTAGAATGCTAAGAGTTATCACAACTGGATTTACTGCCCTAAAAAAAGGAAAAAAAGCCCAAACAAAAGGGTTTTATAAAAACTTTTTCCACGGTGTAGTTGGCTCAAGTGCGGCTCAAATTGGCTCATTTATAGATACTTGGTTTGCTAGTTTTTTAGCCTTTGGAAGCATAAGCTACCTTTACTATACAAATAGGATTTTCCAGCTTCCTTTGGCTCTTTTTGCCATCGCCCTATCAACTGCTCTTTTTCCAAAAATCGCAAAAGCTATAAAGCTTGGTAACGATAAAGATGCTATGAGTATGCTCTCACGTGCATTTCACCTACTTTTTGCTCTGCTTTTGTTTTCAACTATTGGCGGGGTTATTTTAAGTAAAGAGATAATTTGGCTACTTTTTGAAAGGGGTGAGTTTACTAGAACTGACACACTAAACTCAGTTATGGTTTTAAATATGTACATGCTAGGGCTTTTACCTTTTGGATTAGCGAAGGTTTTTTCACTCTGGCTTTACTCGAAGATGAAGCAAAACGTAGCTGCTAAAATCACTATCCAAAGCTTAGTTTTAAACTTAATCAGCTGTGCTCTTTTAGTTAAACCGATGGGAGCGGCGGGCTTAGCGTTGTCAAGTTCGATTGGTGGGGCGTATCTGCTTTTTATGAATATCAAGGAGTTTGGTTTTAGCAACTTTTTAGCTATAATCAACGTTAAAAAAATTTTTATCATACTACTAGTAGCTTTTGTAGAAATAGTAGTACTTTTACTCTTTAAGGGATTTATAAATGAATATATATGATAGCAAACTTAGAAAAAAGGTTAAATTTGAGCCAATTGTTAGCGGTAAAGTAAGGATTTACGTCTGTGGTCCAACGGTTTATGATGATGCACATTTAGGACATGCAAAAAGTGCGATTAGCTTTGATTTATTAAGAAGAGTGTTTTTAAACCTAGACTACGAAGTTAAATTTGTTAAAAACTTCACCGATATAGATGACAAAATTTTAAAAAAAATGGACGAGAGTGGTCAAAGCCTAGAAGAGATAACAAGCTTTTATATCGAGAGATATTTAAAAGATATGGAAGCTTTAAATGTCTTAAGAGCTGATGTTGAACCAAAAGCAACCCAGAGCCTACAAAGCATTATAAAATACATTGAAGCTTTACTTGAAGGAAAAAACGCTTATGTTATAGAAAATGACGGCGTTTATTTTGATACAAGTAGTGATGCAAAATACCTAAGTCTAAGCGGTAAAAGTAGTGAAGATGAGAGCTTGGCAAGGGTTGAGAGCAGTAGTTTAAAGAAAAATCCAAAAGATTTCGTACTTTGGAAATTTGATGAAAACTGGTATGAGAGTCCATTTGGCAAAGGAAGACCGGGCTGGCATACAGAGTGTGTTGCTATGATAAAAGAGCATTTAGAAAGCGGGGATGAAAACTTTAGCATAGATATCCACGCTGGCGGGATGGACTTACTTTTCCCTCATCATGAAAACGAAGCAGCCCAGTGTAGATGTGCCGAAAATAAAGAGTTAGCAAAGTACTGGATGCACAACGGCTTTGTTCAAGTTGATAACGAAAAAATGAGTAAAAGCTTAGGAAATAGCTTTTTTATAAAAGACGCTCTAAACTTAGTTCCAGGTGAGGCTTTAAGGTTTTATCTAATGAGTTCGCATTATAGGGCGAATTTTAACTACAACCTTGATGATTTGCACGCTTCTAAAAAAAGACTTGATAAAATTTATAGACTCAAAAAAAGAGTTGAGGACTCTAAATCAGGCGAGTTAAATTTGGAGTTAAAAGAGCAAATTTTAGGAGCCTTGAGTGATGACTTAAACTCATCTTTGGCACTATCATTTGTAGATAACTTTGTTAACTCATCAAACGAATACCTTGATAAAAACCCAAAAGACAGGGCTAAAAAGAGTGAAATTTTAGCAAATTTAGAGTTTATCGGCTCGGTTTTTGGGATTTTAGAAGATGAGAGTTATTTTCAGTTTGGTGTTAGTGAAGATGAAAAAGCTCTAATAGAAAGCTTGATTTTACAAAGAAATGAAGCCAAAAAAGAGAAAAACTACGCTTTAGCTGATGAGATAAGAGATGAGCTAACCAAAAAAGGAATTTCCATAATGGACACAGCAAGTGGCACAAAATGGGAAAAAATTTAACAAATTTATAAAAATAAAAGGAAAAACAAAATGGAGAGTGTGGATACAAAAAGTGGGTTAAAAGAGCTTTTAAGACGCTTTTCGCCCTATTTTAAAGAGTATAAATTTGAGTTTTTTCTAGCAATTTTAGGTATGATAATGGCAGCTGTGGCAGCTGGTGGAAGTGCGTGGCTGATAGACCCAGTGCTAAATAAAATCTTTATAGATAAAAACGAGAGTCTTCTTTACACTCTTCCTTACGCTGTTATTTTACTTTACGCTGCAAAAAGTGGCGGGACGTATATACAACGCTACTACACTGCTTATATCGGGCAAGACATAACAAGGAAATTTAGAGAGAGGCTTGTTGGAAATTTACTCCGCCTTGATATGAAGTTTTTTAACGAGTTTAGAACGGGTGAACTGATAAGTAGAACTATAAATGATATTGAGAGAATTAGAACTGTTGTAGCGAATTTAATCCCTGACTTTTTTATGAACCTATTTCAAATCATAGCGTTTTTAGCAGTTGTCATCTACCAAAGCCCAAAACTTGCTTTTTTTGCTTTAGTGCTTCTTCCAGCGGCTGTTTATCCGCTAAATTTACTTGCAAAAAAGATGAAAAACATCTCAAGAAACGCACAGGAAAAAACCTCTGATATAACCGCAACTTTAAGTGAAGTATTTACAAATATCGAGATAATTAAAGCAAATAACGCTGAAGAAAAAGAGACCAAAAGATTTGTTGATGAAAACAACAGGTTCTTTAAACTAAATGTCAAAGCTGTAAAAGTAGGAGAGCTAGTTTCTCCGATAATGGAAACTCTTGGCTCAATCGGTATCGCCATTGTTATCATAGTTGGCGGTAGAGAGGTCATCGCTGAAGAGATGAGTGTGGGTGGGTTTTTTAGTTTTATAACAGCTCTTTTCATGCTCTACACTCCGGTTAAGAGAATTTCAGGCATTCATAACAAAATGCAAGACGCCATAGCCGCAAGTGAGAGAACTTTTGATTTGATAGACAGAGTTCCATCAATCGTAGGTGGAAATTTAGAGTTTCCAGAAAATGTTAAACATATAACTTACCAAGATGTTTATTTAAAATATGATGATAAAGATGTCTTAAAAGGTGTAAGTTTTACCGTCTCAAAAGGCGAAATGCTCGCTTTAGTTGGCGGAAGTGGCGGCGGAAAAACCTCCATCGTAAACACTCTAATTCGCTTCTATGACATAAATAGTGGAAATATCTTAGTAAATAGCAGTGATTTATATGAGTTTAGTCTAGAAAGTTTAAGACGAAATATCGGTCTAGTTAGCCAAAGAGTCTATATATTTAACGATACTATCGCAAACAACGTGGCTTATGGCAGGGAATTTGATGAGGCAAAAGTCATAACCGCTCTTAAAATGGCAAATGCTTATGAGTTTGTGATGGGCTTAGATAAAGGAATTTACACAACTCTAAATGAGTTTGGCTCAAATTTAAGCGGAGGTCAAAGACAAAGAATCGCAATCGCAAGAATGCTTTACAAAGACCCGCAAATCATCATCCTAGACGAAGCAACTTCAGCACTTGATAACACAAGCGAGAGTGCTATAACAGATGTGATTGAAAAAATTAGAAAAGATAAAATCATCATAGTTGTAGCTCACAGGCTTTCAACCATCAAAAACGCTACAAATATCGCAGTTTTACAAGATGGTGTGATAGTTGGCTTTGGAAATGAAGAAAAACTAAGCCTTGAATGTGATGAGTATAAAAAACTCAAAGGCACATTTGAAAGTTAGGGATTTTTAAACTATTATTTGCTAGAATATAGGCTTTAAATTTAAAAAGGATAGATTTGAGATACGAAATTTTTAGAAAACTACTTTTCAAACTAGGTTCTGAAAAATCCTATGACCTATCAATGAAAATTCTTGAGTTTGGAAACAAAAACCCTTGGATTTTTCAAATTATAGGAAACAACTATAGAGTAAAAGATGAGATTTTACATCAAAAAATTTTGGGACTAGATTTTCATAACCCAATCGGACTTGGTGCAGGACTAGATAGAAACGGGGTTGCTTTGGAAGCTCTTCAAACTGTGGGATTTGGTGCTGTAGAAATCGGAACTGTAACTCCAAAACCACAAGATAAAAACGTAGAGCAAAGAATGGATCTCTTAGAAAAAAATAGAAGCGTGCAAAGATACGTGGGCTTTGAGAGTCGCGGGATGGAAGTTGTTAAGAGAAATTTATCTAAATTTAACGTAACTATTC